>NZ_JOGX01000035.1 GCF_000719555.1 Streptomyces sp. NRRL F-5727
GGGGGGGCGGGGGCGGTGGAGGGGGTGGCCGCGTACAGACCGAGGAGGATCGTGACGGCGGCCGCCGTCGTGCCCGCGGCGAGGACGGCGGCGGGGAAGGCCGGCCGGCGGAGCGGGCGGCGGCGGACCGGGCCGCCGCGCCGGTGGCGGCCGGACGCGGGCGCGCCCCGGTCCCGCGGGCGTTCGAGGGGGACGAAGGGGTCCGGGCCGTCGTGGGGGACGAAGGGGTCCGGGCCGTGGTGGGGGTCGAAGGGGTCCGGGCCGTCGTGGGGGTCGGGACCGTCGTACCGCATGGGGCTCCGCTCTCTCGCCTGGGCCGCCGTCGGGTCCGGCGCCCGGGCGGGCCGCCGGGGCGACGGGGTCAAGGCTTTCCGCGCTCCGCCGCCCCGACACCCCACGTCAACCCGGTGGGTCAACTCCGTGCGTCAACCCGCCGCACCGGCTTGACGGGCGGCCCCGTCCCGCCTCAGCCCTGCGGGACCACCGCCACCGGGCACGGTGCCAGGTGCAGTGCCGCGTGCGCCACCGAGCCGATCCGCTGGCCCAGCGCCCCGCGCTTCGCCCGCCGGCCCACCACCAGGAGCTGCGCGTTGCCGGAGGTGGTCAGCAGCACCTGCCCGGCGCTGCCGAGTTCGACGTGCTCGGTCACCGGCACGTACGGGTACCGCTCGCGCCACGGCGCCAGGGCGTCGCGGAGCGCCTTCTCCTCGAAGGGCACCAGACCTCCGGCGTCGTCGGCGAGCCGCATCGACGCCGGGCTGTACGCGAAGAGCGGCGGCAGGCTCCAGGCGCGCACCGCGCGGATCGCCGCGCCGCGGGCCGCGGCCGTCTCGAAGGCGAACCGCAGCACGGCCTCGCTGTCCTCGGGGCTGCCCTGCTGGCCCACCAGGATCTCGCCGGTGGGCGGTTCGGCGGCCCGGTCGTCGCGGGCACGGACGGCGACCACCGGGCGGGTCGCGGCGGCGATGATCTGCTGGCCGTACGAGCCGAGCAGGAACCCGGCCACCGCGCCGTGGCCGCGCGAGCCGATGACCAGCATCCCGGCGTCGCCGATCGTGTCGAGCAGCGCGGCGACCGGGGTGTCGGTGAGCACCTCGGCGGTGATCTCCAGCTTCGGGTGCCGGGCCGCGATCTCCGTCTCGGCCGCGCGGACCACCTCCTCGGCGGCGCGCTGCTGCGTCTCCTGGTCCTGGACGAGCGGCAGGTCGAGCGGTTCCCACCGCCAGGCGTGCGCGAGCCGCAGCGGGACGCCCCGGTGCTCCGCCTCCCGCGCGGCCCAGTCGGCGGCGGCCAGGCTCTCCGGCGAACCGTCCACCCCGGCCACGATCTCCCGGCCCGCGCGGGACTCCCGGGTCTCGCCGCCGTCCGCTCCGGTCTGCTGGGCCTCGCGACTCATCTGACGTCCTCCCTGGTCGTGGCGTGACGGGCCCGGCCCGGCGGCCGGGGCCCTGCTCACTCCCAGCTTGGGGCCTTCGGCCGTCCCGGATGAGGGCCGGAGGTCCCGACATGCCGGTCCATCCGCCCCCGGGACCCAAGTTGAACGCGTTCAAGACGGCGTGGCAGGATGCTCCCGGGGGTGATCGTCATGAAGACGGCGACACGGACCGGTCCTCCTTCGTTCGGCCGGATCCTGATGGTGGCGACGGGCATGCTCATGCTGGAGCTGACGTCCGTCGCGGTGGTGGCCGCGCTGTACGGGGCGACCCGGGAGCCGGCGACGGGCGACGGCTACGGGTTCACGGTGATGATGCTGCCTCTGGTGGCGCTCCCGGCGACGCTCGTCGTCGCCGTCGCGGCCCTCGTCCTCGTGGTGCCGGCCGTCGTGCTCGCGGCGGAGCTGGGGCGGCGGCTCGGCGGCGCGCCCGAGGGGGAGCCCGGGCCGTGGTGGTGGACCCCGGTCTCCGCCGCACCGGTCGCGGCCGCCGGTGTCCTGTTCCTCCTGCGTGCGGTGCCGTCCCCGCGCGCGGCCCTCCTCGCCTGGGCGGCGCTGGTCGTGCTGATCGTCCCGGCCGCGCTGGTCGCCCGGCTGCGCCGGCGGTGGCTGCTGCGCGAGATCGCCCTGTGGGGGACGGTCGGACTCATGGGCCTCGCCGTCACGGGTGGTCTCGTGCTCGGCAGCGGCGTCCTCGACGCCCACGAGCCGCCGGTGGCCACCCGGGAGGAGCTGGTCGGCACCTGGACGGACGGGCGCGGCGGCACGCTGGAGCTGGCCGCCGACGGCACCGCGGAGGCGGACGGCGTCATGGAGCCGCCGGGCTTCGCTCCGCTCCCCGGCGAGGCGGGGGAGACCTGTACGGCGCGCGGCACGTGGACGTTCGCGGCGGCCGACGGGTGGGGCGAGAGCGTCGTGACCGACCTCCCGGACTGCGTGTTCGAGCCCTGGGAGATCGGGGGCGAGGACGACCGGGTGGTGCTCCGTCAGTGGGACGTGGACGGTGAGGAGACGGTCGGGCTGAGCCGGGCCGGCTGACCGGGCGGCCCCGGATCAGGCACTGCGCGCCAGCCGTGCGTGGGTGCCGTTGAGGTAGTGGTCGCCGATGTCGCGGAGGCGGTGGGACGGGCGGGTGCGGGCGGTGAGCGCGCGGGCGTTGCGCCAGAAGCGGTCGAAGCCGGGGCCGCCGCCCCCGGCGGGCGGGGCCCCCTCGACGAGTTCCAGGATCCGGGTGGTCAGCTGGACCGCCGCCCGGCCGGTGACGGTCTCGGCGGCGGCCACCAGCACCGCCAGGTCGGCGCGGTCCTCGACACCGAGCGTCCAGCCGGAGCGAAGGCCGCGGGTGAGGGCGTCGGTGGCGCGTTCGGCGACCGCGGCGGCGGTGTGCGCGGCGGTCGCCAGCTCCCCGTAGGAGAGCAGCAGATACGGGTCGTCCCCCTGGTCCTGCAGCGCCTCGGCGGGCGCCGCGCCCGGTTCCGGGACGGCCGCGCGGCTCACGTCGCGGGCCTCGGCGAGCGCGCCCTCCGCGATGCCGAGCGCCACGTGCACGAGCAGCAGCCGGAGCACGAGCGGCGCGAGCGCGGTGAACGGCGCCACCGCGTGCTCGTCCGCCGGCAGGGTGCCGAGGACCCGCGCGCGGGGCACCGGCACGTGGTCGAAGACCACCGTCCCGGCGCCGGTCAGCCGCTGCCCGACCCGGTCCGCCGCCGCCTCGGCGCGCACCCCGGGGTGGGCCGGGTCGACCAGGACGACGAGCTGGTCCCCGGTGCCGGCCGGGCGGGCGGCGACGACCAGCCGGTCGGCGACGGTCACGGCCGAGTCGAAGGCGCGCCGGCCGTCGAGGAGCCAGCCGCCCCGGTCGACGCGGGTGAGGGTGAGACCGTGGCCCGCGCCGGACGGCGCGGGTTCGGTGGCGCCGGCGAGCAGCCAGCCCTCGGCCGCCGTCCGGGCGTCGAGGCGCGGGAACGTTCCGGCGCTGCGGCCCGACGGGCCGGCGAGGAAGCGGCTCGTCCAGGACAGAGCGTAGTGGTGGGCGAGGAGTTCGCCGACCGAGCTGTCGGCGGCGGAGAGCTCCCGTACGGCGGAACACGCGGTGCGCAGGTCGGCCCCGTGCCCGCCGCCGAGGGCGGGGTCGGCGGCCGTGAGGAAGGCGGGGAGGCCCGCCTCCTGGAGCCGCTCCACCTCGTCGCGGGGGCTCCGGCCGGCCCGGTCGCGGGTGTGCGCGTCGACGGCCAGGTCGTCGGCGAGTTCCCGGACGACCCGCCGCCAGAGCGTGTCGTCCCTCGGCGTCGTCTGCTGCGCGCTCATACCGTCCCCACCCGCTCTCCGTAATCCCACTGGATCACTAGGGATAGTGGCAGAGGGGTGGCCGGGGCCCCAAGGGGCGTCCGAGGTGTGGATGAGCCTGTTCCGGTGGGTGAGACAGGGTCAGATCGGCGCAGGTGGCGGGGGTTGCCGCCGCTGCGAGCGGCGGGGTGGTGGCCCGTCAGGGGTTGGTCCACGCCTCCGGGTCGTCCGCCCGCGCGGCGATCTCGGCGGGCAGCCGGGCCGAGGCGACCTCCGCGAGCGAGACGCCCAGCACGTCGCGCACGCCGGCCCGCAGCGCGATCCACAGCGTCAGCAGCGACTCGGCGGGGCCCGTGTACGAGAGGTCCGGCGGGCGCTGGCCGCGCACCGACACCAGCGGGCCGTCCACGCAGCGGATGACGTCCGCCACCGAGATCGTCTCGGCGGGCCGTGCCAGCCAGTAGCCGCCCCGCCCGCCGCGCTGGCTCTCGACCAGCCCGCCCTTGCGCATGTCGCCGAGGATGCTCTCCAGGAACTTGTGGGAGATGCCCTGCCCGTCGGCGATCGCCTCGGCCTTCAACGGCCCGGCGTCGCCCGCGGCCGCGAGCTGGAGGGCGGCCCGCACGGCGTAGTCGGCCCTGGCTGAGATGCGCATGCGGCGCATTATTCCGTACGGCTCCGAGGGGCGCCGGACGCCGGTCGCCCGGGCCCCGCCGCCCCGGGCGCGGGGCCCCTCCGCGTACCGTCCACGCCCGCCGGACCGGTCCCCGGGCCGGGGTCGAGGCGCCGGCGGGCCGTCCGGTCCGCACCCTTGACGGCGTCCGCCGGCCGCCGGACACTCGGGGCAGGCAACCCGAGCGGACAGGTAGGGAACGGCATGCGACACGGCGACGGGCCCGACGGCCACCCGGCCCGGCCCCTGCCGCGCTCCCTGCCCCTGACCTCGCGCCGCCACATCGACCTGCTGCGGGTGTGCAGCGCGGCCTGACCGCGCCCGCCGCCTCCGCCGAGGCCCTCCCCGGCCACCGGCTTCCCGTCACTCAGCCGCCGCCGCGCGGCGCTCCGCCGCGTCCCGACGGAGCCCGCCCGGACCCGGCACCGAGCAACCCTGGGAGCACCATGTCCGTCGTCGTCCCCTCCGCGCTGCTGCCCGCCTCCGCCGCGCCCGCCTTCCGCGGCCGGATCGGCCGGTCCGCCGACAGCGGCCACTACGCCGTGCCGCACCGCTACCGGCTCCACCTCGCCCCGGCCGACCCCGACTGTCTGGGCCTCGCCGTCACCCACGGACTCCTCGGCCTCGACGCCACCCTGCCGCTGCGCCTCCTCCCCGAACTCCCCGACGCCGCCGACGGCTCGTACACCGCCCTCCGCCCCCTCTACGAGGCCGGCGCCCACCTCTACACCGGCCCGGCCACCGCGCCCGTCCTCGGCGACGCCTGGACCGGACGGATCGTCAGCAACCACGCCCCCGACATCCTCCGCGACCTCGCCCTCCGCTTCCGCGGCGACGGCCCCGACCTGCTGCCGGAAGAGCACCACGCGGAGATCGACGGCCTCGCCGCGCTCTGCGCGGACGGCGTCCACCGGGCGGCGCAGCGCGCCGGCGAACTCGGCCTCCACCCCGACGCGGACGCCCGGCGGGAGGCCGAGGACGCCCTCGGGACGCTCTTCGCGGCGCTCGCCGCCCTCGACGCGCGGCTCACCGGCCGGCCCTACCTCCTCGGCTCCGCCCCGACCCTCGCCGACGTGCACGTGTGGGGCGCCCTGCTGCGGCTCGACACCGTCCACCGCTGGCACCTGGACGCCGCCGCCCTGCACCGCGTCGCCGGGTACCGGACGCTCTGGGCGTACGCCCAACGGCACGCCGCCCACCCGGCGTTCGCCCGCCACCTCGACGTCGACGCGGTCCTGCGCCGCCACCGCGCGCACTGCCGGGGACGGGAGGCGGCCGGCGCGGCGATCCGGATCGTCGACTGGGGCGGCGGCACCGACGGCTGACGGCGGTCCACGGCCACGGCCACGGCTCTCGGGCGGCGGGACTCAGGCGGCGCGGCGCCCGGCCAGGGGTGCCGTGTCGGCGCCCGCGCCGGAGCGCACCCCGCGCAGGAACGCCTCCAGCGCCTCCACCGAGCTCGCCTCCGGCCGCCACTCCAGCTCCTCGCGCGCCCGGTCGGTCGACATCACCGGGATGTGCCGCAGGAGGTCGAAGAGGCCGGGGGAGGCGGGCGCGAGCCGCAGATGCCAGGCCGCCGCGAGCGCGCCGCGCACCGCGCCCGCCGGGACCCGCACCGGGCGGGCCCCGAACAGCTCGCCGAGCAGCGCCGCGTCCACCACCGGCTCCGCCGCCAGATTGAACGCGCCCCGCACGTCCCGCAGCACCGCCCGCGCGTACGCGTCGGCCGCGTCGTCGGTGTGCAGCACCTGGAAACGCAGGCCCGCCGGCTCCGGCAGCACCGGCAGCAGATCGGGCCGGACCAACTGCCCGGGCAGGAACCGGCCCGCGAAGATCCGGCGCTGCTCGCTCGCCGCCTCCTCCTTGAAGAGGAACGCCGGCCGCATCCGTACCACCCGGGTCTGCGGGTGATCGCGCTCGAAGGTGTCGAGCACCCGCTCCAGATACGCCTTCTCCCGGCTGTAGGCGGCGCCCGGCCAGCCGTGCGTCGGCCACGCCTCGGAGACCGGCGCGCCGCTCTCCGGGCCGGGGGAGTACGCCCCCACCGAAGAGGCGCACACCAGCGCCGGCACCCGGGCCGCCGCGACCGCGTCGCACACCCGCAGCGTGCCCAGCACATTGGTGCGCCAGGTCGTCACCGGGTCGTGCGTCGGCTGGAAGCGCCACGCCAGGTGCACGACCGCGTCGGCGTCCGCCACGTACTGGGCGAGCCGGGGTTCGTCGCCGTCCCGGGACAGGTCGACGGCGGCCCACTCGACGCCCGGCAGGTCGAGCCCCGGCAGCCGGCGGGCCAGCCCCAGCACGGAACCGACCTCCGACGAGGCCCCCAGGGCCCGCACCACGCTCGTGCCCACGTTCCCGGTGGCGCCCGTGACGACCACCCTCAGCCGCGTACTCGCGTTCATGTCTTCGACCCTCCGCCATCCGGGCGACGTCCGCACCTCGGCCCGTCCCCGGGTGACACAACGTGACCATCCGGGTCGCGCGAGCGACCGGCCATGAGCACCATGGAGCGACGCACGAGACGGGGGGCCGCCACGGAGGAACCCATGCTGCTGCCCGACCGGAACACCGTCGAACGGCTCCTCCGGCACTACCGCGCCCAGGAACGCACCGTCCGCGCCACCCCCGGAGACCCCTCCGTCCGCCGCCGCTTCGAGGACACCGCCTACACGCTGTGCGTGCTCATGGGCGTCCGCTCGACCCCCGAAGCCCTCCGCGCCGCCGAACGGTACGTCGCCCTGAAGTCCCGGGCACCCCGGGCACCCCTGTGACCGCGTCCGCCCGCCCGGCGTAGCGGAGCGCCGGTACGTTCCCGGCGGTGCGCCACCCGAGAACGGTTCGCCCGACTCAGAGGCGCGGCACCCGGCGGCGCCAGGCCCAGAGGGCGACCGCGGCCGCGCAGGCCGAGGCGACCAGCGTCAGGGGGAGCGCCACCGACGGGCCCTGCCCGGCGGCTTCCGCGGCGGCGGCCTCCGGGGCGGCGGCCGGGTGCTTCGCGGCGGTGCCCGCGGCGGCGGGAGCGCCGGCCCCGCCGCGTACGGACACGGTGCGGGTGTCCGAGCCCTCGGCCGGCGGTGTCTTCGGCGGCAGCAGCGAACCGACCGGCTGGACCTTGCCCGCCGCCGCGAAGCCCCAGTCGAGCAGCGAGCGGGCCTCCTCGTAGACGGCGAGCCCGCCGCCCGACTGCGGGTTCATCACCGACACGACGAGGGTGCGGTCGCCGCGGCGGGCGGCGGCGACGAGCGTGTTGCCCGCGTTGCTGGTGTAGCCGTTCTTGATCCCGATGATGCCCGGGTACCGGCCGACGCCGTCCGCGCCGGTGAGGAGCCGGTTGGTGTTGGCGATGCCGTACGACCACGAGCCCGCCGGGAAGTCCGCGTACGCGGTCGAGCAGTAGCGGGTGAACTCCGGGTCCTGGATCCCCGCCCGGCCGAAGACCGCCAGATCGTACGCGGACGAGACCTGGCCCGGCGCGTCGTAGCCGTCGGGGGAGACCACGTGGGTGTCCCGGGCCCCCAGCGACCGGGCCTTCTCCTGCATCTGGCGGGCCATCGACTCCCAGCCGCCGCTCATCGCCGCGAGGACGTGCACGGCGTCGTTGCCCGAGCTGAGGAAGACGCCGTTCCACAGGTCGGAGACCCGGTACGTGTACCCCTCCTTCACCCCGACGAGGCTGCTGCCCTCGCCGATCCCCGTCAGCTCCTCGTCGGCCACCGTGTGCCGCTCGTCCGCCTCGTGGTGCGGCAGCGCCGTCAGCGCGAAGAGGGCCTTGAGCGTGCTGGCCGGCGGCAGCTTCCGGTGCGCGGAACGCGCGGCGAGCACCTCGCCCGTCCCGGCGTCGGCCACCACCCAGGACAGCGCCGAGACGGAGGGCACGGCCGGGGCGCCGGCCAGCGGCTGCACCTGGGTGCCGGACCGGTCGAGACGGGCCGGGTCCACGAACCGCCGCGCGGGAGGGGTCGGTTCGGAGACGGAGCCCGGTCCGAGGGCGGGGGCGGACGCCGGGGCGCGGAGCGGGGTCGCGGCGTCGGCCACGGGGGCGGAGAGCACGAGCAGCATCGCGGCGGAGCCCGCGGCGGCATGGCGAAGAGCTGACGTGACGATCATTCAGCCACCGTAGGAAGGAGGGGAGGAGCGCGCAGAGCGGAGTGCGCCACCCGGCCTAGCGAACGCGACACCGGGCGGCGCGTCGTGCCGCCGGGCGGGTGGTCGTGACGCCCCCCGCACCCCGTCCGGCGGGTGGTCCTGAGCCCCCGCACCCTGTCCGGCCGGGTGGTCGAGAGCCCCCCGGCACCCTGCCCGGCGGCGGTCGCGAGGCGCCCGCACCCCGCCGGGCGGGTGGGGCGACCCGCGGCGGACTCCGGCCCGGGGCCGCGCCCTTCGGCCACAACCGCACGCGAACGGGGGTGCGTTGACCCTAGGATGCGGGCGGCCGTCCCGGTGCCCGTCCGGCGGTCTCCCTCTCACCCGTCGTCAGGAGTGGACATGGACGCCAGCCCCGGAACCGCCGCGGAGCGCGCCCCCGAGGCGGAGCCCTACCGGCTCGACCCGGCCGGCGGCTGCCCGCACGCCGTCAACGCCCGGCTGCTCGCCCAGGGCGCCGTGGCCCCGGTGGTACTGCCCGGAGACATCGACGGCATGGTGGTCCTCGGCCACGACGCCCTCCGCGACTTCCTCTCCGACCCCGACGTCGCCAAGGGCCCGCAGCACTTCACCGCGCTCGCCGAGGGCCGCATACCGGAGGGGTGGCCGCTGCGCACTTTCGCCACCGTGCCCGGCATGACGACCGCCGACGGCGCCGACCACCGGCGGCTGCGGACCCTCGTCAGCAGCGCCTTCACCGCGCGCCGCGTCGAGGAGCTGCGCCCGCGCGTCGAGGCGGTGACGGCGGGTCTGCTCGACGGCCTCACCGCGGCCGCCGCGGCCGGCGACGGCGTCGCCGACCTGCGCCGCCACTACGCCCTGCCGCTGCCGCTCGGCGTCATCTGCGAACTCCTCGGCGTCGACCCGGCCCTCCAGGAGCGGCTGCACCGGCTGTCCAGCCTCGTCGTCGCCACCGACACCGAACCGGCGCAGGCCGTCGCCGCCAACCGCGAGCTGGCCGAACTGCTCGCCGCGATCACCGCCGCCAAGGCGGCCGCGCCCGGCGACGACCTGACGAGCGCCCTGATCGCCGCCCGCGACGAGGGCGGCGACCGGCTCGCCCAGCCGGAGCTGATCGGCACCCTGCTGCTGCTGATCGTCGCGGGCCACGAGACCACCCTCAACCTCGTCACCAACGCCGTCCGCGCCCTCTGCGCCCACCGCGACCAGCTCGCCCTGGTCACCGACGGCCGGGCGGCCTGGGCGGACGTCGTCGAGGAGACCCTCCGCTGGGACAGCCCCGTCAGCTACTTCCCGTTCCGCTACCCCACCCGGGACCTGACGGTCGACGGCACCCTCATCCCCCGGGGCACCCCCGTCCTCGCCGGCTACTCGGCGGCGGGCCGCGACACGGCGGCGCACGGCCCGGACGCCGACCGCTTCGACCTCACCCGGACCGGGGCGGCCAAGCACCTGTCCCTCGGCCACGGCCCCCACTACTGCCTGGGCGCCCCGCTCGCCCGGATGGAGGCCGCGGTCGCCCTCGAAGCGCTCTTCACCCGCTTCCCCGAGCTCGACCTGGCCGTCCCCGAGACCGGCCTGACCTGGCACGCGGGCTTCGTCGGCAACAGCGTCCGCACCCTGCCCGTCCGGCTCGGCGCCCCCGCCCGCTAGGCCCTGTCGTCACACTCCTGCCGTCGCCCGCGTGGCAGGCGGGAGTGTGACGTCGGGGCCCGGCCCGCTCAGGCGCGGCGGCCCCGGTCCACCGCGGGGGCCGCCGCGCCGGGAGGCGAGCCGGGGGCGGCACGGAGGGCGGAGACGAGGCGCAGCAGCCGGTCCTCGTTCCCCGCGAGGCCCGCCGCGCGCAGCGCCTCGTCGGCCTCCGCCATGGGGTTCGTCAGCATCATCCCCGCGTACGGGGCGAGCCGCGGGTCCGTCAGCACGGCCTGGGTGGACTCGAGGAGGCGCAGGTACGCCTGGGCCGCGGCGCGCTCGGTGGCGGAGATGGTGGTGGTCATGTCGGGCTCCCTCTCGACGGCTTGACGCACCCCACCCTCTCGCACGGGTCTGACAATGCCCCTCAGGCCCGCCCGCGCACCCGCGTGAGCAGCCGCTCCAGGAACACCCGCTGCCCCGCGACGAGCAGCGGCTCCGCGTCCTCCGGCGCGAACCAGCCCACCCGGTCCAGCTCCGGGAACTCGGCCAGGGCGCCCGAGCGGGGCGGCCACTCCAGGGTGAACGTGCCCGGCACCACGGCCGCCGGGTCCAGATCGCCCTCCAGCGCCCACACGGTGACGGTCTTTCCGCCCGACTGCCGGACCTGCCCGAGGGCGAGCCAGTCGCCGTCCGGGACCGGTAGCCCCAGCTCCTCCAGGAACTCGCGCCGGGCCGCGTCCTCGGGAGCCTCCTCCGGCCCGTACTCGCCCTTGGGCACCGTCCAGGCGGCCTCCTCGCGGCGCGCCCAGAAGGGCCCGCCCATGTGCCCGATGAGCACCTCGATCCCGCCGTCCCCCGTCCGTCGGAAGACGAGCAGACCCGCGCTGCGTGTGACCGGCATACGGTCAGTCTGACCGCGTCCGGCCCGCCCCCGGCCGAGGGCGCGTCAGACCGGCGTGTCCCCCGGATCCTTCGCCGGTCCGGACGCCCCGCCGGAGAGGTGGGCCAGGACGGCGCCGGCGACCGCGCGGCCCTCGGCGGCGGCCCGTACCGCGGGCTCGCCGGCGTGCGACAGACCGCCCGCCGCGAACACCCCCGGCACCCCGGTCCGCAGCGCCGCGTCCACCAGCGGACCCCGGCCGCCGGGCGCGAGCGGCAGGCCGCCCGCGCGGGCCAGTTCCTGCTCCGGGATCCAGGCGCCGGTGAGGACGAGCGTGTCGCACCGCACGGTCCGCGGCCGCCCGTCCCGGCCCCGTACCGTCACCCCGTCCAGCCGCCCCCGGCCGGTCAGCTCCGTCACCACCGTCCCGGTGAGCACCGGCACGTCCCGGACGCCGGTCGCCGCCCGCGGCCCCTCGACCACCACCGCCGCGACCGTGACACCCGCGCGGCGCAGCAGCCGGACGGCGTGTCCGGCCACCGGGTCGTCGCCGACGACGACGGCGCGCCGCCCGATCCGCTCCGGACGCGCGCCGAACAGGGCCACCGTCCGCTGGAGCTCACCGGTCGTCAGCACCCCCCGGGCGCGGGTGCCGGGCAGCAGCCGGGCCGGCCGGGAGCGTTCGCGGGCGCCCGTCGCCAGGACCACCGCGCGCGCCCCGATCGTCTCCAGGCCGGTCGGTGCGGTCGTCTCCAGCCGCAGCGGGCCCGCCCAGCCGGTGGCCGACACGCCGGTCCGCACGACGGCGCCGGCCCGGAGCGCCGCGCGCACCGCCCGCCGCGCGTACCCCGGGCCGTCCATCGCGCGTCCGCGCGCGTCCGCGCCGAAACCGGTCCGGGCGCAGTGGCGGGGGACGCCGCCGGCCTCCGGCTCCCGCTCGAGCACCTCGACCCGTCCGGCGCCCGCCGCCGCGAGCCGGGCCGCCGCGGCGAGCCCCGCCGGGCCCGCGCCGACGACCAGCACGTCGACGGCGCGGGCCGTCCGCTCCTCCACCGGCCGTCGGTTCACCGGGCCCCGGCCCCCTTCCCGTACTCCTCGAACAGGGCGCGCAGGGCCGGCCGGCAGTGGCCGCCCTGGCAGCGGCCGGCCCCGGCGCGGGTGCGGCGGCGCAGCCCGTCCAGACCGGTCGGCGGGACGACGGACGTGAGCGCGGCCCGCACCTCGCCCCGGGTGACGTGCTCGCAGTGGCAGACGACCGTCCCGAAGGCGGGGTCGCGGGCGACGGCGCCGGCGTCCCGGTAGGGGCGGGGGAACGCCTCGCCGAGGTGGGGCATCCGCACCGGGGCCAGCGGCCCTTCCGGGCCGGTCCGCAGGCCGCACTCGGCGAGCAGGCCGAGGACGTGCTCGGCGAGGGCGAGGGAGGCCGACAGGCCGGTGGAGCGGATCCCGCCGACCGTGACGTACCGCAGGGCCGGCCGGGCGCCGCACCGGTAGTCCTCCCGGCCGGTCGCGGCCCGCAGTCCGGCGTACGCGGCCGTCACCTCCTCCGCCACGAGCGCGGGCACGATCCGCGCGCCCAGGTCCCGCAGCCCGGCGAGTCCTTCGGCGGTGGTGCCGGTGGCCGCGCGGTCGTCGAGGTCCTCGGCGGTCGGGCCGAGCAGGACGTTCCCGTACACGGTGGGCGCGACGAGGACGCCCTTGCCGAGCGGGCCGGGGACGGGCAGCAGGATGTGCCGCACGAGGTCGCGGGCGGCCTTGTCGTACACGAGCAGCTGGCCGCGGCGGGGCGTGACGGTGAAGTCCCGCACGCCGAGCAGCGCGTCGAACCGGTCCGCGTCCAGTCCGCAGGCGTTGACCAGGAAGCGGGCGGTGAGCGGGCCGCGGGTGGTCGTCAGCCGGTGGGGTGCTCCCGGGCCGGCGACGACGTCCGTCACCCGGCAGCCGAGGAGGAGGTCGGCGCCGGAGAGGACCGCCTGGGTGGCGTAGGCGAGGGTGGTGGTCCAGGGGCAGATCAGCGACTCGCCCGGCACGGCCAGCGCGGCGAGCGCGCCGGGGCCCAGGTGGGGCTCGCGGTGGCGGAGTTCGGCCGCGCCGACGATCCGGGTGGCGTGGTGGCCGTTGCGGGCCGCCTTGGCGGCGAGCCCCGGGAGCGCGGCCCGCTGCTCCTCGTCCCAGGCGACGAGGAGCGCGCCGACCGGTTCGACGGGGATGCCGGCCTCGGCGGCGTAGCCGGAGAGCAGCCGGTGGCCCGCGCGGACGAGTCCCGCCTCCAGGGTGTCGGGGGCGGCGTCGAAACCGGTGTGGAGGATCGCCGTGTTGGCCTTGGACGTGCCCTCGCCGACGTCGTCCGCCGCCTCGACGAGCGCGACCCGCAGCGGATACCGGGCGAGCGCACGGGCGATCGCGCACCCCACCACCCCGGCCCCCACGACCACGACGTCGTACGCCGCGTCCGCCCCACCGGGCAGCGGCCCCCGTCGGCTGACCGTGCCGCCCTCGGGCGACGGCCCGCGACGGCCGACCGCCCCGCGCCGCCGGGCCGTGGTCATGCCGTCTCCCGGAGGGCGTCGCCGCCGGCCGCCGAGGGGCGGTCGAGCAGGGCCGTCACCTCCGTCCGGAAGCGGCCCAGCCGCTCGGCCGCCTCGTCCGCGGAGATCGCGGGCTCGTAGACGGCGGACGGCTTCCAGGGCGGTACGGCCTCCGGCACGGCGAGCGACGGGTCGTGGCCGAGGCGGGCCATCGCGCCGACGCCGAGCGCCGTCGCGTCGGGCAGCGCGGCGACCTCCACCGGCAGCTGGAGCAGGTCCGCCTGGGTCTGCATCAGGAGCGCGGAGCGGGTCAGGCCGCCGTCGGCGCGCAGCGACTCCAGGGGTGCGCCCCGGTCGATGGCCGCGGCTCCGGCGAGTTCGACCACCTGGGCGGCGATGCCCTCGACCAGGGCCCGCACCAGGTGTCCGCGGCCGGTGTCGAGTCCCAGGCCGGTGAGGGTGCCGCGGGCGTCGCCGCGCCACCAGGGGGCGGCGAGTCCGGCGAGGGCGGGCACGAAGGCGACGCCGCCGCTGTCGGGCACCGAGCCGCCGACGGCGTCGAGGTCCCCGGCGCCGCCGACGACGCCGAGGTCGGTGAGCCAGCGGACGGCGGACGCGACCGTGTACACCTGCCCGTCGAGGCAGTGTTCGGTACGGCCCCGCAGCCGCCAGGCCACGCAGCCGACGAGGCCGGTCGTGGTGCGGCGGGGCAGCGGTCCGGTGCGGGCGAGGAGGAACGCCCCGGTGCCGTAGGTGCACTTGGCGGCGGCCGGCGCGGTGGCGCTCTGCGCGAGGAGGGCGGCCTGCTGGTCCACGACGAGCCCGGTGAGCGGCAGCCGTGGGCCGAACGCCGTGGTGGTGCCGGCGGGTTCGTCGCAGTCGACGATCCGGGGCAGCCGCTCGCCGCCGAGCCCGTAGAGGTCGAGCGCGGCCGCGGACCAGGAGACGGCGGCCGGGTCGAGGAGTCCGGTGCGGCCGGCGGTGGCCGCGTCGGTGACGAAGGCGCCCGTCAGCCGGTGCACCAGCCAGGCGTCGCTCGTGGTCACCACCCCGGCGCCGGTCGCGTGGCGGCGGATCCAGGCCATCTTCGGGGCGGCGAAGTACGGGTCGACGGGCAGGCCGGTCAGTTCCGTCAAGGTGTCCGTGTGCGGGGCGAGTTCGGTGCAGATCCCGGCCGCTCTGCGGTCCTGCCAGACCAGGGCGTCCGTGAGCGGTTCGCCGGTGGCCGGGTCCCAGGCGAGCACCGTCTCGCCCTGGTTGGCGAGGCCCACGGCGACCACCGGGACGCCCGCGTCGGCGAGGGCCGCGCGGCCTGCCGCGACCACGGAACCGTACAGCTCGCCGGGGTCCACCTCGACCCGCCCGCCCGGCAGCGGGCGGGGTGTGACCGGCGCCGTGCCGCTGCCCAGCACCCCGCGCCGGGGGCACAGGACGAGCGCCTTGGTGCCGGAGGTGCCCTGGTCGACGGCGAGTACCGGACCGCCCGTCATGAACCTGCTCCCGTCCTGGAGTCCACCGCCCCGGGTGATCGCCCGGTCACGGAAAGGGGTCAGGCTCGCGGGCCGACGGCCGTCAGTCAAGCTCCGTCCGGTGAACCTGTCAGGTAGGCGATGACTACCTGACGGTAGCTCAAAAGCTGTCAGTGGCCTGATAGTTGCGATCACGAAAATGATCCGGACGATCACCTTCGGTCGCGCCTATAGTGAGCGCCGCTCGCCGACGGACCGCGGGCGCCGACCGACCGCGCCCGACCGAGGACCGATGACCACGCCCACCGCCAGGCCCACGCCGCCCGGCCGCTCCGCCCGCTGATGCCCGGCCACGCCTTCCGGCCCGTCTTCCACCCGGCGGGCCACGACCACGCCCTGCGGCACGCGCTCCAGGACCTGCGCACCGGCCGCTGGGGCGAGATGGCGCGCCTGCTCGAGGACACCGCCGACACCGCGTACGCCGCAGGTGCCGGCCGCTGGGACGGCTGGACCCGCCGCACCCAGATCCTCGCGACCGTCGCCGCCGGCACCGACGTCGTCCACGCCTGGCGCGCCGAACAGCCCGCGAGCGCGGCCGCCGCCGTGATGCACGGCCGCGTCGCCGTCGAGCGCGCCGTCCGCGCCCATCGCGCCGGGCACGCCCAGACCCGCCTGCTCTGGCAGGAGGCGTGGACCGCCTGCCGGGAGGCCGCCGACCGTGCCCCCGCCGACCCGGTGCCCTGGATCGGCTTCCTCGCCCTCGCCGCGCTCGACGCCCGCCGGCACATCGCCGAGCACCGCGTCCCGCCGCCCGCGCCGATGCTGCCGCCCGGCCCCTGGGGGCTGCTCGCCGAGGCCGAGAAGCGCGACCCGTACAACCGCGAGGCGTACCACCGCATGCTCCAGTTCGTCTGCGCCCGCCGCGAGGGACCGCTCTCCGAGGCGGTCAACTACGCCCAGTGGGCGGCCTCATCGGCGCCCCGCGGCTCCGCCCTGCACGCCCTGCCGCTCTATGTGCGGGTCGAGCGCTACCGGCGCGACCGGGGCCACGAACACGCCCTCGACCTGCACTGGGTCGCCGAGGACGCGGTGCGCGAGGCCCGGCGGGCGATGGACGCCTGGTTCCTCTTCTGCGCCCTGCCGGAGGCGTCCCAGCTGGACCTCAACCATCTGGCGCACGCCCTCTTCGGCGCCCTGCGCTTCAGCGACGCGGCGCGCGTCTTCGAGGCGCTCGGCCCGTACTACACGCCCGCGCCCTGGGCCCACCGCACCCCGCGCCCGGACGACCGCGCCCTCGCCGAGGAGGTCTTCCTGCGCGCCCGCGCCCGCTGCCTCGGCGGCTGAGCGCGCTCCCGTACCGCTCCGTCCTGTCCGTCCCCCCGCCCGGAGGTCCCCCGATGCCCCGCACCGCCCCCACGGACGCGCCGCCCACGCCGCCCGTGGCCGCCTTACCGGACGAGGAGGCCCGGCTGCGCGAGCTGGGCTACCAGCCGGTGCTCGCCCGCCGGATGGGCGGCTTCGGCAACTTCGCCATCAGCTTCTCGGTCATCTCCGTCCTCTCCGGCTGCATGACCCTGTACGGCTTCGGGCTCGGCACCGGAGGGCCCGCCGTCATGCTCTGGGGCTGGGTGGTCGTCGGCCTCTTCGTCCTCTGCGTCGGCCTCGCCCTCGCCGAGGTCACCAGCGCCTACCCCACCTCCGGGGCGCTCTACTACATGGCCGACCGGCTCGGCGGCCGCCGCTGGGGCTGGTACACCGGCTGGCTCAACCTGCTCGGTCTGCTCGGCGCCATCGCCGGCATCGACTACGGCGCCGCCCTCTTCACCGGCGCCTTCCTCAACCTCCAGTGGGGCTTCGACCCCACCCCCGGCTCCACCTTCCTGATCTTCCTGGCGATCCTGCTGCTCCACGCCGGCCTCAACCTCTTCGGCGTCCGCCTGGTCAGCGTGCTCAACTCGATCAGCGTCTGGTGGCACCTGGCCGGCGTCGCCGTGATCGTCGGCGCCCTCGCGATCGTCCCCGACCACCACCAGCCGGCCTCCTTCGTCTTCACCGAGTTCGTCAACGACACCGGCTGGGCCAACCCGTTCTACGTCGCCGCGGTCGGACTGCTCCTCGCCCAGTACACCTTCTCCGGCTACGACGCCTCCGCCCACCTCTCCGAGGAGACCGCCAACGCCTCCGTCACGGCGGCCAAGGGCATCGTCCGCGCCATCTGGGTCTCCTGGATCGCCGGCTTCGCCCTCCTCGCCGGACTCACCTTCGCCATCCAGGACTACGCCGGCACCGTCGGCAGCGAGACCGGCGTCCCGCCCGCGCAGATCCTGCTCGACGCGCTCGGCACCGGCGGCGCCACCGCCCTGCTCCTCGTCGTCATCGTCGCCCAGCTCTTCTGCGGCAACGCCGAGGTGGCCGCCGCCAGCCGGATGGTGTTCGCCTTCAGCCGCGACAACGCCCTGCCGGCCTCGGCGACCTGGCGCAAGGTCAGCCGCCGCACCCGGACCCCGGTGCCGGCCGTCTGGCTCTCCGTCGGCGCCGCCGCCGTGCTCGCCCTGCCCTCGCTGTACTCGGCGACCGCCTACGGCGCGGTCACCGCGATCAACGTCATCGGCATCACCCCCGCCTACGCCATCCCGATCCTGCTGCGGCTGCGGGCCGGGCGCGCCTTCACGCCCGGCCCGTGGAGCCTCGGCCGCTGGAGCCGGCCGGTCGGCTGGACCGCGGTCGTCTGGGTCGCGGTGGTGACCGTCCTCTTCTGCCTGCCCCAGAAGAGTCCGGTGACCGTCGACACCATGAACTACGCGGTGATCGCCCTCGCCGCCGTCCTGCTCCTGGCGACGGTCTGGTGGTACGCCGCCCGCCGCTCGTACGGCACGCCGACCGCGTACGGCGGCAGCGCCCGCGAGGAGGCGGAGATCGCGGACGGGCTCGTCTGACCCCGGCCGGTCCGGCCGGTCAGAGGCTGTACTCGTACGTCCAGGCGGCCTCCTGGGCCGAGAAGTCGATGTCCGTGACCTCCAGGACGTGCCCGTGCTGGTCGCTCACCACCCGGTGGACGCTCAGCCGGGCCGCGCCGCCGGCCGCCGACCCCGCGGCGCCGGCCGGGACCCGCACCGACTCCCGGTGGGTGGCCCGCAGGCCGGCCTGGTGCATCCAGTGGTAGAGGAGGCGCAGGTCCGGCTGGTTGACGCGGGAGAGGGTCCGCCGGTAGCGGGCCAGCTGCGGGATCTCGTCGAGCGCGGGCCGGGAGAACCAGGACACCGCGCGCTGGAGCTCGCGGCCGTGCGGGGCCAGCACGCGGTGCCGGTGGACCAGCGTCGGCTCGCCCGGCGTGAGGTGCAGCCGCGCGGCCAGCGCCGCCGGCGGGGCCTCCCAGCCGAGCGAGGCCCGCACCAGGGCCTCCGCCGCGCGCGGGCCGCCCGGGAAGACCGGCCGCGCCGCGGGCGGCGCCGCCGGCGGCCCGGGCGGCGGGAGTGGCCCGCCCGCCGGGCCGTCCGCGGCGAAGGTGCCCCGCCGGTCGGTGACCACCAGCCGTTCCTCGCGCAGCAGTTGGAGCGCGCTGCGGACGGTCTGCCGGTTCACGTGGTACCGCTGCGCCAGGGAGCGCTCCGAGGGGAGCCGGCCGCCGGGGGCCAGGGCGCGGCGGACGAGGTCGTCCCGCAGGGCGGCGGCGACCCGCAGATAGCGCGGGACCTCCCCTTCGGGGGCGCCGACGGGAGACGCGGTGGGGGACGAGACGTGGGGCGAGACGTGGGACGAGACGTGGGACAAGGCGTGGGACGAGGCGTCGGATACGGCGTCGGATGCGACATCGGGTACGACGTCGGGTGCGGCCATGATCAACCCCTTCTTCGCTCAGCGTGACAGCGCGGGCCGTATGGGTGATCAATTCCTATCATTGGTCTAAACCATTTTGCTAGGGCGACCGTGCAGAGTGGCCGAAACCCGCGGCGCACCCTGTAATGGGGACCAGGCGACAGGACCGGCGGCTGCCGGTGGTGGAACAGGGGTGAGGCCGGATGACGACGCCCGCTGAGCACGCCCGACGCGGCCGCGCGGCCCGCAAGCGGGTCCCGCGCTCCTCCCACGGGCGCTGGATACCGAGCTCCCAGCGCCCCGACCCGCTCACCGTCCTGGAGAAGCAGGCCGCCGACCGCCTGCCCGACCTCGCCCCCGTGCGGTACGGACGGATGGCCGCCTCCCCCTTCGCGTTCCTGCGCGGCGCCGCCGCCGTCATGGCGGCCGACCTCGCCGCCACCCGCAACACCGGACTCACCGTGCAGCTCTGCGGCGACGCCCACCTGCTCAACTTCGGCGTCTACGCCTCACCCGAACGGACGCTCCTCTTCGACGTCAACGACTTTGACGAGACCCTGCCCGGCCCCTTCGAGTGGGACGTCAAGCGGCTCGCCGCCAGCGTCACCGTCGCCGCCCTCCAGAACGGCAGCCCCCGCTCCAAGGCCCACCGCGCCGCGCTCGTCGCCGCCGAGTCGTACCGCACCACCATGCGCCGCCTCGCCGGCCTCGGGGAGCTGGCCGTCTGGTACGAGCGGATCGACGCCGACGAGATCACCGCCCTCGCCCGCCCCCGCGAGCGCGAGCGGCTCACCCGGAACCTCGCCAAGGCCCGCCGCCGCACCAGCCTCCAGGCCCTGGAGAAGCTCACCGTCCCGGACGGCGACGGCGGCCGCCGCATCGCCGACGACCCGCCGCTCCTGGAACGCGTCGCCGACCTGGACCGGGTCACGATCGGCAAGATCTTCAGCGACTACCGCAGCTCGCTCTCCGAGGAGCGCCGGCTCCTCCTCGACCGCTACACCTTCCGCGACGCCGCCCGCAAGGTGGTCGGCGTCGGCAGCGTCGGCACCCGCTGCTTCGTCGTCCTCCTCGAGGGCCGCGACGCCGGCGACCCGCTCATCCTCCAGATCAAGGAGGCCGGCCGCTCGGTCCTGGAGGCCTATCTGCCGCCCAGTGCCTACCCCCACCAGGGCCGGCGGGTCGTCTGCGGCCAGCGGCTCACCCAGGCCGCCAGCGACATCTTCCTCGGCTGGATGACCGGCCCCGAGCAACGCCACTTCTACTGGCGCCAGTTGCGCGACATGAAGGGCTCGGCCGAGGTCGAGACGATGTCCCCGTCGACGCTGCGGGGCTACGCCCGGCTGTGCGGCCGGACCCTGGCCCGCGCCCACGCCCGCTCCGGCGACCGCATCGCCATCGCCGCCTACCTCGGCTCCTCCGACGTCTTCGACCGCGCGGTCGCCGACTTCGCCCTCGCCTACGCCGGCCAGAACGCCGACGACTACGCGAGCCTCGGCGCCGGCATCGCGGCCGGCATGGTGACGGCGGCCCCGGGCGTCTGACCCCCGGGCCCGCCGTCGACCGCCGTCAGTCCCCGACCCGCAGGGGCGGCCCCGCCGGGGTCTCCGGGACCGGCGAGAACAGCGCCGCCCGCACCACGGCCGGGGCGAACAGGCTGGTGAGCGGCGCCGTCAGGGTCAGCACCGCGCGGAACGGCACCCCGACCACGGCGTCGCCCGCCGCGCGCTCCTGCACCCGGGCCAGGTACCAGCCGGTCACCCGGTCCGCCGGCTTCGACCGGGCCGCGTCGCCCGTCGCGCCCGGCATCTTCTTGTCCGCGCCCGCCGAGATGTCCCACGCCTGCCGGGACGCGTCGAGCAGCGCCCGCTGCACCCGCCGGGTGGTCGGCGTCCGCCGGGTGTCGGACAGCGCCCGGCGCAGCGCGACCGCGGCGAGCGCCGCGACCGCCATGCCCTGCCCGTAGATCGGGTTGAACGAGCACAGCGCGTCGCCGGTGGCCAGGAAGCCGGCCGGACGGCGGCCCGGACGGTCGTACCGGCGGCGGACGTTGGCGGTCTGCCGGAAGCCGTGCACCGAACCGGCCGGCTCCGCGCCCGCCAGCCACTCGCTGAACACCGGATGCGGCAGCCGCTTCGCGTACTCCTCGAACGCCCCCTCGTCGGTGGGCGGTTCGTCCCCGCGCAGCCCCGACATGGTGACCATGTGCCGCCCGTCCCCGAGCGGGACGATCACCCCGCCGTACGGCTGCCGGGGGCCCGGCACGATGTAGTAGCCGAGCGCGTCGGTGTCCGGCACCGCCTCCGTCGCCCGGTAGACCCGCGAGCCGTAGGCGAGTCCGGTGTCGAGGGTCTCCTCGTGCGGCGCCTCCGCGCCGATCGCGGCCAGCCAGTCGGCCGCCTTCGTCGACCGCCCGGACGCGTCCACCACCAGATCGGCGGCGAGGGTACGGGGCTCCCGCCCGGTGCCCGCGCCGCGCTCCCGCAGCCGCACGCCGGTCACCCGCGCGGCGGTGCCGGTCAGGCCCACCGTCTCGGTGCCCTCGACGAGTTCGATCCGCGGATCGGCGAGCACCCGCTGCCGCACCAGCCACTCCAGCTGGGGCCGCGGGCCGCTGTAGAAGTGCGCCGAGGCGGGCAGCCGGGTGAACCACTGGCCGGCCTGCCACTGCACCATGTCGGAGGGCATGCCGACCCTGGGCGCGCCCAGCTCCCGCAGCTCGTCCATGAAGCCGGGCAGCAGTTCGTCGAGGGCCTGCTGGCCGCCCGCGATGAGTACGTGCAGATGCCGCCCCTGCGGCACTCCGGGCCGGGCGTCCGGCCCCTCCGGCAGCCGGTCGCGCTCGACGACCGTGACCCGCTCCGCGTGCTCCGCGAGGACCCGCGCCGCCAGCAGTCCGGCGAGACTTCCCCCGATGACCACCGCGTGACGTGTCCCGCGGCGCCCCAACTCGTCGGC
This sequence comes from Streptomyces sp. NRRL F-5727, assembly GCF_000719555.1. Classification (GTDB taxonomy): domain Bacteria; phylum Actinomycetota; class Actinomycetes; order Streptomycetales; family Streptomycetaceae; genus Streptomyces. The sequence goes on from NZ_JOGX01000035.1 coordinate 21,785, forward strand.
CATACCCGCCCTTTCCCTTCGTGGACATGAAACGGTACCGACCAGTATCCACCGTCGGAGGGGAGGCGTACCGGCGCGCGCCGGGGGCGGAAGGGCGCGAACGGGCGCGCGCCTCGGGTGCGGCGGCGGGCCGCAGGTCAGTCCTCCGGCCCCGGCTCCTCCTGCCCCAGCTCCTCCAGCGCGGCCGTCAGCCACTCCACCCAGAACCGCTCCAGGTCGATGCCGCCGCGCAGCACCAGATGGCGCAGCCGGTCGGGTTCGCCGGCGCGCCGCTCGGCCGGGAAGTCCCGTTCCTCGATGAGGTGGTACTCGTCGAGCTGGGCCCGGTGCAGGGCGAGATGGCGCTCCAGCTCGGCGCGCAGCCCCGCCGAGCCGACCACGGCCGCGGCCCGCATCCGCAGCAGCAGCGCGGACCGCAGCGGCTTCGGGTCCTCGGCCGCTCCGACCCACTCCCGCAGGAACTCCCGCCCGGCGGGCAGCACTTCGTACTCCTTGCGCTGCCCGCGCACCGGGACGGGGGAGGGCAGGGCGCGGATCTGCCCGGCCTCCTCCAGCCGCCCCAGTTCCCGGTAGATCTGCTGGTGCGTGGCGGACCAGAAGTAGCCGATCGACCTGTCGAAGCGGCGCGTCAGTTCGAGGCCGGAGGACGGCTTCTCGAGCAGCGCGGTGAGGATCGCGTGCGGGAGGGACATGCTCGCATCCTAGGTTCGGGCCGCGCGCCGTACGGGCGGGGCCGGCGTCACAGGGTGGCGGCGAGCCGGGTGCCCTGGTCGATCGCCCGCTTGGCGTCCAGCTCGGCGGCGACGTCCGCGCCGCCGATCAGGTGCGCCGTGCGGCCGGCGGCGACCAGCTCCTCGTACAGGCTCCGCTGCGGCTCCTGGCCGGAGCAGAGGACGACGGTGTCCACCGGGAGCAGCTGCCGCTCGCCGTCGACGGTGAGGTGCAGGCCCTCGTCGTCGATCCGGTCGTAGCTGACGCCCGCGACCATGGCGACGCCGCGGTGCTTGAGCTCGGTGCGGTGGATCCAGCCGGTGGTCTTGCCGAGCCCGGCGCCGACCTTGGTGGTCTTGCGCTGGAGCAGGTGCACCTGGCGCGGCGGCGCGTTCCGCTCGGGCTTGCGCAGTCCGCCCCGGTTCTCGTAGGAGGTGTCGACGCCCCACTGGCGGAAGTACGTCTCGGGGTCCTGGCTCGCGCCCTCGCCGCCGTCGGTCAGGAACTCGGCGACGTCGAAGCCGATGCCGCCGGCGCCGATGATCGCGACCCGCTCGCCGACCGGCGCGCCGTCGCGGAGCACGTCGAGGTAGCTGACGACGCTCGGGTGGTCCTCGCCCTCGATGCCGGGGCTGCGCGGGGTGACGCCGGTGGCGACGACGACCTCCTCGTAGCCGTCGAGGTCGGCGGCGGTGACGTGGGTGCCGAGGCGGACGTCGATGCCGTGTTCGGCGAGCTGGACGCGGAAGTAGCGCAGGGTCTCGTCGAACTCCTCCTTGCCGGGGACCCGCTTGGCGACGTTCAGCTGGCCGCCGATCTCGGCGGCGGCGTCGAAGAGGGTGACGGAGTGGCCGCGTTCGGCGGCCGACACGGCGCAGGCGAGGCCGGCCGGTCCGGCGCCGACGACGGCGATCCGCTTGGCGAGCCGGGTGGGGGAGAGGACCAGCTCGGTCTCGTGGCAGGCGCGCGGGTTGACCAGGCAGGAGGTGATCTTGAGGTTGAAGGTGTGGTCGAGGCACGCCTGGTTGCAGCCGATGCAGGTGTTGATGGTCTCGGCGCGGCCGGCGGACGCCTTGTTCACGAAGGCCGGGTCGGCGAGGAAGGGCCGGGCCAGCGAGACGAGGTCGGCGCGCCCGTCGGCGAGGATCTCCTCGGCGACCTCGGGGGTGTTGATGCGGTTGGAGGTGACGAGCGGGATGCTCACCGCGCCCATCAGCTTCTTCGTCACCCAGGTGTAGGCGCCGCGCGGCACGGAGGTGGCGATGGTGGGGATGCGGGCCTCGTGCCAGCCGATGCCGGTGTTGATGATGGTCGCGCCCGCGGCCTCGATCTCCTTCGCGAGCCGGACGACCTCCTCCAGGGTGGAGCCGCCGGGGACGAGGTCCAGCATGGAGAGCCGGTAGACCACGATGAAGTCGGTGCCGACCCGCTCGCGGATCCGGCGCACGATCTCCAGCGGGAAGCGGACCCGGTTCTCGTAGGAGCCGCCCCAGCGGTCGGTGCGCTGGTTGGTGGCGGCGGCGATGAACTCGTTGATGAGGTAGCCCTCGGAGCCCATGACCTCGACGCCGTCGTAGCCGGCCTCCTTGGCGAGCTCGGCGCACCGGGCGTAGTCCTCGACGGTCCGCTCGACCTCGGCGTCGGTCAGCTCGTTCGGCACGAAGGGGCTGATCGGCGCCTGGATCGCGCTCGGCGCGACCAGGGCGGGGTGGTAGGCGTACCGCCCGAAGTGCAGGATCTGCATCGCGATCCGGCCGCCCTCGGCGTGCACCGCCCCGGTGATCAGCCGGTGCTCGGCGACCTCCTCGGCGGTGGTCAGCTTGGCGCCCCCGTCCCACGGCCGGCCGGCCTCGTTGGGCGCGATGCCGCCGGTGACGATCAGGCCGACACCGCCGCGGGCCCGTTCGGCGTAGAAGGCGGCCATCCGCTCGAAGCCGTGCTCGGTCTCCTCCAGGCCGACGTGCATCGAGCCCATGATCACCCGGTTGGGCAGGGTGGTGAAGCCGAGGTCGAGCGGGCTGAGCAGATGCGGGTACGGGGTCGTGGCGGTCACGGGGCGCCTCCTCGCGCAGGGATCGTCGAATCCTGTTGTAGGCGACGCGAGGCGGCTTGTGCAACTAGTTGCAGAAGGATCGGGGTGTGATGGTTACTACTCGGTAGAACGTGGCCGGGGCGGGGCGCGGTGTGCTCGCGCCGGCCGCCGCGACCGACGGCGGCGCCCGGTGCGGGCGCGTGGCTCCGCGCCGGGTCGCCCGGGCCCGCCCCCGGCCGACGCTCAGCCCACCCGGTCCAGCAGGAGGTCCAGGTCCTCCGCCGTTCGGGGGGCCGGGGTGCCCTCCGGTAGGAGGCCCTGGGTGCGGAGCAGGCGGCCGACCGACACCGCCCAGGGGCGCCGCAGCCGCGCCGCGTCCAGGAGCGCGTCCTCGGCCAGCAGGTCGGCGGCCGGGCCGGTGCGCAGCCCGGCGGGGGAGAGGACCGCGGCCTCGTCCGCCCACCGCAGCGCCAGGTCGACGTCGTGCGTGGCCATGACCACCGTCGTGCCCGCCGCCCGCAGCCGCTCCAGGGTCTCCAGGAGCCGTTCCTGCCCGTGCGGGTCGAGACCCGCCGTCGGCTCGTCCATGATCAGGACGCGGGGGCGCATCGCGACCGCGCCCGCGATCGCCGCCCGCTTCCGCTGCCCGTAGGACAGCAGATGCGTCGGCCGGTCCGCGAGCGCCGTGATGTCCAGCGCCTCCAGCGCCTCCGCGACCCGGAGCCGTACCTCCTCCTCCGGCAGCCCCAGGTTCATCGGCCCGAACGACACGTCCTGCGCCACCGAGGCGGCGAAGAGCTGGTCGTCCGGGTCCTGCACCACCAGCTGCACCGAGGTCCGCAGCCGGGTCAGCCCCTTCCGGTCGTACGCCACCTCCTCGCCGTCCAGCAGCAGCGTCCCCTCCCCGGGCCGCAGCCCGCCGCTCAGCAGCCGCAGCAGCGTCGTCTTCCCGCCTCCGTTGCGCCCGAGCAGCGCGACCGCCCGCCCCTCGCGCACGGCGAAGGAGACGCCCGAGAGGACGGCCGGCCCGTCCTCGTACGCGAAACCCGCGCACACCAACTCCACGACCGGGGTGGGTGTCGTCATGGCAGGAACCTTTCCAGTACGAGGGTGAGGGCGACGAGCCCCGCCAGGAGGCCGCCCGTCGCCGCGAGGAACGGCCGGGAGACCGCCGCCCCGGGCAGCAGGACCCGCAGCGTGCCGTCGTAACCGCGCCCGGCCAGCCCGGTCTGGAGCCGCTGTGCCCGGTCGAAGGCGCGCACGAACGAGGTCGCGCCGAGCCCGGCCAGCGACCGCCAGACGGCCGCCCGGGTGGTCGCCCCGAGCCGCGCCGCCTGCGCCTGCCGCACCTTCGCCTGCGCGTCCAGGAGCAGGAAGACGATCCGGTACATCACCAGGGCCACGTCGACCACCGGCGCCGGCACCCCGGCCCGCACCAGACGCGGCAGCACGTCCGACACCGGCGTGGTGAAGGCGAACAGCAGCACCCCCAGCGAGGCCGAGGCCGTCCGCAGCAGCAGCTCCCCGGCGTGCACCGGACCGTCCGGGGCCCAGGCCACCGCGCCCCCGGGCCCGCCCACCGCGAACAGCAGCGGCACGGCGCCCGTGACGCAGAAGCCGAGCGGGATCCGGAAGGCCCGCCACAGCTGCCGGCCCGGCACGCCGGCCGGACCGAGCAGCACGGCGAGGGTGGCCGCCGCGACCAGAGGCGCGCCCGGCCACGGCGGCAGACACACCGCGCACAGGGTCAGACCGAACCCGAGGACGGCCTTCTCCGCGGGATGGCGGCGGCGCCAGCGACTGCTGTGCGCCGCCGCGTCGATGGGCAGCATCGCCGGCTACGCGTCCGCGCCCGGGTCGGACGGCCCGGCCTCCGCACGGACCGCGGCCCGCTGCTCGCCCTGCCGCCGGCCGCGCCGCAGCCCGAAGTAGTACGCGAGCACGCCGGCGCCCAGCGCCGCCTGGAGCGAGAACAGCGCCGACTCGATCTCGCCGGACGGCGGCTCGTACAGCGGGCTGAACCACGGCTCGTAGTCCGGCTCGATCTCCGTGATCGCCGTCTCCGCCTCCGCGTCGGCGCCGGTGAACGGCTCCTCCTTGTGGTCGCCGAGACCGAGCGCCAGCGGCAGCACCGCCAGCGCCGCCACCAGCGCGAGCAGCAGGGTGTTGATCTTCGCGTTCCGGCTCATCACGCCGCCGCCTCCTCGCGCTTGGGCTCCGGCCGGGCGAGCACGCCCAGCCGCAGCAGGTCTCCCTTGCTGGACTGCGTGAGCAGCCGCATCACCAGGACGGTCAGCAGCCCCTCGCTGACGGCGAGCGGAAGCTGCGTCACCGCGAAGATCCCGCCGAACTTGGCGAGCGACCCCGCCACGCCGCTGCCCGGGTCGGGGAAGGCGAGGGCCAGCTGGACGCTGGTCACGCAGTACGTCGACAGGTCGGCCACGAACGCGCCGAAGAAGACGCCCACCATCAGCGGCGCCCCGAACCGCCGGAACAGCAGGTACGTCCCGTACCCCGCCCAGGGTCCGACGATCGCCATCGAGAAGGCGTTCGCCCCCAGCGTGGTCAGTCCGCCGTGGGCGAGCAGCAGCGCCTGGAAGAGCAGGGTGATGGTGCCGAGCACCGCCATGATCGGCGGCCGGAACAGGATCGCGCCGAGCCCCGTACCCGTCGGATGGGAGCAACTCCCGGTCACCGAAGGCAGTTTGAGAGCGGACAGGACGAACGTGAAGGCGCCGGAGGCGCCGAGCAGCAGGGTGGACTCGGGGTTGGCGCGCACCTCGCGGGTGAGCGCGCGGACGCCGTGGACGACGAACGGAGCCGATGCGACGCCCCAGGCGGCCGCGTGGACGGGGGGCAGATACCCCTCGGCGATATGCATGATCGGGAGACCCTCTCCAGCACCTCGTGGATGGACAACGCGCCCTGGCCGGTCTCCTGGCTGACGGTAGTGACGCCCGACTCCGCCTTCCCACCCCGCGACGGTCTCCCGCGGCGGCGCAGTGGCTTCCCCTGGGGGATGGAGCCGGACCTCCCGATCACAGTGGCGAGGGCCGCACCGGTACTGCACCGGTTTCCCGAACACCAAGGCGCTGTGACCTTAGTGCGTTGACCTGCTTCATCACAATGCGGGGTCGGTCACGTGCGCTGCGGAGTTCCCCGCACGGACCCGTTGTCAGACCCCCGCACTAGCGTGGACGTGTCCAAGTGCGTTGCTGCTGCTCGGACGACCGGGGGCGCCCCCGGCGGCGTGGAACCCGGCCGGAGGCGCCCCCATCGGCACCCGTCAGACCTTGCGGTAGGCGTACGCCTCCGAGGCCGCGGCCGCCACCGCGTCGAGGTCGCCGCCCGCGCTCGCCGTCACCAGCGCGGCCACCGCGCCCTCCACGAAGGGGGCGTCCACCAGCCGTGTCCCCGCCGGGAGTTCGTCGCCCTCCGCGAGGAGGGCCTTCACCGTGAGGACCGCGCTGCCCAGGTCGACCAGGACGGCCACCCCGGCCCCCGCGTCGACGTCCTCCGCCGCCGCGGCGATCAGCGCCGCGCTCGTGCCGAGGCCCCCGTCCGGGGTGCCGCCGGCCGCCGCGACCGGCGCCAGGTCCCCGCCGCCGGCCAGCCCCCGGGCCAGCTCCGCCACCGCCGCCGCGACGGCCGCGCTGTGCGAGACCAGCACGATCCCCACCCGGTCCCCGCTCATCCGTCCGTCACCTCCGCCAGCGCCGCGAACAGCAGCGCCGAGGACGTCGCCCCCGGATCCTGGTGCCCGACCGACCGCTCGCCGAGATAGCTGGCCCGGCCCTTGCGGGCCCGCAGCGGGACGGTCGCCACCGCGCCCTCCTCCGCGGCGGCGCGCGCCGCCGCGAAGGACTCGCGCAGGGCCGCCACAGCCGGAGTCAGCGCGTCCAGCATCGTCTTGTCGCCCGGCACGGCCCCGCCGAGCTGCCCGACCGCGGCGACCCCGGCCGCCAGCGCGTCCGCGAGGTCGTCCCGGGTGACCTCCCCGGCGTCGCCGAGCGCCTTGCCCGCGCGCCGCAGCAGCGTCCCGTACAGCGGCCCGGAGGCGCCGCCCACCGTGGAGATCAGCTCCCGCCCGGCGGTCACCAGGACCGCGCCCGGCGTCGCGGGCGGCTCCTTCGCCAGCGTCCCGGCCACGGCGGCGAAGCCGCGCCTGAGGTTGGCGCCGTGGTCCGCGTCGCCGATCGCCGCGTCCAGGTCGGTGAGCCGCCCGGCCTCCCGTTCCACCGCGGCCGCGACCGCCGCCATCCACGCCACCACGACCCCGGTCCCGTACGTCGTCTCCGTCATCGCCCGCTCACCGGCCCCAGCGCAGCGCGGCGGTCGCCACCGGCGCGTCCCACAGCCGCAGCAGCTCCTCGTCCGCCGCGCACACCGTCACCGAGCAGCCGGCCATGTCGAGGGAGGTCACGTAGTTCCCGACCAGCGTCCGCGCCACCGGCACCCGGCGCGCCTCCAGCACCCGCCGCACCTCCGCGTTGAACCCGTACAGCTCCAGGAGCGGCGTCCCGCCCATCCCGTTCACCAGCAGCAGCACCGGATCCGACGGCCGCAGGTCGTCCAGGACGGCGTCGACGGCGACCTCGGCGATCTCCCGCGCGGTCATCATCCCGCGCCGCTCCCGCCCCGGCTCGCCGTGGATGCCGACGCCCAGCTCCAGCTCCCCGGGCGGCAGATCGAAGGTCGGACCGCCCTTCGCGGGCGTGCTGCAGGCGCTCAGCGCGACCCCGAACGACCGCGACCGCGCGACCACCCGCCGGGCCAGCGACTCCACCCGCTCCAGCGGCGCGCCCTCGTCGGCCGCCGCCCCGGCCAGCTTCTCCACGAAGAGCGTGGCCCCGGTGCCGCGCCGCCCCGCGGTGTACAGGCTGTCGGTCACCGCGACGTCGTCGTCGACGAGGACCTTGGCCACCTGGATGCCCTCGTCCTCGGCGAGTTCGGCGGCCATCTCGAAGTTCAGCACGTCCCCGGTGTAGTTCTTCACCACGAACAACACCCCCGCACCGCTGTCCACGGCGGCCGCGGCCCGCACCATCTGATCCGGCACGGGCGAGGTGAACACCTCCCCGGGACAGGCCGCGTCCAGCATCCCCGGCCCCACGAACCCGGCGTGCAGCGGCTCGTGCCCCGAGCCGCCCCCCGACACCAGCGCCACCTTCCCCGCCACCGGCGCGTCCCTCCGGACCACCACCCGCCGCTCCACGTCCACGGTCAGCTCGGGGTGCGCGGCGGCGAGCCCCCGCAGGGCATCGGCGACGACGGTCTCGGGTACGTTGATCAACATCTTCACAGGTACCTCCCTGGTGAGATGAGAGCAGGCTAGCTGCCGGCTGTCCTGGCTTCGCGGCGGATTCAGGGGGCGGTGAGGGTGGCGGCGAGGACGGTGACGTCGTCGCGTTCCCAGTCGGTTCCGTGTCGCTGGGCGGCGGCGTGGAGCCGTCGGACGGTCTTGCGCGGGTCCGGTCCGGCGCCGGCGAGGAGGGCGGTGACCGCCTGTTCGCCGAGCATGGAGCCGTCGGCGTCGCGGGCCTCGGTGAGGCCGTCGGTGGCGAGCAGGACGAGGTCGCCCGGGGACAGGGGGGTCGTGACGACCTCCCAGGTGCCTTCGGGGGCCGTGACGAAGGATCCGATGACCGGTCCGGTCGGGGAGAGCTCCTCGACCGTTCCGTCGGCCCGGCGCACGCGGGCGAACTCGTGTCCGGCGTTGAGCCAGCGCAGGCGCCCCCGACCGGGGTCGAGCACGGCGATGACCAGGGTGGTGAAGCGTTCGTCCTCCGTGGAGAGCATGGACCAGGCGGCCGCGGCGGCGGTCCTCGGGTCGAGGCTGAGGCGGAGTGCGGACAGGACGGCGCTCTTGGTCTGGACGGCGAGCAGGCCGGCGTCGACGCCGTGGCCGGCGATGTCGCCCTGGACGAGGGCGGTCGTGCCGTCGGACAGGGTGAGGGTGTCGAAGAAGTCGCCCGCGATCAGGCCCTCCGCCGCCATCAGCTCGCCGTGCGCGGCCACGCCGGGGCCGGGGGAGTGCTGGGCGGTCAGGATCCGCCGCAGGCCGAGGGAGGTCGCGGCGTCGGTGCGCAGGGCCCGGTCGGCCTGGGTGGCGCGGTGGCGGGACTGCTTGAGCAGGAGGAGGGTGCGTTCGGCCTCGCTCCACACGCCGCCGACCCAGCCCCGGGTGGTGGGCGGGGAGAGCGCGGCCGTGTCGGAGGCCGTGCTGCCGAGGCGGGCCTCCAGGTCGGCGAGCGGGCGGACGATCCTGCGCCACAGCGTCCAGACCAGACCGCCCAGCAGGACGAACAGGGCGGCGACGAAGACGCAGTGAAGCGCGAAGAGCGTGTTCTGCGCGGTCTCGGCCGCGTGCCGGGCCCGCGCCTTGCGGGCGTCGAGGGCGGCGGCGAGGCGGTCCGTCGTCGTCAGGAGGGGCTGGATGCCGGCCGCGGGGTTGACGACCCAGGTGGCGAGGGCGGAGTGCAGGGCGGTGCCCTCGGAGACCAGGCCCAGGGCCGCGGTCTCCCGGGTGATCGCGTCCCCGAGCACGAGGGCCCGGTCGGCATGGACCTCCGGCACCGGCGCGGTCCCGGCCGCCGAGCCGAGCAGGTGCCGGCCCTCCTCGCTCTCGTGGACGACGGAGAACAGCCTGCCGACGTCGCGCGTGACGCTCTCGGCCCGCCCGGCGTCCGGCGACGGCCCGGCGTGCACCCGCACGGCCAGCAGGACGTCGATGACCGTCATCGCCACGATGACGACCACCAGGGCCACGAGCGCGTCCGCGGGTGACCGGAGCGGACGGGCGAAACGACTTCGCCAGGACACAGGCGGTTCCCGCCCCGGCCGACCCCGCACCGGGAGCGGGCCCGGCCGAGCTGGTCGACTCCCCGACGCCCGGTCCGCCGTCAGCATGCCCGCCCGCGCGTTCGGAATCCAGCACGCTCACCGTCGCTGGCGGTTCCGCCGCCGGGCCGTCCTCGCCGTCGCCGTCGCCGCCGTCGCCGCCGTCGCCGTCGCCGTCCTCGCCGTCGCCGTCGCCGTCGCCGCCGTCGGCGGTGTCCGGCGACCGGGCCGGCCGGCGGTCAGGGGCGGGTGGCCGCGACCTCCCGCTTGAGGATCTTGCCCGTCGCGCCCTTGGGAAGGGTGTCCACCAGCCACACCACCCGGGGGTACTTGTACGCGGCGACCTGGCCGCGCACGAACTCGCGCAGCTCCTCCGGGGTCGCCTCGGCGCCGGGACGCAGGGCGACCGCTGCGGCCACCTCCTCGCCGAGCGCGTCGTCGGGCAGTCCGATCACGGCGGCCTCGGCGACGGCGGGGTGCTCGTACAGGACCTCCTCGATCTCCCGGGGGTAGACGTTGTAACCGCCGCGGATCACGAGGTCCTTCTTGCGGTCGACGACGGAGTAGTAGCCGTCCTCGTCGACGCGGGCCAGGTCGCCCGTGTACAGCCAGCCGTCCCGCACCGTCTCGGCGGTCGCCTCCGGGCGCCCCCAGTACCCCTTCATGACGTTGTGTCCGCGCACGCACAGTTCGCCGACCCCGTCGACGACGTCCGCCAGCCGCAGCTCGACGCCCTCGATCGGTGTGCCGACCGTCCCGGCCTTGCGCGGGCGGTCCGGGTGGTTGAAGGAGGCGACGGGTGAGGTCTCGGACATGCCGAAGCCCTCCAGGAGCAGGCAGTCGAACGCCTTCTCGAAGCCGTGCAGGACCTCGACGGGCAGCGAGGCGCCGCCGGAGACGCACAGCCGCAGGGTGGAGACGTCGTACGCGCCGGGCTCCTGGGCGTGCGCGCCGAGCAGCGCCGCGTACATGGTCGGCACGCCCGCGAACACGGTGACCCGGCGCTCCTCGACGGTCCGCAGCGCGAGGACGGGATCGAAGCGGGGCAGCAGGGTGAGGCGGGCGCCGACGGTGACCGCGGTGTTCATCGCCACCACGAGGCCGAAGGTGTGGAACAGCGGCAGACAGCCCAGCACGTTGTCCGCCGCCGTGAGGCGGAACAGCGACCGGGCGGCGATCTCGGAGTTGCGGCCGAGGTTGGTGTGGGTGAGTTCGGCGCCCTTGGGGAGGCCGGTGGTGCCGGAGGTGTACAGGATGACGGCGGTGTCCTCGCCCGCGCCGACCGAGGCGGTCACGGGCTCGGGGTGGTCGGCGAGCAGCCCGGCCAGGGAGTCGGCGCCGATCGGCACCAGCGCGGCCCGCGAGTCCGCGGCGGCGCGGCCCGCGTGCACCTCCTCGGCGAGGGACTCGTGGGCGAACACCAGCACCGCGCCCGAGTCCCTGAGGTAGTGGGCGATCTCGCGTGCCTTGAGGAGCGGGTTCATCGGGACGACGACGGCGCCCGCGCGCAGCGCGCCGTAGAAGAGGACCGGGAACTCCAGGAGGTTGGGCAGCATGAGGCCGATCCGGTCGCCGGGCGCGACGCCACGCGCGGCGAGCAGCGCGGCCGTGCGGCCCGCGAGTTCGTCGAGTGCCGCGTAGGTCAGCGAGGTGGCGCCGAGTTCGACGGCGACGCTCGGGCCGTGCTCCGCCGCGCTGCGGCCGAGGAGGTCGGAGAGGTTCATGACGGTGTCCTTCTGAGGGGTGGACCGGGGGAAGGGAGAGGGGAGAGGGGGCCGGGGCGGCCGGCGGAGGTCAGCCGCGCAGTGCGGAGGCGAGGACGCCCGGCAGCTTCGCGAGGCCCGGGGCCGCGGTGAAGCGGGTGACCCGCCGGAGGGTGGTCACGCCGGTGCGGTGGGTGACGAAGTACGGCGGGCGCGGGGACAGTGACGGCGAGCCGGTGAAGAGGCCGCGGGGGGCGGGGGCGAAGGGGGCGCGCAGCACGGTCTTCTCGATGTCCTCCTCGGCGAGCATGAAGGCGTTGTGGACGAAGCCGACGCCGCTGCCGATGGACCGGCGGGTGTGACCGGGGTGGGCGCCCCAGGGGGTGTAGCCGAGGAGGAAGCCGATCGCGGACCAGCAGTTGACGCCGATCGTGCCGTAGCGCAGGTCCGCGACGGCCGCCTCGACCGAGGTGCGGTGGTCCTTCTCCGTCCTCGGGTGGACGAGGAGGGTCGCACCGAGGGTGCCGGGGAGGTGGCGGTTGGCGAAGGCGACGGCCTCCCGGAGGAAGGCGTCGGGGGTGTCGCCGGAGAGGCGCACGACGCCCAGCGCGCTGCCGAAGACCTCGTCGGTCAGCAGCATGTCCAGGTCGTCCGCGCCGGAGACGCCGGAGCTGCCGGAGCTGTCGGAGCTGTCGGAGCTGTCGGGGACGCCGGGGAGACCGGGGGCGCCGGAGCTGTCGGCGGTGCCGGAGACGTCGGGGACGCCGGAGATGTCGGGGACCAGGAGCCGGCCGTCGCCCTCCCCGTGGACCTCGGCCTCGGGGTGCGCGGTCCGCACGGCGGCCAGGCGCCGGTCCGCGCCCGGGTAGTAGTCGGTGCGGGCGGGCAGCGCGCGCAGGACCCGCCGGATCTCAGCCAGCAGCCGTTCGGTGCCGTCCCAGCCGCGCGGCAGCACCAGGATCTGGCTGGCCACGCAGTTGTGGCCGGAGTTGTTCATCTTGCTGGTGACGATGTGCTCGGCCTGGAAGCGGAAGTCCGCGTCGCTCCACGGGCCGGGCACGACGACGCAGGGGCTGACGCCGCCGAGTTCGCTGCTGAACGGTTTCGTGTTCAGCGGGGTGTCCGCGCGGCGGCGCTCCTCGGCCCTCTCGTCGGTGCCCCACACGATGGCGTCGTGCGTGCGTTCGCTGCCCGTGACGTGGATGCTGTCCACGCCTTCGTGCGCGGCGAGGTGGGCGCCCTCCGCCGCGCCGCCGTCGACGAAGCGCAGCCAGCCCCGCAGGACGAACTCGCCGAAGACCCGCTCGAAACGGGGGCGGAGGTAGGCGTTGACCGGGTTCATCTTCGCGAGGACGACCTGCCCGTCGACGTACAGCTTGTGCAGGATGTCGAGGGCGGTGATGGCCGCGACGTTGCCGGCGCCCAGGACCAGGGCCACGCCGGGCTCCGCGGGCCGGCCGCGGTACGCGCGGGCCGCGCGGTCGCGCACCCCGGCCGCCGTGGTGCCGGGCCGGGTCCACACACGCGCGGTGAACCCGTTGAGCAGCAGGCCGTCCCAGCCGGTGGCGGGGAAGACGTCGACGACCGTCCGGCCGTTCCGCTCCCGTACGGCGCGGGCGCCGAGCGGCTCCCGGCCGGCCGCGATCCGGCGCAGCACCCGCAGATAGGCGCTCGTGGTCTGGGCCAGCGCCCACGGCGCGCCCGCCCAGTCCTCCGCGGCCCAGGGGGAGTCGGGGGCGTAGCCCTTGGCGCGGGCGCACGCCGCGACCATGTCCTCGGCCCCGTCGGCTATCCGCGGCAGCAGCCGTTCGAGGAGCTCGACGCGCTCGGCGAGCGGCGTGGCCGTCCAGGTGCCGGCGTTCTCCCGCAGGTCGGCGACGGCGCGGTCCAGCGCCTCGGTGTCGAGGGTGGGTGAGGTCATGGTGGGGCTCCTTGAACGGCGGACGGCGGACGGCGGACGGGCACGGGGGACGCCGGGCGGCGGGCGGGCACGGGGGGGCGACAGCGGTACGGGACGGGGCGGGGTCAGGCGGCGCCGGCGCGGGCCGCGTCGCGCGCCGGGTCGATCAGGGTGAAGGCGGCGACCGCGCCGAGCAGGAGCAGGACGGCGGACGCCACGACGGCGTTCTGGTAGCCGGCGGTGCCCTGGGCGTCGACCATGCGGCCCATGAGGGTCGGGGCGATCAGGCCCGCGGTGGTCACCACGGCGTTCATCGTGCCGAGGGCGCCGCCTCGCCGTGCGGCCGGGGCGAGTTCGGCGACGGTGGTGACCGCGACGGTCGCGAAGGAGCCGCCGAGGCCGCAGCCGGCGACGAGCAGCGCCGTCTTCGCTCCGGAGCCGTCGGCCAGGGGGACGGCGAGGAAGCACAGCGCGCCGACGAACAGCAGACCCGCGCCGACGCGGCCGCGCGCCCAGCGGCTGCCCACGCCGCGGCGCATCAGCCACCCGGTCAGCGCGGCCTGGCCGAGCAGCGCCACGGCGCCGAGCGCCCAGGGCGCCGCCACCAGGGTGCCGGCGGTCGCGGAGGAGTGGCCGAGGGCGTTCTTCAGGTAGGACGGCAGCCAGACCAGCATGAGGGCGACGCACCAGTAGCTGGCGAAGTACGCGGCGGTGGTGCCGATCCACGTACGGCTGCCGAACACGCGCCGGTACGCGGGCCAGGCCCGGGACCCGGTGGACGCGGCCTTGCCGCCGTCGCTCTCGCGGAACCGGCCGTCCGCGCCGACGACGTACCAGACCACGGCCCACACCAGGCCCACGCCCGCGACCACCCAGAGGGCGGAGCGCCAGCCGTGGTTCTGGATGACCCAGGTCAGCCCCGGGGCGGCGGTGATCACGCCCAGCGTGACGCCGAGGGTGACCAGGGCGCCGGGCAGATTGCGCCGGTCGTTGGGGAACCAGGCCAGCGCGGCCTGCTGGGCGACCGGGAAGGCGGGTCCCTCGGCGGCGCCGAGCACGATCCGGGTACCGATCAGGACGGCGAGTCCGCCGCCGAGCGCGGCGGGCACCTGGGCCACCGACCAGAGCAGCGCCATGGCCAGCAGCAGCCACTTCGCGGACACCCGGTCGGCCAGCAGGCCCACCACGACGGCGGCCACCGAGAACAGCAGGAAGAACGCGCTGTTCGCCAGCCCGAAGTCGGTCGCGGACAGACCCAGATCGGCCCGGATCTCGTCGGCCGCGAGACCGAACACCGCCTTGTCGGCGAAGTTGATCATCATGAAGACCACGAGCATGCCGGTGACGACCCAGGCGCGGACGCCGGGGGTGCGGTCTGCCTGCGTGGGCCGTGCGAGCGGTGGTACGGCCGAGGTGTCGGCGGCGGTCACGGGAACCTCCGGGGAAGAGGGACGGCGCAGGCGGACGTGCGGGTGCCGCGCAGGGGGGGAGGGGAGGGAGCGACGGGGGAGTCGGGGGGAGTCAGGGGGAGTGAGAGGGGCGGCGGGTGGACCCGCTCGGAGCGCCGCACGCCCGGCCGGTGCCGGACGTGCGGCCGGTTCTCGCCGGGAGGTCGCTCCGCCGGTCAGGAGAGCGGCACGCCGGCGACGGCGATGCGCTCCATCACCCGGCGCTGCGGGTAGTAGTCGCTGATCGCGTAGTGCTGGACGGCGATGTTGTCCCAGATCGCGATCGAGTCGGGCTGCCAGCGGAACCGCACCTGGTACTCGGGGATGCGGGCCTGGAGCACGAGCGCGTCGAGCAGTTCGCGGTTCTCCTCCTCCGACAGGCCGACGATGTGCGTGGTGAAGGGCTCGTTGACGTAGAGGAGCTTGCGGCCGGTCCGCGGGTGGCGGACGACGACGGGGTGTTCCACGGGCGGCAGGGACTGCCGGAAGCGGGCGATCTGCTCCTCGGTCATGACGGAGCCCCAGCTGGGCACCCAGTCGTGGACGGCGGTGAGGCCCTCGATCCGGGCCTTCGTCTCCTCGGAGAGGTTGTCGTACGCGGCGCCCATGTCCGCCCACATCGTGTCGCCGCCGGCCGGGGGCACTTCGACCGCGCGCAGGACGGATCCCTGGGCGGGGGCGGCCATGAAGGAGTGGTCGCTGTGCCAGATGTTCTCCTGGCCGACGGCCGTCGCGTCCTTGGCCAGCCGGGAGACGCCGACGGTCTCGCTCCGGGGGAAGAAGGGGTTCGCCTCGGGCGCGCCCCAGACGCCGGCGAGGGCGAGGTGGTGCTCGGGGGTGAAGTCCCGCTGGTCGCGGAAGAAGATCACCTTCCACTCCAGCAGGGCCTGGCGGAGTTCGGCGGCGAGCTCCTCGCCGATCCGCCCCGTGAGGTCCGCCCCGCTGATCTCGGCGCCGATGTGCGGGGTGAGCGGGGCGACGTGGAGGAGCCGGTACTCGGCGGGGGGCAGGCCCGGAGCCGTGCGCTCCAGTACGCGCCGCCCGTAGTGCAGCAGGGGCTTGTCGAGGACGGGCTGGGGGGTGGTTGCGGGCGTGGCCATGGAATACCTCCGCGGTGACGACGGTGGCACCGGTGACGAACGACGGTGCCGCCGGGAATTCGTTACGGGGAGTATCGATATTCGGATGCGCGAGGGCAAGGGGTTCGCGCCCGTCGATTTCGGCGCCCCCTGGGAAGACCGTTTCCGGTCAGTTCTGCGCGGACACGGCGCGCGAGACGAGTGCGACCACCGTGTCCACCAGCGTGGCGTCGGGCGGTTCCATCTCTCCGACCAGGCGGAACACGAGCGGAGCGGCCACCATCGTGGCCACCGCGCGGACGTCGATGTCCGGCCGTACGTCGCCGCGGGCGATCCCCCGCTCCAGGATGTTCCGGGTCTCGCTCATGACGCGGGCGGAGTACTCCCCGTACGCGCCGCGCACGGCGCCGGCCTCGGCCGCGGCCCCGATGACCCCGGCCATCAGCCGGTCGACCCCCGGTGCCCCGTACGCCGCGAGCCGGGTCTCCAGGACGATCCTCAGCTCCGCGCGGAAGTCCCCGAGGTCGGGGACGGACAGCGGGCCGACGCGGGACTCGGCCGCGGCGATCAGCAGGTCCTGTTTCGTGGGCCAGCGCCGGTAGATCGCGGGCTTGCTGACCTCCGCCCGGAGGGCGACCGCGTCCATGGTGACGGCGCCCAGGCCCTTCTCCGCCACCAGGTCGACCACCGCGTCCAGCACCGCGCGGTCGACCCGCTCGTCCCGCGGCCGCCCCGGCCCCCGCCCCTCGTCCCGCACCCGCTTTCCCGCCATGTGCCGAGCGTACGGGCTCGCCCCGGGCCCCGTCCGCGCAGGGCGCCGGAGGTGACCGACGTACGGCCGCCCCAGCTCGACGGCCGGTGCGACAGCGGTTCAAGGGAGCCCCAAAAGACCTCGTGCATTCGGTAAACGGACGGGCGGTCGCGGGGGCCGGACCTACGTTCGTCCTGTGACCACTTCTTCGGAACGACCCGCATCCGGCGGCCCGCCCAGGGCCGCCGCCTCGCGCCGCGGGCTGCTGCGCACCGCCGTCGGCGGGGCCGCCGCCGTGACCGCCGGGGCCTGGGCCCTCGACGCCCCGGACGCGTCGGCTGCGCCCCGGCGGCGGCCCCGCCCCGCCACCCCCGAGGAGGCGCTGCGCGAGCTGAGCGCCGGCAACCGGCGGTGGCGGGCCTTCCGGGAGAAGCACCCGCACGAGACGCGTGCCGTCCGCAACGAGCTGGTGTCCGGCCAGCATCCGTTCGCGGTCGTCCTCGGCTGCATCGACTCCCGGGTCCCGCCGGAGCTCGTCTTCGACCAGGGCCTGGGCGACCTGATGACCGTCCGGTCGGCGGGCGAGGTCCTCGACGAGGCGGTGCTCGGCAGCGTGGCGTACGGGGTGCTGGAGCTCGACATCCCGCTCGTCATGGTCCTCGGGCACCAGGCGTGCGGTGCGGTGTCCGCGGCCGTCCACGCGGACGAGACCGGTGCGACCCTGCCCGCGCACATCCAGTTCGTCGCCGAGCAGATCAAGCCCGCCATCGACCGCTCGCTGGAGGGCGCCGCCCGCATCGACGCCACCATCACCGCCCAGGTACGGCTCGTACGGGCGCGGCTCGCCGCCGAGCCCGATCTGGCCGCCAGGATCGCGGCGGGACGGCTCGCCGTCGTCGGCGCCCGCTACGAGCTGACCAGTCAGGCGGTGCACGCGATCGGCTGAGACCCGTCTCCTCCCGGCCGCCTCGCGAGACCGGCCGTCCCCCCACGCGTACGAGCCCCGAGGGCGGGTAGGCGGTCTGGTGGGGAGGGCGCACGTGAGCGGGAAGGGGCGCGATCATGAACGAGAGCGACGGAACCCCCCGCGTGGTCGTGGGCGTCGACGGCTCCTCTTCTTCGTACGCCGCCTTGCGGTGGGCCGTCCGCCACGCCGAGCGGACCGGGGCGAGGCTGGAGGTCGTCGGCGTCTACGACGTCCCCGGCGCGACCGGGTGGTCCGCGCCGCCCGTGGACGCCGCCTTCGACGAGCAGCAGGCCCGGGAGGCGCTGGCCGAGGAGCTGCGCTCCGTGCTGACCGCGGGCGACGCGACACCGCCGCTGGAACAGCGCGTGGTCCGGGGCAACCCCGCCGAGGTGCTCGTCGAGGCGTCGGTCGGCGCCGAGCTGCTCGTGGTCGGCAGCCGGGGCAGGGGCGGCTTCGCCGCCCTGCTCCTCGGCTCGGTCAGCCAGCAGTGCGCCACGCACGCCTCCTGCCCCGTCGTGATCGTCCGCGAGGACATCGTCTGACCTGCCCGTACCGCACCCGCGGAGGTGGATCCCATGAACGTGACGACCTCCTTCCTCAGACTCCCCGACGGGCACCTCCTGCTCCCCGCCGCGGAGGTGACCGACCTCCTTCGGCGGCTCGCCGCCGTCTGGATCGAGTCCGCCGAGTCGGACGACTCGGGTCTCGCGCCGGACACCGTCGCCGCCCTCGTGGGAGCGCTGACCGAGGTCGCCGACAACATCGACGCCGAGTGCATCGCCCTCATGCCCGTGCGCGAAGGCCCGGTGCGCGAAGGCCCGGTGCGCGAGGACCAGGACTGACGCGGAGCGGCCGGCGGCGAGCCGAGGAGGCGGAGCGGAGATGGCACGGCCGGTGTGGAAGGGCAGTCTCGCCTTCGGCCTCGTCAGTCTGCCGGTCGGGCTCTACACGGCGACGGACCACCACACCATCCGCTTCCACCAGCTCCAGCGCGGCACCTCGGACCGGATCCGCAACCGCCGGGTGAACGAGCGCACCGGCGAGGAGGTCGACCTCGACGACATCGTCAAGGGCTACGACACCGGGGACGAGTACGTCCTCGTCGAACCCGGCGACCTCGACGACATCGCGCCCGGCCGCTCCAAGGTCCTGGAGATCAGCGGCTTCGTCGACCTCGACGAGGTCGATCCGATCTTCTTCGACCGGACCTACTACCTCGGCCCCGCCGACAAGGAGCACGGCAAGATCTACCGGCTCCTCGAACAGGCCCTCGCCCGCGCCCACCGGGCCGGCATCGCCACCTTCGTCATGCGGCAGCGCGAGTACCTGGTCGCGGTCAAGGCCGAGAACGGGCTGCTGACCTGCCACACCCTGCACTGGGCCGACGAGATCCGCGATCCGCGCGAGGAGATCGACACCCTGCCCGGCCGGCCGAGGACCACCGAGAAGGAGCGGAGGACGGCCGCGCAGCTCATCGACGCGATGGCGATCGACTGGGACCCCGACGCCTACCACGACACCTTCCGGGAGAAGGTCGCCGCCCTCATCGAGGCCAGGAAGTCCGGCGAGACCGTGGAGAAGGCCGAACCCCCGTCGGAGTCCACGAACGTCGTCGACCTCATGGACGCCCTGCGCGCCAGCGTGCGCGGCGCCCGGGGCGGCGAGCGGGGCCGCACCGGGCGCCGCGGCGGCGACCGCCCGAACGTCGCGGACCTCGGGGACCTCACGAAGTCCGAGCTGTACGACCGGGCCGCCGACGCCGGTATCCGGGGCCGGTCCTCCATGACCCGCGACGAGCTCATCGAGGCCCTCGCCGCATGAGCCCGCGGCTCAGGACGAGCGATCCGGACCGGCCGGGCTGGCGCCGGGTCCGGCACGGCCGCGGGTTCCGCTACCTCGACGCCGCCGGCGCCCCCCTCGGCGCGGAGGACCGGGCCCGGGTCGTCGCGCTCGTGATCCCTCCGGCCTGGCGGGACGTCTGGATCTGCCCCTGGCCCAACGGGCACATCCAGGCCGTCGGGACGGACGCGGCCGGCCGGCGGCAGTACCTGTACCACGAGGAGTTCCGGCGCCGGCAGGAGGAGGCGAAGCACGCGCACGTGCGGGAGGCGGCCCGCGGGCTGCCCCGGCTGCGCCGGGCCGTCGCCCGCGACCTCGACCTGCGCGGACTCTGCCGGGACCGGGTGCTCGCCTGCGCGGCGCGCCTCCTCGACCTCGGCTTCTTCCGGATCGGCGGCGAACGCCACCTGCGGGACAACGCCTCGTACGGCCTCACGACCCTGCGGCGCGAGCACGCCACCTGCGCGGGCGGGGAGATCTGCCTTCGCTATCCGGCGAAGTCGGGCCGCCGGCAGCACCGCACCCTCGTGGACGAGCCCACCTACCGGGTCGTCCGCGCCCTGCTGGCCCGGCGCGGCGGCGGCCGGCGCCTCTTCGCGTACTGGGAGGGCGGCGCCTGGCACGACCTGCGGGCCGAGGAGCTCAACGCCTACCTGCGGGAGAACGCCGGGCGGCCCCTCACGGCCAAGGACTTCCGCACCTGGCACGCCACCGTCCTCGCCGCCGTCGCGCTCGCCGTCTCGGCGCCGGTGGCGGACGGGACCCGCACGGCGCGCGCGAAGGCGGTCCGCCGGGCCGTCCACGAGGTCAGCGAGTACCTCGGCAACACGCCGGCGGTCTGCCGGGCCTCCTCCATCGACCCGCTCGTCATCGAACGCTTCGAGGAGGGCGTCACCGTCGCCGCCGCCCTGCGCCGCCTGGGCGAGGACGGCGGCTACGGCCAGCCGGCCACCCGCGGGGCGGTGGAGCGCGCGGTCCTGCGCCTCCTGACCTGAGGAACCCCGGCGCCGGCGAGCCGGAGCGGGGCGGTCAGAGCGCGTCCGCCGCGGTCCGCAGGTCGGCGACCAGACCCGCGTACATCTCCTCGCGGCGCGGGGACCGCAGGACGGCGGAGGGGTGCACGGTGGCGAGGACCCGGGTGCCGTTCCCGTCGCCGGGCAGCGGCCTCGGCACACCCCGGTCGGTGCCGACACGGAAGGACGGGCCGAGCAGCGCGCGGCCCGCGGTCGCCCCCAGGGTGACCACCAACTCGGGCGAGACCAGCCGGAGTTCCGCCAGGAGCCAGGGGCGGCAGGCGAGCGTCTCGCGCAGGCTCGGCGCCTTGTGGATGCGGCGCTTGCCGGTCTCCTCGCGGGTGAACTTGAAGTGCTTGACCGCGTTGGTGACGTACAGGTCGTCCTCGTCGATCCCCGCCTCGGCCAGGGCGCGGAAGAGCAGCCGGCCGGCGGGCCCGACGAAGGGGGCGCCCTCCCGGTCCTCCTGGTCGCCGGGCTGCTCGCCGACCAGCATCAGCCGTGCGCCCGACCCGCCCCGGCCGAAGACGGTCCCGGTCGCGTCGCGGTGCAGCGGGCAGCCCCAGCATCCGGCCGCGGCCTTCCGGTGTGCCGGGAGCCCACCCCGGTCCGGCAGAAAGGGCGTGGCGTCGTACGCGGCCTCCCGCCCCTCGGCACCGCCCATCGCGCACCTCCTCGCCGCGGCCCGCGACCCGGCATCCGGCGGCGCCGCCGACGTGCCCGCGTCTGCCCCCGCCGGCCCGCCCGAAACCCCGGCCGCGGCGGCGGTACGGCCTCGGCATGGCGGGCCCGGGGGCGGGTAGTCGCGCGCCGAGGCGAGGAGCCCGCGATGAAGATCCTGACGATGGGTGTCGAGGAAGAGTTCGTACTGGTCGACCGTCTGACCCGGGCCCCGGTCAACCGGGCGCCGGAGGTCATCCGGCGGGCGGGCCGGGAGCTCGGCGAGCAGGTCCAGGCCGAGTTCTTCAACGCCCAGGTCGAGATCTGCACCCGTGCCACCGCGCACCGCCGCGACCTGGGCGACGAGCTCTCCCGGCTGCGCACGGTGGTGGGCGCGGCGGCCCGGGACGTCCGCTGCCTGACGGTCGCCTGCGGCACGCCCGTCCTGCCTCCCGAGGAGCCGCTGACGGTGACGGACTCCGACCGCTACCGGCTGATGGCCCGGCACTTCGCCCCCCTGGTCACCCGTGCCGACGGGGTCGCGCGCGACGACGGACTCGTCTGCGGCTGCCACGTCCACGTCGGCACGCTCGACCGCGGGCGCGCCCTCGCGCTGGCCCAGCACATGCGGCCGTGGCTGCCCGTGCTCCAGGCGCTGGCCGGGAACTCTCCCTTCGCGGGGCGGCGTGACACCGGCTACCAGAGCTGGCGGGCCGTGGAGCACGCCCGGTGGCCGACCGTCGGCCCCACCCCGGACCTCGACGAGGCCGAGTACCTGGCCCACGTCGCCCGGCTGGTCGGGGACGGCACCCTGCTCGACAACCGCATGGTGTACTGGCACGCCCGGCCCTCCGAGCACGTGCCCACCCTGGAGATCCGGGTCGCGGACGCCAACGCGGAGCTCGACACGGTGGTGCTGCTCGCCATCCTGGTCCGCGGGCTCGCCGCCACCCTGCTCCCCCGCGTCGACGCCGCCGAGCCGGCGCCCCGGGTCCCGCGCGCGCACCTGCTCCGGGCCCACCGGCTGGCCGCCGCGCAGGGCATCACCGGCTTCGGCCTGGACCCGGTGGACGGCCGCAAGCGGCCGGCCGCGGTTCTCCTGGACGACCTGATCGCCCTCGCCCGGCCCGGGCTCGACGCGACCGGCGACACCGAGTGGGCGCGGGAGCAGTGGCGGCGGATCCGCGAGGACGGCGGCGGCGCCGCCCGGCAGCGCGCCGTCCTCCACCGGTCCGGACGCTTCAGCGCGGTGGTGGACGCGCTGGCCGCGGCCACGATGCGGGGCTGACGGTCCACCGCTCGCCCCGACGCACCGCTCGCCCCGACGTTCGGCGGTTCACCCCTCGCCCGGCTGCGGCGGCTCGTCCGGCTCCAGCTCGCCGGGGTCCATCCGCTCCAGCGGCTGGAGCGCGGGTCCTTGCAGGAGCCGTCCGTCGGTGCCGAAGCGGGAGCCGTGGCAGGGGCACTCCCAGGTGCGCTCGGCCGGGTTGAAGGCGACGACGCAGCCCATGTGGGTGCAGACCGCGGACACCGCGTGCAGTCCGCCGTCGTCGTCGCGGTGCACGGCGCAGGGCTTCCCGCCGGCGCGGACGACGGTCCCGCCGCCCCGGCGCAGGCCGCGCACCGCCTCCGTGGCGTCGCCCAGGCTGTCCAGCCGGTCCTTGACGGCGTGCTTGGCGGTGTCCCACTGGGCCTTGGCGAGCGCCGGGGCGGTACGGAGGACCGAGCCGACGCGGCCGGGGTCGTACAGCCCGTCCCACGGGTCCGCTCCGCCGCCGACGAGGGCGGCGACGATCGTGCCGGCCAGGGCCCCGCCCGTCATGCCCCACCCGGCGAAGCCGGTGGCGACGTACACGTTCCCGCCGCGCCCCGGCATCCGGCCGATGAGCGGGAGGTCGTCCGTCGCCGCGTTGTCCTGGGCCGCCCACCGGTGGCTGAGGGCGAAGCCGGGGAAGTGCCGCCCGGCCCACTCCTCCAGACGGGCGTACCCGGCCTCGGTGTCCTGCCCGGTGCCGGGCTGGAACACCTCGCCGGTGACGATCAGGAGCCGGGTGCCGTCCGGGAGCGGCGTCGTGCGGACGGACCGCTTGCCTCCCTCCTTCGTGATGTACATGCCCTCCGGGTCGAGCCGGGCGGGCACGGCACCCGCGACCACCAGGTCGCGGTGCTGGGTGAGGCGGGCGGCGAGCAGCGCGCGGTCGAAGACGGGGTGGTGGGTGGCCAGCACGACGTGCCGGGCGGAGACGCCGGCCCCGGTGTCGGTGGTGAGCCGGCACGGGCGCGGGTCGTCGCCGCCGTCCTCGTCGAGTCCGGTGACGCGGGTCCGCTCGTGGATCCGGCCGCCGCGCGCGACGATCGCGTCGACGAGACCGCCCAGATAGGCGAGCGGATGGAACTGGGCCTGGTCCTCGACCCGCACCGCGCCCGCGACGGGGAAGGGCAGGCCGGAGTCGGTGACGAAGGAGGCGTCGAGGCCGGCCGCGCGCGCGGCCTCGGCCTCGGCGCGCAGCGCCTCGACGCCGTCCGCCCCCTCGCAGTAGGTGAGGGCGGGACGTCGCTCCAGCGCGCAGTCGATGCCGAGTTCCCCGGCGGTGTCGACGACGTGCCGCAGCGCGGCGCTCTGGGACGCCGCGTACCGGCGGGCGGCGTCGTCGCCGTGCTTCTCCCGCAGGCCGTGGTAGGCGGCGGTGTGCAGGGCGGTGAGCTTTCCCGTCGTGTGCCCGGTGACGCCGCCCGCCGCCCGGTCCGCCTCCAGGACCATGACGTCGCGGCCCGCCCGGGCCAGTTCCCACGCCGTGCTGAGGCCGGCGATGCCGCTGCCGACGACCACCACGTCCGCTTCCGCCTCCTCCCGGAGCGGTTCGAAGGACGGCAGCGAGGCCGT
Organism: Streptomyces sp. NRRL F-5727; assembly: GCF_000719555.1. Taxonomy (GTDB): domain Bacteria; phylum Actinomycetota; class Actinomycetes; order Streptomycetales; family Streptomycetaceae; genus Streptomyces. The sequence goes on from NZ_JOGX01000035.1 coordinate 45,612, forward strand.
CCGCATCCAGTACGAGTCACCTGTCTCCACGCGTTCGTTCATGCCCGGCGACTGCCCGGGCGGCCCATGCTGATGCGGTACGGCTCCGCCCGTCCACGCTCCGGGCGCGCCCGGTCACGCACCGCGCCGGGCCGCCCCCCTGGGGCACGACCCGGTGGCCGGATGGTCCGGCCACCGGGTTGGGGCTAGTGTCGAGAGATAGGCCGAAGGTGCGCCCGCGCCCCCGTGGTCTCGTGGTCCGCGGTGCGGGTCGAGGCGCGCGGAAGGAGCCTCCCATGACCCGAACACTGCGAGGCGCGATAGCGGTGGCCTCGGCGACGGCCCTCTCGCTGGGCGTGGTCGCGACGGCGACGGGCTCGTCGCCCGGACAGGCCAGGCAGGAGATCCGCATCGGGCTGCTGCTGCCGGAGAGCAAGACCACGCGGTACGAGAAGTTCGACCGGCCGTACATCGAGCAGAAGATCAAGGAACTCGCCCCGGACGCCCAGATCGACTACTACAACGCGGCCGAGAGCGCGACCACCCAGCAACAGCAGGTCAACACCGCGCTCGCCAAGGGCGACAAGGTGCTGATCCTGGACGCCGTGGACGCCAAGTCCATCCAGTCCTCCGTGGAGAAGGCGAACAAGGCCGGCGTGAAGGTCGTGGCCTACGACCGCCTCGCGCAGGGCCCGGTCGACGCCTACGTCTCGTACGACAACCGCAAGGTCGGCGAGCTCCAGGGCAAGGCGCTGCTCGACGCGCTCGGCGACAAGGCGGAGAGCGGCCAGATCGTCATGCACAACGGCTCGCCCACCGACCCGAACGCCGCCGAGTTCAAGGCCGGCGCGCACTCGGTCCTCGACGGCAAGGTGAAGATCGGCAAGGAGTACGACACCCCCAACTGGGACCCGAACAACGCCAACCAGCAGATGTCCGGTGCCATCAGCGCGCTCGGCAAGGACGAGATCGTCGGCGTCTACTCGGCCAACGACGGACTGGCCGCCGGCATCGCCACCGCCCTCAAGGCGGCCGGCATGGACGTGCCGCTGACCGGTCAGGACGCCCAACTCGACGCCATCCAGCGGATTCTGCTGGGCACGCAGACGATCACCATCGAGAAGCCGTACAAGCCCGAGGCCGACATCGCCGCGACCATGGCGGTCAACCTCGCCGAGGGCAAGCCGCTTCCCGCCGACCTCACCCCCACCACCGTCACCAGCGGCAGCGGCCAGAAGGTGCCGGCCACGCTGCTGACCCCGGTCGTCGTGGACAAGGAGAACATCAAGGACACGGTCGTCAAGGACGGGCTGTACACGGTCCAGGAGATCTGCACGCCCGCCTACGCCGACGCCTGCAAGGAAGCCGGGCTGGAGTGACCCGCCCGGTGGTGCCCGCTCCCGCCGAGGAGGCGGTCGAAGGTGACCGAAGCACCCGTGCTCGCACTGCGGGGGGTGTCCAAGAGGTTCGGCGCGGTCCAGGCCCTGTCGGGCTTCGACCTGGAGGTCCATGCCGGTGAGGTGGTCGCCCTGGTCGGCGACAACGGCGCCGGCAAGTCGACCGCCGTCAAGGCGATCGCCGGGGTGAACCCGCCCGACGACGGGGTCATCGAGTGGCAGGGCCGGCCGGTCTCCATCCACCGGCCCCACGACGCCCAGCACCTGGGCATCGCGACCGTCTACCAGGACCTCGCCCTCTGCGACAACCTCGACGTGGTCGGCAACCTCTTCCTCGGCCGGGAGCTGCGCCGGTTCGGCGTACTGGACGAGGTCCGCATGGAGCGGCGCTCGCGCGAACTGCTCGACACGCTCTCCATCCGGATCCCGTCGGTACGCATCCCCGTCGCGTCGCTCTCCGGCGGCCAGCGCCAGACCGTGGCGATCGCCCGCTCGCTCATCGGCGAGCCCAAGATCGTCATCCTGGACGAGCCCACCGCGGCGCTCGGCGTCGAGCAGACCGCCGAGGTCCTCGACCTCGTCGAACGCCTCCGCGAGCACGGCCTCGGCACCATCCTGATCAGCCACAACATGGTGGACGTGATGGCGGTCGCCGACCGGATCGCGGTGCTGCGCCTCGGTCGCAACAACGGCTTCTTCGACCGGCGCGCCACCACCACCGAGGAGATCATCTCCGCCATCACCGGGGCCACCGACAGCGCCGTCACCCGGCGCCAGGCCCGCAGACGCGAGCAACGGAAGGCCCAGGACGGGGAGGAGACGCCATGAACGGCGCCAGGGACCCCGACGGACGCCACGGCGAGCCCGGCCCGGTCGGCGCGGGAGGCCCGGCCGGCCCCGCCGACGCCGCCCAGGAGCCGGCGCCCGAGGCGGTGCCCGCGGTCGACAGCCGGCTGATCGTCCGCGAGGAGGGCTTCCGCGGATACGTCGGCGAGTTCCGGCGCAAGCTGCGCAGCGGCGAACTCGGCTCGCTGCCCGTCGTCATCGCCGTCATCGTGATCTGGACGGTCTTCGGCAGCCTCGACAACGCCTTCCTCTCCGCGCAGAACCTGTCCGACCTCAGCCAGCAGATCGTCGGCACCGGCATGATCGCCGTCGGGATCGTCTTCGTCCTCCTGCTCGGCGAGATCGACCTGTCCGTCGGCTCCGTCAGCGGACTCTGCGCGGCGCTCTTCGCCGTGCTCAACGTCATCAACGGCATGAACCAGTGGCTGGCGCTGCTCGTCGCGCTCGCCGGGGGAGCGGCGGTCGGACTCGTCCAGGGCTTCTTCTTCGCCAAGGTGGGCGTGCCCGCCTTCGTCGTCACCCTGGCGGGCAATCTCGCCTGGAACGGGCTGATGCTCCAGGTGCTCGGCACCAGCGGCACCGTCAACATCCCCAGCGAGAGCGTCGTCGCCGAGCTGTACTCCACGATCTTCGAGAGCCCGGCCGCCGCCTACGTCACGGCGGCGGTGGGCGTGGGACTCTTCCTGCTCGCCTCGCTGCTCGACGCCCGGCGCCGGCGGGCCGCCCGGGTGCCGTACCGGCCGATCGCCGAGATCGTGCTGCGGACCGTCGTCCTCGCGGCGATCGCCTTCGCCGCCGCGTACATCCTCAACCGGTACCAGGGCCTGCCGCTGGCGCTGCTGATCTTCCTGATCGTGCTGGTCGTCCTCGACTTCGTGCTGCGCCGCACCCGCTACGGGCGCCAGATCTTCGCCGTCGGCGGCAACATCGAGGGAGCGCGGCGGGCCGGCATCAGCGTGCCGTTCGTCCGGATGAGCGTCTTCACGATCGCCGGCACCATGGCGGCCGTCGGCGGCATCTTCCTGGCCGGCCAGATCCAGTCCGCGAGCCAGACCTCCGGCGGCGGCAACCTGCTGATGAACGTCATCGCGGCCGCCGTCATCGGCGGGACGAGCCTGTTCGGCGGGCGCGGCTCGGTCTGGTCCGCGCTGCTCGGCGCCCTCGTCATCGGCTCCATCCAGTCCGGCATGAACATCATGGGCGTGAGCAACGCCGTCCAGTTCATGATCACCGGCGCGGTCCTGCTGGCCGCCGTGGTCGTCGACTCCCTCTCCCGCCGCAGCCAGAAGGCCGCGGGCCGCGCCTGACGGCGCCGGACGGCGGTGCGGCGGGGTATCCGCCCTCCGTGCGGATCCTGTGCGGATCGCGGGCAGGTCCTGCGCCGGTTCGCCGGGGTGTCGGCTCCCCCGTGCTCTCTTCCGCCCGCAGGTTCCGCCCGTCCTGCGGGCCGCATTTTGCCTAGATCATCCCTAAATCACCCCTGAATCACCTCTGTATGCGCGTTTCTGACGATCCGTCGGTCGTGTTTGCGCATTGCTCCGGCGTTCTGGAAGCCTCCGTGTCACTTGTCCTGCACATGAGCACGGAGGCACCTTCACATGCCCTCAAGGCGAATACGCCGCGCCTGGTTCACCGCCGCCGTCGCGGCCTCGCTGGCGTTCACCGGCCTCGTGGCCCCGGCCCAGGCCGAGGACGCGCCCGGCTCGGACCCCACGGTCCAGGAGCCCCTCACCACCGAGAGCGCGCCCGCGCCGTTCGCGGCCACCGCCTGGACCTCGCCCGGCGGCGCGGCCGCGCCCGGCGACTTCACGCTGTCGCCCGGCGCCCTCAACGCCGAGACCACGACACGGGTCGCCCGCCTGGACGCCGTCCTGCCGAAGTCGGGCGTGCAGAACCTCCTCGCCGGGGCCAACCGCACGGCCGAACCGTGGTGCTCCCGCGACCCGTTCGGCACCGCTCCCGACCCGGACATCAAGTACTGCCTGCAGAGCGACGACTCCGTCTCGCGCGAGTGGGTGCCCCAGGGCATCACCGGCGTCTCCGACGCCAAGGACAACGAGCTGTGGGGCGAGGCCGGGAACATCCAGCTCTTCGCCTCGTACGACGGCTGGGACCCGGGCCGCGAGACCGACCCGGACCCGGCGACCGGCGACTGCACCGCCGCCGAACTGGCCGCCGACGACGCCTGCAACCAGAAGGGCGTCCGGATCACCTTCGTCCAGACCCGCACCAACCCGGCGACCGGAAGCCCCGAGACCAAGTACCGGCACGTCCTGCTGGGCTGGACCTACGTCAACTCGGCCGACCACGTCTCCTTCGACGGGCTGCACGCCGCCGAGTACCCGATCCAGAAGGGCGTCCACGCCGGCGGGATCGTCTGGTACGGCAACTACCTCTACGTCGCCGACACCCGCAACGGCCTGCGCGTCTTCGACATGCGCACCATCATGGACCTCGACCCGGACGGCGACCCCACCACGCACGACGCGATGGGCGCCGACACGGACGGCGTGCAGACGACCGCCAACGTCCAGGACAAGACGAAGGTCGGCCGGCACAACAACGTCTGGTACAGCTTCGGCTACCGCTATGTGATGCCGCAGGTCGCCGCCTGGAAGTTCAAGGCGACCCAGAGCAACCCCAAGGGCTCCTACGCCTGCGTCTCGACCGGCGCCCCGAAGGCGTCGTACATCTCCCTCGACCGCAGCACCACCCCGGACCGGCTGCTGATGGGCGAGTACTGCCGTCCGCAGACCGGCTACCCGTCCACCGGCCGCATCGCCTCGTACCCGGTCGCGGCCCTGGAGGGACGCTCCGCCGACGTGACCGCGGAAGGCTGGGCGAACTACCTGCCCCTGACCAACGGCGGCGCGCAGGGCGCGGCGGCGACCGGCGGCACGCTGTACGTCAACGAGTCCAAGGGCACGGACGAGCCCGGCAACCTCTGGCGCTACCGGTGGAGCAACGGCCAGCTCGTCCAGGCCGGGCAGCCCGTCAAGACCGCCCGGGGCCCCGAGGACCTGTACGTGGAGCGCGGCACGGGCCGCCTGTGGTCCCTCTCCGAGCACCGTCCGGGGTCGGCGTCCGACTGCACCGCGAACCGGGACGCCGCCGATCCGGTGGGCACCGACTACTGCCAGCGGGTGCTCTACGGGCACAGGCTGAGCTGGCTCGACGCCCAGCCGTAGGACCCGGCGGCTCAGGGCCCGGCGGTCCCGCCGAGTGTACGCACGGCCGCCACGACCAGGTCCCAGAACCGGTCCGCGTCGACGTCCGTCGCCACGTCGACGGTGGCCGGCAGGCCCGTCACGCCGTGCAGGTCCACCACCGTCGCGCCCCTGGTGTACGTCCCGTCCAGCTCCACCGTCACGGCCGCCCGCGCGAGGCGGGACACCGCCGGGTCGATCAGGTGGGCGACGGTCAGCGGATCGTGCAGCGGGGGCGCGTCGAAGCCGAACACCTCGCGGTAGGTGGACGCGAAGTAGGTGAGCAGTTCGACGCAGAGCCGGCTCAGCGGGGTGCCGAGGGCGGCGATCCGGGCGACCACCTCGGGGGTGGCCCGCACCTGGTGGGTCGCGTTGAGGCCGAACATCGTCACCGGCAGCCCGCTGCGCAGGACGATGTCGGCCGCCTCCGGGTCGCACAGGATGTTGAACTCGGCCGCGGGCGTGGTGTTCCCGCGCTCCGTCGAACCGCCCATGAGCACGATCCGCGCGATGCGGTCGGCGAGTTCGGGGTGGGCGAGCAGCAGCACCGCGATGTTGGTGAGCGGCCCGGTCGGCACGAGCGTCACCGGCTCCGGGTGCGCCAGGAGCGTGTCCCGGAGCAGGGTGAGGGCGTCTCGCGGGTCCTGCGGCACGTCCGGCTCGTCCGCGCCGAAGCCGGGGCCGTCGAGCCCCGAGGCGCCGTGGATGTCCGCGGCGACCCGGCCGGGCCCGCGCAGCGGCCGGGCGCTGCCCGCGGCGATCGGCACCCCCCGGATCCCGGCCGCCGCACACACCCGCCGGGCGTTGAGCGTGGTCTTCTCCACGGTCTGGTTGCCCGCGACGGTGGTGACGGCGAGCAGCTCGACCGCGGGATGCGCGGCGGCGAGGAGGATGTTGAACACGTCGTCGTGACCGGGATCGCAGTCGAGAATCACGGGGACCGGCATGCCCCCACCGTCCCACATCCGCCCTTCCGGAGGCACACGGCGCGCCCGACAGTATTTCCTGTCGCTCATGCGTTTCGACAGGTACGCTTGTCGCATGAGCGATGTGGCTGGGGTCCCGACCCCCGACAAGACCGACGACGACTTCTGGACCGCCCTCTCGAACCTGGTGGAGCCTCCGTACAGCGAGCCCGTGCAGGACGACGCCTTCACCATGGACGAGCACGTCCACGACGCCGTCCGCGACCTGGCGGAGCGGATCTCGACCCGCCTGCTGGCCTACCGCGCCGCCGGCAAGTCCCCCGATCCCGTCCTCATGGCCGCGCCCGACGTCCAACTGGCGCTCCTGCGCGCGCTGTACGAGGCCAAGCAGTCCGTCGACCGGCTGGCGGAGAGCGCCGCCACCGTCGCCGGCCGCAGCGGCGCGAACTACGCGCAGCTCGGGGCCGCCTGGGGCGGCATCAAGCGGCAGTCCGCCCGGCTCAAGTGGCCCCACGCCGTCGTCAGGAAGTCCGCCAGCGAGTCCATCCCGCTCCACTACGCGGGCGGCACCGCCGTCGTGCACCACGACGCGGACGCCGACGCCTGGTGGTACACCGCCACCGCCGCCGACCAGCAGGAGAAGGAGTCCGAGCCGGTCCACGGCAGCTACGCGGAGGCGATCGCCGGAGCGACCGAGTTCCTCCTCGCGCACACGACGCCCGGCCGGCCCGCGTCCGGGTGACCGGTCAGAGCGGGACGTCCCCGCAGCCGTACCCGCCCTCGCCCGGGTCCTCGCCCTCCGTGCGGCGGATGCGGCGGTGCTTCTGTGACGGCGACGCGGGATAGCGGGACAGCAGCGTGTCCAGCTTCGCGAGGGCGGTGGCCGTGGCCATGAGGACGAGCGCGGTCGCCGCGAGGCCGACGCCGACGTGCAGGCCGCTCGCGCTCAGGACCACGCCGATCCCGAGGCTCGCCGGGACCCCGAGGCCGGCCACGGCCACCTGGAGCACCTCCAGCCGTTTGCGCGCGCCGAACCGGCCGGCCATAGCGGTTCCCTTCGCCGTGAGCGATGAGCGATGAGCGATGAGCGGTGAGCGGTGAGCGGGTGAGCCGCGAGCAAGGAGCGGTGACGTGCCCGTGCCGGGGGTGGTTCCCGCCTCCTCGTGGCGGAACACGCCCCTCCGCGCGCTCCCCGGGCCGCGCGCGTGCGCCGACGCCCCCGTGGGCGGATCCTGGAAGGGACGGGGGAGCAGCGCCCCGGGCGCGTACGGCACCGGCGGCGCCCACCGGCGTGCGAGGAGGCAGACCATGACACGGAACCTGGAATGGAGGGTCGGCCTGGAGCTGAGCGAGGACGCGGGCAGGACCAAGGCCGAGGCCCGCCTCGACACGGGGACGGCGACCTTCACGGGGCACGGCACGGCCCGCTGCAACCCGGCGGACACGGACGTGCCGGCCATCGGGGACGAGCTGGCGGCGAGCCGGGCCATGAAGGACCTGGCGGGCAAGCTCATGCGGGAGGCGAACCGGGAGATGGACGCGGCCGGCGCCGGGACCGTACCGCAGCACACGGGCCCCGGATACGGCTGGCCGGAGGCGGTCTCCTGAGGAGCCCGCCGCCCCGCGCCACGGCCCCCGGGCTCCTTCCGGGGGCCGTGGTCCGTTCGGGCCCGGGGCGGACCGTCCGGTCCCCCGGCGGTCCGTCCGGTTCCCCGGCGGTCCGCTCAGTCCCGGGACGGCTCCACGACCAGGTGGTCGACGACCTCGACCACCCCGTCGACGGACTCGCACAGGCGCCGGAGCAGCGGGACGAGGTCCGCGCGGCCCACGGTGCCGCTGAGCGTGACCCGGCCCTCGTCGACGTCGATGTGGACGGCGGCGGGGGAGAGGCCGAGGATGCGGACGACCACGTCCTCGCGGATCTCCTCCTGGATCGCGCGGTCCCGGCGCAGGAAGAGCTGCAGCAGGTCGCTGCGGCTGAGCACGCCGATGAGCCGCCCGCCCGCGTCCACGACCGGCAGCCGCTTCACCCGGTGCCGCTCCATCAGCCGGGCCGCCTCGACCGCCGTCCAGGAGGGGCGGGCGGTGTGCACCGGGCTGGACATCATCGCCTCGGCGGTGCTGGGGCCGTCCTTGGCGGTGTGCCGCCGCAGCAGGTCCGCCTCGGAGACCACCCCCACCGGCCGGTTCTCCTCGTCGACGACCGGCACCGCCGTGATGCCGTACTCGTCGAGGAGCCGCGCGATCTCCTTGAACGGTGTCCCGCGCTGGACCGCGACCGCCGTCGGGGTCATCAGGTCCGCCACACTGCGGTGCCTCATCGTCCGTTCCGTCCCTTCTGCGGGTGACGGTTCCATGATCCCGCATCCGTCGCGCGCGGCGTGCGGGAGGGGTGGGGAACGGGGGTGCGAAGACGTCTTGTGGGCGGGACGGGTCCGTGGTTACCTGCGAGTTACCTCCGGTAAGTCCTCGTCCCGTCAAGGAAAGAGAGGCACCCCCATGCCCTCGGCACGTACGACCCGGACCCGCCGTCTCGCGGTCGCCCTCGCCGCCTCCCTCACGGCCTCCCTCACCCTCCTCGCCCCGGCCGTCGCCGCGCCCCCGGCCGCGGCGCCCGCGACCCCCGCGGCGGAAGGCCCGCTCCAGGAGGTGATGTTCGTCGGCAACAACTGGGACGGCACCGCCGACGTCATCGCCGCCCGCGGCGACTTCCACCGCATCGGCCGGCTGAACGTGGTCCCCGACAAGGAGGAGCGCCTCCGCGAGATCTACCTCAACCCGGTCAAGCTCGCCTTCTTCCTCGGCGTCCGCAGCGGGCCGGGCGAGGGGCACGACCAGTTCGTCGACGACATGTACGCCACCCCGGACGGCGCCTCCATGGTCGTCTCGCGGCCCAGCTTCGCCGACGTGGTCTCCCTCGACCTGCGCACCGGGCGGATCAACTGGCGCTTTCCCGTGGCCGGTTACCGTGCCGACCACATGGCCGTCTCACCCGACGGCACCCGCGTCGCCGTCTCCGCCTCCACCGCGAACACCGTCCACGTCCTCGACATCGCCACCGGCCGCGAAGTCGGCAGCTTCAAGACCGGCGACAAGCCCCACGAGAACGTCTTCACCTCCGACGGGCGCCTCTGGAACATGTCCATCGGCGAGGTCACCACCGCCCTCGACGCGCCCTGGCTCGACTGGACCAAGGGCGACCGCAGGATCACCGTCGTGGACGCCACCACCTTCGAGACCGTCCGCGTCGTCGACATGCGTTCCCGCCTCGACGCCTTCGGGCGCGACGACCTCTCCGACGCCGTCCGTCCGCTCGTCTTCACCCCCGACGAGAAGAAGCTCTACTTCCAGGTCTCCTTCCTCAACGGCTTCCTGGAGTACGACGTCGAGAGCGACCGCGTCACCCGGCTGAAGACCCTGCCGGGCAACCCCGCCACCGACCCGGATCGCACCACCTGGGTCAACGACTCGCGCCACCACGGACTTTCGATCAGCCCCGACGGGCGCAGACTGTGCGTCGCCGGGACCATGGACGACTACGCCACCGTCGTGGACCGCGAGACCCTGAAGCAGGGCCCGCTCGTCCCCACCAGCAAGCCCTACTGGGCCACCGTCAGCGGTGACGGACGGGCCTGTGTCGTCTCGGAGAGCGGCGCCGACCGGGTCAGCGCCATCGACTTCGCCACCGGCGAGCGCGTCGCGACGGTGGCGGTCGGCGACCACCCCCAGCGCGTCAGGCTCGCCCGGGTCCCCGCCGACTGGTCGTCCCCCACGGCGAACTGACGGACCCTCGGGACAGCCGGAAGGGCCGGCCGGATCGCCTTCGATCCGGCCGGCCCCTCCTCGTCGTCGCCTGACCCGTCCGCTCCTGCGAGCGGACTCAGGAACGGGCGACCGTCACCTCGTGGAGCGAGTAGCCCCACTGCGTGGCCCGCCGCTCCCCGTGGATCCGTACGTAACGGGCGGGCGTGGAGGCGAACACGGCCGTGTCGAAGCCTCCGTCCCCCGCCTCCGTCGACCACACCGACCGCCAGCTCTCGCCGTCCTCGGAGACCTCGATCCGGTACTGCCGGGCGTAGGCCCGCTCCCAGTCCAGCGTCACCCGGCCGACCCGCCGGACCTCGCCCAGGTCCACCCGGAGCCACTGGTCGTCCGACCAGTCGCTCGCCCAGCGGGTGCCGGTGTCCCCGTCGAAGGCGCGCCCGGAGGCGTAGCTCGTGAACGGGTGCCACTCGGCGGAACTGGCCGACGTGGGCCTCCCCGCCGCCAGGTTCTCGCCCGGCTCGTGCCGCTCGGTCGCCCGCCAGGTCCGCAGGTAGGACTCGGCGCCCAGGGCCAGGTCCCCGATCACCTCGGGGCCGCCCGGGGTGAGCCGGATCTGCTCGATCCAGTCCGGCACGAGACCCGCGTGCGCGGCGCCGTCCGTGTTGAGGTCCCAGGTCCGCTCGCCGGTCACCTGCCGGTCGAGGACGGTGCCGCCGTCGAAGCTGCGGTACGGGTACGTCACCGCGTTCGGGGCGTCCGGGCCGACCGGGCCGGGCCAGCCGCCGACGCCGTTCATGTCGGTGCCGTAGCCGAGGCCGACGCCGTACTTCTCGCGCAGCTCGGCCTTCCCGTTCGCCTCGCCGATGAAGCCGCCCGCGCTGTGCATGTACGGAGCGGTGAACCCGCCCAGCTTGTACAGGCGTTCGGTCCAGTCGAGGTCCATCCAGCTGTGCGTGGAGAGCACGCCCGGGTACTCCTCGGCCTCCAGCATGTCCAGCGCCCGGCCGGCCGCCTTCACGCTCATGTGGTCGAGCTCCAGCATCATGCCCCGCTCCATCATGCCCCGGAGCGCGTACTCGCCGAGCCGGGTGAGCCCGCGGGTGTTGCAGCGCGCGTCGGAGGCGTAACTCGGCACGCTCACCCCGGCGGGCAGCTTCTCCGCCATGGCGGCGGGCGCCACGAGGCCGATCGGGTTGTCCTGCTGCGGGCCCGCGCACCGCTCGGTCGCCCAGAAGGTGCCGGTGGACAGGAACTGGCCGATGTTCACCGCCACACCCGTGGTGCCGCTGTCGAAACGGACCCCGCACAGGGCGTTGTCGAACTTGTGGCACAGGAACATGCTGCGCACCCCGAGCCGGTACAGCTCGTCCAGACCGCGGTCGATGTCCGCCTGGTCGCACTGGGCCACGTCGAGGATCTGCTTGCAGCCGAACGGTTCCGAGGTCTCCACGCCGAGGACGACGGCGAGCTTGCCCTGCTCGACCACCGACCGCGCCTGGTCGGCGCTGGTGACGATGCGGAACCAGCCCTTGCCGGGGCCGCCGAACATCGCGTCGACGTAGTCCTGCATCTCGTACGTCTTCCGGGCCTCCAGCCGGATGGCCTCCATCTCGTCGCACCCGCGGTCCCGGGGCATGATCGAGCACAACAGGCCGTTGGAGACCAGGTCGTTAACGAGGACCCGCTGGCCGCCGCGCCAGGCGCGCTCCAGCCAGGCGTAGTAGTTCTGCTGGTGGGTCAGCGAGTTGTGCGCCGGCCAGTCGGCGAACGTCGGCCAGCCGTCCGGGTCGTGCTTCCCGTTCGCGCCGCCGGTCAGGTTCTCGAAGAGGGCGCCGGAGCCGTCCGGATAGTGCTCGGGACAGTCCTTCAGGGCGTCGGCCACGCCCGCCGTCGAGAACGGCTTGCCGCAGATCAGCCGGCCGCCGAAGCCCTCGTTGGACATCACGTGGTTGTGCGCGTCGACGAAGCCGCGCACCCGCCCCTGGGCGTCGGTGCCGGTGAACGGCGCGCCCGTGGCGTTGACCTGGGAATCGGGCGCCGGCCGGGCGGCCGGCTCCCACCACGGCGCGTCGGCCGCGGGGACGGGCGCGGCGCCGAAGAGCACCGCCGCGAGGGCGAGGAAGAGGGACACGAGACCGAGGCGGCGTGTCCCGCGGAAGGGGGAAGTGCTTCGGGTGGTGCGTGGGGTCATGGTCGCGAAGCCTCCGGTCGATGGGGGTGTACCGGGCGCCCCGAGGATCGCGGTGCGGAAGGTCTGAGTCAAGGGTCCGGGTCAAATGACCTGTTGAAGAGAACGCCGCCGCCCGGACCCCGCCTCCCGCGCTTCAGCCCTCGATCAGCCGAACGAGCTGATCAGCCGTCAGTTCCAGTTGCTCCGCCGCCGCTTCCTCGTCCCCGAGCACCAGGTACTGGAGCGTCATCCCGTCCACCGCCGCCGCCAGGTGGCGCGCCAGCGTCGCCACCGGAACCTTCGGCTCCGCCCCGCGCACCGACCCCACCTGCTCCACCAGCGCCGTCGCCGAGCGCACGTACTGCTCGTACTGGGCCCGGGCCAGATGCTCGAAGCCCGGCTCGCGCAGCGCGTACTGGGTGAGGTCGTACGTCAGCATGTGCTCGCCCGGATGCGCGGTGACGTCCTCCCAGTACGTCCGCAGCGCCGCCCGCACGGTCTCGCGCAGGGTCGCGCGCGGCTCGACCGCCTTCATGACCCGTGCCACGTAGTCGCCGATGATCGTCTCTATGGCGGCCTCCAGGAGGGCCTGCTTGGAGTCGAAGCAGTAGTGGAAGACGCTCAGCGAGACGCCGGCCTCGGCGGAGATCGACCGGGTGGTGGTCCTGGCCACCCCGTCCCTGGTCATCGCCCTGATCGCCGCCTCGACCAGCTGTCGGCGTCGCTCCGCCGACGGCATCCGCGCCATGCTTCCTCCTCGGGTCCGGGCGTCAGGGTAACCGCCCGCCGTTCCGGCCCGCCCGGCCCCTCCACTCGGCCCCGCGCCGGACCGAAGGGTGACGAAAGGGACGCCACCGGTGCCAGTCATTTCGTATGGAAAACGCATGTGGAATGGTGTCGAATTCATTTCGCGGACCGTTTCCGTTCGCGTAGGTCTTTTTCGGGCCGAATTCTTTCGGACGGCCCCCGACGTTACCCGCGGGTTTGGTCCATCCATTCCGACAACATCGTTAACATCCGTGCGGGGCAGGCCGTCAGGGGGACGGCTCCGCCGCGATGGGGGAGCAGAGATGCAGGTGCTCGTGGTGGAAGACGACACGCGGATCGCCGAGGCGCTGACCGAGGCATTGCAGAGATTCGGACACGACGTCGACTGGGTCGGCAGCGGAGCCGAGGCGTTGAAGGCCGCGCACCGCACCGAGTTCGTCCTGTTGGACCTGGGGCTGCCGGACCTGGACGGGCAGGAGGTGTGCCGGCGCGTACGAGAGACCTCCGCCGTCCCCATCATCGCCGTCACCGCACGGTCCGAGGAACTCGACCGCATCCTGCTGTTACAGGCCGGTGCGGACGACTACCTGGTCAAGCCGTACAGCATGCGCGAACTGCTGGCGCGCATGGACGCGGTCGCCCGGCGCGTGCACGCGCCCGCCCGGGCCGAGCGGTCCGCGGGCACCGGCGGCGAGGACGAACTCTGCGCGCTGGGACCGCTGCTGGTGGACCTGCGGACGCGCATGGTGCAGCTGGACGGCGAGCTGGTGCACCTGACCCGCCGCGAGTTCGACCTGCTGGCCGCCCTCCTTGACGACGCCGGCGCCGTCAAGGGCAGGGACGACCTGATCAACGAGGTGTGGGACCCCAACTGGCACGGCTCCACCCGGACGCTCGACGTCCACATCGGCTCGCTGCGGAGCAAGCTCGGCGGCCGGGAGTGGATCCAGTCGGTGCGCGGCGTGGGCTTCCGCCTGGTCCTGCCCGACCGGCACTGACCGACGACCGACATGACCGGACGATGAAAGGGGAGTTCTGTCGTGCGGCGTCATCTGGTGGCCGCGTTGGTCGCCTTACCGGTCGTGGTGGTCACCCTCCTGGGACTGCCCCTGGCCCTGCAGCTCAGCGACGAGGCACGGCGGGAACTCGTCCATACCCGCGTGACGGAGGCGCGCCGGCTGGTGCCCACGGTGGTGCGGGCCATGACGGAGGGGGAACAGGCCGGGCTCCGGCGGCAGATCGCCGAGTACCAGGACCGTACGGGCGGCCGCGCCCACGTCTTCGACACCGAGGGCCGGTCGGTCGTCGGGGCGCTGCATCCGCTGCCCGCCGAGGAACTCACCCGGCAGAGCGTCGTACGGGCGGCGCTGGAGGGGCAGTTCACCGACTCCTCCGACCGGCAGTTCTCCGAGCTCGCCGAGGAACTGGTCGTGGCCGTCCCGGCCGTCCACCGGGGTCAGCTGGTCGGCGTCGTGGTGGTGTGCTCGCCCCTGGACGACCTGGAGCTGAGGCAGTGGACGATCTGGGCCGCGGTCGCCGTGACCGGAGCGCTCGCCCTGGCGGCGAGCGGCTTCCTCGCCGAACCGCTCGCCCGGTGGATCCTGCGTCCCGTGCGCTGCCTGGAGGGGGCGGCCCGCCGGTTCGCCGCCGGGGACCACACCGCTCGTGTGCCGGTCCGTCTCGGCCCCCCGGACCTGCGGGTGCTCGCGGAGACCTTCAACCATCTCGCCGAGCAGGTGCAGCACCAGGTCACGGTGCAGAAGTCGTTCGTCTCCGACGCCTCGCACCAGCTCAGGTCCCCGCTGGTGGCGCTGCGGCTGCGCCTGGAGAACCTGGAACCCCACATCGCACGTGACGGCAGCGGCAGCCTGGAGCAGGCGCTCGGAGAGGTGGACCGGATGGCCGGCATCCTCAACGCGCTGTTGCTGCTCGCGCGGGCGGAGTCCGGCGCCCAGGCCACCGAGAGGGTCGACGTGCGGGCCGTCGTCGAGGAACGCGTGGCGTCCTGGCGGCTGGTCTCCGAACCCCGGGGCATCGCCGTGACGGTCGAGGGCGAGGAGGAGCTCGTGGCCACGGCGGTCGCGGGCACCGTCGACCAGATCCTGGACGTGTTCCTCGACAACGCGGTACGCGCGGCACCGGCCGGCACGGCCGTCCGGGTCCGCCTCGTCGAGGACGCCGCGATGGTGGCCGTGCAGTGCGCCGACGCCGGTCCCGGCATGACCGCCGCCGAACGGGCCCGCGCCTGCGACCGCTTCTGGCGCGGGGCCGGCGCCGCCACCGGGGAGGGCTCCGGCCTGGGCCTGGCCATCGCCGCCAGCCTGGCCCGGGTCAACGACGGCGACATCCTGCTCCAGGAGGCGCCCGGCGGAGGACTCCACGCCGAGGTACGCCTCCCGGCCCGGTGCCCCTCTGAGGACGGGCACCACGCCCCGGCCTCCCTGAAGGAGAGCCTGCGGTGAATCCGACGCCGTCCCTGCATGTCCCCTGCATCTGCCCTGCCGGGCTGTTGCAGCGGCCGTTCCTACGCTGACGCCCGGCACCGCCCTGTGCGGCGTCGGCCCCTCGTCCCCCGTCCCCTCGATCCCTTTCGTGCGCGCCCCACCGGGCCGCTTCCCTCAACTCACCTCCTAGGAGGAGGCGTGGCTTCCCAGTCCACCGTCCGTAGCCAGACGCCGCCCAAAGCCGCACCACCCGCTCCGCCGAAGGGTCTGGCCGCACTGGGCCGCTGGCTGGCGAAGCGCCGGCTGGCCGTCCTGTTGGTCACCATGGTGGCGCTGGTCGTCGCGGTGCCGTTCGGCTCCGATGTGGAGAGCCGGCTGTCGGAGGGCGGAATCACCGTCCCGGCCTCCGAGTCGGCCCGCGCGGACGAACTGCTCAACAGCCGCTTCGAAGGCGGCTCCCCCCATCTGGTGTTCATCGCCGCCGCCGGCAAGAGCGTCGACAGCCCCGACGTCGGCGCCGACGCCACCGCGCTGACCGACCGCCTCGCCAAGGAGCCGGGCGTGGTGCAGGCGGCGTCCTACTGGACGCTCGACAAGCCGCCCACGCTCCGCTCCAAGGACGGCCGCACCGGTCTGATCATGGTGCGCCTCGCCGGTGACGAGGACGAGGTCCGCAAGACCGCGGCACGGATCGTGCCCGACGCGGTCGGCGAGCAGGGTGCGCTGAAGGTGACCGCGACCGGCGTGACCGCCGTCCGCATGGAGATCGAGAAGCGCAGCGAGGAAGACCTCACCAAGGCCGAGCTGCTGTCCGGCCCGCTCGTCCTGATCATCCTGTTGCTGGTGTTCGGCAGCGTGGTCGCGGCGAGCACCCCGCTCGCCGTCGGCATCCTCGCGGTGATCGGCTCGTTCGTCGTCCTGCGGCTGCTGGACATGGTCGTCCAGGTCTCGGTGTTCTCCGTCAACATCACCACCGCCCTCGGCCTCGGCCTCGCCATCGACTACAGCCTGTTCATCGTCACGCGCTACCGGGAGGAACTGGCCCGGGGCCGCACCGTCCACGAGGCCGTCGGCGAATCCGTACGCACCGCCGGACGCACCGTGCTGTTCTCCGCCCTGACCGTCGCCCTGTCGCTCTCGGCGATGCTCGTCTTCCCCATGTACCACCTGCGGTCCTTCGCCTACTCCGGCATCGCCGTCGTGGTCCTCGCCGCGCTCGGTTCGGTCATCGTGCTGCCCGCGCTGCTGGCCGTGCTCGGCCACCGCATCGACGCGCTCGACGTCCGGCGCCTCTTCCGCCGCGGCGCCAAGGCGCCCGCGGCGCGCACCGAAACCGAGGGGTTCTGGCACAAGCTGGCCATGGCGGTCATGCGCCGGCCGCTGCCGTTCGCCCTCACGGTCGCGGCCGTCCTCGTGGCGCTCGGACTGCCCTTCCTGCGGGCCGAGTTCGGCGACAGCGACGACCGGGTCCTGCCCGCCTCCTCCCCGGCGTACCAGGGCGCCCAGGTGCTGCGCGAGGAGTTCGACAACCGGGAGGGCTCACCGCTGAACGTGGTCCTGCCCGACCTCGACCCGGCCGCGGCACCGGAGAAGGTGGCCGCGTACGCCGAGCAGCTGTCCACCGTGCCCGGCATCACCCGCGTCGACGCGCTGACCGGCTCGTACAGCGAGGGCGCCCAGATCGCCCCGCCCGGCCCCGCCAGCGAGCGGTTCAAGGCCGACAAGGGCACCTGGCTGTCGGTGGTCTCCGACACCGAGCCCTACTCCGAGCGGGGCATGGACCTCGTCGAGACGCTGCGCGCGGAGCCCGCGCCGGACACCGCGCTCGTCGGCGGACAGGCCGCGCTCCTGGTGGACTCCAAGAGCACCCTGGGGGACAAGCTGCCCTGGGCGCTCGGCATCATCGCCCTGTCCACGACGGTGCTGCTGTTCCTGTTCACCGGCAGCCTCCTCATCCCGGTCAAGGCGATCGTGCTGAACCTGCTCAGCCTCACCGCGACCTTCGGCGCGATGGTGTACGTCTTCCAGGACGGACACCTGCGCTGGCTGGTCGGCGACTTCACCGTCACCGGCATGCTCGACATCGACACACCGATCCTGATGTTCTGCGTCGCCTTCGGACTGTCCATGGACTACGAGGTCTTCCTCCTGTCGAGGATCAAGGAGGAGTACCACCGCACCGGCGACAACGTCTCCGCCGTCGCCTGGGGCCTGGAGCGCACCGGTCGACTGGTCACGGCTGCCGCCGCGCTCGTCGCGACCGTCCTGCTGGCCTTCGCCACCTCGTCCCTGACCCCGCTCAAGCTCCTCGGCGTCGGCCTGGCGCTCGCCGTGATCGTCGACGCCACCCTGGTACGCGGCATCCTCGTCCCGGCGTTCATGCGCCTGGCCGGCCGCGCCAACTGGTGGGCGCCACGGCCGCTCGCGCGCCTGCACCAGAAGATCGGTCTCGACGACTGACCCACCCCCAGGGGGATCATGTCGAACTCATGAGCGGAACTTGACGGTCCTCTGCACGGGTGCTGCATCACCGGCTCATAGCGTGTTGCCGTGCCGTCGGGGCGCCGGGCGGAGATCCGCCCGCCGGGCGTCCCGAGCGGGGGACATGTGTCGAGCTACCAGGTGGGGGGACCCGTCCATGCGGTTTCTGCAGCGTGAACGTACCGTCGTCGAGGAAGTGCTGCCGGGCCTGGACCAGAGCCTGGCCGCGCTGCCGCTGGCCGAACTCGAGGCCGCCGACAGCCCGGGGGTGAAGCTGTTCCGCGACGCCGGCGGCCCCGGCCTGCTGGTGCCCGCCGAGCACGGCGGCCGCGGCGCGGATCTGCCGACCGCCCTGCGGGTGCAGCGGGCGATCGGCTCGCGCTCCCCGTCCCTGGCCGTGGCGACCACCATGCACCACTTCTCGGTCGCGTCCCTGGTCGAGGCGGCGGCCGTCGGCGGCGGCATGGAGTGGCTGCTGCTCGCCGCCATCGCCAAGGACGAGCTGCTCCTCGCCTCCGGCTTCGCCGAGGGACGCACCGGCCAGGGCATCCTCCATCCGTCCCTGACCGCCCGCACCGAGGGCGACAAGGTGTTCCTGAGCGGTTCCAAGAAGCCGTGCAGCCTCGCCCGCTCCATGAACCTGCTCACCGCCTCCCTGCCTCTGCCCGGTCCGGACGGAAAGGACCGGCTGGCCATCGCCCTGATCCCCGCCGAGGCGCCGGGGGTGTCCGTCAGGCCGTTCTGGGGCAGCCCGATCCTGGCGGGCGCCGAGAGCGACGAGGTCGTCCTGGACGACGTCGAGGTGCCGGCCGAACTGCTGGTGCGCACGGACGTCACCGCGGACGGGCGCCTGGACCAGCTGCAGACCGTCGGCTTCGTGTGGTTCGAAGCCCTGATGACGGCCAGCTACCTCGGCGCCGCCTCCGCCCTGGTCGAGCGCACGCTGGGCAACGCCCACGCGGACAGCACCGTCGTCGCCGAAGCCGTGGCCTGCGTCGAATCCGTCGCCCTCGCGCTGGAAGGGCTCGCCGCCGACGTGGCGACGGCCGGCGTCACCCAGGACACGCTGTCGCGGTCCCTGATCTGCCGGTACGCCGCCCAGGACGCGATCAGCCGGGTCCTGTCGCTGTGCGTGGAAGCGCTGGGCGGCATGGCGTTCATCGGCTCCGGCGACATCGCCTACCTCAACTCCGCCTGCCGCGCACTGGCGTTCCACCCGCCGTCCCGGACGCGCATGGCCGCCCCGCTGACCGAGTACTTCAGCGGCCGAGCCCCGCTGCGCATCCCCTAGGGGAGTCGAGGCGCCCGATCGGGCCGAGCCGTGCCACGGCTGCCGCCTGCCTGAGACCCCCGTACGCCCGCTGACCTGTTCGAGAGGTGCTCGACCGTGCCCAGCCATCCCACCGTTCTTCTCACCGGCGCGTCCGGTGTCGTGGGCAGCGCGCTGCTGCCCCGGCTGTCCGACTGCCGCACCATCGCCCTGACCCACCGCACACCGGTGGCCGGCGC
The DNA here is from genome assembly GCF_000719555.1 of Streptomyces sp. NRRL F-5727. Lineage (GTDB taxonomy): Bacteria > Actinomycetota > Actinomycetes > Streptomycetales > Streptomycetaceae > Streptomyces. The sequence continues at coordinate 65,103 of NZ_JOGX01000035.1, forward strand.
CGACGAGCAGCTGGCCGGCGACCTGACCGCGCCGCGCCTCGGCCTGGACGCCGACGCGTACCGCCGTCTCGCCGCGCGGGTCGACGCGATCGTGCACTGCGCGGCCGTCACCGGCTTCTCCAGCGGCGCGGAGGCCGCCCACGCGCTCAACACGGCCGGCACCCGGCAGATGACGCGGCTCGCCGCCGACGCGGACGCCGTGCTGTACCACGTGTCCACCGCGTTCGTGGACCGCACCGACCTGACGCGGGCGCAGCTCGGCCAGGACCACGGGGACGCCACCGCCCGGCCGGAGGACTACCTGGACTCCAAGCGCGCCGGGGAGGACGTCGTCCGGTCGTCGGGTGTTCCCGCGGTGATCATCCGGCCGTCGGTGGTGATCGGGGACGCCGCCACCGGTGCGATCTCCGCGTTCCAGGGCCTGCACGGCATCGTCCACGGGCTGCTGCGCGGGCTCCTTCCGCTGGTTCCGCTGCCGGCCGACTCGCCCGTCGACTTCGTGCCGCAGGACGTGGTCGCCGCCACCATCGCCGGCCTCGTCCGCCAGGGCCGGCGGGACGGCGAGGTCTGGGTCACCGCGGGCGCCGACGCCCTGCGGACCGAGGCCGCGCTGCGGGTCATCCACGACACCGCCGAGGAGCTGGGCCTGAAGGCCGCGCCTCCCCGCATCGTCGGCCCGGAGATGGTCGACCGTCTGATCCGGCCGGTGTTCATCGCCAACCTGCACCCCCGGGCGCGCCGCCGCTTCGACGACATGCTCGCGATGACGGCGCTGTTCGCCCACGGCCACGTGTTCCCCACCAGCCTGGGCCGGATCGCCGGGATACCGGACGCCCTGAGCACGAGCGAGCTGGAGTCCGCGCTGCGGGCGTCGGTCGCCTACATGGCCCGCACCAGGGGCATGGTCCGCCGTGCCGCGGAGCCGGTGCGCGCGGCGGAGCAGGTGCCCGCATGAGCGAGCTGACGCTCCCCGCCCCCGCCCCCGCCCCCGCC
>NZ_JOGX01000036.1 GCF_000719555.1 Streptomyces sp. NRRL F-5727
TTCCCCGACCACCGACCCCACCCGGACCGCCGACCCGGCCCCGACCGCAGACCCCACCCCGACCGTCGACCCGACCCCCACTCCCGCCGGCCGCACCCTCGACATCCGCGTCAGCGGCTCGACCGTCACCCCCGCGCCCTCCCGCGTCGAGGTGAGGAAGGGCGAGCGGATCACCCTCCGTGTCACCTCCGACCGTGCCGACACCGTCCACGTCCACGGCTACGACCGCGAGGCCGCCCTCGCCCCCGGCACCCCCACCACCCTCGACCTCACCGCCGACCGCACCGGCCTCTTCGAGGTGGAGACCCACGAGTCCGGACTCGTGCTCACCCAACTGGTGGTCCGGTGACCGCCGTCCAGCCCCCGCCCCTTCCGCTCGCCCACGGCGTCGGCGCCCAGCACGACCTGCCCCTCTCTCCCTTCTACGCCTACGCCGGCGCCTTCACCGCGCTCCTGGTCTCCTTCCTGGGCCTCGCCCTCCTCTGGTCCGCCTCCCGCTTCCGCGGCGACCGCGCCGGCCGCCCCCTGCCCGCCTCACTCCAGCGCCTCGCCGACGCCCCGGCCACCCGCACCGCCCTCCGTAGCCTCGGCACCGCCCTCGCCCTGCTCTTCCTCGCCCACCTCCTCCTCGGCCCCGACGACCCCGACCGCAACCCCGCCCCCGGTGCCCTCTACGTCCTCCTCTGGGTCGGACTCGTGCCCGCCTCCCTCCTCCTCGGCCCCGTCTGGCGCCTCCTCAACCCGCTGCGCGCCCTCCTCTCCCTCCGCCCGCCCGCGCACCCCCGCCCGATCCCCGCCGCCGTCGGCATCCGCCCCGCCGCCGCCGGGCTCCTCCTCTTCGCCTGGCTCGAACTCGTCGCCCCCGACAACACCTCCCGCCCCGTCCTCCTCACCGCCCTCGCCGTCCACCTCGCCGTCCAGCTCCTCGGCGCCGCCCGCCACGGCGCCGCCTGGTTCGCCCACGCCGACCCCTTCGAGGTCTACTCCTCCCTCCTCGCCCGGCTCTCCCCGCTCGGCCGCCGCACCGACGGCCGGCTCGTGCTCCGCTCTCCCTTCAACGGCCTCGACTCCACCCCCGAGACCCCCGGACTGGTCGCCACCGTCTGCGTCCTCCTCGGCACCACCGCCTACGACGGCCTCTCCGACAACCCCCGCTGGATCACCGCCCTCCAGACCTCCTCCCTCGACCCCACCGTCCTCGCCACCCTCGGCCTCCTCGCCGCCGTCGCCCTCGCCGCCGTCTGCTACGGACTCTGCGCCGGCGCCCTCCGTCTCCTGAACCGCGCCCTCACCACACCCCTCACCTCCTTCGCGCACTCGCTGCTGCCCATCGCGCTCGGCTATCTCGTCGCCCACTACTTCTCACTCCTCGCGGTCGAAGGACCACGTACCGTCATGATGGCAGCGGGCACTGACAACGCCCCCTCGCCCGCTCCACCCCTGGGCCCCGCGGGCCTCGCCGTCCTCCAGGTCGCCGCGATCGTCACCGGTCACGTCCTCGGCGTCGTCGCCGCCCACGACCGGTCCGTCCGCCTCTTCCCGCCCGCCCGGGCCGTCGCCGGCCAACTCCCGCTCTTCGCGCTGATGATCGCGTACACCCTCGGCGGCATCGGACTGCTCATCGCCTGAACGGGATCGGAGCGGCATCATGGACCCCGTGCCCCAGCCCCGCCCGTCCGGCCCGCCGCCCGCGCTCCGCCGCACCCCCGTCCAGCAGCGCAGCGCCGAGCGGCTCGCCCGCATCCTCGACGCCTGCGCCGACCTCCTCGACGAGACCGGCTACGAGCAGCTGAGCACCCGGGCCGTCGCCGTCCGCGCCGGCGTCCCGATCGGGTCGGTCTACCGCTTCTTCGGCAACAAGCGGGCCATGGTCGCCGCCCTCGCCCACCGCAACCTCGACCGGTACGCCGAGCTGATCGCCGCCCGCTTCGAGCGGACGCCCGTCCTCGACGCGCACTCCGCGATCGACGGCGTCCTCGACGAGTTCATCGCGATGAAGCGCAGCGTCCCCGGCTTCGCCCTCGTCGACTTCGGCGTCCCCGCCGCCGACGAGCCCGGGGGAGCGGCCGCCGAGGACCCCAACGGCCTGGTCGCCGAGCGGATCTGCGGCCTGCTCGCCACCCATCTCGGCCGTGCCTCCGACGAGACGCTGCGCCGCAAGGTCCTCGTCGGCGTCGAGACCGCCGACACCCTCGTCCGCCTCGCCTTCCGGGCCGACCCCGACGGCGACACCGCCCTCATCCACGAGACGCGGGAGCTCCTCCATGCCTATCTCGCCCCCTCCCTCTCCGCCTGACCGCCGAGACGCACCGCCGTCACCCCCTCCCCGCCGTGCCTACCGGTCGGTATGCTCGCGTCGAGCCGCCGCCCCGCCACCGCCCACGGGAGACGTCATGCCCACCGCCCCGCGCATCTGCCCGCTCTGCGAAGCGACCTGCGGACTCGTCCTGACCCTCGACGGCAGCCGGGTCACCGGCGCCCGCGGGGATCGCGACGACGTCTTCAGCCGAGGCTTCGTCTGCCCCAAGGGCGCCGCGTTCCCGCAGGTCGACGCCGACCCCGACCGGCTCCGCACCCCGCTCGTCCGCGAGAACGGCAGCCTGCGCGACGCGAGCTGGGAGGAGGCGTTCGACACGATCGCGGCGAGAATCCGCCCCCTGATCGAGGATTACGGCCCCGACTCCCTGGGCATCGTCCTGGGCAACCCCAACGTCCACACGATGGCCGGAGCGCTCTACCCGCCGCTCCTCCTCCGCGCCACGGGCACGAGCAACCTCTTCACCGCCTCCACGGTCGACCAGATGCCCAAGCACGTCTCCAGCGGCCTCCTCTTCGGCGACCCCTTCGCCGTCCCCGTGCCCGACCTGGACCGCACCGACCACCTCCTGGTCATCGGAGCCAACCCGCTGGACTCCAACGGAAGTCTGTGCACCGCCCCCGACTTCCCCGGCCGGCTCGCCGCGCTGCGCCGCCGCGGCGGCACCCTCACCGTCGTCGACCCCCGCCGCACCCGCACCGCCCGCCTCGCCGACCGCCACCTCGCCCCCCGGCCCGGCACCGACGCCCTCCTCCTCGCCGCCCTCGTCCACACCCTCTTCGCCGAGGGGCTCACCGACCCCGGCCCGCTCGCCGGCCGCACCGAGGGCATCGACCAGGTCCGGGACGCCGTCCGGGAGTTCACCCCCGAGGCCGTCGCCCCCGTCTGCGAGCTCGAACCCGGCACGATCCGCGCCGTCGCCCGGGAGCTCGCCGCCGCGCCCACCGCCGCCGTGTACGGGCGGATGGGCAGCTCCACCGTGGCCCACGGCACCCTCGCCAACTGGCTCGTCGACGTCCTCAACGTCCTCACCGGCAACCTCGACCGGCCCGGCGGCGCCCTCTTCCCCCGCTCCGCCACCGCCCCCGCGCCCCGCCCCGCCGGGCCCGGCCGCGGCTTCCTCCTCGGCCGCCGCCACAGCCGCGTCTCCGGACACCCCGAGGTCAAGGGGGAGTTCCCGCTCGCCGCGCTCGCCGAGGAGATCGACACCCCGGGGGAGGGCCGCATCCGGGCGCTGATCACCATCGCCGCCAACCCCGTCCTCTCCGCCCCGGACGGACTCCGGCTCGACGCCGCCCTCGACACCCTCGACCTGATGGTCTGCGTCGACCCCTACCTCAACGAGACCACCCGCCACGCCGACGTCCTGCTGCCCCCGCCGCCGCCCTCCCAGAGCGCCCACTTCGACTTCGCCTTCAACGGGTTCGCCGTCCGCGACCAGGTCCGCCACACCCCGGCCGCCGTCCCCCTGGAACCCGGCCGGATGGACGAGTGCGAGATCCACGCCCGGCTGGTCCTCGCCGCCTCCGGCATGCACGGCGCGCCGCCGTCCGTCGTCGACGACCTCGCCGTCGACTCCATGCTCGCCAGGGCCGTCACCGAGCCGCACTCGCCGGCATACGGCGCCGACCCCAAGGAGTTCGCCGCCGGGCTCACCGGGGAGAGCGGAGCCGAGCGGCGGCTCGACCTGATGCTGCGCCTGGGGCCGTACGGCCTCACCCTCGACGAGCTCAAGGCCCACCCGCACGGCATCGACCTCGGCCCGCTCAAGCCCCGCCTGGACGAGGTCCTGCGCACCCGCAGCGGCCGGATCGAACTCCTCCCCGAACCGATCGCCGCCGACCTGCCCCGGCTGCGGGCCGCCCTCACCGCCGTACCCGAGCCGGGGACGCTCCAGCTGGTCGGCCGCCGCCATCTGCGCTCCAACAACAGCTGGCTGCACAACACCCCGGCCCTCACCGGGGGTTCGAACCGCTGCACCCTCCAGGTGCACCCGGACGACGCCGGCCGGCTGCGGCTCGCCGACGGCGCCCCCGCCCGGATCGAGGGCGCGGGCGGCGGGCTGACGGTGGAGGTCGAGGTCACCGACGCGGTACGGCCCGGGGTCGTCAGCCTCCCGCACGGCTGGGGCCACGACCGCCCCGGCACCCGCCTCGCCGTGGCCGCCGCCCGCCCCGGTGTCAACGTCAACCAGCTCCTCGACGGCACCCTCCTCGACCCGCTCTCCGGCACCGCCGTCCTCAACGGCTTCCCCGTCGAGGTCACCCCGCTGGAACCCGCGCCACTGCTGTGACCTGGGGTTTTGCTCGTATTGCTCACGCGTCGACCCCTTGTTGAGGCCGGAAGGGGGCACCTACGGTCATCCGGACCGCCGCTCGGCGGCTGTTCAACGGTGAACGTGAGGTGCCTCCATGCTGACCGTCCTCGGCTTCGCCATGATCGCGACCTTCCTGGTCCTGATCATGATGAAGAAGATGTCGCCGATCGCGGCGCTCGTCCTGATCCCCGCCCTGTTCTGCGTCGCCGTCGGGCAGGGCGCGCAGCTCGGCGACTACGTCATCGACGGCGTGAGCAAGCTGGCTCCCACCGCGGCGATGCTGATGTTCGCGATCGTCTACTTCGGCGTCATGATCGACGTCGGCCTCTTCGACCCGATCGTCCGGGCCATCCTGCGCTTCTGCAAGGCCGACCCGGTCCGGGTGGTCGTCGGCACGGCGGTGCTCGCCGCGATCGTCTCCCTCGACGGGGACGGCTCCACCACCTTCATGATCACCGTCTCGGCGATGTACCCGCTCTACAAGCGGCTCGGCATGAGCCTCGTCGTCCTCACCGGCGTGGCGGCCACGGCCAACGGCGTGATGAACACCCTGCCCTGGGGCGGCCCCACCGCCCGCGCCGCGACCGCGCTCAAGCTCGACGCCGGCGACATCTTCGTCCCGATGATCCCGGCCCTCGCGGCGGGCCTGGTCTTCGTGATCGCCCTCGCGTACGTCCTCGGCCGCCGCGAGCGGAAGCGGATCGGCTACCTCACCCTCGACGAGGCCCTCGCCACCGAGACCGACGGTGAGACGGTCCTCGTGGGCGCCGGCGGAGGGGCGGACCAGGCCACGGGCCAGGGCGAGGTCAGGGGCGAGGGCCGCCTGACGAAGCGGGCGGGCGGTACGGCCTCCGGCTCCGGCGCCGCCGCCGGCGGCACGGGCGGCTCCGGTGCGCCCGACCAGGACCCGGCCGCCCCCGGCTTCCAGGGCCTCGACCCGGAGCGCACCACCCTCCGCCCCCGGCTGTACTGGTTCAACGCCGCCCTCACGGTCGCCCTGCTCACCGCGATGATCCTGGAACTGCTGCCGATCCCGGTCCTCTTCCTCCTCGGCGCCGCGCTCGCGCTCACCGTGAGCTACCCGCGTCCCGCCGAGCAGAAGGAGCGCCTGGCCGCGCACGCGGAGAACGTCCTCAACGTCGCCGGCATGGTCTTCGCCGCGGCCGTCTTCACCGGGGTCCTCACGGGCACCGGCATGGTCAGGCACATGGCCGACTGGCTGGTCGGCGCCATCCCGGACGCGATGGGCCCGCACATGGCGCTCGTGACCGGCCTGCTCAGCCTGCCGCTCACCTACTTCATGTCGAACGACGGCTTCTACTTCGGCGTCCTGCCCGTGCTGGCCGAGGCCGGTGCCGCGCACGGCGTCTCGCCGCTGGAGATCGCCCGCGCCTCGCTGGTCGGCCAGGCCCTGCACATGTCGAGCCCGCTGGTCCCGGCGGTGTACGTGCTGGTCGGCATGGCGAAGGTGGAGTTCGGCGACCACACCCGCTTCACGGTGAAGTGGGCCGCCCTCACCTCGCTCGTCGTCCTCGGGGCGGCGCTCCTCTTCGGCATCGTCTGACCCGGCCTGGGCCGGACGGGGGACCGTCCGCCCGGCTTGCGCATGTCGCGACCGTGCGTGTTCCCCTCGTGACAGATAGTCGGATTATCGGTTGAAATGTCCGACGACATGCTCACGGAGGAACACGCATGCGTGCTCGTACCGCCCGTCCCCTCGCCGCCGCGTCCGGTCTCGCGTTGGCCGGTCTCGCCCTCCTCGGCGCCGGCCAGCCCGCGTACGCCGCCCCCGGCGACAACGGCGACGTGAAGATCCACAAGAGGTCCACGCCGGCGACCGACCAGCGCAACGACCCGAAGGTCTGCAGGTTCTACCTCGCTGCCTTCAACTTCGACGAGGACCAGGAGATCACCTGGAAGATCGAGCCCCAGCCAGCGAAGCCCGGCGGCGCCACCTTGAGCGGCGGCTTCACGCTGCCGACCGGTACCGGCCGCACCGAGGACGACTACAGCCTGCCCGACGGCATGTACAAGCTCACGTGGAACTTCGCGGGCGAGCAGGGCGCCGGCAAGCACAAGGTCTTCCAGGTCGACTGCGACAACGGCAACGGCAACGGAGGCAACGGCAACGGCGGGCACGGCCACCACAAGCCCCCGCACGGCCCGGTCGGCGCCGGCGGCGGCGGCAGCGCCGAGATCGCGGCCGACGAGGACGCCTCCGCCTTCGGTGTCGGCGCGGCCGTCACCGCCGGCCTCGCGGGCACCGTCGGCCTGGTGCTGATCCGCCGTTCGCGCCGCCGCAACGATGGCGCGGCGTAAGGCCCGCCTCACGCGCCGGCAGCGACGCCTCCTCCGGCTCACCAGGACCGTGGCGGTGACCGTGGTCCTGGTGACCGGGGGCGTGTGGTGGAGTGCGGACGGCGACCCCGCCGACCGGCAGCCCGTCGCCGGGGCCGACGCCAAGTCCGACGCCGGGGCGTCGGCCGCGGCGCCCGGCCCCGCCACCCCGGCCGCCGGCGACGGCGGCGCCGGCGGAACCGGCCGCACGGAGGCGGCCCGGAGCCGTACCGGCGCCGACGCGAGCCGTGCCGGGGCCACGGGGAGCCGGGCCGGCGCCCCCGCCCGGGCCCGGGTCCGCGAGAAGCCGCCCGCACCGCCCGCCCCGCTCGGCCGCTCCCGTCCCACCCTCGTCGCCGTGCCCGCCATCACCATCGAGGCGCCCACCCTCGACATCGGCCTCGACCGGGAGGGGCGGCTGGGCGTGCCGCCGGTCGACGACCCGCAGAAGGTCGGCTGGTACGCGCGCGGCCCCGCGCCCGGCGAGCGCGGCACGGCCGTGGTGGTCGGCCACCGGGACACCCTGACCGGACCGGCCGTCTTCCTCGACCTCGAGTCGCTCGGCCCCGGCAACACCGTCCGGGTCGCCCGCGCCGACGGGCGGGTCGCCGTCTTCACCGTGGACAAGGTGCGCACGTACCCGAAGTCCGCCTTCCCCGACAAGGAGGTGTACGGCTCCACCGACCGGCCCGAGCTGCGCCTGCTGACCTGCGGCGGAGCCTACGACCGGGGCTCGGGCTACGACGCCAACATCGTCGTCTTCGCCCACCTCACCGGTGTCGACAAGACGATCTGAACCGCACGGACGGCGGCGGCCCCGTGTCGGGTACCGTCGGCCCCGGCGGGGTCGGCCGGCCCCGGCGCGGGGCCGTTCCGCGTGCGTCCGCCCGGTCCGCCGCCGGCGCCCCGCGCCGCGCCGCCCCGCCCCGCGCCGCTCCGCGATGAGATCCGTTCCACGCCCAGAGGCCCTGGCGCCCTAAAACTAACAGCGCTAGTTTGGGGCGGCGGAGCCGAGCGGATCGGCCCGCCGGAGGCGAGCGGTCGAGCGGACCGGGAATGGGGAAGCTGATGAAGGCCCACGACGCGATGTACATCGGTGGGGAGTGGCGCCCCGCGGCCTCCTCCGGGACGATCCCCGTCACCGATCCGGTCACCGAGCAGGTCATCGCCCACGTGCCGGCCGGCACCGCCGAGGACGTCGACGCCGCCGTGCGCGCCGCCCGCGCCGCGCTGCCCGGCTGGGCCGCCACCCCGCCCGCCGAGCGGGCCGCCCGGATCGCCGCCCTGCGCGACGTGCTCGCCGCCCGCGCCGGCGAGATCGCCGCCACCGTCACCGCCGAGCTCGGCGCCCCGCCGAAGCTCGCCGCGGCCGTGCACGCCGGACTGCCGGTCAAGGTCGCCGGCTCGTACGCCGAACTCGCCGCCACCCACCCCTTCGTGGAGAAGGTCGGCAACTCCACCGTCTACGCGGAGCCGGTCGGCGTCGTCGCCGCCATCACGCCCTGGAACTACCCGCTCCACCAGATCGTCGCCAAGGTCGCCCCGGCTCTCGCCGCCGGCTGCACCACCGTCCTCAAGCCCGCCGAGGACACCCCGCTCACCGCCCAGCTCTTCGCCGAGGCCGTCCACGAGGCGGGCCTTCCGGCCGGCGTCTTCAACCTGGTCACCGGCCTGGGAACGGTCGCCGGCCAGGCCCTCGCCGAGCACCCCGACGTCGACCTCGTCTCCTTCACCGGCTCCACCGCCGTCGGCCGCCGCATCGGCGCCCTCGCCGGCGGCGCCGTGAAGCGGGTCGCCCTCGAACTCGGCGGCAAGTCCGCCAACGTGATCCTGCCCAGCGCCGACCTCCCCAGGGCCGTCGCCGTCGGCGTCGCCAACGTCATGTCCAACTCCGGTCAGACGTGCAGCGCCTGGACCCGGATGCTGGTCCCCGCGGAGCGGTACGAGGAGGCCGTGGCCCTCGCCGCCGAGGCCGCCGCCGCATACGTCCCCGGCGAGCGCCTCGGCCCGCTGGTCAGCGCCCGCCAGCGCGACCGGGTCCGCGGCTACATCGAGAAGGGCGTCGAGGAGGGCGCCCGGCTCGTCGCGGGCGGCACCGAGGCCCCGCTGGAGACCGGCTACTACGTCTCCCCGACGGTCTTCGCCGACGTCACCCCCGGGATGACCATCGCGCAGGAGGAGATCTTCGGCCCGGTGGTCTCCCTCCTCCGCTACGAGGACGAGGAGGAGGCCCTCGCGATCGCCAACGGCACCGAGTACGGCCTCGGCGGCGCCGTCTGGGGCGAGGAGACCGAGGCGGTCGCCTTCGCCCGCCGCATGGAGACCGGTCAGGTCGACATCAACGGCGGCCGGTTCAACCCGCTCGCCCCCTTCGGCGGCTGGAAGCGCTCCGGCGTCGGCCGGGAGCTCGGCGCGCACGGCCTCGCCGAGTACCTCCAGACCAAGTCCCTCCAGTTCTGAGCCCCGACCCGCCCCGCAGTAAGGAGAGACACCCGTGATCCGTGCCGCCGTCCTGCCCGCCGTCGGTGCCCCGCTGGAGATCACCGGCATCGAGCTGCCCGAGCCCGGCCCGGGCCGGGTCCGGATCCGGCTCGCCGCGGCCGGCGTCTGCCACTCCGACCTGTCGCTGACCAACGGCACCATGCGGGACGGCCGCTTCGACCTGGGCGCCCTCGTCACCGAGCGGATCACCCTGGACGGCATCCCCGGCGCCTTCGACGCCATGCTCGCCGGAAAGGGAGGCCGCGCCCTCGTCGTCTTCTGACCCGGACCACGACCCCGGGGCCCGGACCCACGGTCCCGGTCCCGGGGTACGGCTCAGGCGGCGGCCCGCAGCAGGATGTCCTCGTACACCTTCGGGTCGTCGCCGTGCACCACCGGCCAGCCGACGCCGTACGCCCCCTCCCAGCCCACCTCGACGCCCGGGTTGGCGATGTCGCTGCCGTCCGGCAGGAACAGGTGCGGGCTGCACCGGATCGCGTCCGTCCGCGAGAGCGCCGTCTGGTCGGCGAGCGCGCGGCGGGCCCGGCCGTCGTCCAGGGCCTCCTCCAGCGCGGCGACGTCGACCACGCCGGTCTCCCGGGCGACGTCCAGGATGACCCGCCGGTTGCTCACGCACCGGGACTCGGCCCAGAAGGCCCGGCGCAGCCCCAGGTCGAGGAGTTCCGAGGCCCGCAGCGACTGCTCCTTGGCGGCGAGCACCGCTTCGAGGGCCGGCAGGGTCGTGGACGGGTAGAGCCAGTCCTTCGCCTGCCACAGCTGCCACCCGGCCGCCGGCTCCAGCGAGGCCATCCGGGCCACCTCGCTGTCCGTGCCGGGGCGCGGGCTCGGCGCGTCGTTGAGCAGCTCCAGCGGGAAGGCGCGCAGGTCGAAGGCGACCCGGTCCTCCAGGCCCAGCCGGGCCCGGGTGGAGTGCAGCCGGTGGATCGCGAGGTGCGCGAACGAGCACCAGAGGTCGGAGTGGACGACGAGGACGCCGGGCGGCGGCGTCTCGACCGCGGCGGGCGCCGCGCCCTGCTCGGCGGTGTTCTCGGTGCTGTTCTCGGCCATGGCCGGGTTCCCTTCGGCAGACGTGAGTGGTGGAGACGTCCGCTCAGACGTGCGTTCAGGCGTGAGCGGAGACGTGCGTTCAGGCGTGAGCGGAGACGTGCGTTCAGGCGAGCTGGATGGTGAGCGAGCCGGCGAGCAGCAGGGCGAGACCGAGCGCGCGCGGCCGGGTGAGGGGGCGCCGGGGCAGCCGGAAGAGTCCCTTGTGGTCGATGACGGCCGAGGTCAGCTGCTGGCCCGTCACGGTGAGCGCGATGGTCACGGCGGCGCCGATGGCCGGTATGAGCAGGAAGGTGCCGGTCACGTACGCGGCGGCGCAGGCACCGCCGAGCCATCCCCACCAGGGCATCCCCTTCAGCGGGGCGACGCGCGGGGCCGGGGTGCGCCGGGTGGCCCGCAGCACCAGCAGGACGACGGCGATGGTGAGGGTCGCGACGGCGAAGCTGATCAGGGCGACGGTGAGCGGCGCGTCGAGCCGTTCCCGCAGCTGGGCGTTGACCGCGCCCTGCACCGGCAGCACCCCGCCCGCGACGATTCCGAGGACCGGCCAGCCCGTACGGGCGGCGGGCGAGAGCCGGGCGGCGCCCGCCGGGGCCGCGCCGCGTCCGCCCCGGATGATCACGACGATGCCGGTGAGGACGGCGGCCGCGCCGAGGACCGTGCCGGCGCTGAGCGCCTGCCGCTCCAGGCCGAGCAGGCCGAAGAGGTCGAGGGCGAGCGAGGCGAACATCTGGCCGGTGACGAAGAGTCCGACGCTCGCCAGGGCGCCGAGCCGGGGGAAGAGCAGGATGCCGCTGGTGATGTAGAGCGGGCTGGCCAGCCCGCCGAGCAGTTGCCAGGGCGGTACGTCCGGGAGTCTTCCCAGTGCGCCGAGGGTCCCGGCGGCCAGCGCCAGGGCGGCCAACAGGGCGGTGGCGAGGCTCAGTTGGAGGGTCGAGGCGCCGTACGGGGTGCCGACGGCGGAGTTGAGCTGGAGGTTGGCCGACGCCTGGACGGCGAGGAGGCAGCCGACGAGGAGCGCGACGGCGAGCAGTGCGGTGTGCATCAGGTATCTCCCTCGTGGAACGGCCGCGCGGGGCAGGACGACGACCCCCGCAAGTGGACGCCGTGTCCGTTTAGAGTGGCACACGGAGACCCAAACGGACAAGGTGTCCACTTAGGTGGGGGAGAAGTAGGGTCGGACCCATGAGCGACCACGAGCGGCACGGTCCCGCGGCGGACCCGGTGCGGAAGACGAAGGGGGCGGCCCGCCGTCCGGCGGACCGCCCCACCCCCGCCGAGCGGGATCTGATCGGCGTGCTCGGGCCGGCCGGCGACCCGCTGCCCGCGGGTGACCTGCTGGCCGCCGGCGACCTGTCGGCCGCGGGCGACCTCCAGGTCGACGCGCGCCCCGCCGCCGCCCCACGCCGCCGCGCCGACTCCGAGCGCAACCGCGCCCAGATCCTCGCCGCGGCCGAACGGCTCTTCGCCGAGGGCGACCCACGGACCGTCACCATGGACCGCATCGCCAAGGCCGCCGGCGTCGGCCGCGCCACCCTCTACCGGAGCTTCCCCGATCCGTCCTCGGTCGCGGTGGCGCTGCTCGACGAGCACGAGCGCCTGCTCCAGGGCCAACTCGTCTACGGCCCGCCGCCCCTGGGGCCCGGCGCACCCGCGGGGGAGCGGCTCGCCGCGTTCTACCTCGCGATGCTCGACCTCCTGGAGAAGCACCTCCCGCTGGCCCTCGGTGCGGAGACCGGCCCCGAACGCTTCCGCACCGGCGCGTACGGCTTCTGGCGGGTCCACGTCCGCACCCTGCTCGTCGCCCACGGCACCGAGGACCCGGACGCCCTGGTCGACACCGTGCTCGCCCCGCTCTCGCCCGAGCTGTTCGCCTTCCAGCGGCACGAACTCGGGCTCTCCGCCGAGCGGATCGGCGCCTCACTCGCGGCGTTCGCCCGCGGACTCCTCCAGGCGGGCGCCCGCCCCTGACACCGGGACGGCGGACTCGCGCGGGCGGGACCGGGACACCGCCACCCCCGCCAGGCACAGCGCGCCGCCCAGCAGCGTCAGCGCCCCGGGCAGCTCGCCGAGGAGCGCCCAGGCCATCAGGACGACCAGGGCGGGCACGGCGTAGGTGGTCGCGCCCATCCGTCCCGCGGTCGTCCGCGCCAGCGCGTACGCCCAGGTCGTGAAGGCGAGCGCGGTCGGGAACACCCCGAGATAGACCATGTTCGCGGTCGCCGACAGCGGCGCCCGCGCCGCCTCCGTCACCAGCTGCCCGGCGAACGGCAGGCAGGCCGCCGCGCCGATCGCGCAGCCGAACGTCGTCACCTGGAGCGCGCTCGCGTGGGCCAGGGCCGGCTTCTGCGCCACGACCCCGCCGGCGTACGCCACCGCGGCCAGCAGGCAGAGCGCGACGCCCAGCACCGAGGCGTGACCGTCCTCGCCGGACATCGACAGCCCCACGGCCACCGCGCCGGCGAAGGACACCGCCATGCCGGCCAGCAGGCGCGGCGGCAGCCGCTCGCCCAGGAAACGGGCGCCGAGCAGCGCGATCAGGATCGGTCCGATGTTCACGAGCATCGCGGCCGTCCCGGCGTCCACCTCCTGCTCGCCCCAGTTCAGCACCACCATGTACACCCCGAACCACAGCAGCCCGGAGACCAGGATCCCGGGCCAGGCGGCCCGCGGCGGCAGTCCCTCCCGCCGGGCCAGGAGCACGGCCCCGAGGACCAGCGCCCCGGCGAGCAGCCGCCCGAGGGCGAGCGCGCCGGGGGAGTAGGCGGACCCGGCGCTGCGGATGGAGACGAAGGCGGAGGCCCAGAGGACGACGGTGACCCCGGCGGCGGCGACCGCGAGCCGGGCGGAGGAGACGGAGTTCGGCATGCCCCCGACGGTAGGACCCGGACCCTTCGGTCCACACCGCATTATCGCCCGCCCCCGCGCCGGCCCGCCCCGCCCCCGCGTCAGCCCGCCCGCCGCGTCAGCCCGCCCCCTCACGCCGGCCCGTGCTCCTGCCGCGGCGCCGACCTGACCTCACTCGCCGCACCTCACCGCAGCGCGTCCGCCTCGATCCCCAGCTCCCGCCGCAGCGCCCGCTCCCCGGCCGGGGTGACCTTCACCGCTCGCGCGGACCCGATCCGTACGCACCAGCCGCTGTCCAGCGCGTGCGCGCAGAGCGCCGCTCCCGCGAGCCCCGCGAGGTGCGGGCGGCGTTCGGTCCAGTCCAGGCAGCCGCGCGCGAGCGGCCGCCGCCCCTTCGGCACGAGGGGGATGCCGAGCCCGGCGAACCACTCCAGGCCGTCGTCCGTGAGGGCGAACCCGGTGTCCTGGCGGAGCAGTCCGCGTGCGGTGAGCGCGTCCGTGACGGCGGTCCCGAGCCGTCCGGCGAGGTGGTCGTAGCAGGTACGGCCCCGGGCCATCGCCCGACCGGCGCTCGCGGCGGCCAGCGAGCGGGGCGGCTCGTCCGCGACCGGCCCGGCGAGGTTCGCCAGCTCCTCGACGAGCTGCGCGATCGCGGGACCGGCGAGCCGCACATACCGGTGCCGACCCTGCCGCTCCTCCGCGAGCACGCCGCCCGCGACCAGCTTCCCGAGGTGTTCGGTCGCGGTGGACGGCGCCACGCGCGCGTGGCGGGCGAGTTCCCCCGCCGTCCAGGCCCGCCCGTCGAGCAGGGCGAGCAGCATCGCGGCCCGGCTCTCCTCCGCGAAGAGCGCCGCGAACGCGGCGAGATCACTGGCTCCCATGGGTCCAGCATCCCGCGCTCACGCTTCGGCCCGCCCCGAAACGTGCGCCTCCCGCTCGTACTGCGCCCCCAGACCCTCGAGCAGCGCGCGCAGGCCCGTGGTGAAGGCACCCTCGTCGACCTTCTCGCGGTGCTCCGCGAGGCGGTGCGCCTGGCCGAGGTGGGGGTAGTCGGCGGGGTCGTACGCCGTCTCGTCGTCGACGAAGCCGCGCGCGAAGGAACCGAGGGCCGAGCCGGTGACGAAGTACCGCATCAGGGCGCCGATGTGGGTGGCCTGGGCGGGCGGCCAGCCGGCCCGGACCATCGCGCCGAAGACGGCGTCGGCGACCTTGAGGCCCGCGGGGCGGCGGCCGGGTCCCTGGGCGAGCACCGGGACGATGTGCGGATGGTCGGCGAGGGCGGCCCGGTAGGACAGCGCCCAGTCGTGCAGGGCGGTGCGCCAGTCGCGCGGGTCGCCCGGTTCGAACATCGACAGGTCGATCTTGGCGCTGACCGCGTCCGCGACCGCGTCGAGGATCTCGTCCTTGGTGCGGAAGTGGTTGTAGAGCGAGGGTCCGCTCACGCCGAGCTCGGCCGCGAGCCGCCGGGTCGAGAGGGCGGCCAGCCCCTCCGCGTCGACGAGCGCGCCCGCCGTCTCGACGATGCGGTCTCGGCTGAGCAGGGGCTTGCGCGGTCGGGCCATGGCGCACATAGTAGGCCCGCACCGATAAAACTAGCAGTGGTAATTAAACGGATGGGTGAGGTGGCACCGTGGATCTGGCGCTGAGCGAGGAGCAGCAGGACGTCCGGCGGCTCGCCGAGGACTTCGTCGCCCGCGAGGTCGCCCCGCACGTCGTCGCGTGGGACCGTGCCGAGGAGGTGGACCGGGGCATCGTGAAGAAGCTCGGCGCGGTCGGCTTCCTCGGGCTCACGATCCCGGAGGAGTACGGCGGTTCCGGCGGCGACCACCTCTCGTACTGCCTCGTCACCGAGGAGCTGGGGCGCGGCGACTCCTCCGTGCGCGGGATCGTCTCCGTCTCCCTCGGCCTGGTCGCCAAGACCATCGCCTCCTGGGGCAGCGAGGAGCAGAAGCGGGCCTGGCTGCCCCGGCTCGCCTCGGGTGACGCGCTCGGCTGCTTCGGGCTCACCGAGCCCGGCACCGGCTCCGACGCGGCCGGCCTGAGCACCCGGGCCGTCCGCGACGGCGACGACTACGTGATCGACGGCGCCAAGATGTTCATCACCAACGGCACCTGGGCCGACGTCGTGCTGCTCTTCGCGCGGACCGGCGACGCGCCCGGCCACAAGGGTGTCTCCGCCTTCCTCGTCCCCACCGACACCCCCGGCCTCACCCGCCGCACCATCCACGGCAAGCTCGGCCTGCGCGGCCAGGCCACCGCCGAACTGGCCCTGGAGGGTGTGCGCGTCCCGGCCTCCGCGATGCTCGGCCCCGAGGGGAAGGGCTTCTCCGTCGCCATGTCCGCCCTCGCCAAGGGCCGGATGTCCGTCGCGGCCGGCTGCGTCGGCATCGCCCAGGCCGCCCTCGACGCCGCCGTGCGCTACGCGGGGGAGCGCGAGCAGTTCGGCAGGCCCATCGCCTCGTACCAGCTCGTCCAGGAGCTCATCAGCGACATCGCCGTCGACGTGGACGCGGCCCGGCTGCTGACCTGGCGGGTCGCCGACCTCGTCGACCGGGGCGAGGAGTTCGCCACTGCCGCCTCCCAGGCCAAGCTGTTCGCCTCCGAGGCCGCCGTCCGCTCCGCCAACAACGCCCTCCAGGTCTTCGGCGGCTACGGCTACATCGACGAGTACCCGGTCGGCAAGCTGCTGCGGGACGCGCGCGTGATGACCCTCTACGAGGGCACCAGCCAGATCCAGAAGCTCATCATCGGCCGCGCGCTCACCGGCGTCTCCGCCTTCTGACCCGCCCTCGCGCGCGGGCTCCCTCTGAGTACCGGTCTGAGTATCCGGGCGGATGTGGCGCCGGCCACATCCGCCGATCCTGTCCCCATGAGCGAGTCACAGGTCAAGCAGCAGAACACCAGCGCCTACCACGCGCAGGCCGTCATCTCCTTCGCGATCGCCCTCGCCGCCGTCGCGATCGGGATCTACCAGCTGGAGGCGAGCGCCTGGGTGCGGGCCTTCCTCGCGGTCTCCGTCCTCTACCTCACCACCTCCGCCTTCACTCTCGCCAAGGTCGTCCGCGACCGGCAGGAGTCGGAGCGGATCGTCAGCCGGGTCGACCAGGCCCGCCTGGAGAAGCTCCTCGCCGAACACGACCCCTTCCAGCAGAAGCTCTGAGCCCTCTCCGCCCGGAGAACCGACACCCGCGATCTCTAAGCGCTTGCTCAGCTTCGTTGTATGGTGTTCGTCCTGACCGGTCCGAGGAGGAGTGTGGGATGAGCACGGCGGAGCAGACGCCCGGCGGCGAGGACGTGACCTGGGGCGAGGTCGCGCCCGAGGCCGCCCGGAGGCTGCTGGTCGCGGCCGTCGAGGCGTTCGCCGAACGCGGCTACCACGCCACCACCACCCGTGACATCGCCGGCCGGGCCGGGATGAGTCCGGCGGCGCTGTACATCCACTACAAGACCAAGGAAGAGCTGCTCCACCGGATCAGCCGCATCGGCCACGACCGCGCCCTGGAGATCCTCCGGGCCGCCGAGCTCCGCGACGGCGCCCCCTCCGACCGGCTGGCCGACGCCGTCCGCTCCTTCGTCCGCTGGCACGCCGAGCGCCACACCACCGCCCGGGTCGTCCAGTACGAGCTGGACGCGCTCGGCCCCGAGCACCGCGCCGAGATCGTGGAGCTGCGCCGGGAGACCGAGGCGACCGTGCGCCGGATCATCGAGGAGGGCGTGGCGGCCGGCGAGTTCGACGTGGCGGACCCGGCGGGCACCACCGTCGCGGTGCTGTCGCTCTGCATCGACGTGGCCCGGTGGTTCAACGTCCAGGGCCGCCGGACGCCCGACGAGGTCGGCGCCTTCTACGCCGACCTCGTGCTCCGCATGGTGGGGTACCGCGCTCAGAAGTAGTAGCGCGAGACCGACTCGGCGACGCACACCGGCTTGTCGCCGCCCTCGCGCTCCACGGTCACCCGCGCGGTGACCTGCACGCCGCCGCCGGCCTCCTCCACCTTCGTGAGCACCGCCGTGGCGCGCAGCCGCGAGCCGACCGGCACGGGGGCGGGGAAACGCACCTTCTCCGTGCCGTAGTTGAGGCCCATCTTCATGCCCTCGACCCGCAGCACCTGCGGCACGAAGAGCGGCAGCAGCGAGAGGGTCAGATAGCCGTGCGCGATCGTCCTGCCGAAGGGGCCCGAGGCGGCGCGCTCGGGGTCCACGTGGATCCACTGGTGGTCGCCGGTGGCGTCGGCGAACAGGTCGATCCGCTTCTGGTCGATCTCCAGCCAGTCGCTGTGCCCCAGCTGCTCGCCGACCCCCGCGCGCAGTTCCTCGGCGGAGGTGAAGATCCTCGGCTCGGCCATGTCCCTGGTCCCTTCTCGTACGACATACCAAACGGTCTGTGTCTAAGCGCTTGCTCAGCATGTGGGGTGAGGGTCGCGCTGTCAACGGACCAGTAGGGTTCGAGGGGTGCCGCAGATTCCAGAGAAGATCCACGAGCTCACCGTCGGCCAGCTCTCCGCCCGCAGCGGCGCCGCCGTCTCCGCCCTTCACTTCTACGAGTCGAAGGGGCTCATCAGCAGCCGCCGCACCGCCGGCAACCAGCGCCGTTACGGGCGCGACGCGCTGCGCCGGGTCGCCTTCATCCGCGCCGCCCAGCGCGTCGGCATCCCTCTCGCCACCATCCGCGACGCCCTCGCCGAACTGCCGGAGGAGCGCACGCCGACCCGCGACGACTGGTCCCGGCTCTCCGCCACCTGGCGGGCCGAACTCGACGACCGCATCAAGCAGCTCGGCCGGCTCCGCGACCACCTGACGGACTGCATCGGCTGCGGCTGCCTCTCCCTGGAGACCTGCGTCCTCTCCAACCCCGACGACGTCTTCGGCGAACGCATGGCCGGCTCCCGGCTGCTGCCGCTGCGCCGCGAGACCGCGGACGAATAGGCCGTTTCTTTCGGATCACGCCGCGAGCCCCATGATCCGAAAGAAACGGCCTATCGCCAGGACAGCGCGGCGCGCACCTGCTCCGCCGTGGAGCGGGCGCGGGTCCCGTCCGGCAGCAGGAGGGTGTCCTCCAGGCCGATCCGCCCGGCCACGCCCAGCCGCCGGGCCCGCCGCAGTGCCGGCCAGGCCGCCGCCCCGGTCCCGTACACCAGCACGGGCACCCCGCCGCACCGGCCCGCCGACCCGCTCCCGCCCTCAGGGCCGGCCGCGAGCGCGCGCAGCCACGCCCCGAGGTCGCCGTCCGGCCCGGCCGGCGCCTCGACGGCGATCCGCCGCACCCGGGGCGCCAGGGGAGAGCGGGCGAACAGGACCGGGTCCGGGGCGCCGGGACGCAGACCCGCCTCCACCGCCACCCCGCGCGCCAGCAGCGCCGCCGCCGTCTCCTCGGCGCCCGGCTCGTGCCAGGCCACCGAGGCCAGCTCCGGCAGCGTCTCCCAGGACCGGATCCGCGCGACCCGCCGCTCCGGGTCGGGCTCGGCCCACGCGTCCGCCGGCACCGTCACCGGGACGCGGACGAGCCTCCGCACCGCCGTCAGCGCGGGACCCACCACCCGGGGCGAGAGCGAACCGGCGCCACAGGGCGTCCGGGGCCGCAGCCGCACCTCGTGGGCCCCCGCCGCCACCGCCTCCGCCGCGGCCACCGCGAGCGCCGCCGGATCGCGCGGCACCGCCGCCGACTCCCCGGGCCCCCGTGCGCCGTTCAGCGCCGCCTGGAGCGGAGGGCCCGCTCCCGGCCGTGTCACGCCGCGGAGACCAGCGGGCGGCCGCGTACCTCCCGGGCCCGGGCCAGCGCCCCCGGGGTGAGGACCGCCCGGGGCACCTCGACCCCGCAGTCCCCGCACACCGGCCCGTACCAGGTCTCCTCGCCCGGTGCGCCCGCCCACGCGATCCGCGCCCCCGCGCAGACCGGGCACGCCTCGCCCGGGTCGTCCTCCAGCGCCGTGACCAGCCGCCGTACCACCTCCGGCAGCGGATCCGTCGGATGGACGGCCGGATCGCCGCAGCGCACCACCCCGTTGCCACCCCACACCGCCCGGTGCCAGTCGTCCGTCGCCCCCAGGGCGCGCAGCCCGCCGTGCTTCTCGCGCCGGCGCCGGGCGGCGAACTCCTTCTCGTACGCCAGCCAGACCGTCCGCGCCTCCTCCAGCTCCTCCAGCGCGGCCACCAGCCGCGCCGGATCGAGCTCCCGGTCGTCGGGCCCGAACCCGTGCCTGCGGCACAGGTGGTCCCAGGTCGCCCGGTGCCCGTAGGGGGCGAACCGCTCCAGGCACTTGCGCAGCGAGTATCTGCGCAGTGCCGTGTCGCACCCCTGATCGCGCACCTGTCTCGCGAGACTCCGGAAACCGGCCATCGCTCGCCACCTCCGTCGCTGGTCCTTCGCGGTCCTTCGCGCATCCGCGGTACCAGAGGGACGAACGGCGGCGCCGCCGTGTTCCGCCGGGCGGCGGAACGAGCGCCTTCTGGCGAGAAGACGCCACCGGGGAACGCGCTACCGGCGGCCGATCCGGGCCGCCGAGACCACCACCCCGGCCAGCTCCGGCCGCCGGATGTCGCTGTGCGAGCGGACCGCCTCCGCCGCGTCCACGCTCACGCACCCCGAGGCCGGAACCCCGTCCCGCAACACCGTGGCCAGCACCCGCCGCGCCGCCCCCGGCACGCCCTGGACGCCGTCCCACCCGATCGCCCCCCACCGCGGATCGCGCGCCACCAGCCGCCCCAGCGGCTCCGCGAGCGACGCCGAGTCCCGGGCCGCCCGGGAGGCCAGCGGATACAGCAGCCCGAGCGCGGTGTCGTGCCGCGAGTGACAGGCCACCACCGGCCCCCGCACCCGCAGCTGCAGGTCCCTCAGCGCCCCCGCCCGGCCCGGGTCGTGCGGCAGCCGGGCCGCGAACGCGTAGTGCGAGAAGGCGCCCTGGAGCAGCGTCATCGAACGGACCGGCCGCAGCGCCCCCGGCAGCCCGCGCAGCGCGTACGCCACCAGCCGGGCGCCCATGCTGTGCCCCACCAGGTGCACCCGCAGCCCCGGCGCCGCCCGTGCCACCTCGGCGAGCAGCGGCCCGAGCCCCCGCTCCCCGACCTGCCCCGCCCGCTTCTTCATCACGTAGTACGCGGCCTGGCGCAGCGCCTCGCGGCCGCCGTTCCACAGCCGGCCCAGCCCTGCCCCGAGCAGCGCCTCCGGCACCTCCGCCGCCAGCGCGCCGGTGAACACGGCGCAGGTCTCCACCGGATCCGCGAGCAGGAAGTCCGGCACCGTGCGGTCCGGGGCGACCCCCTCCCCGGCCACGTCCGCGAGCTCCCGCAGCAGCGCCCCGAACTCCGCGAACGCCGCCTCCTCGGCCGGGGCCAGCGCCACCAGCTCGGTGAGCCGGACGATCGTCCGCTCCTTCTCCGGCAGCGTCGTCACCAGCGCCCGGAAGTCCGGCACCGGCTCGTCCGTGAACATCATCGAGGGCCACACCACGCCCGCGTACCCCGCCTCCACGCCCGGAGCCAGCAGGCCCGGGAACGGCGCGAAGAAGTCCGAGTACAACCGGGTGGCCCCGGACGGCGAGTTGTTCCAGCCGTGCGCGAACACCACCAGATCCGTCACCCCCCGCCGCGCCAGCGCGACCAGTTCGGCCGCCTGCCCGGCCGGACCGTCCCCGTCCCTGTCGAAGACGATCTCCCGGTACGGATCCACACTCATCCCGCTCACGGCCCGCCCGTCCCTCCCCGTCGAGGAAGCGCCCTGGGGCCCGCGTCCCGCAACCCCTGGGCAGCATGCCCGGATCCGGCCATGGTCAGACCTCGGCGGCGCGTTTCCGGCCCGCGCGGGGGCGACCCGGGTCACCGGTACAGCAGATGCTCCCGCCGCACCGCCCGGAAGGCGGCCAGGTCGTCGGTCCAGGCGGCCACGGTCTCGTCGGTGTCCGCGCCCGCGTCGATCAGGGTGCGGACCCGGCTGGAGCCGGTGAGCTTGTCGATCCAGTGGTCGGGACGCCAGGCGAAGCCGGGCCAGGAGGCGCGGGCGGTGACCAGCAGGGCGATGCCGGTGCGGACCGGGTCGAAGGTCTCGCGGTCGTGGACGTGGAGCTGGACGCCGCCGACCGTCCGGCCCTGGAACTTGGAGAAGGTCGGCGCGAAGTACGCCTCGCGGAAGCGGACTCCGGGCAGCTCCAGGGCGTTCGCCGCCTCCGCCCAGCGGCGGTCCACGCCCTCCGCGCCGAGGAGTTCGAAGGGGCGGGTGGTGCCCCGGCCCTCGGAGAGGTTGGTGCCCTCGAAGAGGCAGGTGCCGGAGTAGACGAGCGCGGTCTCCGGGGTCGGCATGTTCGGGCTCGGCGGCACCCACGGCAGCCCGGTGGCGTCGAAGAAGTCCGCACGCCGCCAGCCCGTCATCCGCACCGTCTCCAGCTCCACCGGGCGGGCCAGGAACTCGGCGTTGAACAGCAGCGCCAGCTCCGCCACCGTCATCCCGTGCGCCTGCGCGATCGGCTCGCGCCCGACGAAGGTCGCGAAGGCCCGGTCCAGGACCGGGCCGAGGGCCGCCCGGCCGCTCACCGGGTTCGGCCGGTCCAGCACCACGAACCGCTTCCCGGCGAGCTCCGCCGCCACCATGCAGTCGTAGAGCGTCCAGATGTACGTGTAGAAGCGGGCGCCCGCGTCCTGGATGTCGAAGACGATCGTGTCGACGCCGGACGCGGTGAAGACGTCCGCCAGCGGCCGTCCGCTCTTCAGGTACGTGTCGTAGACCGGCAGTCCGGTCGCCGGGTCGTCGTACCGGCCCTCCGAACCGCCCGCCTGGGCGGTGCCCCGGAAGCCGTGCTCGGGGCCGAACACGGCCACCAGGTCCACCCGTTCGTCGGCGTGCATCACGTCCACCAGGTGCCGGGCGTCCGGCGCGATCCCGGTCGGGTTGGTGACGACGCCGACCCGTTCGCCGGCCAGCAGGGCGTACCCGTCCGCCGCCAGCCGCTCGAAACCGGTCCGTACGCGCGCGTGCCCCCGCCCGGGGGCCGCGGCGGCGGGGGAGGCCGTCACGGCCAGCGCCCCTCCGGCGGTCAGCGCCCCTCCGGCCGCCAGCAGATCCCGACGCGACAGCTTCTTCCGCCTCATGCGTGACATGGCCACGCAGGCTAGCGCTCCTGACGGCCCGGGGGAACGAGGCGTGCGGAAGCCGCGCGTCGCGCTCGCCGGGTCTTCCACCGCTCCATACCGACCGGTTAGTCTGCCGGAGTCATCCGAACCGTGACCGAGCCGAACACCACCTGGAGGGGCCCATGAACGCGGCCACGCACGAGCTCCGTGACGCAGCCGTCGTCGTCACCGGGGCGGGCGGCGGCATCGGCGCCGCCCTCGCCCGGCGCTTCGCCGCCGAGGGCGCCCGCGTCGTCGTCAACGACCTCGACGCCGACCGCGCCAAGGCCGTCGCCGCCGAACTCGGCGCCGTCGCCGTCCCCGGCGACGCCTCCGCGATCGTCGACGAGGCCCGCGAGGCCCTCGGCGGCACCGTCGACATCTGGTGCGCCAACGCCGGGCTCGCCTCCGCCGGCGACGCCTTCGCCGACGAGGCCGTCTGGGCCGCCGCCTGGGACGTCAACGTCATGGCCCACGTCCGCGCGGCCCGCGCCCTGCTCCCCGACTGGCTGGAGCGCGGCACCGGCCGCTTCGTCTCCACCGTCTCGGCCGCCGGACTGCTCACCATGATCGGCGCGGCCCCGTACTCCGTCTCCAAGCACGGCGCCTACGCCTTCGCCGAATGGCTCTCGCTCACCTACCGCCACCGCGGCCTCAAGGTGCACGCGATCTGCCCCCAGGGCGTCCGCACCGACATGCTCGCCGCCACCGGCTCGGCCGGCGACCTCGTCCTGGTCCCCACCGCCGTCGAGCCCGAGACCGTCGCCGACGCCCTCCTCGACGCCATCGCCGAGGACCGCTTCCTCGTCCTGCCGCACCCGGAGGTCGCCGACTACTACCGCAACCGCGCGGACGACCCCGAGCGCTGGATCGGCGGCATGAACAAGCTCCAGCGGCACTGGGAGGCGGGCGCGCGGTAGCGCACCCGGCGGCGGATGGGAAGATCTACCGACGACAGACCCCGGACGCCAGGGACGGGGCAGCGAGCTGGAAGGCGGCGGAGCATGGCCAGGACGACGGACGGGGACGGTTCTCCCGTCCCCCAGAGGCTCCTCGCCGCCGCCACCCGGCTCTTCGCCGAGCGGGGCTACGACCGCACCTCGGTGCAGGAGATCGTCGAGGCGGCGGGCGTCACCAAGGGCGCGCTCTACCACTACTTCGGCTCTAAGGAGGACCTCCTCCAGGAGGTGTACGCGCGCGTGCTCCGCCTCCAGCAGGAGCGCCTGGACGACTTCGCGGACTCCGACGCGCCCGTCGAGGAGCGGCTGCGCGCCGCCGCCGCCGACGTCGTCGTCACCACCATCGAGAACCTCGACGACGCCTCGATCTTCTTCCGCTCCATGCACCACCTGAGCCCGGAGAAGAACAAGCAGGTCCGCGCCGAGCGCCGCCGCTACCACGAGCGCTTCCGCGCCCTGATCGAGGAAGGCCAGCGGGCGGGCGTCTTCTCCTCCGCCACGCCCGCCGACCTCGTCGTGGACTACCACTTCGGCTCCGTGCACCACCTGTCCACGTGGTATCGCCCGGCCGGCCCGCTGGCCCCGCAGCAGGTCGCCGACCACCTGGCCGACCTCCTGCTGCGGGCCCTGCGCCCGTAACGGCCGCTAGAGGTAGCGCTTCAGCTCGCGGCGGGCCAGCGACCGCTGGTGCACCTCGTCGGGACCGTCCGCGAGCCGCAGGGTCCGCGCCGCCGCCCACAGCTCGGCGAGCGGGAAGTCCTGCGAGACGCCGCCGGCGCCGTGCGCCTGCACCGCCTTGTCGATGATGTCCACCACCGCGCGCGGGGTGGCGATCTTGATCGCCTGGATCTCGGTGTGGGCGCCCTTGTTGCCGACGGTGTCCATCAGCCAGGCCGTCTTCAGGACGAGCAGCCGCAGCTGCTCGATCGTCACGCGCGCGTCCGCGATCCAGTTCTGCACCACGCCCTGCTGGGCGAGGGGCTTGCCGAAGGCGGTACGCGAGACGGCCCGCCGGCACATCAGCTCCACGGCCCGCTCGGCCATGCCGATCAGCCGCATGCAGTGGTGGATCCGGCCGGGACCGAGCCGGGCCTGGGCGATGGCGAAGCCGCCGCCCTCCTCGCCGATCAGGTTCGCGGCCGGGACCCGCACGTTCTCGAAGACCACCTCGGCGTGGCCGCCGTGGTAGTGGTCCTCGTAGCCGTACACCCGCATCGCCCGGCGCACCTCGACGCCCGGGGTGTCGCGCGGCACGAGGATCATCGACTGCTGCCGGCGGAGGTCGGACCCGTCGGGGTCGGTCTTGCCCATCACGATGAAGACCTTGCAGTCGGGGTTCATCGCCCCGGAGATGTACCACTTGCGCCCGTCGACCACATACGCGTCCCCGTCCCGCCGGATCCGTGTCTCGATGTTGGTCGCGTCGGAGGAGGCCACCTCGGGCTCGGTCATCGCGAACGCGGACCGGATCTCGCCCGCGAGCAGCGGCTCCAGCCACTGCTTCTTCTGGGCCTCGTCGGCGAACTGGGCGAGCAGCTCCATGTTGCCGGTGTCCGGGGCCGCGCAGTTGAGGGCGGTCGGCGCGAGCTGCGGGCTGCGGCCGGTGATCTCGGCGAGCGGGGCGTACTGGAGGTTGGTCAGCCCCGCCCCGTACTCCTCGTCCGGGAGGAAGAGGTTCCACAGGCCCTGCCGCCTGGCCTCGGCCTTCAGCTCCGCCACCACCGGCGGCTCGTCCCACGGCGAGGCGAGCCCGGCCCGCTGCTCCTCGGCGACGGCCTCGGCGGGGTACACGTGCTCGTCCATGAAGGCGAGCAGCCGGGCCCGCAGCTCCTCGGTGCGGGCGTCGTAGGAGAAGTCCATGGCGGTTCAGCCCTCCTGAAGGGTGGTCAGGCCGTGCTCGATGAAGACGGGGACGAGGTCGCCGATGCGGTCGAAGCCGGCGCCGACGGTCTGCCCGAGGGTGTAGCGGTAGTGGATCCCCTCCAGGATCACGGCGAGCTTGAACCAGGCGAAGGCCGTGTACCAGGAGAGGGCGGAGACGTCCCGGCCGGAGCGGGCGGCGTACCGCTCGACCAGCTCGGCGGCCGTGGGGTGGCCGGCGGCGCTCGCGGTGGTCGAGATCGGGGAGCCGGGCAGGTCCAGCGGGGTGCTGTACATGACGAGCAGGCCCAGGTCGGTCAGCGGGTCGCCCAGCGTGGACATCTCCCAGTCGAGGACGGCGGTGATCCGGTCGTCCGCGCCGACGAGGGCGTTGTCGAGCCGGTAGTCGCCGTGCACCACGGTCGGCGCGGGGGAGGAGGGCAGCGCGCGGCCCAGGGCGGCGTGCAGCTCCTCGATGCCGGGCAGGTCGCGGCCCCGGGAGGCGGCGAGCTGCTTGCCCCAGCGGCGCAGCTGCCGGTCGAGGAAGCCCTCCGGCCGGCCGAAGTCGCCGAGCCCGACGGCCTCCGGCTCCACCGCGTGCAGGTCGACCAGGGTGTCGACCAGGCCGAGGACGGCGGCGCGGGTGCGCTCCGGGCCCAGCGGCGCCAGTTGGGAGGCGGAGCGGTACGGGGTCCCCTCGACGAACTCCATGACGTAGAAGGGCGCGCCGAGCACCTCCTCGTCCTCGCAGAGCAGCACCGTGCGGGGCACCGGCACCGAGGTGGCGCCGAGGGCGCTGATCACCCGGTGCTCGCGCCGCATGTCGTGCGCGGTGGCCAGCACGTGCCCGAGCGGCGGGCGGCGCACCACCCAGCGGCCGGTGCCGTCGGTGACGGCGTACGTGAGGTTGGAGCGGCCGCCCTCGATCAGCCGGGCTTCGAGGGGCCCGGCGACCAGTCCCGGCCGCTCGCGGTCCAGGTGGTGGCGCAGGCGCTCGGGGTCGAGGCCGGGTGGCGGGGCGGTGTGGCTCATCGGGCGTACCTCCGGTCGGTCGGTCGGCGTTCATGATGACCGACCAGTCGGTATGTCGTCCAGAGGGCTCCCCGAAAGACCGGAGGGCCCCGAAGGACCGGAGGGGTCCCGGAAGAGCGCAGGGCCCCGAAGGACCGGAGGGGTCCCGGAAGACCAGAGGGCCCGAAAGACCGGAGGGGACCCGGGTGCCGCCCCGGATCCCCCCGTCGTTCACACCCGCCCTGCGCATCCCGCGCACCAGCGCCCCGTCAGGCGTGGCACGCCACCGGGACCCCGCCGTTCATCGCCGCCATGTCGCCGAAGACCGCCACCGGGTCGAGCGGGTGCCCCTCCGGCAGCCCGTCCAGCTCCGCGTACGCCCGGTGCAGGTTCGCCACGAGCCGCTCGCTCTCCCGCCACGCGGCGAACTCGCCGGGCTCGGCCCGGCGGGCGGTCTCCAGCGGCGGGTCCCCCTTCGCGTGCCCCTCGGCCGCCAGCTCCGCCACCCACCGCAGATAGCGCTCGGTGGCGTCGTATGCGGCCGGGTCCGTCACCGGCCCGTGCCCCGGCACCACCCGCTCCGCGTCCAGCGACCGCAGCACGTCCAGCGCGCGCAGCGAGCCGGCCAGCGAGCCCATCGGCAGGAACGGCGTCCCGCCCTGGAAGACCAGGTCACCGGTGAAGACCACGCCCTGCTCCGGCAGGTGCACGATCGAGTCGCCGGTGGTGTGCGCCGGGCCCGGGTGCACCACCCGCACCTCGATCCCGCCGGCGTACACCGTCAGCCGGTCCCGGTACGTCACGTCGGGCGGCGTGATCTCGACCCGGCCGAAGTCGGTCTGCGGCCACAGCAGGTGCAGCTGGTGCCCGGCGCCCAGCTGCTCGGACCGGCAGTTCTCGTGCCCGATGATCCGGGCCTCGGGGCGGAAGACCCCGTTGCCGTAGGTGTGGTCCCCGTGGTGGTGGGTGTTCACGACGGTGCGCGGCAGCGGCAGCCCCGCGGCGAGCACCGCGTCGCGCAGCAGCAGGGCGCGCCGCTCGGTGGCGGTGGTGTCGACGAGCAGCGACTCGCCCGCGTCGCCGAGGAAGCCGGCGTTGTTCAGGCACCAGCCGCCGTCGGGCTGGACATAGGCGTGGACGTGCGGCGCGAGCGTGACCACGTACGGGTCGGTGGCAGGCACAGGGCTCCCCCGGGGAGGTGAAGATCGACGAAACAGGGGAAGCCTGCCACCGGCGGGCCCGCCCGGGGGCCGGATCCGCCGGATCGGACGCGTCTGCCCCGCCCGGCTTGCGGGACGCCCCGACCCCGTCGAGGGTCGGTTCCATGAAGGCGATCAGCTACCGCCGGTACGGCGGCCCCGAGGTCCTGGAGTACGGCGACCTGCCCGACCCGAAGGTCGGCCCCGACGAGGTCCTGGTCGAGGTGCGCGCGGCGGCGGTCAACCCGGTCGACTGGAAGGCCCAGGCCGGCTACCTCGACGGCATGATCGACGCGGTCTTCCCCGTCGTGCCGGGCTGGGACGTCTCCGGCGTCGTCGTCCGGCCCGGCGTCTCCGTCACCGAGTGGGCGGCGGGCGACGAGGTCATGGGGTACGTCCGGGAGGACGTCCTCGGGCACGGCACCTTCGCCGAGTACGTCGCCGCCCCCATCCGCACCCTCGGCCGCAAGCCCCGCCGCTACTCGTTCGAGGAGGCCGCCGGGCTGCCGCTCGCCGGACTCACCGCCTACCAGGCACTGCGCACCGCGCTCGCGGTGCGGCCGGGGGAGACCGTGCTGGTGCTCGCCGCGGCCGGCGGGGTCGGATCGATGGCCGTGCAGATCGCCCGCCACCTCGGCTGCCGCGTCCTCGGCGCCGCCCGCGCCTCCGGCCGGGACCGGGTCGCCGAACTCGGCGCGGAGCCGGTCCTCTTCGACGAAGAGACCTTCGCCCGCCAGGTCCGGGAGCTCGCCCCGGACGGCGTGGACGCCGTCCTCGACACCCTCGGCGGCCCCTTCCTCCAGCACGCGGCGAAGCTGCGTGCCCCCGGCGGCCGGCTCGCCTCCATCGCCGACGGCGAGGTCCTGGCCCTCGGCGGCCTCTACTACTGGGTCCGCCCGGACGCCGCCGACCTGAACGCGCTCGCCGACCTCGCCGACGAGGGCGTCCTGGACGTGCGGGTGGCGAAGACCTTCCCGCTGGAACGGGCGGCCGACGCCCAGCGCGCCAACGCCGAGGGCGGCCTCCAGGGGAAGGTGGTGGTCACGGTCCCTTAGCGGGACCGCGGCCTGACTGGATGTCGGATCCAATCTCCCAGCGTCCGGATCCAATCTCCCGGATCCCACACCCTGGATCCCACATCCAACATCTAACATCCTGGATCTGAGCTCCCGGATCCTGGATCCAGGCTCCCGGACCCAAGCTCCCGGATCCCGGATCACCAGATCAGCGCCGCCCCGCACACCGCCAGCGCCACCGTGCACCCCGCGGCCAGCAGCGCTCCGCGGGCCGACAGGACCCGCGGCCGGGCGGTGTCCAGGGAGTGGATCCGCCGGTGGGCGGCGGCCAGGAACCCGATCCACAGCAGCGCGGCGAGCGCCAGCCCGGTGACCCCCGCCACCGTGGCGTCGTCCACCAGGGCCGCCCTGACGCCGAGCACCGCCACGACCGTCCACGACAGCGTCGTCCGCCGCCAGGCGAGCCGGGTGCGCTCCGGCTGGAGCCCGGGGTCGCGGGCGGTCTCGTCCCCGGGCGCGGGACCGGCCACTATCCGGCCCGGCCGACGACCACGAGCACCACCATGGCGACCGCCACCACGGCCACGGTGAGGCTCAGCACGGCAGGGAAGCGGGAGACGGGCAGGTCCTCGCCGCGGCGCATGGCCCGCTCGCAGCGGATCCAGTGGTTCACCGCGCGCAGGGCGCACAGCACGCCGGCGGCGAGCAGCGCCAGCGCGAGCCCGACCCGCACCCCCCAGCGCAGGTCCGGCAGGAACTGGTCGACGGCGAACCCGCCGCCGATGAGCGCGAGCGCCGTCCGGATCCAGGCGAGGAAGGTCCGCTCGTTGGCGAGGGAGAAGCGGTAGTCGGGGGTCTCGCCCTCGTCCCGGATCCGCCGCGGCGCGAACCACAGCCGCAGGCTCTGTACGAATCGACTCACCCCGGCACCCTAACGGCCCCGCTACCGGTCCCCGTCCGCCGTCAGGCGTTCGTACGCGGCGAGCCCGTCCGGCACCCACTCCCAGGCCCCGGCCGCGCCCGGCAGCCGCTCCCGCAGCTCCTCTTCGGTCAGGAAGGCGTGCCAGGCGACCTCCTCCGGCTGCGGCCGCACCGGCAGGTCGCAGCGGACCTCGTACACGGAGGACCACCACTTCCCGGCGACGCCGCCGGAGTCGTACAGGAACGCGAAGCGGAAGGCGGGCCGGGGGAGGCCGGAGACGCCCAGCTCCTCCTCGGCCTCGCGCAGGGCCGCGTCGTCGTAGGACTCGCCGGCGCCGACGACCCCGCCGACGAACAGGTCGTACATCGACGGGAAGACCAGCTTCGTCGGGGTCCTGCGGTGGACGAAGACCCGTCCCTCGGCGTCCCGCACCCTGATGAAGACGCAGCGGTGGATCAGGCCCCGCGCGTACACCTCGCCGCGCGGGGCCTGTCCGATCACCCGGTCCTGCTCGTCGACGACGTCCAGTACCTCATCGGAAGCGCTCATGCGCCCATCCAAGCACCCGCCCCGCCGGCGTTCACCGCCCCATGACGCACTCGACCGTCGGGCCGATGGTCCAGCCGCCGTCCACGGCGAGCTCGGCGCCCGTCACGTACGAGGCCGCGTCCGAGAGCAGGAAGACCACCGCGCCGGCGATCTCGTCGGCCTCGCCGACCCGCCCCATCGGCGTGTTCGGGTACCCGCCCTCGCCCCGCTGGATGCCGACCGAGGCGGTCGGTCATGGGGGTGTACGTCATGCCCGGGTGGACCGAGTCGACCCGGATCCGTGCGGTGCCGAGCTCCACCGCACGGATCTTCGTCAGACCCCGCACGCCCCACTGGGAGGCGCCGTAGCCGGCGGTCGGCGCAAGGCCCCTCAGGCGCGCTCGCCGAGGCTCGCGGCGGTCGCCGCGCCGTCCTCGTCGAGGACGTCGGTGACGACCACGTTCGCGCCGGCGGCGACGGCCCGGCGGGCCGCCTCGGCTCCCAGGCCGCGGGCGCCGCCGGTGACGAGGACGGTCTTGCCGGTGAGGTCGGCCACGGAGGGTGCCTTCGGGGTGGTGCTTCGCATCAGACGTTCCGGGGCCGTGCGGCCCGGAGCAGCGCGGTGGTGGTCTCGACGAGGTCGGCGAGGAAGAGCGCCTCGCTCGTCAGCGGCTCCGTCCCGTCGAGGTACTGCCGGGCCCGGTCGGCGAGCGCCGCGCCGACCACCGTGAGGGCCAGGTCGAGGCGCTCCAGGAGCAGCGGCTCGGGCAGTCCCTCGTCGGCCAGCCGGGCGGCGATCCGCTCGATGAGCGCCCAGTAGGCGGTGCCGGCGAGGGTGGGGTGCGGGGTGCGGGCGCGGACGCCGCTCTCGTGGCTGAGCTGTGCGGAGACGCGCAGGCAGCGGCATCCCCGCTCGGTGCGCAGCTCGCTGGCCTCGGCCGTGACCAGGGCCGTGACCAGCCCGTGGACGTCGGCCTCGGCGTCGTACGCGAGGGCGACGAGCACCTGCTCGGTGCGGGCCAGCCGGCCGGCCATGACCGCGTCGAGGAGCCCGGCGCGGGAGCCGAAGTGGTACTGCACGGCGGAGGGGTTGGCCTGCCCGGCCAGCTTGGTGATGTCCCGCAGCTGGGCGCCGTCGACGCCCTGGGCGGCGAAGAGCTCCTCGGCCGCCCGGATCAGCTTCGCCCGGGTCTCGGGTCCTGACGTCCTTGCCACGGGACCCATGCTAATGCTCGGCATTAGAAAGTGGGAGGGCATCCTTCCGGTCCCAGAGGTTGACTCGATACATCCGTGTATCCAAGATGCGGTCCATGTCCTACGACGCCGATGTGATCGTGATCGGGGCCGGCCTCGCCGGTCTCGTCGCCACCGCCGAACTGGTCGACGCCGGCCGGTCCGTGATCCTCCTGGACCAGGAGCCCGAACAGTCCCTGGGCGGCCAGGCCCACTGGTCCTTCGGCGGGCTCTTCCTCGTCGACTCGCCCGAACAGCGCCGGCTCCGCATCAAGGACAGCCACGCGCTCGCCCTCCAGGACTGGATGGGCACCGCCGGCTTCGACCGCCCCGAGGACGACTGGGCCCGCCGCTGGGCGGAGGCGTACGTGGACTTCGCGGCCGGCGAGAAGCGCTCCTGGCTGCACGCGCGCGGGGTCCGCTTCTTCCCCGTGGTCGGCTGGGCCGAGCGCGGCGGCTACGACGCCAACGGGCACGGCAACTCCGTCCCCCGCTTCCACATCACCTGGGGTACGGGCCCCGGTCTCGTCGCCCCCTTCGAGCGCAGGGTCCGCGAGGGCGTCGCCCAGGGGCGCGTCACCTTCCGCTTCCGCCACCGCGTCACCGCCCTCGGCCGCACCGACGGCACCGTCGACACCGTCTCCGGCGAGATCCTGGAGCCCTCGGACGCCGAGCGCGGCACCGCCAGCAGCCGGACCGTGACGGGTTCCTTCGAGCTGCGCGCCCAGGCGGTGATCGTCACCACCGGCGGCATCGGCGGCAACCACGACCTGGTCCGCGCCCAGTGGCCCGCCCGCCTGGGCACCCCGCCCGACAAGCTGCTCTCCGGCGTCCCCGCCCACGTCGACGGCCTGATGCTCGGCATCGCGGAGAAGGCCGGCGCCCGGCACGTCAACCGCGACCGGATGTGGCACTACACCGAGGGCATCGAGAACTGGAACCCGATCTGGGCCAGGCACGGCATCCGCATCCTGCCCGGCCCCTCCTCGCTCTGGCTCGACGCCACCGGCAAGCGGCTCCCCGTGCCGCTCTTCCCCGGCTTCGACACCCTCGGCACCCTCGAACACATCATGCGGACCGGCCACGACCACACCTGGTTCGTCCTCGACAAGCGCATCATCGGCAAGGAGTTCGCCCTCTCCGGCTCCGAACAGAACCCCGACCTCACCGGCAAGTCCGTCCGCGACGTCCTCGGCCGCGCCCGCGCCGACGTGCCCGGCCCCGTCCAGGCGTTCATGGACCGGGGCGCCGACTTCGTCGTCGAGGACGACCTCACGGCCCTCGTCCGCGGCATGAACCGGATCACCGGCCAGGACCTCATCGACGAGACCGCCCTGCGAAAGGAGCTCACCGCCCGCGACCGCGAGATCGCCAACCCCTTCACCAAGGACCTCCAGATCACCGCGATCCGCGGCGCCCGCAGCTACCTCGGCGACCGCCTGATCAGGACCGCCGCCCCGCACCGCATCCTCGACCCCAAGGCCGGCCCGCTGATCGCCGTCCGCCTCAACATCCTCACCCGCAAGTCCCTCGGCGGCCTCCAGACCGACCTCTCCTCCCGGGTCCTCACCGAGACCGGCGAACCCCTCCCCGGCCTGTACGCGGCGGGCGAGGCCGCCGGCTTCGGCGGCGGCGGCGTCCACGGCTACCGCTCCCTCGAAGGCACCTTCCTCGGCGGATGCGTCTTCTCCGGCCGAGCGGCGGGCCGCGCGGCGGCCGCGGCGACGGCGTAGCCGTACGGCACCGGGGCACACCCCCGCCACGCGCGCGTACACCCCCGCCCCCGCCACACGGCGCACCCGCCACGCGCGCGTACGGCACCGGGCCACACCCCGCCACGCGCGCGTACACCCCCGCCACACGGCGCACCCGCCACGCGCGCGTACGGCCCCGCCACCCGGCGCACGCGCGCCTCCGGCCTCCGCCCGCCACGCACGCGTGCGTGGCGGGGGTCACACCCCGAACCCTTCGTGTCGCGGGCCGCCGAGCCGCCCAGGATGAGGCCCATGGAGATAGGCATCGCACTGCCCCAGTACGGCACCCACGCCCGCGCCGACCGCATCGCGGACTTCGCGCGGGACGCCGAGGAGGCCGGCTTCGACTCGTTCTGGGTCGGCGACCGCGTCCTGACCCCGGTGGACCCCGGCGACCTCTATCCGGGCCACACGCCGGAGAACCCGTACCCCCACCAGTACAAGACCTTCCTCGACCCGCTGACGGTGCTCACCGTCGCCGCCGGCGCGACCACCCGCGCCCGGCTCGGCACGAGCACCCTCAACGGCCCCTGGTACCCGCCGGCGCTGCTCGCCCGCTCCCTCACCTCCCTCGACCAGGTCAGCGGCGGACGCCTCGACGTCGGCCTGGGGCTGGGCTGGCTGCGTGACGAGTACACCGCCGTCGGCGCCGACTTCGGCCGGCGCGGTGCCCTCCTCGACGAACTGCTCGACGTCCTCCACGCCGTCTGGACCCGGGAGGAGTTCGGCCACCAGGGGCCCCGCTGGACGATCCCCGCCGCGTACGTCGGCCTCCGCCCGGTCCAGCCGGCCGGACCGCCCGTCCTCCTCGGCGGCTTCAGCCCGGCCGCCCTGCGCCGGGTCGGCCGCCGGGCCGCCGGCTGGGCCGGCGCCGTCCTGCCGCCCGGCGCGGCCGAGGGCCTGTGGGACGTGGCGCGGCGCGCCGCCGACGAGGCCGGCCGCGACCCCGAGGCGCTGCGCCGGCGGATCCGCTGCAACCCGGCCCCCGGCGCCACGGCGGACGGGATCGCGGCGGTCCTGGAAGGGGTGCGCGACACCGGCGCCGACGGCTGCTTCGTCGACCTCCAGCAGTCGGTCGACTCGCCGGACGAGGCCCTGGAGCTCGGCGCGAAGGTCCTGCGCCTGCTGCGCGGCTGAGCACGCCGAAGGGCCCCGGACCTCCACGCGGAGATCCGGGGCCCTCGGCTCACCGCCGGCGCTACAACACCAGCGACAGCAGCAGCACGAACACCAGGCCCACCACCGAGATGATGGTCTCCATCACCGACCAGGTCTTGATCGTCTGGCCGACGTTCAGGCCGAAGTACTCCTTCACCAGCCAGAAACCGGCGTCGTTGACGTGGCTGAAGAAGAGCGAACCGGCACCGATCGCCAGCACCAGGAGCGCCGTCTCACCGGTGGACATGCCCGCGGCGAGCGGGGCCACCAGGCCGGCCGCCGAGATCGTCGCGACCGTGGCGGAGCCCGTCGCGAGCCGGATCGCGACCGCGATCAGCCAGGCGAGGAGCAGGGCCGGGATCGACCAGTCCCTGGAGAAGTCCAGGATCATCTGGCCGACGCCGATGTCGATCAGCGTCTGCTTGAAGCCGCCGCCGGCGCCGACGATCAGCAGCACGCCCGCGATCGGGGCGAGGGACCTGTCGACCGTCGAGGACAGCCGCTCCTTGGTGAAGCCGGCCGCCCGGCCCAGCGTGAACATGCCGACTATGACGGCGGCGAGGAGGGCGATCAGCGGCGAGCCGATGACGTCGGTGACCTTCTGCACGGAGTTCTCGGGGTCGTCGACCACGATGTCGACGAGCGCCTTCACCAGCATCAGGACCACCGGCAGCATCACCGTGGCGACCGTGACGCCGAAGCCCGGGCGCTTCTCCAGGTCCTCGGAGGGGCGGGTCGGGATCATGTGCTCGGGCGGCGGGACGTCCACCCAGCGGGCCGCGTACTTCGAGAAGACCGGACCCGCGATGATCACGGTCGGGATCGCGACGACCAGGCCGAGGGCGAGGGTGACGCCCAGATTCGCGCCGACCGCGTCGATCGCGACGAGCGGTCCGGGGTGCGGCGGGATGAGCCCGTGCATCACCGACAGGCCGGCCAGCGCCGGGATGCCGATCCGCATCAGGGAGTAGTTGCCGCGCTTGGCGACCATCAGCACCACCGGGATCAGCAGCACGATGCCGACCTCGAAGAAGAGCGGCAGGCCGATCACCGAGGCGATCAGGACCATCGCCCACGGCATGGACCGCCTGCTCGCCTTCGCGAGGATCGTGTCGACGATCTGGTCGGCGCCGCCCGAGTCGGCGAGCAGCTTGCCGAGGATGGCGCCGAGCGCGATGAGCACGCCCACGCCGGCCACGGTGTTGCCGAGCCCGGTGCTGAACGACTTGACGGTGTCCGCGAGCGGCGCACCGGCGAACACGCCGAGCGCGAGCGACCCGATGGTCAGCGCGAGGAACGCGTGCAGCTTGAACTTGGTGATGAGCAGGACGATGACGGCGATGCCGGCGAGAACGGCGATGCCCAGCTGGGCGTTGCCGGCCGAGGTGATCGGTTCGACGGCGTCCGCTGCCAGGGTCTCGACGCTGAGACTGGTCACGGGGGGTCCTCAGGGGGTCAGGGTCAGGGGGCGAGCCGGCGCAGCGCGGCGACGGCGCGGGCGGTGATCTCCGCGGGGGTGCCGGAGACGTCGACGGCGACGCCGGCCTCGTCGTCCTGCAGCGGCTGCAGGGCGGCGAACTGGGAGTCGAGGAGCGCCGTCGGCATGAAGTGGCCCGTGCGCGCGGCCATCCGGCCCCCGATCAGCTCCCGGTCGCCGGTCAGATGGAGGAAGACGACCCCGGGGGCGGCCGCACGCAGCCGGTCCCGGTAGATCCGCTTCAGCGCGGAGCTGCTCACCACACCGCCTCGCCCGGCCCGGTCGTGGGCCCAGGCGCCGATGGCGTCGAGCCAGGGCTCCCGGTCGGCGTCGTCGAGCGGGACGCCGGCCGACATCTTGGCCACGTTCGCCGCCGGGTGGAAGTCGTCGCCCTCCGCGTAGGGGAGGTCCAGCGCCTCGGCGACCAGCGGGCCGATCGTGGTCTTGCCGGTCCCGGCGACGCCCATGACGACGACGACCGGCCGCGTCCCGGGCTGGGGGGTGGTGCTCATGGTGGTGCCTCGCTGTCTTCTTCGACATCGGTGCCGTCTTCCGCGACATCGATCCGTCGCGCTGTCATGAAACCCATTGAGTACGACGTATTCAAGAGCCTGTGACATAAAAGTCGTACTTTTCATTCCCGAGGTGATCACCGGACGGCGCCCGCATAGGCTGAGCACCATGACGACATCGGCCCAGGGGCTCCACTCGCACGTGCTCGCCACCCTGGGCCTGGCCATCACCGCGGGGGAGTACCCGCCCGGCACGGTGCTGCGCACCGACGAACTCGCCCAGGGCTTCGACGTCTCCCGCACCGTCGTCCGCGAGGTCGTCCGCGTCCTGGAGTCGATGCACCTGGTGGAGTCCCGCCGCCGGGTCGGCGTCACGGTGCTGCCCACCGAGAGCTGGAACGTGTACGACCCCCAGGTCATCCGCTGGCGGCTGGCCGGCGCCGACCGCCCCCGCCAGCTCCGCTCCCTCACCGTGCTGCGCTCCGCCGTCGAGCCCGTCGCGGCCGGCCTCGCCGCCCTCAACGCCACCCCGGCGCAGTGCCGCCGGCTCACCGAGGAGGCCCTCGGCATGGTCGCCACCTCGCGCGGCCGGCAGCTGGAGGCGTACCTCGTCCACGACATCGCCTTCCACCGGGTGGTCCTCGACGCCTCCGGGAACGAGATGTTCGCCCGCCTCGGCGACGTCGTCGCCGAGGTCCTCGCCGGCCGCACCCACCACCACGTGATGTTCGAGGACCCCGACCCGGCCGCCGTCACCCTCCACGTCCAGGTCGCCGAGGCCGTACGCGAGCGGGACGCGGCCCGCGCGGAGGCGCTGACCCGGGAGATCGCCGTCGGCGCGCTCAGGGAACTGGACGTCCTGGCTCCGTAGCGTCTGGTTAACCCGCCCGTAACCTCTGAACTAGCTCAAATCCGGGCGTTCAGTGACAGCGGTCACAGTCAGCGAGCGGGTGTAGCCGTGAGGATGTGCGCTGGCCATGCCAGGGAGACCCCCACGAGGGCACGGCCGGGTACCGCACAGACCCTCCCCCTCACGAAGGCGAACAACTCCATGACTGACCGCGTCACCGCGGCCGAGCCGCTGTCCGCCGC
This sequence comes from Streptomyces sp. NRRL F-5727, assembly GCF_000719555.1. GTDB lineage: Bacteria > Actinomycetota > Actinomycetes > Streptomycetales > Streptomycetaceae > Streptomyces. The sequence goes on from NZ_JOGX01000036.1 coordinate 37,182, forward strand.
ACCGGCGAACACGGCCGCCCCCGCCCATGTCGACGCCGGCGACGCCGGATACCGCAAGGACCTCAAGTCCCGGCACATCAACATGATCGCCATCGGTGGCGCCATCGGCACGGGGCTCTTCCTCGGCGCCGGCGGCCGGATGGCCAGCGCCGGCCCCTCGCTCTTCATCGCGTACGCGGTCTGCGGCGTCTTCGCCTTCTTCGTGGTCCGCGCCCTCGGCGAGCTGGTGCTCTACCGCCCGTCCTCCGGCGCCTTCGTCTCCTACGCCCGCGAGTTCATGGGCGAGAAGGGCGCCTACACGGCCGGCTGGCTCTACTTCCTCAACTGGTCGACCACCGCCGTCGCCGACATCACCGCCGCGGCCACCTACGCCCACTTCTGGTCGATGTTCAGCGACATCCCGCAGTGGGTTCTCGCCCTGATCGCCCTCGCGGTCGTCCTCGCCGCCAACCTCATCTCGGTGAAGTACTTCGGCGAGATGGAGTTCTGGTTCGCGATCGTCAAGGTCGCCGCGCTCGTCGCCTTCATGCTCGTCGGCATCTTCCTCGTCGTGACCTCGCACGACGTCGGCGGCTCCACCCCGGGCCTGGCCAACATCACCGACAACGGCGGCATCTTCCCCAACGGCATGATGCCGATGCTCCTGCTCATCCAGGGCGTCGTCTTCGCCTACGCCTCCGTCGAGCTCTGCGGCGTCGCCGCCGGCGAGACCGAGAACCCCGAGAAGATCATGCCGAAGGCGATCAACTCGATCATGTGGCGCGTCGGCCTCTTCTACGTCGGCTCCGTCGTCCTGCTCGCGCTGATCCTCCCGTACACCGCCTACTCGGGCGACCAGAGCCCCTTCGTCACCGTCTTCGACAAGCTGGGCATTCCCGGCGCCGCCGGCGTGATGAACCTCGTCGTCCTCACCGCCGCCCTCTCCAGCCTCAACTCCGGCCTGTACTCGACCGGCCGCATCCTGCGCTCCATGTCGCTGGCCGGCTCCGCGCCGAAGTTCACCGGCGTCATGAACAAGGGCGGCGTGCCCTACGGCGGCATCCTGCTCACCGCGGGCTTCGGCGTCGTCGGCGTGCTCCTCAACGCCAAGATGCCCGAGGACGCCTTCGAGCTGGTCCTCAACTTCGCCTCCATCGGCATCATCGGCACCTGGGCCATGATCATGGTCTGCTCGCTGCTCTTCGTCCGCCGCGCCGAGCAGGGCAAGCTCAGCCGCCCCGCCTACCGGCTGCCCTGGGCCCCGTACACCCAGATCGTGACCCTGGTCTTCCTCGGCTCCGTCCTCGTCCTCATGTGGATGGACGGCGGCATCGGCCGCACCACCGTGAACTGCCTGCCGCTGATCGGCGCGGCCCTCGTCGGCGGCTGGTTCCTGGTCCGCCGCCGGGTCCGCGAGACCTCCGGCAAGCAGGACTGACACCCCTCGACTCCCCCCACGGGAGCGGTGGACCCCCGCAGGCACGGCCTGCGGGGGTCTCGCCTTTTATCAGGAGATAGTGGTACGCAGGAGGCTTACAAGATCCTCTCGGCCGAAGGGAAGTCAGCGATGCCACAGCACGTGCGGGGGGTCATCGCCCCCGGTCGGAACGAGCCGGTGCGGATCGAGACGATCGTCGTCCCCGATCCGGGCCCCGGCGAGGCCGTCGTCCAGGTCCAGGCGTGCGGCGTCTGCCACACCGACCTCCACTACAAGCAGGGCGGGATCAACGACGACTTCCCCTTCCTGCTCGGCCACGAGGCCGCCGGCGTCGTCGAGTCGGTCGGCGAGGGCGTCACCGACGTCGCCCCCGGCGACTACGTGATCCTCAACTGGCGGGCCGTCTGCGGCCAGTGCCGCGCCTGCCGCCGCGGCCGCCCCTGGTACTGCTTCGACACCCACAACGCCGAGCAGAAGATGACCCTGCTCGACGGCACGGAGCTCTCCCCGGCCCTCGGCATCGGCGCCTTCGCCGAGAAGACCCTCGTCGCCGCCGGCCAGTGCACCAAGGTCGACCCGGCCGTCGCCCCCGAGATCGCCGGCCTCCTCGGCTGCGGCGTGATGGCCGGCATCGGCGCCGCGATCAACACCGGGAACGTCACCCGCGGCGACACCGTCGCCGTCATCGGCTGCGGAGGCGTCGGCGACGCCGCCGTCGTCGGCGCCCGCCTCGCCGGCGCCGCGAAGATCATCGCCGTCGACATCGACGAGCGGAAACTGGCCAAGGCGAAGGAGATGGGCGCCACCCACACCGTCGACTCCCGCACCGCCGACCCCGTCGAGGCGATCCGCGAACTCACCGGCGGCTTCGGCGCCGACGTCGTCATCGAGGCCGTCGGCCGACCGGAGACGTACCGGCAGGCGTTCTACGCCCGCGACCTGGCCGGCACCGTCGTCCTCGTCGGCGTCCCCACCCCCGAGATGAAGCTCGAACTGCCCCTCCTCGACGTCTTCGGCCGCGGCGGCTCCCTCAAGTCCTCCTGGTACGGCGACTGCCTGCCGTCCCGCGACTTCCCCATGCTCATCGACCTGCACCGGCAGGGCCGCATCGACCTCGGCGCCTTCGTCACCGAGACCATCGCCCTCGACGAGGTCGAGAAGGCGTTCGCCCGCATGCACGAGGGCGACGTCCTCCGCTCGGTGGTGGTGCTGTGATGACCGCCCGCGTCGACCACCTGGTCACCTCCGGCACCTTCAGCCTCGACGGCGGCACCTGGGACGTCGACAACAACGTCTGGATCGTCGGCGACGACGACGAGGCGATCGTCATCGACGCCGCCCACGACGCCGGCGCCGTCCTCGCCGCCCTCGACGGCCGCACCCTGCGCGCCATCGTCTGCACCCACGCCCACGACGACCACGTCGGCGCCGCCCCCGCGCTCGCCGCCGCCACCGGCGCCCGCATCCTGCTCCACCCCGCCGACCAGCCGCTGTGGAAGCTCACCCACCCCGACCACGCCCCCGACGGCGAACTCGCCGACGGCCAGGTCCTCACCATCGCCGGCACCGACCTGAAGGTCCTCCACACCCCCGGCCACGCCCCCGGCGCCGTCTGCCTGTACGCCCCCGACCTGGGCACGGTCTTCACCGGCGACACCCTCTTCCAGGGCGGCCCCGGCGCCACCGGCCGGTCCTTCTCGGACTTCCCCACGATCGTCGAGTCGATCCGCGGGAAGCTCCTCACCCTGCCGCCGGAGACGGTCGTCCGCACCGGCCACGGCGACTCCACCACCATCGGCGCCGAGGCCCCGCACCTGGAGGAGTGGATCACCCGGGGCCACTGAGCGAGAGCCGGCTCTCGAACCGCCTCTCCTCGCCCGTGACCGGGTCGGTGAACTCCAGCGACCGCGCCAGCAGCCGCAGCGGCCGCCGGTAGTCCTCCGGCCCGTCCTCACGCACCACCGGATAGAGCGGATCGTCCAGGATCGGCAGCCCCAGCGCGTTCATGTGCACCCGCAGCTGGTGCGTCTTCCCGGTCTCCGGCACCAGCCGGTACCGCCCGAGCCCGTCGCGGTGCGCCACCAGCTCGATCCGGCTCACCGCGTTCGGCTCGCCCGGCACCTCCCGCGCGGCGAGCACCCCCCGCTCCTTCTCGATCCGGCTTCGCACCGTCACCGGCAGCGCCACCCCCGGGTCGTACGGCGCCACCGCCTCGTACTCCTTGCGCACCCGCCGCTCCTTGAACAGCAGCTGGTACGCCCCCCGGTCCTCGGGCCGCACCACGAAGAGCACGAGACCCGCCGTCAGCCGGTCGAGCCGGTGCGCCGGCTGGAGCGCCGGCAGCCCGAGCCCGGCCCGCAGCCGCGCCACCGCCGTCTCCGTCACATGGCGCCCGCGCGGGGTCGTCGCCAGGAAGTGCGGCTTGTCCGCGACCAGGATCCGCTCGTCCCGGTGGACCACCCCGATCTCGAACGGCACCCGCTCCTCGGCCGCCAGGTCCCGGTGGAACCACAGCCACCGCCCCGGCTCGTACGGCTCCGAGGCCGCCGCCGCCCGCCCGTCCGCGCCGACGAACCGCCCCGCGTCCAGCATCGCGCCGACCCGCTCCGCGCCCACCGCCGCCCCGTACCGCCCGAGCAGGTACGCCCCGACGGTCGGCCAGGCGCCCTCGGGGTCCTCCGGCAGCCGGAGCCGTACCGGGTCGATCCCGTCCCGCTGCGGCAGCGGCGCGGCCGGCACCCTCTTCCTCCGCACGGCTCCGCCTCACGTCCTCTGCATCCGGAACACGAGAAAGTCCCGGTCGAGAGACTCGACCGGGACTTTCCTCTGGTGTCCGAGGGGGGACTTGAACCCCCACGCCCGATAAAGGGCACTAGCACCTCAAGCTAGCGCGTCTGCCATTCCGCCACCCGGACAGGGTGTGTGTCTCACGGCGCTGGGCCGTTCCGACGAGGAAAACCATAGCAAACATTCGGGGTGGCCGATCACCACCCCCTCACCCGCCCCAGCGGCCCCACCCGCCCCGCCGGACACGCCGTCTCGGCATGTGTCGGCGGTGTGTCGGCCGGTGGACGCCCTTGCGCCGCCGGGGCGGGGGCGCGGCAGGATGGAGGCGACCACCACCAGGCATGTGGGGCACGTCGTGGGAGGAAGCAGCGTGAGCGAGTCGAACACCGGCCGGACCGTCTCGGGTGAGGACGAGGTCGTCGACCTCTGCCGGGACCTCATCCGCATCGACACCAGCAACTACGGCGACCACTCCGGCCCCGGCGAACGGGCCGCCGCCGAGTACGTCGCCGAGAAGCTCGCCGAGGTGGGCCTCGACCCGAAGATCATCGAGTCGCACAAGGGCCGTGCCTCCACCGTCGCCCGCATCGAGGGCGAGGACCCTTCCCGGCCGGCGCTGCTCATCCACGGGCACACCGACGTCGTCCCGGCCAACGCCGAGGACTGGACCCACCACCCCTTCTCCGGCGAGGTCGCCGACGGCTGCGTCTGGGGCCGCGGCGCCGTCGACATGAAGGACATGGACGCGATGACCCTCGCGGTCGTCCGCGACCGGCTGCGCAGCGGCCGCAAGCCCCCGCGCGACATCGTCCTCGCCTTCCTCGCCGACGAGGAGGCCGGCGGCACCTACGGCGCCCGCCACCTGGTGGACAAGCACCGCGGTCTCTTCGACGGCGTCACCGAGGCGATCGGCGAGGTCGGAGGCTTCTCCTTCACCGTCAACGAGAACCTGCGCCTCTACCTGGTCGAGACCGCCCAGAAGGGCATGCACTGGATGCGGCTCACCGTCGAGGGCACGGCCGGCCACGGCTCCATGACCAACTCCGACAACGCCATCACCGAGCTGTGCGAGGCCGTCGGCCGCCTCGGCCGCCACCAGTGGCCGGTCCGCGTCACCAAGACCGTCCGCAGCTTCCTCGACGAGCTGTCCGACGCCCTCGGCACCCCGCTCGACCCCGAGGACATGGACGCCACCCTGGCCAAGCTCGGCGGCATCGCCAAGATGGTCGGCGCCACCCTGCGCAACTCCGCCGCCCCCACCATGCTCGGCGCCGGCTACAAGGTGAACGTCATCCCCGGCCAGGCCACCGCCCACGTCGACGGCCGCTTCCTGCCCGGCTACGAGGAGGAGTTCCTGGCCGACCTCGACCGGATCCTCGGCCCCAAGGTGAAGCGCGAGGACGTCCACGGCGACAAGGCCCTGGAGACCAGCTTCGACGGCGCCCTCGTCGACGCCATGCAGCTGGCCCTGCGGGCCGAGGACCCGATCGCCCGCGCCGTCCCGTACATGCTCTCCGGCGGCACCGACGCCAAGTCCTTCGACGACCTCGGCATCCGCTGCTTCGGCTTCGCCCCGCTCCAGCTGCCGCCGGAGCTGGACTTCGCCGGCATGTTCCACGGCGTGGACGAGCGCGTCCCCGTCGACGGCCTGAAGTTCGGCGTCCGCGTCCTGGACCGCTTCATCGACGCCTGCTGACCCCCGGCCCCGCCGGGCCCCGAATTCGGCCGCCCGTTTGGGTCTGCCCGGAAAGAGTGAATGCACCCGAGGGCTCGTAGCCCTCAACCTTCCCCCTCGTTACAGGTGATGCGGTCCGCGGCTGGGGCCGCATTGTCAACTAGGAGGAATAATGATCAAGAAGGTCGTCGCTGCTGCGGCTGCCACCGGCGGTCTGGTTCTCGCGGGCGCGGGCATGGCCGTCGCCGACGCGGGTGCCCAGGGTGCGGCCATCGGCTCCCCCGGTGTCCTCTCGGGCAACGTCGTGCAGGTCCCGGTTCACGTTCCCGTGAACGTCTGCGGCAACACGGTCTCCGTGATCGGTCTGCTGAACCCCGCCTTCGGCAACACCTGCGTCAACGCCTGACGTTGTGCCCCGCCCCTTGAGGGCGTGAGCCGTCCGGCCCCGGAGTGCGTGCCATGCACTCCGGGGCCGGTGGCCATTCCGCCCCGGGCACGGGCCCGGTGGCCCCCACTCCAAGCCGATCAGGCGACATCGCCGAGAAGGCAGGTAAGCAAGCTATGCGACAGGTCACGCGCAAGAGCATCATCACCGTCGCGGCGGCCGGAGGCGTCTTCGCGCTCGGCGGCGGCATCGCGCAGGCGGACTCCGGTGCGAGCGGCACCGCGGCGAACTCACCCGGCGTCGCGTCCGGGAACTCCGTCCAGGTGCCGGTCCACGCCCCGGTCAACGCCTGCGGCAACACCGTGAACGTCGTCGGGGTGCTCAACCCGGCGATGGGCAACTCCTGCGCCAACATCCCCGCGCAGTCCGGCCCCGGCGCGTCCGGCGGCGCGTACGCCAGCGACTCCCCGGGCGTGGCCTCCGGCAACACCGTCGTGGTGCCGGTCGACGTGCCGGTGAACGCGTGCGGAAACAGCGTCACGGGCATCGGCCTCGGCAACGCCGCCACGGGCAACGACTGCGCCAACACCGGGAACCCCGACGACGGCTACGGCGAGGAGGAGCCCGGCGGCTACGGCGAGGAGCCGGGCGGCTACGGCGAGGAGCCCGAGACCCCCGGCACGCCGGGCACCCCCGGTACCCCGGGCACGCCGGGGACTCCCGGTACCCCGGGCACGCCCGGCACGCCCGGCACGCCCGGCACGCCGGGGACCCCGGGCACGCCCGGTACCCCCGGCACCCCCGGTACGCCGGGGACCCCCGGTACCCCGGGCACGCCCGGCACTCCCGGTGTGCCGCCGAGCTCGGACGGTGGCTCGAACCAACCCGGGCCGCAGCTCACGCCGCCCCCGGCCGCGCCGGACGAGCTCGCCGAGACCGGGTCCTCCGCGCCCCTCGGCGTGATCGTCCCGGCCGCCGCGGGCATGCTCCTCGCCGGCTCGCTGGTCTACCGCCGCTCCCGCCGCGGCGCCTGAGCCGCGCCGGCCGGAACGCGAAGGGGCCCCGCATCACACGGGGCCCCTTTCGCGTCCGTCACCAGGTCGTGCGGATCTGACGGATGATCCGCCGCTTCAGCCGCACTCTGCGGCTGCCGTCCCGGCGCAGGGTGAGTCGGTCCAACTCCCAGTGCCCGTACTCGGCATGGTCGGTCAGAAGCCGCGCGGTCTCCTTGCGGGAGATACCGCGCGGCACGTACACGTCGACAAATTCGTATTCCGGCATCGGTATCTATTGTGCGGGCACCGGCCCGGTACGGATAGCGTCTGTCCCATGTCTGATGCTGCGCAGCCCACCGCTGCCGAGGTACGTGCCGCCGCAGAGGCGGTCAAGACCGCACTGGACCGCCACCTCGCGGCGGTCGAACGCCGCACGGGGGACGACGACAGCGGCGTGTACGAGGCGTTCAACGCCCTCGCCGCGGCCGCCGAGACCTATGACGAGCTCCTCTACGACCGCTACGACGAGGTGACCCCCTTCGAGATCCCCGGGGCCGACGACAAGCTGCCCCCGTACGCGGGGCCTGACGAACCGCACGCCCTCAGCGTGCTGATCCGGCGCGACTACGCCGTGGCCGAGCCGCGCCGGCTCGTGGCCCAGGCCCGGCGCGTCGCCGACCTCGACCACGACGAGGACGGACCCCGCTCCACCGCCGCGGCGCTCGGGGTCCTCTTCGGGGAGTACGAACCCGACGAGATCGCCTCCCGGCACAAGGAGTTCGGCCTGGAGGAGGGCGACTCCACGCTGTGGGTCACCGCCGACGGAGACCTTCCGGAGCCGGGGGAGTGGCTGGCCGCCCCCTTCGACCAGGCCGACCCCGAGCGGATCGTCTGCCGCTTCGACATCAGCTCCGTCTTCGACGACGAGGACGACGAGGACCACGGAGACGGCGAGGACGACGGGGACGCCGAGGACGGCGAGGAGACCGCCGAGGAGGCCGCCGAGGCGTCGGGCGCGGGGGAGGCCGGGGCCGCCCGCTGACACGCGCCGGGGAGGACGGCGGAGGGCCGGGACATCGACGGTGATGTCCCGGCCCTCCGGCGTTCCGCCCCGGCGGGGACGTTCACTCCTCGCCGGGGACGGCGAGCAGGCCGGCCAGGAGCGGTCGCAGCCGGGTCGTCCGCGCCGGGGCGAGGACCTCGGCCACCGCCCGGGGAAGCGCCTGGTCCACACCGTGCACGACCGACAGATGGCGCTCGGCCCGGCCGAAGGCCGTGTAGACCCACGGGCGGCTCAGCCCGGGCGCCGCGTCGCCCGGCAGCACCGCGACCACCGCGGGCCACCGGCCCCCGGCCGCCTGGTGCGCGGTCAGCGCCCAGCCGTGCCGCAGCGCCGACTCCACCCGCTCCTTCGGTACGACGACCTCGCCCTCCGAGGTGCGCAGCCGCAGCCCCTCGGCGTCGGCCCCGAGGACCGTGCCCGAGACCGTCCGGCCCGGCACCGGCGCGTACGCCACCCGGTCGCCCGGGTCGTAGCCGCCGAAGCGCCCGGGGCCGGGGTTCAGCCGCTGCTTCAGGGCCGCGTTCAGCGCGCGCGTGCCGGCCGAGCCGCCGTGGCCGACGGTGATCACCCGGGTCTGCTCGGGGGTCAGCCCGAAGGCGCGCGGCACCGATTCGGCGACCAGCTGGACCGTGCGGTGCACGGCCTCGCCGGCGTCCCGCACCGGGACGATGACGACCTCCTTGCCGGGGGCCTCGACCTGGTTCAGCTCGCCGATGCCGATGCCCGAGACCAGCTCGCCGATCGGCCCCGGGTCGGGGCGGCGGGAGGCCACCCGGGGGCAGACCCGGGCGGCGAGCGCGTCCGCGAGGACCGCGCCGGGGCCGGCCGACCCGAGGACGGCGGGGTCACCGCTGAGCACCAGACGGCAGCCGTCCGGGAGGGCCTCGACGAGCATCGCGCCCGTCTCCACGTCCAGCTGCGGGGCGTCCAGCACCACCAGCAGGTCCAGGGCGAGCCCGCCCTCCTCGTCCCGGCCCGGTCCGGCCGTCCCGGACAGCAGCGCGGCGAGCGGCACCGCCGTCCCGGCGGCCCGCTCCTCCTCGGTCAGCCGCTCCGCGTCGTGCACCGCGACCAGGACGCGCAGTCCGCGCTCCCGGGCCGCGGCGGCCAGCGCCAGCGGCTCGGCGCGGGCGGCCTCGCCGCCGGTGTGCAGCACCAGACCGTGGCCGCCGACGGCCCGCTCCAGCTCCTCGCCGTCCCACTCCTCGGCGGTGACCGTGCGCACCAGCCGGGCCAGACCGTCCGCGAGGCTCTCCTCGGCGAGCGCGTACCGGTCGAGGCCGAGCAGCGGGGGCTCCGCCGGGCCCTCCTCCGCGCCGGCGGACGCCTGGTCCTCCCCGTCCTCCTCCGGTGCGCCGTCCTCCGGGCCGCCCTCCTCCTGGAAGACCAGGACGGCGCCCTCGGAGATCGCGGTCTCGACGGCCTGCCCCGGGTCCGGCACCCCGTGCCGGGCGAGACCGGCCCGCACCTCGTCCACGGTGAGCGCGGTGTGGCCCTGGAGGGCGGCCCGGTCGAGCAGCCACACGGTCAGGGCGACGGCCCGGCGCGGATCGTCCGGACCACACTCCGCGCCGAGCAGGGCCCGCGCGAAGCCGTCGGCCTGCTCCGGCCGCACCCCGGTGACCGCCAGCAGCCGCCACGGGTCCTCGGTGAGGGCCTCGGCCGCCTGCTCGCCGAGCGCGGCGGCCACCTGGCCGGCCAGCGCCTCGGGCGCGCCGCCCCGGGCCAGCACCTCGCGGACCCCGGCGAGCGCCCCGGCCGTGGGCGCGGGCGGCGCCGCGGGGGCGGGAGGGCGGACGGTGGTCTCGGCCGGCCGGGCGGGGCGGGCCGGCTCGGGCGCAGGCTCGAAGAAGGCGCCGCCGGAGGCGGCACCGCCCTCCACGGCCCGCACGGCCGCCAGCAGGTCGGCGGCGGTCCCGCTCAGCTTGGCGCCGCTCGCCACGGGCCCGCCCCGCTCGGCCTTCCGCGCCTCGATCCGGGCCCGCAGCTCCCGCTGGGCCGCCAGCTCCGCCTGCGCCTCGCTCAGCTCCGGCGCCGCACCCTCGGCACCCTCCGAGGCCCCGGCGTCCGCCGAGGTCTCGGTCTCCTCCGAGGCTCCTGACGTCTCCGGGGTCTCCGAGGTCTCCGCGGTCTCCGACGACGCTGAGGTCCCGGCGTCCTCGGGGGTAGTCTCAGGGCTCTCGGGCGCGGCGGACGGCGCCACGTCCTCGTGGGCCAGGTCCTCGGACGCCTCGGGCGCGGTCTCGCCGGAAGGCTCGGTCACAAGGTGCTCCAGTCGTGATCCGGATAGCGGTGCACGGGCGCGGACACATCGTCCAAAGCCCGGCAGATCTCGTCAGGAAGACTAAGGCCCTCCACCGACAGCGCGGCCGTGAGCTGCCGTGCCGTGCGCGCGCCGACGATCGGGGCGGTCACCCCGGGCCGGTCCCTGACCCAGGCGAGCGCCACGTGCAGCGGGGTGGTGGCGAGCCCGTCGGCGGCGGTGCTGACCGCCTCCACGATCCGGCTCGCCGCCTCGTCCAGATACGGCTCCACGAACGGCGCCAGCGCCTCCGACGCGCCCCGGGAGTCGGACGGGGTGCCGCTCCGGTACTTGCCGGTCAGCACGCCCCGGCCGAGCGGCGACGACGGCAGCAGACCTATCCCGAGGTCGATCGCCGCGGGCAGCACCTCCCGCTCGACGCCCCGCTGGAGCAGCGAGTACTCCAGCTGGGCCCCGGCGAGCCGGGTCCGGTCGCCGGCCAGCTGCCAGGTGCCCGCCTTGGCGAGCTGCCAGCCGCAGAAGTTCGCCACGCCCGCGTACCGCGCCCGCCCGCTGCGTACCGCGATGTCGAGCGCCTGGAGCGACTCCTCCAGCGGGGTGTACGGGTCGTAGGCGTGCAGCTGCCAGAGGTCCACGTGGTCCGTGCCGAGCCGGGCCAGGGAGGCGTCGAGCGCGGCGAGGAGATGGCCGCGCGAACCGTCGGTGCGCCGGTCCGGGTCGGGGACGCTGCCGGCCTTGGTGGACAGGACCAGGTCGCTCCGGGGCACGAGCCGCTCCATCAGCCGCCCGAGCAGATGCTCCGCCTCGCCGCCGCCGTACACGTCGGCGGTGTCCACGAGCGTGCCGCCCGCGTCCCAGAACGCCTTCAGCTGTTCGGCGGCGTCGTGCTCGTCGGTGTCCCGCCCCCAGGTGAGCGTGCCGAGCCCGATGCGCGAGACGCGCAGGCCGGTACGTCCGAGATGCCTCTGCTCCATGGGCGGGACCTTACTGGCCGGGGCTGCGGGCGGAGAGACCCTGTGGACAGAACCTGTGGACGACGGCGTGGCGGCGGGCTCCTGACGGATGCGGGGGTGGCGCGCTAGAGTCCGGACCGAGAGACGTTACCGATGGGTAAGGGGTGCGTGGACATGCGGCTCGGCATCAACCTCGGCTACTGGGGCGCCGGCATGGACGGCGACAATCTGGCCGTGGCCCAGGAGGCCGACCGCCTCGGCTACGACGTGTGCTGGGCGGCGGAGGCGTACGGGTCGGACGCGCCGACCGTGCTCTCCTGGGTCGCCGCGAAGACGGAGCGGATCGACGTCGGCTCGGCGATCATGCAGATCCCGGCCCGTCAGCCCGCGATGACGGCGATGACCGCCGCCACCCTCGACTCGCTCTCCGGCGGCCGCTTCCGCTTGGGCCTCGGCGTCTCGGGACCGCAGGTCTCCGAGGGCTGGTACGGCGTGAAGTTCGACAAGCCGCTGGCCCGCACCCGCGAGTACGTGGAGATCGTCCGCAAGGCGATGTCCCGCGAGCGCCTGACCCACGAGGGCGAGCACTGGACGCTCCCGCTGCCCGGCGGCCCCGGCAAGCCGATCAAGCTGACCGTCCACCCGCAGCGCGAGCACATCCCGCTCTACATCGCCGCGATCGGCCCGAAGAACCTGGAGCAGACCGGCGAGATCGCCGACGGCGCCCTGCTGATCTTCCCCTCCGCCGAGCACCTGGAGGAGACCGCCCTGCGGCCGCTCCGGGCGGGGCGCGAGAAGGCCGGCCTGACCATGGAGGGCTTCGACGTCTGCCCGACGCTGCCGCTCGCCCTCGGCGACGACATCGACGCGCTGGCCGACGTCTTCCGCCCGTACACCGCCCTCTACGTGGGCGGCATGGGCAGCCGCAAGCAGAACTTCTACAACCAGCTCGCCCAGCGCATGGGCTACGAGAAGGAGGCCGCCGAGATCCAGGACAAGTACCTGGCCGGCGACAAGACGGGCGCCGCGGCCGCCGTGCCGCGCACCCTGATCGACCAGACCGCCCTGCTCGGCAGGGTCGACCGGATCGCGGACCGCATGACCGCCTACGCGGAGGCCGGTGTCACCACCCTGACCCTCGCCCCCGCCGGCTTCACGCTCGACGAGCGCCTCACCGCGCTGCGCGCCGGCGTCGACGCCCTGGAGCGGGCGGGCCTGGCGTAAGAGGTTCTGCGGCCGTGGTGGGGGCTCGGGGGTCTTCCCCGCCACGGCCGTCATGCCGTTCAACGCGCCACCGCGCCCCCGGTTACGGCCCCGCGCCTCACTCTTTCGGCCGATACCCAGGAGCCCTCCTGTTGCCCGTCGTCCCGGACCGCATTTGACTCGGTCTGCCGGACCCGCGGAGCGCGGACGTCCGCAGGGAGGTGGCAGCGATGCTCACGGCCAAGAGTGTGTTCCAGGAAATCATCGACGACGACGAGGCGTTCCGGCTCTTCTGCTCGATCGCCGCCAGCGGCGAGTCGCAGGGCGGCTGGGAGAACGCCCGGATCGCCGCCCTCGTCGCCCCCGCCATGCGGGACCTCACCCCGAAGATCGTCCGGCACGGCGCCGACGAGGACAAGCACGGCCGGATCTTCAACGCCCTCATGCGCAAGCGCGGCCTCGAACCCGTCCCCGTCCCGCCGGACACCGACTACACGATGCTCCTGGAACGGCGCGGCATCGGCCTGGCCCACGACAAGCTCCACCGGGACGAGCCGCTCACCGAGGAGGACGTCGTCGTCTACCTCGCCCACAGCCGGGTCACCGAGGAACGCGCCGCCGCCCAGATGCAGCTCCTGGTGAAGTACTTCGGCGACCACCCCGAGCTCGGCAAGGCCATCCGCATGATCTGCAACGACGAGGACAACCACCTCGCCTACTGCCACGAGGAACTGCTCCGGCTCGCCCGCGCCGGCCACGGCCGGCTCATCCAGCGCACCCTGCGCGAGTCGGCGCTCGCCGAGATCCAGGTCTACCGCGACGTCAGCCTCGCCGTCATGCGCCACATGGGCCGCATCCTGGAGTGGCCGAAGGCCAAGGGCGCGGTGCTCGCCGCCGGCATCCACGGCATGTACGCCTACGAGCGCGCGGCCGGCTGGCACCGGATGATCGGCCTGCGGATGCCCGAACGGCTCGACGCCCTCGGCGGCCCCGCCACCCCGGCCCCGGCCTTCTGACCGGGCCGGGCGGCCCCCGAGGGCCCCACGGGCGGCCGGCGCGGCCGGCTCACAGCCAGCCGCGCCGCTTGAACAGGCGGTACAGCGACACCTCGATCAGCACCATCGCGCCGATCAGCGTCGGATACGACCACGTCCAGTGCAGCTCCGGCATGTGGTCGAAGTTCATGCCGTAGATCCCCGCCACCATCGTCGGCACCGCCGCCATCGCCGCCCAGGCCGAGATCTTCCTCATGTCGTCGTTCTGCCGCACCCCCATCTGCGCGAGGTGCGCCGACAGCACGTCCGACAGCAGCCGGTCCAACCCCTCCACCTGGTCGTTGGCCCGCAGCAGATGGTCGTTGACGTCCCGGAAGAAGGGCCGCGACTCCTCGCTCACGAACGGCACCGCGCCCGCCGTCAGCCGGGCCATCGGCCCCGCCAGCGGACCCGACGCCCGCCGGAACTCCAGCACCTGCCGCTTCGCCGTGTAGATCCGCTCCGCCGTGCTCCCCGTGCCGGTCCCGCCCGGCGCGAAGACCGCGGCCTCCAGCTCCTCCAGGTCCACCTGGAGCTCGCCCGCCACGTCCAGGTAGTGGTCCACCACCGCGTCGCTCACCGCGTACAGCACCGACGTCGGCCCGTGCCGCAGCACCTCCGGATGCGTCTCCAGCCGCTTGCGCACCGCCGCCAGGGGCGCGCCCTCGCCGTGCCGCACCGTCACCACGAAGGAGTCGCCCAGGAACAGCATCAGCTCCCCGGACGTGACCCGGTCGCTCTCCGGCTCGTAGAGGACCGGTTTCAGCACCACGAAGAGGGAGTCGTCGTAGATCTCCAGCTTGGGCCGCTGGTGCGCCTTGAGCGCGTCCTCGACCGCCAGCGGGTGCAGAGCGAACTCCGAGGTCACATGGTCGAACTCGGCCTCCGTCGGTTCGTAGAGCCCCACCCAGAGGAAGGCGTCACCACCGGCCCGCGCCTCCGCGAGGGAGCGGGAGAGGTCGCCGCCGCATTCCCTCCGGCGGCCGTCGCGGTACAGGGCAGCGTCGACGATCACGGGCCGTATTCTCCCCCGCTCCGGCCCGCGGCGCACGCGCGCGGGGCGGCTCACCCGGCCGTACCCGCTCCCGCACGCGCGCGTGCGCCGTAGGCTGGCCGCCATGGCCACGCTGATCCTCGTCCGGCACGGACGCTCCACCGCCAACACCTCCGGACTGCTCGCCGGGCGCACGCCGGGCGTGGCGCTCGACGAGCGCGGGGCCGCGCAGGCCGCCGCGCTGCCCGCCCGGCTCGCCGGGATCCCGCTCGCCGCGGCCGTCTCCAGCCCCCTCCAGCGCTGCCGGGAGACCCTCCAGCCGCTCCTGGACGCCCGCCCGGACCTCCCCCTCCACATCGAGGACCGGATCAACGAGTGCGACTACGGCGACTGGTCGGGCCGCAAGCTCAGCGAACTCAACGACGAACCGCTGATGGAGGTCGTCCAGGCGCACGCCTCCGCCGCCGCCTTCCCCGGCGGCGAGTCCATGCGCGCCATGCAGACCAGGGCCGTCGAGGCGGTCCGCGACTGGAACGCCCGGATCGACGCGGAACACGGCGAGGACGCCGTCTACGCCATGTGCTCCCACGGCGACATCATCAAGTCCCTCGTCGCCGACGCCCTCGGCCTCCACCTCGACCTCTTCCAGCGGATCCACGTCGACCCCTGCTCGCTCACGGTCATCCGCTACACCCGGCTCCGCCCCTTCCTGGTCCGCCTCGGCGACACCGGCGACCTCGCCTCCCTGGCCCCGCGGGAGACCCCCGACACCAGTGGGACGGCCGAGGTGGGGGGCGGCGCGGGCGCACCGTGATCCCCCCGCGCAGTAGGGTGGACTCGCCGTTGCAGTACGACAGTCGACAGTCAAGGGAGCCGGGAGCGTGTCCCGTCAGGTGTTCCTCTACGACCCACCGGAGCGTTTCGTGGCCGGCACGGTCGGGCTGCCTGGCCGCCGGACGTTCTTCCTCCAGGCGTCCGCGGCCGGCCGGATCACCAGCGTCGCCCTGGAGAAGACCCAGGTGGCCGCACTCGCCGAGCGTATGGACGAACTCCTCGACGAGGTGCTGCGCCGCACCGGGGGCAGCGCCCCGGTGCCCGCCGTCGCCCCCGCCGACGCCGCCGACACCGCCCCCCTCGACACCCCCGTCGAGGAGGAGTTCCGCGTCGGCACCATGGCGCTCGCCTGGGACGGCGAGGAGCAGCGCATGATCGTCGAGGCCCAGGCGCTCGTCGAACTCGACGCGGAGTCCGAGGAGGACCTCGCCGCGGCCGAGGAGCGGCTGCTCCAGGACGAGGAGAACGGCCCGCCGATGCTCCGCGTCCGCCTCAGCGGCGCCCAGGCCCGCGCCTTCGCCAAGCGGGCCCTGGACGTGGTCAACGCCGGCCGCCCGCCGTGCCCGCTGTGCAGCCTCCCGCTCGACCCGGAGGGCCACGTCTGCCCCCGCCAGAACGGATACCGCCGCGGAGCATGAGCAGCAGCCCCGAGTACCCGCAGGACACCGAGCTGCTCGCGCGCGGTGAGCTGACCGTCCGGGGGCAGCTCCGCGAGGCGTCCAACGCGGTGCTCTACTGCACGGTCGCCCACGAGGGCCGCGAGGCCGCCTGCGTCTACAAGCCCGTCGCGGGGGAGCGCCCGCTGTGGGACTTCCCCGACGGCACCCTCGCCGAGCGGGAGGTCGCCGCGTACGAACTCTCCGAGGCCACCGGCTGGGGCCTGGTCCCGCCCACGGTGCTTCGGGACGGCCCGTACGGGGAGGGCATGGTCCAGCTGTGGATCGAGGCCGACCCGGAGGCCCGGCTGCTCGCCCTCACCGAGGACGAGGAACCCGGCGAGGGCTGGCGCGCGATCGGGCCCGCCGAGGTGGGGGAGGGGCGCACCGCGCTCCTGGTCCACGCCGACACCCCCGGACTGCGCCGGCTCGCCGTCCTCGACGCGGTGATGAACAACGGCGACCGCAAGGGCGGCCATCTGCTCCCCGCCCCCGGTGGCAGGCTCTACGGCATCGACCACGGCGTCTCCTTCCACGTCGAGGACAAGCTGCGCACCCTGCTGTGGGGGTGGGCGGGCCAGGAGCTGCCCGAGGAGGCCACCGCCGTCCTCGGGACGCTCGACACGGTCCTGGCGCCGGGAGGGGCCCTCGCCACCCGTCTGGCGGAACTGCTCACGGCCGCCGAGGTGTCCGCCGTACGGGAGCGGGTCGCGGCGCTGCTGGCCTCCGGGCGGCATCCGGAACCCTCCGGTCAGTGGCCCGCGATCCCCTGGCCGCCGGTCTAGGGCCGTACGGTTTCGGCCATACCCCCGGAGCGTCGCCCTGACCCCTGGGGGGTATGCACACACCTCGCTGACCCGCAAGAGCGCATGATCGGACAAGATTCCGGATCCGGTTCGTATCCGAAACACCTGTCCGGTTACGCTCGGGTCATGCATGCCTGGCCCGCTTCTGAGGTCCCCGCCCTTCCCGGCAAGGGCCGCGACCTCCGGATCCACGACACCGCGACCGGCGGGCGAGTGACCCTCGCCCCCGGCCCCGTCGCCCGCATCTACGTCTGCGGCATCACGCCCTACGACGCGACCCACATGGGTCACGCGGCGACCTACAACGCGTTCGACCTCGTGCAGCGCGTGTGGCTCGACACCAAGCGGCAGGTGCACTACGTCCAGAACGTCACGGACGTGGACGACCCGCTCCTGGAGCGCGCCCTCCGCGACGACATCGACTGGGTCGCCCTCGCCGAGCGCGAGACCTCCCTCTTCCGCGAGGACATGACCGCCCTGCGGATGCTGCCCCCGCGCCACTACGTCGGCGCGGTCGAGTCGATACCCTCCATCGTCCCGCTGGTCGAGCGGCTCCGGGACTCCGGCGCGGCCTACGAGCTCGACGGCGACATCTACTTCTCCGTCGAGGCCGACCCGCACTTCGGCGAGGTCTCCCACTACGACACCGAGCTCATGCGGCACCTCTCCGCCGAGCGCGGCGGGGACCCCGACCGCCCCGGCAAGAAGAACCCGCTCGACCCGATGCTGTGGATGGCCGCCCGCGAGGGCGAGCCCAGCTGGGACGGCGGCAGCCTCGGCGCCGGCCGCCCCGGCTGGCACATCGAGTGCGTCGCCATCGCCCTCGACCACCTCGGCATGGGCTTCGACGTGCAGGGCGGCGGCTCCGACCTGATCTTCCCGCACCACGAGATGGGCGCCTCGCACGCCCAGTCCCTCACCGGCGAGTTCCCCATGGCCAAGGCGTACGTGCACGCCGGCATGGTGGCCCTGCACGGCGAGAAGATGTCGAAGTCCAAGGGCAACCTGGTCTTCGTCTCCGCGCTCCGGCGCGAGGGCGTCGACCCGGCCGCCATCCGGCTCGCCCTCCTCGCCCACCACTACCGCGCCGACTGGGAGTGGACCGACCAGGTCCTCCAGGACGCCGTCGACCGCCTGGACCGCTGGCGCGCCGCGGTCTCCCGGCCCGACGGCCCGACCGCCGACGCCCTGGTCGAGGAGGTCCGCGCGGCCCTCTCGGACGACCTGGACGCCCCGGCCGCGCTCGCCGCGGTCGACCGCTGGGCCGCCCGCCAGGAGGCGGACGGCGGCACCGACGAGTCCGCCCCCGGCCTCGTGTCCCGCACCGTCGACGCGCTCCTCGGCGTCGCGCTGTAAGCGAGCGGAAAGGAAGAGGGGGACGGCTCCGGCCGTCCCCCTCTTCTCAGTTCTCCGCGGTGTCGCCGCCGTCCTCGCCGGACTCCGGCTGTTCCGGCTCCGGCCCGGGCTCCGGCTTGGGCGGGCGGGTCCGGCCGCTGCCCGGATCCCGCAGGTACGAGGTGTCCCCGCTCTCCGTCGCCACCCCGGGACCGCCCGGCCCCGGGCCCTGGCCCGGGTCGCGCCGCCGCAGATAGCGCTCGAACTCGCGGGCGATCGCCTCGCCCGACGCCTCCGGGAGCTCCGCCGTGTCCCGGGCCTCCTCCAGCGTCTGCACGTACTCGGCGACCTCGCTGTCCTCCGCCGCCAGCTGGTCCACCCCCAGCTGCCAGGCCCGCGCGTCCTCGGGCAGCTCGCCCAGCGGGATCCGCAGCCCGATCAGGTCCTCCAGCCGGTTCAGCAGCGCCAGCGTCGCCTTCGGGTTCGGCGGCTGCGACACGTAGTGCGGCACCGCCGCCCACAGGCTCACGGCCGGCACGCCCGCGTGGGTGCACGCCTCCTGGAGGATCCCGACGATGCCCGTCGGGCCCTCGTACCGGGTCTCCTCCAGCTCCATCGTCCGCGCCAGGTCCGGGTCGGACGTGACCCCGCTGACCGGCACCGGGCGGGTGTGCGGGGTGTCGCCGAGCAGCGCGCCGAGGATCACCACCATCTCGACGCCCAGCTCGTGCGCGAAGCCCAGCAGCTCGTTGCAGAAGGAGCGCCAGCGCATCGAGGGCTCGATGCCCCGGACCAGGACCAGGTCGCGCGGCTTGTCGCCGCCGATCCGGACCACGGACAGCCGGGTCGTCGGCCAGGTGATCTTCCGCACGCCGTTCTCCAGGAACACCGTCGGACGGTTGACCTGGAAGTCGTAGTAGTCCTCGGCGTCGAGCGCCGCGAAGACCTCGCCCTTCCATTCCCGGTCCAGATGAGCGACCGCGGTGGAGGCGGCGTCGCCGGCGTCGTTCCAGCCCTCGAACGCGGCCACCATGACCGGGTCGATCAGCTCGGGTACCCCCTCGAGCTCGATCACCCAGCGCCTCCTTCTTCGAAGTTCGTGTCGTACGGACCAACCTTACGGCTTTCCGGTCGTCCGGCCGCAGCCCCCGGACTCGCCCGAAAACCCGTGCGGCGTTGATCGACTACCCACGAACCGCGCCCCGCACACGGGACTCTCACACCTCCCAGAGCGTGCTCGGCGCCTCCTTCCTGAGCACCGGCGCGATCTCCTCGGCGAACCGCTCCAGGGTCTCGGTCTGTTCGGCCGTCGACTGCCCGAAGCCGTCCACCGTGACCGACTGGAGGTCGTGCCCGTAGTGGGCGTGGAAGTCGAGGATCTTCTCCGCGATCTGCTCGGGGGAGCCGATCAGCTGCGGACCGCCCGCGATCGCCTCCTCGACAGTGCGGAACGGGGTGTTGTACCCGGCCCGGCCCTCCAGGTGCGGCCGGAAGCTCTGCGCCACCTTCGCCTCGTACAGCTCCTTGTAGCGCCGCACGGCCTGCTCGGGGGTGTCCGCGATGAGCAGCCCGCCCGAACCGGCCGCCACGCGCGCGTGCGCCGGGTCGTGCCCGTACGCCTCGAACCGCTCGCGGTAGTGGGCGATGAGCCGCGCGTACGCCTCGCGCGGCTGGATCGCGTTGGCGGTGAAGAGCGGGTCGCCGTGCCGGGCCGCGAGTTCGGGGGAGTGCAGGCTGGTGGCCGAGCCGTGCCAGATCCTCGGGAGACCCGCGTACGGCCGGGGGATCGTGGTGACGCCCTTCAGCGGCGGCCGGGAGGCGCCCTCCCAGTCGACGTCCTCCTCCGTCCAGAGCCGGCGCAGGAGTTCGTACTTCTCCTTCTGGAGCTCCCACTGGCGCGCCTCGTCCAGCCCGAAGAGGTCGAAGTGACCGGCCTCGGCGCCCTTGCCGACGACGAGTTCGAGCCGGCCGCGGGAGAGCTGGTCGAGGGTGGCGTAGTCCTCGGCGACCCGGACCGGGTCGAGGATCGCGACGACGGTGACGCCGGTCAGGAGGCGGATCCGGGAGGTGCGGGCGGCGAGCGCGGCGAGCAGCACGGTCGGGGCCGAGGAGAGGAACGGCCCGGCGTGCCGCTCGCCGATCGCGTAGGCGTCGAAGCCGAGCCGTTCGGCCGTCTCGCCGAGCGTCACGACCTGCTCCAACCGGGCTGCCGCGGAAGGGAGTTCACCGGTGAGCGGGTGCGGGGAGTGGGGGACGATCGAGAGCACCTGAAACTTCATGCCCCCACTCTGCGCGCCGGGTGTTGCAGCGGTGTGGCGGCCGTGTGGCACGCGAGAGGGGCGGCCTCTCCCTCCCCGGAGAAGACCGCCCCTCGGCTCGTGGCGGCTACTTGGCGCGCAGCATCGCGTCGACCTCGGCGCGGATCTCGTCGGTGGCGAGTCCGCGGATGGTCAGGGTGGTGCGGCGGCGCAGCACGTCGTCGGCCGTCTCGGCCCACTCGTGGTCGCGGGCGTAGGCGACCTGCGCCCAGATCTCCGGCGCGTCCGGGTGGATCCGGCGGGCCAGGTCCGGGTTCTCGTTCGCCATCCGGGCGATGTCGAAGGAGAGCGAACCGTAGTGCGTGGCCAGGTGCTTGGCGGTGTCCGCGGCCATCCGGGGGCCGGGCGCCGGGCCGTCGACGAGCAGCCGGTGGGCGACCGCGTTCGGGTTGGCGATGCCCGGCAGCGGCAGCCGCTTGGGGAGCGTGGAGACCGACTCGTAGTCCTCGCCCAGCGGGTGGCCGGGGAGCGCCTCCAGCTTCTTCATGATGGTGCGGCCGATGTGGCGGAAGGTGGTCCACTTGCCGCCGGCGACCGACAGCATCCCGCCGCGGCCCTCGGTGACGACCGTCTCGCGCTTGGCCTTGGAGGTGTCGCCGGGACCGCCCGGGAGCACCCGCAGGCCGGCGAAGGCGTAGGTGATGAGGGAGCGGTCGAGCTGCTGGTCGCGGATGGAGAAGGCGGCCTCGTCCAGGATCTGGGCGGTGTCCTTCTCGGTGACCGCGACCTCGCCCGGGTCGCCCTCGTACTCCTCGTCGGTGGTGCCGAGCAGGAGCATGTCCTCCCAGGGGAGGGCGAAGGTGATCCGGTACTTGTCGATCGGGGTGGCCAGCGCGGCCTTCCACGGGGCGGTCCGCTTGAGGACCAGGTGGGCGCCCTTGGAGAGGCGGATGGAGGGGGCCGCGTTGGGGTCCTCCATCCGGCGCAGGTGGTCGACCCAGGGGCCGGTGGCGTTGAGGACGAGCCGCGCGGTGACGCCGAACTCCTCGCCGGACATGCGGTCCCTGAGCTCGGCGCCGGTGACCCGGCCCTTGGTGAAGCGGAGCCCGGTGACCTCGGCGTGGTTCAGGACGACGGCGCCGGCGTCGACGGCCGCGCGGACCGTCATGAGCGCCATGCGGGCGTCGTTCATCTGGTCGTCGCCGTAGACGGCGACGGCCTTGAGGTTGTCGGTGCGCAGCTCGGGCACGTCCTGGGCCGCCTTGGCGGGGGAGAGGAGGTGGCCGACGCCGTCGCCGAAGGCGGAGAGCGCGGAGTACGCGAAGACGCCGGCGCCCAGCTTGGCGGCGCCGTGCGGGCCGCCCTTGTAGACGGGCAGGTAGAAGGTGAGCGGGTTGGACAGGTGGGGGGCGACCTGCCGGGAGACGGCGCGCCGCTCGAAGTGGTTCTCGGCGACGAGCTTCACGGCGCCGGTCTGCAGGTAGCGCAGGCCGCCGTGGAGGAGCTTGGAGGAGGCCGAGGAGGTGGCGCCGGCGAAGTCGCCGGCGTCCACCAGGGCCACCCGCAGACCGGACTGCGCGGCGTGCCAGGCGGTGGAGATGCCCAGGATGCCGCCGCCGATCACCAGGAGGTCGTACGTCGCCTTGGCAAGCTGCTCTCTGGTCTCGGCGCGGGTCGGAAGCGAGCCGGCGGCCGGGTGCGTTCCGAGGGCGGGAACGGTCTGCGGGGTGGTCATCTCGGTCTACTCCTCGTCACTTCTCTTCTTCGAGCCAGCCCATGGAGCGCTCCACGGCCTTGAGCCAGTTCTTGTACTCGCTGTCGCGCTTGTCGGCGTCCATGCGCGGGGTCCACTCCGCGGCACGGCGCCAGTTGGCGCGCAGCGCGTCGGTGTCGGGCCAGAAGCCGACGGCGAGGCCGGCGGCGTAGGCGGCACCGAGGCAGGTGGTCTCGGCGACCATGGGGCGCACCACGGGGGCGTCCAGGAAGTCCGAGAGGGTCTGCATCAGCAGGTTGTTGGAGGTCATGCCGCCGTCGACCTTGAGCGCGGTCAGCTCGACGCCGGAGTCCTTGGTCATGGCGTCGGTGATCTCGCGGGTCTGCCAGGCGGTGGCCTCCAGGACGGCACGGGCGATGTGCGCCTTGGTGACGTACCGGGTGAGGCCGGCGATCACACCGCGGGCGTCGGAGCGCCAGTACGGGGCGAAGAGGCCGGAGAAGGCGGGCACGAAGTAGGCGCCGCCGTTGTCCTCGACGGAGGAGGCCAGGGTCTCGATCTCGGCGGCGGACTTGATCAGGCCCATCTGGTCGCGCATCCACTGGACGAGCGAGCCGGTGACGGCGATGGAGCCCTCCAGGGCGTAGACCGGCTTGTTCTCGCCGATCTGGTAGCCGACCGTGGTCAGCAGGCCGCTGTAGGAGTTGATGATCTTGTCACCGGTGTTCATCAGCATGAAGGTGCCGGTGCCGTACGTGGACTTGGCCTCGCCCTCGGCGAAACAGGTCTGGCCGAAGAGGGCGGCCTGCTGGTCGCCGAGCGCGGAGGCGACCGGGACGCCGTCGAGGATGCCGCCCTTTACCGTGCCGTACACCTCGGCGGAGGAGCGGATCTCGGGGAGGACCGCGGCCGGGATGTCGATGGACTGGAGGATGCGCTCGTCCCAGGCCATCTCGTGGAGGTTCATCAGCAGGGTGCGGGAGGCGTTGGTGACGTCGGTGACGTGGACGCCGCCCTGGGTGCCGCCGGTGAGGTTCCAGATGACCCAGGAGTCCATGGTGCCGAAGAGGATGTCGCCGCGCTCGGCGCGCTCGCGCAGGCCCTCGACGTTGTCGAGCAGCCAGCGGACCTTCGGGCCGGAGAAGTAGGAGGCGAGCGGGAGGCCGGTCTCGCGGCGGAAGCGGTCCTGGCCGACGTTGCGGCCGAGCTCCTTGCAGAGGGCGTCGGTGCGGGTGTCCTGCCAGACGAGCGCGTTGTGGACGGGCTCGCCGGTGTTCTTGTCCCACATCAGCGTGGTCTCGCGCTGGTTGGTGATGCCGATGGCCTTGACGTCGGCGGCGGTGATGCCGGCCTTGACGATGGCGCCGGCGACGACCTCCTGGACGTTGGTCCAGATCTCGGTGGCGTCGTGCTCGACCCAGCCCGGCTTCGGGAAGATCTGCTCGTGCTCCTTCTGGTCGACCGAGACGATCCGGCCGTCCTTGTCGAAGACGATGCAGCGGGACGAGGTGGTGCCCTGGTCGATGGCGGCGATGAACGGGCCGGCGGTGTGGGCGTCGGTCACGGTGTGCTCCATGGGAAGTCTGGGAAGGACGGCTCGGGGCTCTGTGGCTGTTCTCGTACGGGTCAGGCGAACGGATCAGGCGAACGCGAGCTTGTAGATACCCGCTGCGAGGGCTCCACCGATCAGCGGGCCGACGACCGGGATCCAGGCGTAGCTCCAGTCGGAGCCGCCCTTGTTGGGCAGCGGCAGCAGGGCGTGCACGATGCGGGGGCCGAGGTCGCGCGCCGGGTTGATGGCGTAACCGGTCGGGCCGCCGAGCGAGAGGCCGATCGAGACCACGACGAAGGCGGTGATCAGGGCGCCGAGGACGCCGAGGCCCTTGCCGCTGTCGTTGAGGCCCTGGGTGAGCACGGCCAGGACGAGCACGACGGTGCCGATGATCTCGGTGGCGAGGTTCTGCCAGGTGTTCCGGATCTCCGGGCCGGTGGAGAAGACGCCGAGCACGGGGCCGGGCCCCTCGACGGGCTTCTCGCCGACCGTCTCCGGGTCGGTGAGGTGGGCCAGGAACTGGCCGTAGTAGGCGACCCAGACCAGGGCGGCGCCGATCATCGCGCCGAGCATCTGGCCGGCGACGTACACCGGCACGTCGCCCCACTCGCCGGTCTTGACGGCGATGCCGACCGTGACGGCCGGGTTCAGATGGGCTCCGGAGAGGGAAGCGGTCATGTAGACGGCGGTCATGACCGCGAAGCCCCACCCGAAGGTGATCGCGAGCCAGCCCGCTCCGCGTGCCTTGGAGCTCTTGAGCGTCACGGCGGCGCACACGCCGCCGCCGAGAAGAATGAGTACGGCGGTACCGATGGTCTCGCCGAGGAAGATGTCGGAGCTGGACACCCGCGACTCCTTTGTCCTTCGTCCAGGGGATGGCGGACCCCGGTTCGCCCCGGTGGTCCGCGCCCTCGTGTGAGGGCGTCCACGGCCCTTGGCACTGTCACACTCTAACGCGTATTGCCGGTAGGTGTTCGACAATGCCGACCGATGAACGGAAGTTTTGCCCCGGGGTTAACAGTGAGTCAAGGGTCTGGGAAGCGAAAAACCCGCCGATAACGCGATCGTTACCGACGGGTTCGCTCTCCGTGCGGACCGGCTCACCGGCCGCCGTGGCGCGGGCTCAGAAGCGACCCGCCCCCAGGTCCCGGGAGACCGCCCGGGCGCAGTCCCGCACCGCCGCCACCAGCTCCGGACGCAGCTCCCCGGCCGGGCAGACCCGCTCCACCGCCCCGGTGACCGCCACCGCGCCCACCGGCATCCGGCGCCGGTCGTGGATGGGTGCCGCCACCGAGGCCACGCCCTCCCAGGTCTCCTCCACGTCCGCCGCCCAGCCGCGCGCCCGCGTCATGTCGAGCAGCGACTCGAAGTCCGCCAGGTCGGTGACCGTACGCGGCGTGAACGCCTCGCGCCCGACCTCCACGGCCTGGCTGTGCGCCACCGGGTCGTAAGCCGACAGCACCTTGCCCAGCGCCGTGGAGTGCAGCGGCTGCATCGCCCCCACCTCGAGCACCTGGCGGCTGTCGTCCGGCCGGAAGACGTGGTGCACGATCAGCACGCCCGACTGGTGCAGCACCCCCAGGTGCACGCTCTCCCCGCTGGACCGCGCCAGGTCGTCCGTCCACACCAGCGCCCGCGCCCGCAGCTCGTGCACGTCCAGATAGCTGTTCCCGAGCCGCAGCAGCTCGGCCCCCAGCTGGTACCGGCCCGAGGGGCCGTCCTGCTCCACGAAGCCCTCCGCCTGGAGGGTGCGCAGGATGCCGTGGGCGGTGCCCTTGGCCAGCCCGAGCGAGGACGCGATGTCGGACAGTCCGAGCCGGCGCTCGCCGCCCGCGAGCAGTCGCAGCATGGCCGCCGCCCGTTCAAGCGACTGGATGTTCTTCGCCATCGCCCGGCCCTTCTCCCTCACGCACGCACACATATCGATGTTCGACAATGCTGAACACTATCGGTCCATGCCGACCTTGCCTCGCACCTGACAGTGTCCTCGAAGAAGGGGCCGTACCGGGAGTCCTCGCACACAGGATGCCGTCCGCCACGTGGGACGCCGTGTCCGCCCCGGTCGAACCATGGTTACGCTGGCCCCGTGCACCCTGTGCCCAGGGTGCAAAGCCGACAGCCGTCGCAGCCCAGGGAGCCCCTTCATGGCCTCGTTGCCGACCCCTTCCATCTCCGCAGACAGCCGGAGCCGTGCCGCCGCCCTCCGCGAGGCGCTCGCCAGCCGTGTCGTCGTCGCCGACGGGGCCATGGGCACCATGCTGCAGGCCCAGGAGCCGACCCTGGAGGACTTCCAGAACCTGGAGGGCTGCAACGAGATCCTGAGCCTGACCCGGCCGGACATCGTCGCCTCGGTGCACCGTGAGTACTTCGCGGCGGG
>NZ_JOGX01000037.1 GCF_000719555.1 Streptomyces sp. NRRL F-5727
GCGCCGCCCGAACCCGCCCGCCGCAACCGCCCCCCGCGCCGCCTCCCGCCCCCGCCCCGCCCCGCCCCGCGCTCAGCGTGCGAGCTCCGCCAGTGCCGCGCGGATGTCGGCGGTCATCCGGTCGGGGTGTGCGAAGACCTCGCGGGCGGTGAAGCGGAGGACCCGGCGGATCTCGGGGCAGGACTGGAGCGCGTTGAAGCGGGCGATGTCACGCTCGTGGGCGCGCCGGGTGCCGTGGTACGCGAAGCCCTCGACCTCCACGGCGAGTCCGGCGTCCCGGAAGAGGAAGTCCGGGTGGAGCGGGCGGCCCGCGGGCGTCCGCAGCGACGGCTGGCACTCGGGGTGGAGGGACGCGTCGGCCATCCTCAGCCGGGCCACCGTCTCCGCGGGCGATCCCGCCGCCGGGTTCGTCAGCGCGAGCCAGGCGCGGGCGCGCGGCGCCCCCGGGCGGCGGACGGACAGCTGGGCGGCCAGCTCCTCGTACCGGACCAGCGGCCCTCTCCGTACGCCCTCCACCATCCGCGCGGAGAGCGCCGAGTCCGCCGCCACCACGGCCTCCTCCCTGCTCGCGGACGCCCGTATCAGGTCCGCGACCGTCCGCGCGGCCGTCGTGACGCGCAGGCCCCGGCGCAGGCAGACGTCCTCCGGCGGCAGCGAGGCCCGCGAACCGGGCGGGACCGGCACCCCCGCCAGAAGCTCGATCCGGTGCAGCCGGGCCGCTGTGCCGTACCGGCAGACCCGCCGCGGGCCCAGCAGTTGGAGCGCGGTCTCCCGGACCCGCCAGTCCGTCTCCTTGCCCGGCGCCGCCCACGCTCCCCGGCAGATCCGCTGCCAGCCGTCCCGCCGCAGGCGCGCTGCGAGCCGGCCCGGCGGCCAGCCCGCCGCGAGGGCCCGGACGGTGAGGAGCACCCCGCCCCGGGCGAGGATCGACAACTCGTACATACGCCCAACGATCCACGGATGTACGACACTTCGCACCCCCTGTGGAAAACCCGGCGAAAGTTGTCCCCAGGAAACCGTAAAAGTGTCGGGACAGGGTTCCGGGGGAGGAGCATTCTGGACGGAAACACCACAACGCCACCGGGGCAGGGCCGCCGATGCAGCAGCACACCAGACCTCAGACCGACGCTCCTCCGACGACCGGCGAGCAGCTCGTCCACGACCTGCTCGCCCACGTCCCGGCGTTCCGGGCCGCGTACGAGAGCCATGTCTTCCGGCAGGGCGGGGTCCTGCCGCACGTCTTCTTCTGGGACGTCGTCCAGGGCACCGTCCGCTCCTTCCTGGCGGAGGAGCCGGAGCCGGACTGGCGCCGCACCCTCGACTTCCTGGAGGAGCAGATCCGGCGCGGCGACACCGCCGTCGACGAGGTGATCGTGACCTCCTTCCTCGGCGACCTCCCGTCCCCCCACGAACCGGGCCACGCCATCGTCGGCCAGCTCGGCCCGATCATGACCGCCCGCTTCGGCCGCATGAGGCCCCAGGGCTGACCAGCGCTTCTCTCGGGCGTTCTTCCCGCTGCTTCCGGTCCTGGAGCAGGGACGCCGTGCTCGCCCTGGCCTCCGCCGGCTACGGGGCCTGCTCGCTGCTGGGCTCCGGGCCGCCCCGACCGGGTGTCGGGCCACCCTGACCGGGCTCCGGGCCGCCCTGACCTGGAGTCGGGCCGCCCTGACCGGGTGTCGGGCCGCCCTGACCGGGTGTCGGGCCGCCCTGACCGGGTGTCGGGCCGGTCGTCACCGTCACCCGGACGCCCGCCCGCAGCCCCCAGCCCGCCATCGCGCCCGCCTCCGCCTCCAGCACGTGCCGGGCGCGGAGCCGGAGCGCCCCGAGCCGGCCCGGGCGCATGGTGACCACGGCGAGCACCCGCAGCTCCCGGTCCAGGTGGGCGACGTCGATCGGGAAGCCCATGCCGAAGGTGTGCACGCTGCTCGCGGGGGTCAGGAGCATCGCCCCGGCGATCCCGTCCCGGCCCAGCAGCCCCCGCCGCCGCGCCCGGTACGAGGCCGCGATCTCCAGCGGCACCGCCGCGCCCCCCGGCACCGCCAGCGTCCCCGTCCCGTCCTGCCAACTCCGCCCCATGCGCCCGACCTTAGACCTAGGGTCGGGCCGTGTACCCGTCGCTGATCGTTCTCGCCGCCCTGTGGGGCGCCGCCGTCGGGCTGCTCGTGCCGCGGGCCGCGTACCGGCTCTCCGTGGAGCCCGAGGAGCCGTGGCGGGAGCTGTGCCCCGCGGGGCACCGGCTCGCCGGTCCGGCCCGTGGCTGGCTGGGCGGGCCCGGGCGGGCCGGGTGCGCGACGACGCCCGCGCCGCTCGCGGTGCCGCTGCTGACCGCGCTGGTCTGCGCGCTGCTCGCCGCCGCCACCGGCGGGCCCCGGCCGGAGCTCGCCGTCTGGCTGCTCGCCGCGCCCTTCGGCGTCCTGCTGGGCTGTGTCGACGTCCGGGTGCAGCGGCTGCCGGACGGCCTGACCCTGCCGCTCGCGGTCGCCGTGCCGCTGCTGCTCGGGGCCGCCGAACTCCTCCCGTACGACGCCGGGTCCTGGACCCACACCCTGCTCGGCGCGGCCGCGCTCGGCGGCGGCTATCTCGCGCTGCACCTCATCAACCCGCAGGGCCTCGGCTTCGGCGACGTGAAGCTCGCCCTGCCGCTCGGCGCCGCCCTCGGCTGGTACGGCTGGGGCGTGCTCTTCACCGGCGCCTTCCTCGGCTTCCTGCTGGGCGCGGGATACGGCTTCGGGCGCGTCCTCCTCGGCCGCGCGGGCCGCTCCTCCGCGATCCCCTTCGGCCCCTTCATGCTCTCCGGCGCTCTCCTCGGGCTCGCCCTCGGCGCCTTCACGGCACTGCCCTGACCCCTGCGGAGGGCGTGGCTCCGCAGCGCCACCGGGTCGTCGCGGAGCGCCACGCCACCCGCGTCCACCAGGCCGGTCGTCAATGCCGGGTGTTCCCCCGTCGGAGGGACGGAACTCCGCCGCCACGCCGGGGCGCAAACCCGCCACAGGGGCCCGGAGCCCTTGGGGCGCTTGGGATCCGGGGAAATCCGGCCGCTTCGTTCGGCGCACGTGGCGCGCGACCCGACTTACGAAGGGTTATGGTGGAACCCCCCCCTCGGGCCGGTCCGTATCCCCCCCACGGACCGGCCCGTTTTTCTTTCCCCCCGTCGTCCCGGGCCCGGGACGACGGAGGGAGATCGAGGGAGCGTCAGCCCCGGCCGGCCCAGATGTTGGTGCCCTCGGTGTCGACGGCGAAGGAGTCGATCTCCTTCAGCTCCGCGTCCGTGAGCGGCGCGGAGGCCAGCGCCGCCACGTTCTCCTCCAGCTGCGCGACGCTCGACGCGCCGATCAGGGCCGAGGTCATCCGCGGGTCGCGCAGCACCCACTTCAGCGCCAGCTGGGCCAGCGACTGCCCGCGCCGCTCGGCGATGTCCGCGAGGCCGCGCAGCCGGCGCAGCACCTCGTCGGAGAGCAGGTTCGGGTCGAGGGACTTGCCCTGGGTGGCGCGGGAGCCCTCCGGGATGCCCTTCAGGTACTTGCCGGTGAGCAGCCCCTGGGCCAGCGGCACGAAGGAGATGCAGCCCATGCCGGCCGTCTCCAGGGTGTCGAGCAGGCGGTCGTCCTCGATCCAGCGGTTGATCATCGAGTACGAGGGCTGGTGGATCAGGGCCGGGACACCCATCTCCCTCAGGAGCCGCGCGGCCTCGGCGGTCTGCTCCGCGTTGTACGAGGAGACGCCGACGTACAGCGCCTTGCCCTGCCGGACCGCGGAGGCGAGCGCCCCCATGGTCTCCTCCAGCGGGGTCTCCGGGTCGAAGCGGTGCGAGTAGAAGATGTCGACGTAGTCGAGGCCCATCCGGTCCAGGGAGGCGTCGAGCGACGACAGCAGGTACTTGCGGGAGCCCCACTCGCCGTACGGGCCGGGGTGCATCTCGTACCCCGCCTTGGTCGAGACGATCAGCTCGTCCCGGTAGGGCGCGAAGTCCTGGGCGAAGATCTTGCCGAAGTTCAGCTCGGCCGAGCCGGGCGGCGGCCCGTAGTTGTTCGCCAGGTCGAAGTGGGTGACGCCGAGGTCGAAGGCGCGGCGCAGGATCGCCCGCTGCGAGTCGAGCGTGCGGTCGTCGCCGAAGTTGTGCCAGAGGCCGAGGGAGACGGCGGGGAGCTTGAGCCCGCTGCGGCCCGAGCGGCGGTACTCCATGGAGTCGTAGCGCTCCGCGGCGGCGCGGTAGAGGGGGGATTCAGTCACATATCTCTGCTTATCACGGACCTGTGACAGAGCCGTACGGAGTTGTGACGCTCCCGGACTGGGACCCTTCATCCGGCCGCAGTAGGGTGGCGGCTTGCGAACCGCCCGCCCATGGAGGGGTAAAGAACAGTGAACCTGCGCGACCTGGTGTACGGGCTCTACGCACGCCGGGTGGAAGGCCGTCTCGACCACGACCAGGTGCCCAAGCACATCGGCGTCATCCTCGACGGCAACCGGCGCTGGGCCAAGGCGTCCGGCGGGACGCCCGAGCAGGGACACAAGGCCGGCGCGGACAAGATCCAGGAGCTCCTCGGCTGGTGCGCCGAGACGGACGTCGAGGTCGTCACGCTCTGGATGCTCTCCACGGACAACCTGAACCGCCCCGAAGAGCAGCTCGTCCCGCTGCTCGGCATCATCGAGAACGCCGTGCGCGCGCTGGCCGCCGACGGCCGCTGGCGGGTGCACCACGTCGGCACCATGGACCTGCTGCCCGCCAGGACCCAGACGGTCCTCAAGGAGGCCCAGGAGGCCACCCGGACCAACACCGGGATACTGGTCAACGTCGCCGTCGGCTACGGCGGCCGGCAGGAGATCGCGGACGCGGTCCGCTCGCTCCTCCTCGACCACGCCGAGCGCGGCACCAGCTTCGAGGAGCTGGCCGAGACCGTCTCCATCGACCTCATCTCGGAGCACCTGTACACGCGCGGGCAGCCCGACCCGGACCTGGTGATCCGCACCAGCGGCGAGCAGCGCCTGTCCGGCTTCATGCTGTGGCAGAGCGCGCACTCCGAGTACTACTTCTGCGAGGTCCACTGGCCGGCCTTCCGCAAGGTCGACTTCCTGCGGGCGCTGCGCGACTACGCCGCCCGGCACCGGCGCTACGGCACCTGAGCCCCGCCCCCCTCCGCGCGGAACGGGGTCCCGGGGGAGTCACCGGACGTTCACGAACGCGCCGTCATATGCCGTGGCATGGTGAGGAGCGTTCGAGGGCATAAGCCTGGTGAAGTGAGCGGCACGGAGACCGCCACCCGGGAGGCCCCTTGCACCAGGACGACCGTGCGGGACACGCACGGGAGAAGCGGAGGGCCGGTGTTCGGCCCGCGCACGGCGGTCCGATCCCGGTCCCATTCCGCCGCGACAACGGTGATTCCGTCGCACCCCGGCCTTTTTCGGGTCTTCAGAGGGGGTCTGTCCTTCCGTGGTGACCAGCACGAAGCGCCGTCTTTCCGACCGGCGCACCTATGTTCTCGACACCAGCGTCCTGCTCGCCGACCCCAAGGCGATGTCCCGCTTCGAGGAGCACGAGGTCGTGCTCCCCATCGTGGTGGTGACCGAGCTGGAGGCGAAGAGGCACCACCCCGAGCTCGGCTACTTCGCCCGTCAGGCGCTGCGCCTGCTGGACGACTTCCGGGTCCGGTACGGCCGCCTGGACGCCCCCCTGCCGATCGGGGACCTCGGCGGCACGCTGCGGGTCGAGCTCAACCACTCCGACCCCGGTGTCCTGCCGGCCGGTTACCGGCTCGGCGACAACGATTCCCGGATCCTCGCCGTCGCGCGGAACCTCCAGGCGGAGGGGTACGACGTCACCGTCGTCTCCAAGGACCTGCCGCTGCGCATCAAGGCGTCCTCGGTGGGCCTGCTCGCCGAGGAGTACCGCGCCGAACTCGCCATCACGGACGCCAACGGGTGGACCGGGATGTCCGAGCTGAGCCTCTCCGCCGAGCAGATCGACCTCCTCTACGACCAGGAGCGGCTGTACGTGCCGGAGGCGTCCGAGCTGCCCGTGCACACCGGCCTGGTGCTCCAGTCGGAGCGCGGCAAGGCGCTCGGCCGGGTCGGCGCCGACGGGAACGTGCGGCTCGTCCGCGGTGACCGGGAGGCGTTCGGGATCCGGGGCCGCAGCGCCGAGCAGCGGATCGCGCTCGACCTGCTCCTCGACCCGGAGGTCGGGATCATCTCGATGGGCGGCCGGGCCGGCACCGGAAAGTCGGCGCTGGCGCTCTGCGCGGGCCTGGAGGCGGTCCTGGAGCGCCGTCAGCACCAGAAGGTGATGGTCTTCCGTCCGCTGTACGCGGTCGGCGGCCAGGACCTCGGCTATCTGCCGGGCAGCGAGTCGGAGAAGATGAGCCCCTGGGCGCAGGCGGTCTTCGACACGCTGTCGTCGGTCGCCGGGCGCGAGGTGATCGAGGAGGTGCTGTCCCGGGGGATGCTGGAGGTCCTTCCGCTCACCCACATCCGGGGCCGCTCGCTCCACGACGCCTTCGTCATCGTCGACGAGGCCCAGTCCCTGGAGCGGAACGTGCTGTTGACCGTTCTGTCCCGTATCGGGGCGAATTCGCGGGTGGTCCTCACCCATGACGTGGCCCAGCGGGACAACCTGCGGGTGGGCCGGTACGACGGAGTCGTCGCCGTGGTCGAGAAGCTGAAGGGGCATCCGCTCTTCGCGCACGTCACGCTGACCCGCTCGGAGCGGTCCCAGATCGCGGCCCTGGTCACCGAGATGCTGGAGGACGGTCACCTGTAAGCCCGATTCGTACCCTTTCGCTCCCGTACGGGAGTTGGCGCCGCCCGGCGAAGCGCAGGAGCTTAGCCGGGCGGCGCCCCCGTGTCCGCAACATCCGTCAAAACACCTGCGCCCAACGAGGTGTGAGCTTTCACACGCAACACGGAATTGCCTTGCGGCGTCCGCGTCCGGCAGAGTCTTGCTTCCGTCAGGCCCCGCATACGGCACCCGTGCACCTTCGACCGTTCGAAGAGGCACACGAAGCACCGCACAACTCCACAATCGCCGCCGTATGCCGCCCACAGCACCACGGGCCCGTGTCTTCTGTGACCCGGTACGACGAAGACCAGCGCCAGGGGCACGATTTCGCCCGCGTGGTCACCGTGCGGGCGATGCTGGAAGGAAACCGTGTGAGCCGGATCTCGGTCCGGGGATTCGCGGTGGCGTCTGCCACTGCGGTCACCACCGTCGGCGCCGTCGTCGGAGTTGCCACGGGCAACGCCGCCCAGGCCACCTCGGACGACAACTTCGAGGCCACCGCGGCCGACACCACGCTGCTCGCGGACATCCCCGCGGGAACGCAGGCGCAGGTGCAGGTCGCCTCCCTCGCGGAGCAGGCCGACGTCCAGGCCGCCGCCGCGGACGCCACCGCGCGCAAGAGCGCCGAGGAGGCCGCCCGCCTCAAGGCCGCGGAGGACGCGGAGGCGAAGAAGAAGGCCGCCGACGAGAAGGCCGAGCAGGAGAAGAAGGAGCGCGAGGAGCGGGAGGCCCGCGAGGAGGCCGAGCGCGCCAGCCGCGAGGCCGTCCGCGACGCGTCGAGCTTCTCCGCCCAGGGCTCGTACTCCATCTCCGAGGTCAAGGCGATCGCCCGCCAGATGATCCCGGAATCCCAGTTCCAGTGCTTCAGCAACATCGTGGACCACGAGTCCGGCTGGAACTACCGGGCGACCAACCCGTCCTCCGGTGCCTACGGTCTCGTCCAGGCGCTGCCGGGCAGCAAGATGTCCTCGGCCGGCGCCGACTGGCAGACCAACCCCGCCACCCAGATCAAGTGGGGCCTCAGCTACATGAACGGCCGGTACGGCAGCCCCTGCGGCGCCTGGTCGTTCTGGCAGGCCAACCGCTGGTACTAGACCGGCGAGCGCTCAACCCCGGGAAGCCCCGCACCGTCCTACGGTGCGGGGCTTCCTGCGTGTAGGTTGCCAGGGACCGAACGGGGGGAAGAGGGACCAGATGTCGAGACTGCCAGGCTGGCTGAACCGACTGGGCGAGGGCATCAGCCGGATCGGAAGCGAACTGCACGCCCGGCGCGCCGAGGCCGAGCGGGCCGAGCCGGCCGGACCGCCGTACGAGCGACCGCCGGTGACGCCCGCTCCGGAGACCGCGCCACCGTCCGGGCGACCGGCCGCCGCGCCGTCCGAGGGCCGCGCCGCCGCGACCGCCGCCGGTTCGGCCGCCGTCGCCGAGGGGCGTACCGTCCCCGCCCCGCCGGCCTACGCGCCCGCCGTCCCCGCCCGGCCCGACCCGGTCTCCGCCATCCCGTGGGGGCTGCGGGTCGCCGGCGAGGCCGGCTGGCGGCTGCTCGTCCTCGCGGGGACCGTCTGGGTGCTGATGCGGGTCATCAGCTCCGTCCAGCTGGTCGTCCTCGCCTTCGTCGCCGCCCTCCTGGTGACCGCGCTGCTCCAGCCGACCGTCGCCCGGCTGCGGAGCATGGGCGTGCCGCGCGGGCTCGCCACCGCCATCACCGCCATCTCCGGCTTCGTCGTGATGGCCCTGGTCGGCTGGTTCGTGGTGTGGCAGGTGATGGACAACATCGACAACCTCACCGACCGGGTCAGGGACGGCATCGAGGAGCTCAAGCGCTGGCTCCTCGACAGCCCCTTCCACGTGACCGAGCGCCAGATCAACGACATCGCCAAGAACCTGAGCGACACCATCGGCGCCAACGCCGAGGAGATCACCTCCGCCGGACTCCAGGGCGTGACCGTGATCGTCGAGACCATGACCGGCATCCTGCTCGCCATGTTCTGCACCCTCTTCCTGCTCTACGACGGGAAGAAGGTCTGGGAGTGGACGCTCAAGCTCGTCCCCGCGCAGGCCAGGCCCGGCGTCGCCGGCGCCGGGCCGCGCGCCTGGCGCACCCTCACCGCCTATGTGCGCGGCACCGTCCTGGTCGCCCTCATCGACGCCGTCTTCATCGGCCTCGGGCTCTACTTCCTCGACGTGCCGATGGCGGTCCCGCTCGCCGTCTTCATCTTCCTCTTCGCCTTCATCCCGCTCGTCGGCGCGGTCATCTCCGGCGCCCTCGCGGTGCTGGTCGCCCTCGTCACCAACGGCGTGTTCACCGCGCTGATGGTGCTCGTGGTCGTGCTCGCCGTGCAGCAGATCGAGGGCCACGTCCTCCAGCCGTTCATCCTCGGCCGGGCCGTCCGCGTCCACCCGCTGGCCGTCGTCCTCGCGGTCGCCGCCGGCGGACTGACCGCCGGCATCGGCGGCGCCGTCGTCGCCGTCCCGCTGGTCGCGGTCGCCAACACCGTCGTCGGCTACCTGAAGGCGTGGAGCCACGAACCGGCGCTGCTCACCGCGGCCGAGCCGCGCGGCGCGACCGCCTTCGAGGTGGCGCCGACCCCGGCACCCGGCTCGCGCGACCGGAAGGGCCAGGCGTGATATCCGAACCCGAGCTGGAGGGCGGCGCCCCCTACGCGACCGTCGAGGTGCTGACCGAGGAGCGGGAGCGGACGCCCCGCCCGCCGCGGGGCCGCCGGCCCTGGCTGTGGGCGCTCGGCGGCGCGCTGGTCGCCTCGGCGGTGTGGGGCGCCGGACTGTACGCGTACTCCGGGCGGACGGAGCCCGGCGTGGACCTGGGCGGGTACAAGACGGTCGACGACCTGTGCGCGCTGGCCGAGCTGAAGGGCATGGCCGCCGTCCTGGGCGAGCGCGGCGGCGACGGCACCGGTCCCGACCTGGACGATCCGGCGCTGGAGCGGCGGTCCTGCACGGCCAGCTTCGGCGCGGGCGACCGCGAGCAGAACGTCAACATCACCTACACCCTGCACAAGCGGACCGACCCGGGGCCCGAGTTCGCGGCGCTGGCCAAGGGGTTCGACCTGATGGAGCCGATCGGCGGCGTCGGCGAGCAGGCGTTCTTCGGCGACGCGGGCGAGGACGGCGGGGCGCTGCGGGTGCTCGACGGGCAGGCCGTCCTGGAGTTCGACGTGTACCGGACCCACTACGAGACCGAGGAGGGCGAGGTCGTCCAGCGCGGCGCGCCCGATCTGTCCGGGGTCGACGTGCCGCTCACCCAGGACGCCCTGGCGCTGATGGCGGCGCTCAAGAAGTAGCCGCGGGCACGGGGAAGGGCCCCGGAGCGAGTGCTCCGGGGCCCTTGCCTCGTACAGCCGCCGACGACTACTCGGCGAGGACGGCCTCCGCGTCCAGGGTGACGGCGACCGCCTGGATCACCGCGGCGATCTTGAACGCCTCCTGGATCGTCTCGCGGTCGACACCGGCCTTGCGCAGGACCTGCTCGTGCGAGTCCAGGCACTGGCCGCAGCCGTTGATCGCGGAGACGGCGAGCGACCAGAGCTCGAAGTCGACCTTCTCGACGCCCGGGTTGCCGATGACGTTCATCCGCAGACCGGCCCGCATCGTCCCGTACTCGGGGTCCGACAGCAGGTGCCGGGTCCGGTAGAAGACGTTGTTCATCGCCATGATGGCGGCGGCGGACTTGGCGGCCTGGTACGCCTCGGGCTTCAGGTTCGCCTGGGCCTCGGGCTCCAGCTCCTTCAGCACCTTCGGCGAGCGCGAGGCGATCGCGCAGGCCAGCACCGTGCCCCACAGCTGCTGCTGCGGGAGGTCGCTGTTGCCGATGACCGAGCCGAGGTTCAGCTTCAGGTCCTTGGCGAAGTCCGGTATGGCGGCCTTCAGCTCATCGAGCGCCATGGTCACTCACCGGCCAGGAGCTTGCCGGCGTCGAGGGTGTCCTCGCCCTTGTTCCAGTTGCAGGGGCAGAGCTCGTCGGTCTGCAGGGCGTCGAGGACCCGCAGGACCTCCTTGGGGTTACGGCCCACGGAACCGGCGGTCACCATGGTGAACTGGATCTCGTTGTTCGGGTCCACGATGAAGACGGCGCGCTGGGCGAAGCCGTCCTCGCCCTCGACGCCGCAGTCGCGCATGAGCTCGTGCTTCGAGTCGGCGAGCATCGGGAAGGGCAGGTCACGCAGGTCGGCGTGGTCCTTGCGCCACGCGTGGTGGACGAACTCGGAGTCGCCGGAGACACCGAGGATCTGGGCGTCACGGTCGGCGAACTCGTCGTTCAGCTTGCCGAACGCGGCGATCTCGGTCGGGCAGACGAAGGTGAAGTCCTTCGGCCAGAAGAACACCACGCGCCACTTGCCCTCGTAGGACTTGTGGTCGATCTGCGCGAACTCCTTGCCGCTCTCCAGCGACACGCAGGCGGTCAGGTCGTAGGTGGGGAACTGGTCACCGACAGTGAGCACACGCTCTCCTTGCGAGACGGAAGGGTCCCTTTTGGGGGCTTCCATGAGGGGTTGGACGGCTCACAGCATGGCACGCAGTGCATTGATCAGGGAAATAGCTAGAGTGGGTCGTGTTGATCGAAGGTGGTTATCAGTGGCATCCCCGTACACCCCCCAGCACGGCCCCCCGCGTGCCAAGCAGCCCAGCCTCTCCCAGCTCAGGGCCTTCGCGGCGGTCGCCGAGCATCTGCACTTCAGGGACGCGGCCGCCGCCATCGGCATGAGCCAGCCCGCACTCTCGGGCGCGGTTTCGGCACTCGAAGAGGCACTCGGTGTCCAGCTCCTGGAGCGGACCACCCGCAAGGTGCTGCTCTCGCCCGCCGGTGAACGGCTCGCCGTCCGCGCCCGGGCCGTCCTCGACGCCGTCGCCGAGCTGATGGAGGAGGCCGAGGGCGCCCGCGCCCCCTTCACCGGGGTGCTCCGCCTCGGCGTCATCCCGACCGTCGCCCCCTATCTGCTGCCGGCCGTGCTGCGGCTGACCCACCGCCGCTACCCCGAGCTCGACCTCCAGGTCCACGAGGAGCAGACCTCCTCGCTCCTGGACGGCCTCGCCGCCGGCCGTCTCGACCTGCTGCTCCTCGCCGTGCCGCTCGGCGTCCCCGGTGTCACCGAACTCCCCCTCTTCGACGAGGACTTCGTGCTCGTCACCGCGGAGGGGCACCCGCTGGCGGGACGGGACGACATCCCCCGGGAGGCGCTGCGGGAGCTGCGGCTGCTGCTGCTCGACGAGGGGCACTGCCTGCGCGACCAGGCCCTCGACGTGTGCCGCGAGGCCGGGCGCGAGGACGGCGCCGAGGTCACCACCACCGCCGCCGGCCTGTCGACCCTGGTCCAGCTGGTCGCCGGCGGGCTCGGCGTGACCCTGCTGCCGCGCACCGCCGTCACCGTCGAGACCGCCCGCGACCCCGCCCTGCGCACCGGCTCCTTCACCGCCCCGGCCCCCACCCGCCGGGTCGCCCTCGCGATGCGGTCCGGCGCGGCCCGCCAGTCCGAGTTCGAGGAGCTGGCCGAGGCGCTGCGCGAGGAGCTGGCGGCGCTTCCCGTACGGGTGCTCGGCGCCGGCGCCTGAACCGCGCGTGCGCGGGCTCCCGGCACCCCCCGATGCCGGGAACCCGCGCCCCGTCCCCCGTACATCCGCCCGACGGGTTACTCCGTGCGCAGCCCGTCCGCGCGCGTCAGCCGCCACAGCAGCGGCAGGCTCAGCAGCGTCACCGCCGCGATGAGTCCGGCGCCGACGCCGACGACCGGCAGGAAGACCGACCAGTCGTGGACCCGCTGCTCCGTCATCGCGAGCAGCACCGAGCCGAGGCCCAGACCGCCGGCCACCGCGAGGGCCAGGCCGACGGCGATCGGCACCGCCGTCTGCCACAGCACCGACCAGCACAGGGTGGTGCGGCGGGTGCCGAAGGCGACCAGCGAGGAGAGCAGCCGCCTGCGGTCCCGCAGCTGCTCCAGGGTGGTGACCAGCAGGGAGGCCGCCACCAGCAGCATCGTCAGGGTCGAGCCGACCAGGATGCCGGTACGGACGCTGAGGAAGCGGGCGCTCTGCTCGGTGTCGCTCAGCCCGCGGACGCCGGCGGTCGGGTCGATCGCCAGGGACGCGTTCCGCACCAGCTCCGGGGCGTCCGGGCGGGCCGGGTCGAGCCGGACCATCACCTCGGCCCGCGGGTACTCCAGGCGGGCCGCGTCGATCGCCTTCGGGGTGGCGAGCAGCCCGTAGTGGTTCAGGCCGGCCGGGTCGGGGCGTGCCGTCACGGTCCGGGTGTCGGCCGGGACCCGCCACAGCGGCATGGTGCCCTGGTGCTCCCCGGGGTCGCGGAGCGCGACCTCCGCCCCGGCGCGGGCCGTCTTCCCCAGCCACTCCGCGTCGGGGGCGTCGGTGGCGCCCGGCCTGGGCTTCACCACGAAGACGTCCCCGTCCGCGCAGGACGGCAGCACGGCGAACTCGCGGAGCGAGGCGCAGTCGCCGACGGCGATCGGGGTGAGCGGCGCGAAGTCCTCGCCGGGCTTCCGCGGGCCGGGCCGGAAGACGTGCGAGTCGATCGTGCCGATCGCGGCGGTGACGCCGTCGACGGCCGTCAGCCGGTCGATCGCCCGGCGGGCCTCGCCGCCGTCCCGGACGTCCAGGCTCGCCTGGAGGTGGGCCCTGGTGGTGTCGTGTCCGGTGGACGAGGTGAGGTCCCGCTCCATCGCCTGGAAGAGCATCTGGAGCGCGATCGCCCCGGCCGCCGCGACCACGATCCCGCTGACCGCGCGGGCGGCGGTGCCGCTGGACAGCTGGAGCCGGCGCACGGCGAGCTGCCAGGAGACCGGGCCGCCGCGCAGCCGCTGCACCGACGACTCGACCAGCCACGGCAGCAGGCCGGTCAGGCCGATCAGCACGAGGATCGTGCCGCCGCCGATGGTGACGGTGTCGATGCCGGTGTCCTGGATCCGGATCCCGCCGATCGTCGGGGCGAGCAGCGCGGCCCCGGCGGCGAGGATCAGCAGCCGCCACCACAGCCGGCGGCGGCGCGGCGTGGAGGTCCGCACCACGCCCAGCGGTTCGATCGCCACCCCGCGCAGGGCGAGGAGGGTCACCACGACGGAGGCGACCGGCACCACGGCCGGCACGAGGAGCGCCAGCACGGTGTGCGGGACGACGTCCGCCGGGAAGGCGTTGACGTCCCAGATCTCGACGGCCCCGGCGAACTGCCGGGCGACCAGGAAGAGTCCGGCGCCGAAGGCCAGGCCGAGCAGCGCGCCGGCCAGCGACTCGCCGGCCGCGACCCGCCGGGTGGTGGCGTTGTCCGCGCCGACGAGCCGGAGCGCGGCGAGCCGGCGGTCGCGCTGCTCGCCGCCGAAGCGGGCGGCGGTCGCGATGAAGACCAGGACGGGCAGCAGCAGCACCACGTACGCGATGACGACGAGGAGGAGCAGGAAGGCGTTCATCGGCTCCTCGGGCACCGACCAGCCGTAGCGCTCGGCGCGCCCGTCGTGGTTGTCGGTGGTGAGGAAGCCGGCGTGGGCCACGTACCGGAGTTCGTTCGGGCCGATCAGCCCGGCCTGTCCGATCGTGCCGACGGCCTTGTAGGGGAGCCGGTCCCGGAGCAGGGCGCCGCCGGGGGAGGCGAGGAGTTCGGCGAGGGCGGGGGAGACCAGCATCTCGCCCTCGGCGGGCACCCCCGTCGTGCCGGGCGGCGCGGGGGCCTTCGGGCCCTCGGGCCTGAGCAGCAGGCCGGTGAGCGCCTCACCCCGGAAGGAGGTGTGCTGCGTGTAGTGGAGGAAGGTGTCGGGGCGCGGGGCGGTGACCTCGTGCGAGGCGTCGGCGGCGCGGGCCGCCTCCCGGACCTCGCGCTGGAAGAGCATGTTCGGCAGCGAGGAGGCGAGCAGCAGCAGGGCCACCCCGAAGCCGACGCCGGCGGCGGTGAGCAGCGTGCGGAGCAGTCCGGAGCGGCCGCCGGTGACCGCGAAGCGGGCGCCGAGGGTCAGGTCGCGGCCCCAGCCGCCCGGGCTCACGCGGCCCACTCGGTGTCGCGGACGGAGCCGTCGCGGACCACGACCTCGCGGTCGGACCAGGCCGCGACGCGGGCCTCGTGGGTGACGAGGACGACGGCGGCGCCGGTGTCCCGGGAGGCGTCGGTGAGCAGCCGCATCACCCGCTCGCCGTTGAGGGAGTCGAGGGCGCCGGTCGGTTCGTCGGCGAAGATCACCCGCGGGGAGGTGACGAGGGCGCGGGCCACGGCGACCCGCTGGCCCTGGCCGCCGGATATCTCGCCGGGGCGCTTGCCCGCGGTGTCGTCGACCTCCAGCCGGGCGAGCCATTCGACGGCCCGGGCCTCGGCCGCCTTCCGCTTCTCCCCGTTCAGCCGGAGCGGCAGGGCCACGTTCTCCGCGCAGGTCAGCTCGGGGACGAGCTGGCCGAACTGGAAGACGAAGCCGAAGTCGGTACGGCGCAGGGCGCTGCGGGCGGTGTCGGAGAGGGCGGTGAGGTCGCGTCCGTCGTAGGTGAGGGTGCCGGCGTCGGGCCGGACGATGCCGGCGAGGCAGTGCAGCAGGGTGGACTTGCCGGAGCCGGAGGGGCCCATGACGGCGACGACCTCGCCGGCGCGCAGGGCGAAGTCGGCGCCGGACAGCGCCGCGGTGGGGCCGTACGCCTTGGTGAGGCCCTCGGCACGGAGGAGGGTCATCGGCGTACCTCCTCGGCGAGCCGGTCCAGGCGGGCGGCGGTCAGTTCCAGCCAGCGCAGGTCGGCCTCCAGATGGAAGAGGGCGTGGTCGCAGATGAGCTGGTCGGCGAGGTCGCCGTCCTTCTTGCGGCGGGTGAGCTCGCGCATCAGGCGCAGGTGCTCGGCGCGCTGGGTGTCGAGGAGTTCGGCGGCCCCGCGGCCGGTCATCAGGGCGAGGGCGACCTTGGTGTAGAGCGTGGACTGGAGGTACGGCTCCGGCTTCTCGGGGGTCGCGAGCCACCGGGCGACGTCGGTGACGCCGGCGTCGGTGATCGCGTACCGCTTGCGCTCGGGGCCGCCGCCGGGCTCGACGCCCTCGACGACGACGAGGCCGTTCTTCAGGAGGCGGGACATCGTCGAGTAGACCTGGCCGTAGTGGAGCGGCCGGTCGTGGCCGAACCGCTCGTCGAAGGCGCGCTTGAGGTCGTAGCCGTGGCGCGGGCCCGTTTCGAGGAGTCCGAGAAGGGTGTGACCGATGGACATGGCGGTCACTGTACACGGGGTGTATACGCGGGGTGTATAGCCAGGTGGAGGGGGCCGCGAGGGAGGGCGCACGAAAACGGAACCGGTCCTTCACGCAACCATCACGTCCGCCCGGACGTCGGTTCCCCTGGGGGTGGGTGCTGATTCTCACGTCCTGAAAAGGCGTGATCGGTTGCCCTATGTCCGCACTGTCGGTGTTAGCTTGCTGAGCTGATCCGGCGGGTTCGCCGGGCCAGGGGCGGCGGGACACACGACGAGCGGAGCGACACGACACATGGGCCGACCGGACAAGAAGGCGAAGAAACGGGGCATACGCCGCCTCTTCACCTGGAAGAAGGTCCTGGGCACCTTCCTCCTGCTCGGCCTGATCGGTGTCGGCGGCCTCTACACCGTCTACCTGCTGGTCCCCGTGCCCACGGCCAACGCCGAGGCGACCATGCAGAGCAACATCTACAAGTACGCCGACGGCACGATCCTCGCCCGCACCGGCGAGATCAACCGCGAGATCGTCGGCCTGGACAAGATCCCGCTCCCCGTCCAGCACGCCTTCGTCGCCGCCGAGAACAAGACCTTCTACAAGGACAACGGCGTCGACATCAAGGGCACCACCCGCGCCGCCTGGAACACCCTCACCGGCAAGGGCAAGCAGGGCGGCTCGACGATCACCCAGCAGTACGTCAAGAACTTCTACCTGAGCCAGGACCAGACGGCGACCCGCAAGCTCAAGGAGATGGTCATCGCCGTCAAGGTCGACGAGGAGATGACCAAGAACGAGAT
This sequence comes from Streptomyces sp. NRRL F-5727, assembly GCF_000719555.1. Lineage (GTDB taxonomy): Bacteria > Actinomycetota > Actinomycetes > Streptomycetales > Streptomycetaceae > Streptomyces. The sequence goes on from NZ_JOGX01000037.1 coordinate 16,739, forward strand.
CCTCGCCGGCTACATCAACACCAGCTACTACGGCCGCTCCGCCTACGGCATCCAGGCCGCCGCCCGCTCGTACTACGGCACCGACGCGGCCAGGCTCACCACCGCCCAGGGCGCCTACCTCGCCTCGCTGCTCCAGGCCCCCAACCAGTACGACTGGACCTCCGCCAGCGCCACCGGCCGCAAGCTCGTCGAGGACCGCTGGAACTACGTCCTCGACAACATGGTCGAGATGGGCTGGCTGCCCGCCGCCGAGCGCGCCGGCCTGAAGTTCCCCGTCCCGCGCGAGCCCAGGCCGCTCCCCGGCATGGAGGGCCAGACCGGCTACATCGTCGAGGCCGCCAACCAGGAGCTGATGCGCCAGGGCGTCAGCGAGGAGGACATCAAGGCCGGCGGCTGGACCATCACGCTCAACATCGACCGGCAGAAGCAGAAGGACCTCGTCGCCGCCGTCGACAAGCAGCTCGAGGACAAGATCGACCGCAAGGGCGACAAGAAGGCCGCCACCGTGCAGGCCGGCGCCACCTCCGTCGACCCGAAGACCGGCGCGGTCGTCGCGATGTACGGCGGCGTCGGCGCCACCGAGCACTGGATGTCCAACGCCACCCGGCGCGACTACCAGCCCGCCTCCACCTTCAAGCCGATCGTCCTCGCCTCCGCCATCGACAACGGGGCCGAGACCCAGGACGGGCGCGAGATAGGGCTGCACACCGTCTACGACGGCACCAGCAAGCGCCCGGTCGTCGGCAGCGAGATCCCCTTCGCCCCGGAGAACGAGGACGACCGCTCGTACGGCCCCGTCACCGTCCAGAAGGCCACCAACAGCTCGATCAACTCGGTCTACGCCCAGATGATCGTCGACGTCGGCCCGGAGAAGACCAAGAAGACCGCCCTCGCCCTCGGCATGAAGGACGGCCAGGACTTCGGCGCCACCCCCGCCATGTCGCTCGGCACCATGGGCGCCTCCACCCTCGACATGGCCGGCGCCTACGCGACCCTCGACAACCACGGCAAGAAGGTCAACCCCGCGCTCGTGAAGAGCGCCCAGCACAGCGACCGCAAGGTCGACGTGGTCAAGCAGACCGGCGAGCAGGTCATCAGCCGCCGGGCCGCCGACACCGTCACCCAGGCCATGACCGGCGTCGTCACCAACGGCTCCGGCTTCCGCGCCGCCGGCGACTACCAGGCCGCCGGCAAGACCGGCACCTCCGAGAACAACCGCTCCGCCTGGTTCGTCGGCTACACCCCCGAACTGGTCACCGCCGTCGCCCTGTTCGGCGAGGACACCTCCGGCAAGATCGCCGAGCAGGTCACCCTCACCGACGCCATCAACCCGGGCCGCGCCAACGGCGGCCGCACCCCCGCCCTGATCTGGGGCGAGTACACCGAGCGCGCCCTCGACGGGGGCTCCGACGCGCGGTTCGAGCTGGAGACCGAGGAGAACACCGGCGGCTACGGCGAGCCGAGCTGGACGACCGGGCCGGTCGAGACCGAGGAGCCCACCGAGGAGCCGACGGAGGAGCCGACGACCGCGCCGGCCACCACCGCCACCACGCCGCCGGCCCCGACCACCACGACGGCCACGCCCCCGCCCACGCCCACCGGGAATCCCACCACCACCCCGCCGCCGACCCGGGAACCCACGCGGGAACCCACGAACACGGCGACGGTCCAGCCGCCCGACACCGGACTCACCGGCGGTGGCGGCGGAGGCGGCGACGACGAGGGCGGCAGCACGCCCGGCCTCTCCACCCAGCAGCCCCGCTGACCCTCCCGCCGTACGTGACGAAGGCCGGCCCCCTCACCAGGGGCCGGCCTTCGTCACGTACGGGAGCGGCGGGGAATCAGACGCGGGTCGCCAGCTCGAACCAGACGACCTTGCCGCCGGACAGCCGGGTCGCCCCCCACCGCCGCGCCAGCCGGTTCACGAGGAACAGACCGCGTCCGCCCTCGTCCGTCTCGCGCGCCCGCCGCTGCCGGGGCAGCTGCGGGGAGTCGTCGCCGACCTCGCAGCGCAGCACGTCCGTCTTGAGCAGCCGCAGGGTCACCGGCCGTTCCGCGTACCGCACCGCGTTGGTCACCACCTCGCTGATCAGCAGCTCGACGGAGTCCGTCAGCTCCTCCAGGTCCCAGCGGGCCAGCGCCCGGCGGGCCAGCCGGCGGGCCCGGCCCGGGGCCGCGTCCTCCGGCTCCAGGAACCAGTACGCCACGTCGCTCGGCGCGATCCCGTCGAACCGGGCCGCGAGCAGCGCGATGTCGTCGTCCCGGTCGCCCGGGCCCAGCATGTCGAGGACGTCGTCGCAGAGCGCCTCCAGCGGCGGCGCGTGGTCCCGCCCGGTCAGCTGGGCCGCCGCCGCGAGCCGCTCCCGCAGCTGCTCGATCCCGGTCCACACGTCCCGCAGCCGGGACTCCACCAGACCGTCCGTGTACAGCAGCAGCGTCGCGCCCGCCGGGGCGTCCAGCTCGACCGACTCGAAGTCCACGCCGCCGACCCCGATCGGGGCGCCCGCGGGCACCCGCAGCACCTCGGCGCGGCCGTCCAGGTGGAGCAGTATCGGCGGCGGATGCCCGGCGTTGGCGACCGTGATCCGGTGCGAGACCGGGTCGTAGACCGCGTACATGCAGGTCGCCATCCGGTTCTCGCCGAGCCGCTGGGCCTGCTCGTCGAGGTGGTGCAGCACCTCCTGCGGCGGCAGGTCGAGCCCGGCCAGGGTCTGCGCGGTGGTGCGCAGCTGGCCCATGATCGCGGCCGAGGTCATCGAGTGGCCCATCACGTCGCCGACGACCAGCGCGACCCGGCTGCCGGGCAGCGGGATCGCGTCGTACCAGTCGCCGCCGACCCGGGCGGTCTCGGCCGCCGGGAGGTAGCGGGAGGCGAGCTTGACGCCGGTCGGCTGGGGCAGCGAGTCCGGCAGCATCGTGCGCTGGAGCTCGTCCGCGATGTACGCCTCGCGGCCGTACAGCACCGCCTTGTCGATGCCGAGCGCGGTGTGGGTGGCCAGCTGGGCGCCGACGAGCAGGTCGTCCGGCTCGAAGGCCGGCTGCTCGGGGCGGCGCAGCAGCACGGCGGCGCCGATCACCCGCCGGCGGCCGCGCAGCGGCGCCAGTATCGCCCGCAGACCGCGGGGGAGCGGATGGTCCGGGCCGAGGAGCTCGCCGAGGGCTGCCCGGGCGGCGGCGGAGTCGCCGAAGACCGGCCGGACCCCGCGGAGCACCTCGGAGAGGGCGCTGCCGGAGCGCACCTCGCACAGTTCGGCGGCCGGGGTCGGGTCGGGATCGGGTACGAGGACGAGCTCGTCGCCCTCCAGGTCGGGTGTTAACCGCAGCCGGTCGGTGCGGCGCAGCCGCAGCACGAAGGGTGCCACGGGCCGCTCGTCGCCCACCGGCAGCGGGTCGCGGAGGTAGACCAGGATCTCGTCGGAGAAGGCCGGCACGGTCGCGCGGCACAGTCCGAGGACGATCTCGTCCAGGTCGAGGCCGCGGGCGATCCGCCGGGTCGCGGCGCCGACGAAGCGCAGCCGGTCGCCCTCGCGCCGGCCGGCCGGGGCCGCGCCGGGGGAGACGGCGACGGCGACCGCGGGCGCGGCGGGGCCGGGCGGCTGGCTCGGCTGGGCCGGGGGCGCCGGCTGTCCCGGGGTCTCGGGGACCTGCGGGGTCTGCGGGACCTGCGCCGAGGGCTGTGCGGGGATGTCGGAGGGCAGGCCGGCGGGCGCGGCCTCCTGGCGGGGCCGCGCCTGTTCCTGCGGCCGGTCGGCCAGGGGCTGCCGGCCTTCGTGGGAGGTGGGATGCTCCGTCACGCGTGGGATTCCGTCCGTCCGGGCCGGTGGTGCGATGCACTCGCTCTTCTCGCCGATGCCGCGGGTTCGCCGGGGATAAACCCCCCGGAGGCGGTGTTCGCGGTGGACGCGGACGATCCGCGGACGACGGCAGGGGCGGGGGGCGCGCCACCCGGGCACAGCTCCGGCACTGCTCTCCCCCTCATCGATGACGTGCGGTGACGTGTGGTCAGTTGCTGTGCTGCGTTCGGTCGGTGACGTCGTGTTCGCCCGGTGTCGGCCGTGCGGAGGACGATCCTACGTTTGAACCCCGGGGGCGCATCAAGGGTCTCATGGCGCCGTGTGCGCCGGAGTGCGATCCCAGTCCACCGGCAGGGCCGGAACGGTCCAGGCGGGATCGGGCCGCCACTCCTCCCAGCCGTCCCGGAAGGGGGCGCCCCAGCTCTCGACGAGCGCCACGGCGGCCGCCCCCGCGGCCCGTACCCGCGCGGCCCGGTCCGGGCTCATCAGCCCGGCCCGCTGGGCCTCGTCGAACTCGTCCTCGTCCCGCCAGAGCCAGCTGCGGTCGGGGTAGACGGAGATGTCGAGGAAGTGGTCCTCGGAGTCGACGCCGCCGGCCCAGCGGCGGCGCGGCTCCTCCAGGTTCACGTACCAGCTGCGGAAGCGCCAGCCGCGCTCCCAGAACAGCCAGACCGACCACGGGTCGCCGGGGCGGGCGAGCTTGAGCACGCCGCTGCCGGCCCAGCGGGCGCGCTCGGTGGTGCGGGGCGCGGTGTAGCGGGTGGCGAGCGGCTCGTCGTGCACGGAGGTGCCGTCGGCGAGCACCGGCCGGACGCACTCGGTGCCGGGCGCCATCCACACGGCGAGCAGGTCGGGGGTGTCGCGGACGACGGTCACCGGCCGGCAGATGTGCACCTCGTCGGTGCCGATGCCGCGGTAGCGCCAGAGGATGTGCTCCCCCGGCGCCCAGTGCTGGATGTCGCCCGATCCGTCCGCTCCTGTCATGCGCAGATCTTAGGGGCGCGCTCCCACCCGCGCTGCGGTACGCGTCACGCTTGAGTCACGTGGGGGACGGCCGGGCTTCACACCGGGGTCGCCCCGCCGTCACGGCCGGGTCATGCGCAGCACGTCGAGGGCCTCGTCGAGCTGTTCGAGCGTGAGGTCGCCGCGCTCGACGTAGCCGGACTCCAGGACGACCTCGCGGATGGTCTTCCGCTCGGCGAGGGAGCGCTTGGCGACCTTGGCGGCCTCCTCGTAGCCGATGTACTTGTTCAGCGGGGTGACGACGGAAGGGGAGGACTCGGCGTACTCGCGGGCGCGCTCCGCGTTGGCGGTGATCCCGTCGACCGTGCGGTCGGCGAGGAGCCGGGAGGCGTTGGCCAGGAGTCGTACGGACTCCAGCAGGTTCTTGGCCATCACCGGGAGCATCACGTTGAGCTCGAAGTTCCCGGCCGCGCCGGCCACCGCGACGGTGGTGTCGTTGCCGGTGACCTGGGCGGCGACCATGAGGACCGCCTCGGGGATCACCGGGTTGACCTTGCCGGGCATGATCGAGGAGCCGGGCTGGAGGTCGGGGAGGTTGATCTCGGCCAGTCCGGTGCGCGGTCCGCTGGCCATCCAGCGCAGATCGTTGGCGATCTTGGTGAGGGAGACGGCGACGGTCCTGAGCTGGCCGGAGGTCTCCACCAGCCCGTCCCGGGCGCCCTGGGCCTCGAAGTGGTCGCGGGCCTCGGTGAAGGGCAGCCCGGTGGCGCGGGCGAGCTCGGCGATGACGGCGGCCGAGAAGCCGGGCGGCGTGTTGATGCCGGTGCCCACCGCGGTGCCGCCGAGGGGGAGTTCGGCGAGCCGGGGAAGGGAGGCCCGGAGCCGTTCGATCCCGTACCTGACCTGGGCCGCGTAGCCGCCGAACTCCTGGCCCAGGGTGACCGGGGTGGCGTCCATCAGATGCGTACGGCCGGACTTCACGACCGTCGCGAATTCGGCCGATTTTCGCTCCAGGGCGGTGGCCAGGTGGTCGAGGGCCGGGATCAGGTCGCGGGTGACGGCGGCGGTGGCGGCGATGTGGATGGAGGACGGGAAGACGTCGTTGGACGACTGCGAGGCGTTGACGTGGTCGTTGGGGTGGACGGCCCGGTCGGCCGGGAGCCGCTCGCCGGCCAGGGTGGCCAGCACCTCGTTGGTGTTCATGTTCGAGGAGGTGCCGGAGCCGGTCTGGAAGACGTCGACCGGGAAGTGGTCGTCCCAGCGGCCCTCCGCGACCTCCTCCGCGGCGGCGGCGATCGCCTCCGCCCTGTCCCGGTCGATCACGCCGAGCTCGGCGTTCACGGTGGCGGCGGCGGCCTTGATCCGGGCCAGCGCCTCGATGTGGGCGCGCTCCAGGCGCTGCCCGGAGACGGGGAAGTTCTCCACGGCCCGCTGGGTCTGGGCCCGCCACTTGGCGTGGGCGGGGACCCGCACCTCGCCCATCGAGTCGTGCTCGACGCGGTAGCCCTCGTCGTTCCTCATGTCCTCGGTCATCACTCAACCTCCATAAAAAGATGAGCACTTGTCTTGTTCGATGTATTCCCAAGGCGTGTACCGGCCAGTAAAAACCGTGGGTAACCCCACTTCCAGGAGGCGCAATGACGCGCACCAGGTACAGACTCCGGTGGCCCATCGCCGCCGTCGCCGCGGCGGCCGCCGCACTCGGCTCCCTGACCGCCGCCGCCCCCGCCGGAGCGGCCGACACCGGTACGAGGGCCGCCGTCGCCTCCGTACCCCTGCCGCCCGAACTGGAGGCGATCCGGGCCGCCGAGGCCACGAAGATCTACGGCAGCCCCGAGGAACGCCCCCTCGACCAGCGCAAGACCGGTCTGATCTCGCTCGGCGACAGCGAGATCTCCGGCGAGGGCGTCGGCAGCTACGAGCCTCCCACCAACGGTCCCACCAACTGGTGCCACCGCTCGCCCGACGCCGCCATCCACCGCACCGGGATCGCCGCCGACCTCACCTTCAACGTCTCCTGCTCCGGCGCCTACACCGGCAACATCCGGATCGGCGGCAGCAAGCAGTACGCGGACGAGCTGGTCCAGAGCGACAACCTCGCCGTCAAGGCCCGCAACACCCGCATCAAGATGGTGCTGCTCGTCGCCGGCGCCAACGACGACCTCCAGTTCGGCCCCGTCATGACCGACTGCGTCACCCGGTACGTGCTCAGCCAGGGCACCTGCGAGCCCAAGTACGCCCCCGGCTGGCAGGCCCGCGTCGACGCCCTCGTCCCCAAGGTCGAGCAGACCGTGCGCGACCTGAGGACCGTCATGCGGGACGCCGGGTACGCCGACGGCGACTACAAGCTCGTCGTCATGGGCTACCCCAGCCCCATCGGCCCCGACTTCTACGACAACCCGAACTTCCCGGGCAAGCTGAGCTGCGGCGGCATGGGCTACGACTCCGACACCAAGTGGGGCCGGAACGTCGCCGTCCCGGCCTTCGAACGCGGCATGCGCAAGGTCGCCGCCTCCACCGGCGCCGTCTACCTCGACAACTCGCGCCTCTTCCACGGCCACGAGGTCTGCATGGAGGACACCTGGGCCCGGGGCCTGTACATCGACCTCTCCAAGCCCGGCGGCATCGACGAGAACTCCACCCGCCAGTCCTTCCACCCCAACAAGAGCGGCCACGCCGCCTTCGCCTCCTGCCTGACCCAGCTCTACGGCTCGGGCCTGCGCGAGGCGAGCTGCGCCGACGTGAACTCCTCCGGCACCCCGACCCTCTTCCCGCTCGCCTGGGACGACGTCTACAAGCCGCTGCGGAACGAGGCGACCGGCAACTGCCTCGACGTGAACGCCTCCGAGTCCGCCAACGGCACCGCCGTCCTCGGCTGGGACTGCCACGGCGGCCGCAACCAGGGCTGGTGGTACGACTCCGCCCGCCGGACCGTCCACACCGAACTCACCCAGGACCGCTGCCTGGACGTGCCCGGCGCCGCCTACCAGGCCGGCAAGGCGCTCATCGTCTGGAACTGCTCCGGCGCCGCCAACCAGAAGTTCGTCCGCGACGGGGCCACCATCCGGCCCGCCGCCGCGACCGGCCTCTGCCTGACGCAGGGGGCGGCGAAGGAGCCGGTCCGGCTCCAGACCTGCAACGGCTCCGCGAACCAGAAGTTCGCCTAGCCCGCGGGCGGCAGGACGCCGTGGCCCCCCGTCCGGTGCGGACGGGGGGCCACGGCCCCGTCACGAGAGCCTGAGGCTCGACTTCGCCAGCTCGTACGCCGGGAGCATCGCGCGGTGCTCCTCCGTGTCCAGACCGCCGAGGTGGAGGATGACCGCGCCCTGCGGGGTGGCGACCGCGAAGGCCCGCTCCTCCTTGCTCTCGCCCAGCACCTCGTTGTGGAAGGTGTACGTGACCTCCACCGCCGGCAGTCCGCCGGCCCGGGTGTCCCGGTAGACCACGTCCGAGGTCTTCTTCGCGGCCCGCACGAAGCCTTCGAGGGCCGGACGGGCCGGACCCTTCGCGGTCCAGACCCGGATGAAGCCGATGTTCCCGGCGCGCTTGGCGTCGACCTCGCAGCGCACGATCGCCGGGCCCTGGCGGGTGAGCGCGGCGAACTCCGGGTCCTCGGGGTCGTCGATCGCGTCCGGCCGCCAGTCCTCCGCGAGCGAGAAGGAGACGGGCAGGACGCAGGCGGTGCCCGGGCCCCCGAGGGTCTTCGGGGCCTTCGGGGCCGGTGACGCCGCCGTGGGCGCGGCGGCCGGCGCCGCCGGCTCCGGGGTCGTACCGCAGGCGGTCAGCAGGGCGGCCGCGAGCAGGGCGGTACGGAGAAGGGGGGCTCTGGCTGGCATGGCCCCATCATCCCCGACGGCGTGCGTCACCCGGACGGCGGCAGCACAATGTGAGGACGGCCCGCAGGGGGGAGGTTCCCCACCCCGCCAGGGAGGCAGCCCATGACCGGAAGCTTCAGGAGGATCGGCGCCCTCGGCGCCGCGACCGTGGCAGCCGTCGCCTTCGCGTCCGCCGCACCGGTGGCCGCCGCACCCGCGGTGGACGGGTTCGAGTTCACCCTGTACGCGAAAGAGGTCCCGACCGACGAGAGCGGCGAGGACACCGGCCGGGCGCCCGAGCCCGGCGACTCCTTCGCCTTCGCCGACGACCTCTCCCGCACCAAGGGCGGCGAGTCGGTCGGCCGGGATGGCGTCACGTGCACCGTGGTGCGCGCCGGAAGCCCGGCCGACCTGCTCTGCGTCGGCACCTTCGTCCTGAACGGCGGCCCGGGCGGCCAGCTCACCGGGCAGAACCTGATCTCCTTCGACCCCTCGAACGAGGCCCCGGCCGCGTTCGACATCGCGGTCACCGGCGGCACCGGCGACTTCCGGGACGCCCGTGGCTACATCCGCTCCACCCCCGACGGGGACTACGCGAGGCTGGAGTTCCACATCACCCGGTAGCTCCGCTACGAGAGCTTGCCGTAGTCCGGCAGCTTGAAGGCGCGCTCGGCGTGACCGCCGACGATGTCGGTCGTGTTGTTCCCGATGTTCGCGATGATCGTGTAGCCCTTGGCCTCGATCTCGGCGCGCTTCTCCGTCTTGTACGCGCTGACCTCGGCGAACAGGTCGGGCAGCGAGCGCACGTACAGCCCGTCCACCGGGTAGCCGACCTGCTTCAGGTTCCACTCGGTGAGGGAGTGGATGATCCCGGGGCGGGCCGTCACGAAGAAGATCTTCACCCCGCGCGCGTGCGCGTCCCGGACCAGCGAACGGATCTCCGGGATGGCCGGCGTCGGCAGCTCCCAGAACGGGTGGAAGTCCGTCTCCAGGGAGCTGTTGTCGATGTCGAGGACGATCGCCTGCCGCTCGGTGCCGGCGTTCCCGGAGCGCGCCTCGATGTAGGGCCGCGCCTCGGCGACGACGGCGGCGACGTCCCGGCGCCAGGTCGTGTAGTCCACCCCCTCGATCGCCGCGGCGGAGGTGTGGTGGCTGTCCGGATCCGCCGCGGAGGCGGCGGGCGCGGGCCCGACGACGAGGAGGGACGTCAGGCCGAGGAGGCCGGTGGTGATGGCCGCGGACTTGGCAGAGGGCATGGGGGGCTCCCGAGTGGTCGACCGTCTCAGTGGTTGACATGCTCGCGCCCCATACTGACCAGTAAGTGTCCAGCTGGCTACCGGTCGGTAGCGACTTTTCGTAGCGGAGACGACACCGCCCCCCGGTCCACGGGGGACCGGAGGGCGGACGACGTGCTACCGGAGGTTACGAGAGCTGGGAGCCCTGGCGCACCGGAATGTGGGTGAACGTCGGCTCGGGCGCCGGGTTCTGGAAGAAGTCGTTGCCCTTGTCGTCGACGACGACGAAGGCGGGGAAGTCCTCGACCTCGATCTTCCAGACGGCCTCCATGCCGTCCTCCTCGTTGTCCAGGACCTCGATCTTCTTGATGCAGTCCTGGGCGAGGCGGGCGGCGGGGCCGCCGATGGAGCCGAGGTAGAAACCGCCGTGCGTGCCGCACGCGTCGGTGACCTGCTGCGAGCGGTTGCCCTTGGCGAGCATCACCATCGAGCCGCCGGCCGCCTGGAACTGCTCCACGTAGCTGTCCATCCGGCCCGCCGTGGTCGGGCCGAAGGAGCCGGAGGCGTACCCCTCGGGGGTCTTCGCCGGGCCCGCGTAGTAGACCGGGTGGTCCTTCATGTACTGCGGCATCTCCTCGCCGGCGTCGAGCCGCGCCTTGATCTTGGCGTGCGCGATGTCGCGCGCCACGACCAGCGGGCCGGTGAGGGAGAGGCGGGTCTTGACCGGGTACTTGGTCAGCTCGGCCAGGACCTGCTCCATCGGCTGGTTCAGGTCGATCTTCACCACGTCGCCGTCGGCGTCGAGGTGCTCGTCCGTGGTCTCCGGCAGGAAGCGCGCCGGGTCGGTCTCCAGCTGCTCCAGGAAGACGCCCTCGGCGGTGATCTTCGCGACGGCCTGGCGGTCGGCCGAGCAGGAGACGGCGATCGCGACGGGCAGCGAGGCGCCGTGGCGGGGGAGGCGGACCACGCGCACGTCGTGGCAGAAGTACTTGCCGCCGAACTGCGCGCCGATGCCGATCTTCTGCGTCAGCTCGAAGACCTTCTCCTCCAGCTCCTTGTCCCGGAAGCCGTGGCCGGTGGCGGCGTCGCCCTGGGTGGGCAGCTCGTCCAGGTAGTGCGCGGAGGCGTACTTCGCGGTCTTCAGCGCGAACTCGGCCGAGGTGCCGCCGACCACGATCGCCAGGTGGTACGGCGGGCAGGCCGCCGTGCCGAGCGAACGGATCTTCTCCTCCAGGAACTTCATCATGGACGCCTCGTTGAGGACGGCCTTCGTCTCCTGGTAGAGGAAGGACTTGTTGGCCGAGCCGCCGCCCTTGGCCATGAAGAGGAACTTGTACGCGCCGCCGTCGGTCGCGTACAGCTCGATCTGCGCGGGCAGGTTCGAGCCGGTGTTCTTCTCCTCCCACATGGTCACCGGGGCCATCTGCGAGTAGCGCAGGTTCAGCTTGGTGTACGCGTCGTAGACGCCCTTCGACAGGGCCTCCTCGTCGCGGCCGGAGGTCAGCACGTTCTGGCCGCGCTTGCCCATCACGATCGCGGTGCCGGTGTCCTGGCACATGGGGAGCACGCCGGCGGCGGCGATGTTCGCGTTCTTGAGCAGGTCGAGCGCGACGAACTTGTCGTTGCCCGACGCCTCCGGGTCGTCGATGATCTTCCGCAGCTGGGCCAGGTGGGCCGGGCGCAGGTAGTGCTGGATGTCGTGGATCGCCTCGGCGGCCAGCTTGCGCAGCGCCTCCGGCTCGACCTTGAGGAACGTACGGCCGTCGGCCTCGAAGGTGGAGACGCCCTCGGCGGTCACCAGGCGGTAGGGCGTGGTGTCCTCTCCCAGGGGGAGCAGATCGGAGTACGCAAACTCTGGCATGACGGCAGCCATTCCTCACTCGGCAGACAGCAGCGCGCCGCCTCCGTTGGCGGGCGCGCCCTCCAGCGTAGAACGCGGGCGCGGGGCCGATCCTGTGAGGTAAGGCTCACCGGGGGCTCGGACCGCGCCGATGTGGAGTGTTCCGTCGCGGGCGGCCGGGTCCCGTCGACTCGCCGCGGGGGCCCTTCCCCTAGGGGAGAGATGGGGGTTCGGGGCTCTGGTCGCGATCTATCGCGTGTGCCAGGCTGGACGGGTGGACCTCGAAAAGCAGCCCGACCCCGCGCAGCGGCCCGCCGCCACCCCGCCCGAGGCACCGGCGGCGCCGGTCCCGCCCGCAGCTCCCGCGCCCCCGGCCGCGGCCGTGCCCCCGGCCGCTCCCGCCGCGCCCGCGTCTCCCGCCTACGCGGATCCTCAGGGCGCGCTCCGGGCCTCGGACGCCGACCGGGACCGGATCGCGGACATCCTCGCCGAGGCGCTGGCGCAGGGGCGGCTGGACGCGGAGGAGCACGCGGAGCGGGTCGAGGCGGTCTACCGGGCGAAGACCGTGGGCGAGCTGGAGCCGATCGTGCGGGACCTGCCGGCCGCGGACCGGGGACCGTCCGCCGCGCGGCCGGAGCCGGCCCCGGCGGCGTACGGTCCGGAGGACGCGGAGGGGAACGCGGACCAGCTCCTCGCGGTCTTCTCCAGCACCACCCGCAAGGGCCGCTGGCGGGTCGCCCGCCGCACCAACGCCTTCGCGATCTTCGGGAACATCGAGATCGACCTGACCGAGGCGATCTTCGCCCAGCCGCTCACCACGATCAACGCCACCTCGATCTTCGGGAACGTGGAGATCCGCGTCCCGGAGAACATCAGCCTGCGCGGCTCGGGCACCGGCATCCTCGGGAACTTCGAGGTCACGACCCTGGAGGGGGTGGACCCGCAGGCGCCGCTGGTGGTGGTCAACGGCTACACGGTGTGCGGGAACGTGGAGGCGAGACCGAAGCGCGGCAAGTGGGTCGTCGACCTCCAGAGCAAGATCCGCAAGCACCTGGGGCACTGAGTCGCGTCGGGTTCCGGCCAGGAGTTGACCGGAATCCGTCACCGGCGGTCCGGACTCCGGATGGGAGCCGCACGCAGTGCATAGGCGCGCGCACAGCGGGTAGGGCTCGTTCATCGCTGCTCGCTCGCGAAGCCGTCGTCAGGAGTAGACCGTGCTGCAACTGCCGCATCAGCCCCTCCAGGTAGCCGCCGTGCCGCCCCAGCGCGCCCCCGCGCGGGAGGACGAGGAGGGTCCCTGGCACGCGGAGGCGGTGTGCCGCCGGGACGAGGCCGGCCTGTTCTTCGCCCCCTCCAAGGAGCCGACCGCCGCGCGGCTCGCCCGGGAGGAGGCGGCCAAGCGCGTCTGCGCCCGCTGCCCCGTGATGGTCGACTGCCGGGAGCACGCGCTGCTCCAGCCGGAGCCGTACGGCGTGTGGGGCGGGCTCACCGCCGCCGAGCGCCGGGTGGTGCTGGCCCGCCGCCGGCGTCGCGAGGTGGAGCTCCGCAAGGCGGCCGCGGCGGACCGGATCGCCCAGGCCGGCTGACGGGCCGCGGCGACGCACTCGTACGGGAAGGGGCGCCCCCACCGCACAGGGGGCGCCCCTCTTCGCTGCCGTCGTCGGGCCGGGGTCAGTTCGCCCGGTCGAAGTCGATCTTGCTGTAGGCGCGCAGCTTGGCGAGCCGGTGCGTGGAGTCGATCTGGCGGATCGTGCCGGACTTCGAGCGCATGACCAGCGACTGGGTGGTCGCGGTCTCGGAGCGGTAGCGGACCCCGCGCAGCAGCTCGCCGTCGGTGATGCCGGTGGCGACGAAGAAGACGTTGTCGCCGGCGACCAGGTCGGTCGTGGTGAGGACCCGGTCCAGGTCGTGGCCGGCGTCGAGGGCCTTCTGGCGCTCGGCGTCGTCCTTCGGCCACAGCTTGCCCTGGATGACACCGCCCAGGCACTTGATGGCGCAGGCCGAGATGATGCCCTCGGGGGTGCCGCCGATGCCCATGAGCAGGTCGACGCCGGTGCCCTCGCGGGCCGCCATGATCGAGCCGGCCACGTCGCCGTCGGAGATGAACTTGATCCGGGCGCCGGTCTCGCGGATCTCCTTGACGATGCCCTCGTGGCGGGGGCGGTCGAGGATGACCACGGTGACGTCCTCGGCGTTCATCTGCTTCGCCTTGGCGACCCGGCGGATGTTGACCGAGACGGGTGCGTTGATGTCGACGAAGTCGGCGGCCTCGGGGCCGGTGACGAGCTTGTCCATGTAGAAGACCGCGGACGGGTCGAACATGGAGCCGCGGTCGGCGGCGGCGAGCACGGCGATGGCGTTGGGCATGCCCTTGGCGTTCAGGGTGGTGCCGTCGATCGGGTCCACGGCGATGTCGACCTCGGCGCCGGTGCCGTCGCCGACCCGCTCGCCGTTGAAGAGCATCGGCGCCTCGTCCTTCTCGCCCTCGCCGATGACGACGACGCCGTTCATCGAGACGGTCGAGATGAGGGTCCGCATGGCGTTGACCGCGGCGCCGTCCGCGCCGATCTTGTCGCCGCGGCCGACCCAGCGGCCGGCGGCCATGGCGGCGGCCTCGGTCACCCGGACCAGTTCGAGGGCGAGGTTGCGGTCGGGGGCCTCGGGAGAGACCTCAAGCTCGGGGGGCAGGTGGTGCTCGGTCATCGGAGCGCACCTTTCTGTACGACGACGGCCGGAAAAAAGGAGGGTGCTGCGACTCTATCGCCAGGTCGACAAATTGAGCAGAGGGGCCCACGTATGAGCGCCGGACCGTGATGCGACCATATGGGACGTGGCAGCTAAGCGAGGCAGGCAGACGGTACGCGGGATGTTCCAGTCCCTCGGGGTGATCATGGTCGCCGCGGGGGTCATGTATCTCTTCATCCCGCACGACGAGGACGCGGCACCGGTGAAGGCCAAGGACTACCGGGTCGAGCTGGTCACGGCGCAGCGGGCGGCGCCCTACCCGGTGCTGGCCCCCCAGGGCCTCGGCGAGGGGTGGAAGGCGACGGTCGTCTCGTACAAGCGCGAGCAGGGCGACACCTGGCAGCTCGGCTTCCTGTCGCCGGACACCCAGTACGTCTCGGTGAACCAGTCGACGACGGAGCCGAAGAAGTTCGTCCCGAAGGTCACGCACCAGGCGAAGAACACCGGGAAGACGCAGACGGTGGCCGGCCAGGTGTGGCAGCGCTGGGAGGGCCCCAAGTACGACGCGCTGGTGCGGACCGACGGCGGGGCGACCACGGTCGTGGCCGGTACGGCGTCCTTCGACACCCTCGCGGAGATGGCGGGCGCGCTCCGCTCCCAGAAGGTCTGACGCGCGCGGACGAGAGAGCCCCCCGGTGCCGGGCACCGGGGGGCTCTCTCGTGTGTGGGGTGGGGCTCAGACGGTCGTGATGACGTCGTCGTAGGCCAGGCGCGGGGAGCGCGGGAACCAGGCGTCCTCGCCCGGCTTGCCGATGTTGATCACCATCAGCGGGGTGTGGTCGTCGTCCAGGAACTCCTTCTGGACGCCGGCGAAGTCCAGGCCGGTCATCGGGCCGGCGGCCAGGCCGGCGGCGCGGACGCCCACGATGAAGTACGCGGCCTGGAGGGCGGCGTTCAGCAGCGCGGAGCCCTCGCGGACCGGGCGCTCCGCGAAGAACATGTCCTTGGCCTGCGGGAAGTGCGGGAGCAGGGCCGGGAGCTCCTCGTGGAACTCGTTGTCGGCGGAGAGGATCGCGACCAGCGGGGCGGAGGCGGTCTTGGCCTGGTTGCCCTCGGCCATGTGCTTGACCAGGCGCTCGCGGGCCTCGGGGGAGCGGACCAGCGTGATGCGCAGCGGGGTCTGGTTGAAGGCGGTGGGGCCGTACTTCACCAGGTCGTAGATCGCCTGGACCTGCTCGTCGGTCACCGGCTCGTCGGTGAAGGTGTTGGCGGTGCGGGCCTCGCGGAAGAGGAGGTCCTGGGCGGCGGGGTCGAGAACGAGGGACATGCTGCGTACCTTCCGGACTGCAAGGGGACCGCCCGGCGGGGAATCCCGGGCGACGTCTCGACAGTACGCCCAGGATTGGTGAAAATTCAACTATCCGATCCGGATAGTGATCCGCTTCACTCGCGCCAGTTTAAGCGCACGTGACCGCCCCTCCCGGGCGGCTCACTCCCCGGACTCCTCCTCCGCGCGCTCCGCCGCCAGCGAGGCGTCGAGGCGGGCGCGGGCGCCCTCCAGCCAGTGCCGGCACACCTTCGCCAGCTCCTCGCCGCGCTCCCAGAGCGCCAGCGACTCCTCCAGCGTCGTGCCGCCCGCCTCCAGCCGCCGGACGACCTCGATCAGCTCGTCCCGGGCCTCCTCGTAACCGAGCCCCGCCGCCGTCTCCGTACCGCTCGCCATCTCTTCTCCGTCTCCGTGTCTCTCGTCGACCCTCGTCGACCCTCGTCGACCCTCGTCGACCCTCGTCGACCCTCGTCGACCCTCGTCGACCCTCGTCGACCCTCGTCGACCTTCGTCGACCCTCGTCGACACTCGTGGTCCCGCACCCGCCCGTACAGCCGCCGGGGGCGGTCGCCGGCCGGCTAGACGCGCCGCACCGTGAACTCGCCGTCCGCCACCCGGGCCCGCAGCTCCTCGCCCTCCGCGACCTCCTCCGCCGCCCGGACCACCGCCCCGTCCGCCCGCTGGAGCACCGCGTAGCCGCGCTCCAGCGTCGCCGCCGGGGAGAGCGCCCGGACGCGCGCGCGGGTGTGCGCCAGCTCCGAGTCCGCCCGGTCCAGCAGATGCCCGAGGACCCGCCGGCTGCGCGCCAGCAGGGCGTCCAGCTCGTCCTCCCGGACCTCCACCATCCGCTGCGGATGCTCCATCACCGGCCGGGCCAGCGCGTGCGCGAGCCCCCGCTCCTCGCGCTCCAGCAGCCCCCGGACCGTCCGCAGCGCCCGGTCGCGCAGACCGCGCACCCGCTCCAGCTCCTCGCCCACGTCCGGGACGACCTTCTTGGCCGCGTCGGTCGGCGTGGAGGCCCGCAGGTCCGCCACCAGGTCGAGCAGCGGCGAGTCCGGCTCGTGCCCGATCGCGGACACCACCGGCGTCCGGCACGCGGCCACCGCGCGGATCAGCTGCTCGTCCGAGAAGGGCAGCAGGTCCTCGACGCTGCCGCCGCCCCGGGCGACCACGATCACGTCCACGTCCTCGTGCGCGTCCAGCTCCCGGACCGCCGCGATCACCTGCGGCACCGCCTTCACGCCCTGCACCGGCACGTTCCGCACCTCGAAGCGGACCGCGGGCCATCTGCGCCGCGCGTTCTCCAGCACGTCCCGCTCGGCCGCCGACGCCCGGCCGCACACCAGGCCGATCAGCCCGGGCAGGAACGGCAGCGGCTTCTTCCGGTCCAGCGCGAACAGCCCCTCGGCCGCCAGCCCGCGCTTCAGCTGTTCGAGCCGCGCCAGCAGCTCGCCGATCCCCACCGGCCTTATCTCCACCGCCCGCAGCGACAGCTGCCCGCGCGGCGCGTACCACTCCGGCTTGGCGTGCACGACGACCCGGGCGCCCTCCGAGACGACGTCGGCCACCGCGTCGAAGACCTGCCGGTAGCAGGTCACCCCGATGGAGATGTCGTGCGAGGGATCCCGCAGCGTCAGGAAGACCACCCCGGCACCGGGGCGGCGCGAGAGCTGCGTGATCTGCCCCTCGACCCAGATCGCCCCCAGCCGGTCGATCCATCCCCCGATCATCCGGGAGACCTCACCCACGGGCAGCGGCGCTTCGGCGGACGTAGTCAGACCCATGCACCGAGCGTAACCGCGCCCTCCGACAACGTCATCGGCGCGCCCCGCCCCGATCCTCCCGGACGGCTCAGCCCCCGGCCGGCCGCCGCCCCGCCCCCTGCATCGCCAGCACCACCAGCCCCACGCCCAGCCAGATCACGCCCACCAGCTGCGCCGCCGCCGACGCCTCCACGATCACCGCGACCAGGATCGCCGCGCCGACCACCGGCAGGACGACGTGCTTCAGCCAGTGCGGCTCCCCCTCCGCCCGCCGGACCGCGAACCAGCCCACCACGCTCGCGTGCAGCAGCACGAAGGCCGTCAGCGCGCCCACGTCCACCACCGACACCAGGTGGTCCAGGCCGTCGTCGCGCCGGGCCGCCCACACCGCCGCGACCATCGTCACCGCCGCCGACACCAGCAGCGCCACCCGCGGCACGCCCGAGTCGGTCCGGGCCAGCGCGTGCGGCAGCCGCCCCTCCCGGCCCATCGCGAAGAGCAGCCGCCCGCCCGCCGCCTGCCCGGCCAGCGCCGCGAAGGCCGCGCCGATCGCCTTCGACACCGCGACCAGATCGTGCAGCCACCCGCCGACCGAGGCGTCCACCGCGTCGTAGAAGGCCGAGCCCTGCTTCGCCGGGTCGGCCGCCAGCTCCGCCGAGGAGACCGGTTCGAGCAGCGCCACCAGCCACGTCTGCGCGACGAAGAGCGCACCCGCCAGGAGCAGGCAGAAGAGCAGCGCCCGCGCCACCTTCGCCGACCCCCCGGTCACCTCCTCCGCGAAGGCCGCGATCGCGTCGAAGCCCAGGTACGACAGGACCGCCACCGACACCGCGCCGATCACCGCCGCGAGCGAGAAGGTCCCGTCGCCGGCGAGCGGCGACCACCAGTCGCGCTGCGCCCCGTCCCGCGCCAGCACCACCACCGCCGACACCACGAAGACCAGCAGCACCACGATCTCCATCGCGAGCACCGCGAAGCCGACCCGGGCCGCCGCCCGCACCCCCCACAGGTTGAGCAGGGTGGTCACCACCACCGCGATCCCCGTCCACACCCACCGGTGCACCTCCGGCACCAGCGCCTCCATCGCGATCCCCGCGAAGAGGTAGGCGACCGCCGGGATCAGCAGGTAGTCGAGCATCGCCATCCAGCCGGCGACGAAGCCGAACCCCTCGCCCAGCCCCTTGCGCGCGTACGCGAAGACCGAGCCGGCCTGCGGGGCGACCCGGACCATCTGCGCGTAGCTGAAGGCCGTGAACGCCATGGCCACCGTCGCCACGACGTACACCAGTGCGACCGCGCCGTGCGACTTGGCGTCCAGCGTGCCGAAGACGCCGACCGGCGCCATCGGGGCGATGAACAGCAGCCCGTACACGACCAGGTCGCGGAAACCGAGCGTCCGGCGGAGCCCCGTGTGGTCCGGCCCCGCCGTCGCCCCGTCCACCTGCGCGTTCTCAGCCATGGCGTCAGTTTCGGACACGGCCGCGCTCCAAGCCGTCACCGACGCGGCCTTACGATGGGACGCATGACTGCAACGCCCGCGACCAACCGCCCGAAGCGTGTCCTGCTCGCCGCTCCCCGCGGCTACTGCGCGGGCGTGGACCGTGCCGTGATCGCCGTGGAGAAGGCCCTGGAGCAGTACGGGGCCCCCGTCTACGTGCGCCACGAGATCGTCCACAACAAGTACGTCGTCCAGACCCTGGAGCGGAAGGGCGCGATCTTCGTCGACCAGGCCACCGAGGTCCCGCCGGGCAACATCGTGATGTTCTCCGCGCACGGCGTCGCCCCGACCGTCCACGAGGAGGCCCGCCAGGGCCGGCTCGCGACGATCGACGCGACCTGCCCGCTGGTCACCAAGGTCCACAAGGAGGCCATCCGCTACGCCAAGGAGGACTTCGACATCCTCCTCATCGGCCACGAGGGCCACGAGGAGGTCATCGGCACCTCCGGCGAGGCCCCCGACCACATCCAGCTCGTCGACGGCCCCGAGGACGTCGCCAAGGTCGAGGTCCGCGACCCCTCCCGGGTCGTCTGGCTCTCCCAGACCACCCTCTCGGTCGACGAGACCATGGAGACGGTCGACGCCCTCAAGGACAAGTTCCCGCAGCTGATCTCCCCGCCGTCGGACGACATCTGCTACGCCACGCAGAACCGCCAGACCGCGATCAAGGAGCTGGCCGGCCAGGCCGAGCTCGTCATCGTCGTCGGCTCCAAGAACTCCTCGAACTCGATCCGCATGGTCGAGGTCGCCAAGCAGGCCGGCGTCCCCGCCGCGTACCTGGTGGACTTCGCCAGCGAGATCGACGAGGCGTGGCTGGAGGGCGTGACCTCGGTCGGCCTCTCCTCCGGCGCCTCCGTCCCCGACGTGCTGGTCCAGGAGGTCCTGGAGTGGCTGGCGCAGCGCGGCTACGCCGACGTGGAGATCGTCAAGACCGCCGACGAGCACCTCACCTTCTCGCTCCCGAAGGAGCTCCGCCGCGACCTGCGCGCCGAGGCCGCCGAGCTCGTCAAGGAGTAGCCGCCGAGCTCGCAGGGAGTCGCCGTCGGGCTCGCAAGGAGTCGCCGTCGGGCTCGTCAGGGAGTAGCCGTCGGCGGATGCCCGTAAGTTGAGTCCATGAACGTCTTCGGAGTGGACATCGGCGGCTCGGGCATCAAGGGCGCCCCCGTGGACCTGGGGCGCGGCGCCCTCGCCGTCGAGCGGCACAAGGTCCTCACCCCGCAGCCCGCGACGCCCCAGGACGTCGCGGGCCGCGTCGCGGAGGTCGTGGCGCACTTCGGCTGGGACGGCCCGGTCGGTGTCACCTTCCCGGGCGTCGTCACCGGCAGCACGGTCCGTACCGCCGCCAACGTCGACGCGTCCTGGATCGGCACCGACGCCGGCGCCCTGATCGGCGAGGCCGTCGGCGGGCTCCCGGTCACCGTCCTCAACGACGCCGACGCGGCCGGCGTCGCCGAGATGACCTTCGGCGCCGGGCGCGGCCGCACCGGCACGGTCATCCTGCTGACCCTCGGCACCGGCATCGGCTCCGCCGTCTTCACCGACGGCCGGCTCGTCCCCAACACGGAGCTCGGCCACCTGGAGCTCAAGGGGTACGACGCCGAGAAGCGCGCCTCCTCGAAGGCGCGCGAGGACGAGGAGCTCAGCTGGGAGCACTGGGCCACCAAACGGCTCCGCAAGTACCTGGCCCACGTCGAGATGCTCTTCTCCCCGGAGCTGTTCATCCTCGGCGGGGGAGTCAGCCGCAAGGCGGACAAGTTCCTGCCGTACCTGGACGGCATCCGCGCCGAGATCGTCCCCGCGGAGCTGCGCAACGACGCGGGCATCGTCGGCGCGGCGATGGCCGCCTCCCGCCACGAAGGCTAGGAAGGGCTACGGCTACGGGGCCGGCCGCCGGCCGCGCGCGGGAGCCTGGTCGCGGCGGGCGGCGGGCCCGCCGCCCGTCCGGCCCCGGGGAGCCCCGGACGGCGGCCGGGACGGGGTCCCCGCCGGCCGGCGCCGCCGCCGGCCCATGTCCCGCGCCTTCCGCACGCTCGCGATGACGCCGGCGATCAGCGTGCCCCCGTACAGCCATCCGGCGTGCACGGCGAGCGCGGTGACCACGGCCATCGCCTGGCCGCCGAAGCCGCCGGTGCCGCCCGCGATCGGCACGACGCCGACGGCGAAGGCGATCGGCACCGCGATCGGCGCGGTGACCAGGTCGGCGGTCCGCACCCAGAGCGCGGTCAGCGCGCTGACCGGCAGGAACAGCAGCCCGAACGCCAGCGGCGCCCCGTCCAGGACCAGCCAGTCCAGGAAGCCGACCACCAGCATCGCGGCCGAGGCGAAGAGCCCCGCGCCGAGCCCGGTGAGCCGCGGCGCGGGCAGCCGCCGCAGCGCCTGCACGACCGGCGCCGGCACCCGCGCGGCGGCCGGGCCGCCGACCCGGTAGACGGTGGCCGCGCCGGCCGTGCCCCCCTCCACCTCCACCAGTGCGCCGGGCGGCGTGAGAGGGGTCTGGGGCCGTCGGCGGCCTTGCGGCTGACTTGTCCTGTGCTGCTCCACCTCACCAACGTAGGTCGACCCGGCGGCCGGACGGGCCCGGGACACGCCCTTCGGGTGACCTCGGGCCGCAGTTCGGCCGAAGTCGGCCGGAGTCCGTCGCCGGCGGCCGGTGAGGGCCGGGCCGGACCCCCCGTAAACTGGGGGATCGACCCATCATCCGTATCTAGGGAAGTCGCCACCGTGTCGCTCACGATCGGAATCGTCGGCCTGCCGAATGTCGGCAAGTCGACCCTGTTCAACGCCCTGACCAAGAACGACGTGCTGGCGGCCAACTACCCGTTCGCCACGATCGAGCCGAACGTCGGCGTCGTCGGCGTCCCCGACGCCCGCCTGCAGAAGCTCGCCGAGATCTTCGGCTCGCAGCGCGTGCTCCCGGCCACGGTCGACTTCGTCGACATCGCCGGCATCGTGCGCGGCGCGAGCGAGGGTGAGGGCCTGGGCAACAAGTTCCTGGCGAACATCCGCGAGTCCGACGCGATCTGCCAGGTCATCCGTGCCTTCAAGGACGAGAACGTCGTGCACGTCGACGGCAAGGTCTCGCCGAAGGACGACATCGAGACGATCAACACCGAGCTGATCCTCGCCGACCTCCAGACCATCGAGAAGGTCCTCCCGCGCCTGGCGAAGGAGGCCCGCATCAAGAAGGACGTGGCCCCCAAGGTCGCGGCCGTCGAGGCGGCGAAGGAGATCCTGGAGCGCGGCGACACCCTCTTCTCGCAGGGCATCGTCCAGGGCTCGGAGAAGGCGGAGCTCCTCCACGACCTCCACCTCCTCACCACCAAGCCCTTCCTCTACGTCTTCAACGTCGACGAGGACGAGCTCACCGACGACGCCTTCAAGGACGAGCAGCGCGCCCTCGTCGCCCCGGCCGAGGCGATCTTCCTCAACGCCAAGCTGGAGGCGGACCTCGCCGAGCTCGACGAGGCGGACGCCATGGAGCTCCTGGAGTCCGTCGGCGCCGAGGAGCCCGGCCTGGCCATCCTCGCCCGCGTCGGCTTCGACACCCTCGGCCTCCAGACCTACCTCACGGCAGGCCCGAAGGAGTCCCGCGCCTGGACGATCAAGAAGGGCGCCACGGCCCCCGAGGCGGCCGGTGTCATCCACACCGACTTCCAGAAGGGCTTCATCAAGGCCGAGGTCATCTCCTTCGCCGACCTGGTCGAGACCGGCTCCGTAGCCGAGGCCCGCGCCGCCGGCAAGGCCCGCATGGAGGGCAAGGAGTACGTCATGCAGGACGGCGACGTGGTGGAGTTCCGCTTCAACGTCTGATTGGACGTGGGCAAACGGCCTGACCTGCGGGAAAGCAGGTCAGGCCGTTGTGCTGTCCGCAGCAGTCCGCAGAACTGGAGCGGCTACGTGTCGTAGACCGTGGAACGGTGTCCGGCGTGTACGACCCACACCACCAGCTCCCCGTTGTCGATCGTGTAGACGACACGGTAGTCGCCGACCCGTAGGCGGCGACGCTCGGGCTGGGATACGAGTGCGGTGGTGTTGAAGCCGAAGGGGTCGCTCTCCAGCTCTGTCAGTTTGGCCAGGATGCGAAGCGCCATGTCACGCGGGATCTTGCGCAGCTCCGCCTGGGCCTCGGGCCGGAACACCGTGCGGTAGTCACTCACTGCGTGCCAGCGTCTCCCTCATCACGTCCTCGATCGGGACGCCGGCGGCCGGGTTTGCCATGCGCTCGTCGATGATGCGGTTGATCTCGCGCTCTTCCCACTCCTGGTACTTGCGCAGCACCTCGATCGAGACCACGGCGGCTACCTGCTTGCCGCGGCGGGTGATGACAGTGGGTACGTCGTCGCGGTCGGCCCGTTCGACGACTTCGGCCAGGTGAGCGCGTACGTCGCGGATGGACTCTATGGGTAGCGGCTGCGTCATGAGCTCAATGGTACCGAGTGTGCCATGTGTACACAACGTTGGTGCCGCCCGGCACCCGGGGGCAGCGGTGGCAGTATGCGGGGACACAGCGAGAGGGGCCGGGGCGGGATGGGGCGCAGTGAGCGGGAGGCGGTCGCCACCGGAGCGCGGCTGTACGAGGCGGCGCAGGCGGTGGTCGGTGACCACGAACGGGCAGTCGAGGCAGTTCGGGCGGCGCTGAAACCGATCTGCGATGCGGCGGCGGAACAGGCGCTCGATGCCATCCCAGTGGCCCGGCTGAAGGAGATCACCGAGGGTCGGCTGAGGCTCGGGGAGGTCGAGAGGAGCGGGCTGCGGTCGGTCCGGCAGGTTCTTGACGCCGGGTCCTACCGTTTGCGGCAGATTCCCGGCGTGGGGCAGCGGACCGCTGATCAGGCGGTCGCGGCGGCACGCCAGATAGCCGACGCCGTTCGGGAGACCATCACCGTCCACATCGACGTGGATCGGCCGGAGCCGCGAACCACCGCTCTCATCGTGGCCCTGCATGTGCTGGTGGAAGCGGGCCCCGATGCGCGGCGAGCTGTCGACACGGCTGTGGCTCTCTCGGAGCGGCTCGGTCCGCTGCTGGCCGAGGCCAGGCCGGCCGCCGGGCGGCTGCGGATGCTGCTGGTGGGGCAGGCAAAACGGAGTCGGGTGCTGGAGGCCGTTGCAGAGGTCCGGAGGCTGACCGAGGGAGCAACGCAGGGCGGTGTGGCGGAGCTGCTGGCACAGGCGTCGGTCGATCTGCTGCGCGGCACCCCGAACGAGGTCGCGGCCTGGGTCGACTTCGAGCTGCGCTCCGCCGAGTACTACAGCCTGCTCGCGGAGATCTCCAGGCGCAGGCCCGATACTGCCGCTGCCGAGGGGTTCCTGCCCGACGAAGTCGCCGAGCGGGTCCGCGACCAGATGCTCGATGACACTCACAGGCGGGTGTCGCTGCGCGGCTATCAAGCCTTTGGGGCTCGCTTCGCCCTGGCGCAACGCAAGGTGATTCTCGGCGACGAGATGGGGCTCGGTAAGACCATCCAGGCCATCGCCGCTCTGGCTCATCTCGCAGCCGAAGGGAAGAGCCATTTCATGGTTGTCTGCCCGGCCAGCGTCCTGATCAACTGGGCACGGGAGGTCGAGGCCCGCAGCAGGCTGCGCGTGATGCCTCTTCACGGCCCCGACAGGCAGGAAGCGTTCGCCGACTGGAAGGGGCGGGGCGGCGTAGGGGTGACTACCTTCGACGCCTTGCGTGGCTTCCCGGCCCCCGAAGGTGGCGAGGTGGGAATGCTGATCGTGGACGAGGCGCACTACGTGAAGAATCCGAAGACGCGTCGCTCCCAGGCCGTGACCGAGTGGTCCGGGCACTGTGAACGCGTTCTCTTCATGACCGGCACGCCCATGGAGAACCGGGTCGCCGAGTTTCGCAGTCTTGTGCAGATTCTCCAGCCGCACCTTGCGGAGGGTGTCGGTGACCGAGACGGTGTGGCCGGTTCCAAGGCATTCCGGAAAGCCGTCGCCCCGGTCTATCTGCGTCGAAACCAGCAGGACGTTCTGACCGAACTGCCCGCGCTCCAGCACACGGACGAATGGGAGGAGCTGAGCGCGTCGGACGAAGACGCCTACCGCGAGGCCGTGCGCGCCGGCAACTTCATGGCAATGCGTAGAGCGGCGTATGCGCGCCCCGAGAAGTCGGCCAAGCTGAACCGGCTGCGCGAGATCGTCGAGGACGCCGCCGAGAACGGGTTGAAGGTGGTGGTGTTCTCCAACTTCAGGGACGTCCTTGGAACGGTGAAGGACACACTGGACGGCGCGCGGAGCAACGGCGGCGGTCAGGTGTTCGGTCCGATCTCGGGAAGCGTGCCGCCCGCGCGCCGCCAGCAGCTGGTGGACGAGTTCGCCGCCGTCCCGGGTCACGCGGTGCTCGTGGCGCAGATCCAGGCGGCGGGAGTGGGGCTCAACATGCAGGCCGCGTCCGTCGTGATCATCTGTGAGCCTCAGATCAAACCGACCATCGAGCACCAGGCCGTGGCGCGGGCCCACCGCATGGGGCAGGTGCGCTCGGTACGGGTGCACCGGCTGCTCGCCACCCGCGGGGTGGACGAGCGGATGGTGGAGATGCTGAAGAACAAGACCCGCCTGTTCGACGCATACGCACGTCGCAGCGCGGTCGCCGAGTCGACGCCGGACGCGGTCGACGTTTCGGACACGGAGATGGCCCGCCAGATCGTCGAGGAGGAGCAGGCGCGGCTGGGAGCGGTCCGCGAAGAGTCCGCAGGACACCCGTAAGCGACCGTCGGGACCCAACGCATGTCAACAGGGAAATGCCTGGTCAGGGCGCTGCGTGCGGCTCCGTCGCAGGTCAGAGCCAAGGCTCGGACATTCCGCTTCAACGTCTGACACGTCTGGCGGAAGGCCGTCCGACCCCGCTGTCGAGCGGGGCGGACGGCCTTTGCCCTGTGCGCCCGGGTTTCGGTGGCGGTCAGAACTGGACGAAGCCGTAGAGGGCCTTGTGGTTGGACTTCGTTCCGTCGACCGTGTGGCCGATCGGGGAGGGCTGGACGGTGCCCTGGAGGAAGAGGTAGTCGATCTTGCGGGTGCCGCTGGTCGGCTTCGTGCCGTAGCCGGTCATGCCGTAGCCGCTCAGGGTGTCGGCCGGTATGGCGGTGCGGTTGGCGTCGATGCCGACGGCGCGGATGGAGGTGCCGGCCATCAGGTTGGCGGCGTCGGTGCCGATGCGGATGCCGGTGTCGCCGATGCCCTTGATCCCGTCGCCGGCGCAGGGGAAGTCCTTGTTCTGCTCCGGGAGGTGCATGGTGGCGGCGAACACGTCCGTCGACGTGTTCTTGATGGTGAACCGGGCGGCGATGGCGCTCGTGCGCCGCCACTTGTACGTGTAGGCGGCGCCGTCGTCGGCGTTCGGCGGCTTGTAGAGGGTGCAGCCGGCGCCGTTGTCGTAGAGGGTGGCGGGGTCCACGCCGGGGACGGGCTTGAGCCAGCCGGCGCTCCAGTACAGCGACGTGTCGGTGAGGGTGAGCCGCTGGGTGTTGTAGATGATGCCGTTGGTCTGCTTCTTCTTCAGGTCGCCCAGCGACTGGTCGCTGCAGCCGTGGCTGAGACCCCACTCCTCCGGGTCCTCGGCGGCGAGCACCACCTTGTAGGTCCCCGCGGGCAGCCCGAACTTGGCCGACAGCTGGTCGGCGTACGCGTCGGCCTGGCCGCGGCCGCGGACCTGCTGGATGATCAGCAGGTCGGGCGCCTTGACGCCGGCGGTGCCCGTCTGGCCGTTGTCGTCGACGAGTTCGGACGTCAGGTGGTCCGGGCCGGAGATGCGGGTGCACGTACCGTCGGCGTTGTTCCGCACCAGGTTCTCGATGTTGTTGTTGTAGATCCGCAGGACCCGGTCCTCGGCGACCGCGGACGTCCCCTCGGCGGCGGCGCCGGGCGCCGTCGTGGCGATCAGCGACGTACTGAGGGCGGTGGTGAGCGCCAGGGCGCCCACCAGGTAAGAGGGCTTGCGCCAAAGGGACATGAGGAGCTCCTTCGTCGGCTGTCAAAGGTCGCACCGTATCCCAGCGGCCGCCGTCGGAACCGGTCGGGAGAAGCGGGGTCCGCCCAGGTCGGGGAGGGGGACCGAGGGCCGGCGCTTCCTGAGCGACCACCTCGCCCACGAGGCGGCCCGGGCCCGGCGCCGGCACCTGCGCGGCGCCCGTTCCGCCTGCCGCGCCGTGCGGTGCCCCACCGGTTTCGGCCCGATTCCGGGCGCCGGGCGGGATCGATGCAGGTCGGGGCGGGCCCGACGCGTATTCTCTGGGCCGGGGTTGCGGGGGACAGGGAACGCGGAGGTACGGGTGGAGTTCCGGCTGCTCGGGTCCGTCGCGGTCGTCACGGAGGGCGGCGACGTCGCCCCGGGACCGGCGAAGCGCACCAGTCTGCTGGCCGCGCTGCTGCTGCGCCCCAACACGGCCGTGCACGTGACGGCGCTGATGGACGCGCTGTGGGAGGACGAGCCTCCGACGCACGCCAAGACGGTGCTCCAGGGGCACGTCTCGCGGCTGCGGGCGCTGCTCGCCGCGCACGGTGCCGAGGCGTACGGGGTCGAGCTCACCACGCAGGGCTCCGCGTATCTGCTGCGGATGCCAGAATCGCTGGTCGACGCCCACCGCTTCGAGGAGCTGGTGGGGCTCGCGGGCGCGCAGCGGCATGCCGCCGACAGCGTGCGGATGCTGCGCGAGGCGCTGTCGTACTGGCAGGGGCCCGCGCTCACCGGCACCGTGCCGAGCGGCCCGCTGGAGGCCGCCGCCACCGCCCTGGAGGAGCTGCGGCTCTCCTCGGTGGAGGCGCTGGCGCAGGCGTACGGGAAGCTGGGCGAGCACGGCCGGGCCGCCGCCGTGCTGCGGACCGAGGCGGTCGCGCACCCGCTGCGCGAGTCGCTGGCCGCCGCGCTCATGACGGCGCTGGCCCGGGCCGGACGCCGCTCGGACGCGCTCGACTGGTACCACCGCACCCGCCGGCTGCTCGCCGAGGAGCTGGGCGTCGACCCGGGCCGGGCGCTGAGCGAGACGTACGCCGGGCTGCTGCGCGACCAGGGGGCGGTCCTCGCCCCGGTGCCCGACGCCCCCGAGCCGCCGGCGCCGGAGCCGTCCGTCGTCCCCGAGCTGCTGCCCCGGGCGCCGCGCGGCTTCACCGGGCGGGAGGCCGAGACCGGGCTGCTCGACCGGGCGGCCGGCGGCGGCGAGGGGCCGGTCTGCCTGGTCACCGGGCCCGCCGGGGTCGGCAAGACCGCCTTCGCGCTGCACTGGGCGCACCGGCGGCGGGCCGCCTTCCCCGACGGGCGGCTCTTCGCCGACCTGCGCGGCTTCAGCGACACCCCGGCGCCCGAGACCGGCGTCGTGCTGCGGGAGTTCCTGCTCGCCCTCGGCGTGCCGCAGCAGCGGGTGCCGGAGACCGCGGTGGGCCGCGGGGCGCTCTTCCGCACCCTGACCGCCGGCCGCCGGATGCTCGTCGTCCTCGACAACGCCCGCTCCTCGGAGCAGGTCAGGCCGCTGCTGCCGGGCGGCGACGACTGTGTGACCGTGGTGACCAGCCGGGACCGGCTCGGCGGGCTGATCGCCTCCGACGCGGCCCGCCCGGTGCCGCTCGGCCAGCTGCCGCCGGACGCCGCCACCGCGCTCCTCGCGACGGTGCTCGGCGAGGCGCGGGTCTCCGCGGAGCCGGACGCGGCGGCCCGGCTCGCGGGGCTCTGCGACGGGCTGCCGCTGGCGCTGCGGGTGACGGCCGCCCGGCTCGCCGAGCGGCCGGGCCGCCTCCTCGGCGCCATGGTCGGCGAACTCGCCGACGAGCAGGGCAGGCTGGCCCTCCTCGACGTCGAGGACGTCGGCGTCTCCGCCGCCCTCCGCCTCACCGTGCAGCAGCTGCCCGACTCCGCCGCCCGCGCCTTCCGCGCCCTCGGCCTGCACACCGGCTCGGACCTGGACCACTTCGCCGCCGCCGCGCTCACCGGCACCACCCCGGCGCGGGCCACGGCCGACCTGGAACGGCTCGCCGCCGCGCACCTGCTGACCGAGGCGGTGCCCGGCCGCTGGACCCCGCACGACCTCGTACGCCTCTACGCCCGCGACCTCGCCGCGCAGGCCGACCCGGAGGGGCTGCGCCGGCTGCTCGACCACTACCTGTACACCGGGCTCGCCGCCGACGCCGCCGCCGAACCCGGCTCGCAGCCCTGCTACGCCCTGCCCGCCGACGTCCGCAGGCCCGCCGCCGTCCCGGAGTTCGAGGGGCGGACGGCCGCGCTCGACTGGTACGCGGCCGAACGCCCCGCCCTGGAGGGCGCCGTGGCCGCCTCCGCCGCCCTCGGGCTGCACGACCGGGCCTGGCGGCTGGCCCTGGTGGCCTGGCCGCTGATGCTGATGCGGCTCCAGGACGGCTGGACCCCGCTCCTGGAGGCGGGGCTCGCCTCCGCCGAGGCGGTCGGCGACCCCGACGCCCAGTCCAGGACCCGGGCGCTGCTCGGCTGGATCCTGCACCAGGAGGGGCGGAACGAGGAGGCGCTCGTCCACCTGGAGCAGGCGCCGGGGCTCGCCGCGGAGGCCGGGGACCCGATCAGCGAGGCCATCGCGGTGGTCAACCACGCGGCCGTCCTCGACGCCACCGGGGAGTGTGCCCGGGCGCGCGTGCTGATGCGGGAGGCGGTCGCGCTCGCCGACCGGATCGGGCACCCGTCCACGCAGGTGCTGACCCTCCAGCACCTGGCCGGGCACTGTCTGGGGGCGGGGGAGTACGAGGAGGCGCTGGCGCACGTCCTTCGCGCCGGGGAACTCGTCGCCCCCGACGCCGTCGTCGTCCAGGCCCAGCTGCGGATCGTGCGGGGCGAGGCGCTGGCCGGCATCGGACGCCTGGAGGAGGCCGCCCACCAGCTGGAACGGGCCGCCGCCGACTCCGAGGCGGCGGGTTTCCCGGAGGGTACGGCGCGGGCGGCGGAGCGGCTGGCGCGGCTCGCGGCGGGGCGTTAGCGATACGCAAGCGGGACGGCAGTGCGGTGCCGGAGGCTGTACTCGGCAACAACCGACCGCACCACCACGCGCTCCACGCTTCACGGGGGAACCACCGACATGCGTACGTCACACCGCACCATCAGGACCGCCCTTCTCGTCGCCGCCGTCGCCGCGGCCTCGCTCTCGCTGACCGCCTGCGGGGGAGACGACGCGGGCGCGAAGGACGCCGGCAGCGCGCGGAGCTCGCAGTCCGCCGCCGCCCCGGAGACCACGGCCGCCGCCCCGGCCGCCTCGGCCTCGGCCTCGGCCACGGCGGCCGGCCAGGACGGCGCCTCCGCCGCCCCGGCCGCCGCGAAGACCACGACCGGCTCGGGCGGCACCTCGGGCGGCACCTCGGGCGGCGACGGCTCGGAGACGACGAAGGGCGCCGGCTCCGGCGCCGAGGCACCCGCCTGCGCCCACGGCGACGTGAAGATCACCGCGGCGAAGGCCGACGAGGTGCCCACCGAGCACATCGTCCTGACCGCGACCAACACCTCCGGCCGCGCCTGCACCCTCCTCGGCCACCCGCTCATCGCCTTCGGCGACATCCAGACGGCGAAGGACGTGCCGCCGGTCGCCAAGAGCCGGCCGGCCGCCCCGGTGGTCCTCGACCCGGGCGCGCCCGCGTACGCCAACGTGCGGATCTCGCTCGGCGGTGTCCACGAGGACAACAAGGTGGTGAAGGAGTTCAACGTGAACCTCTTCGCGGCCGACGGTCCGGCCGAGGGCAGCGTCGTGGTGACCGCCCCGGCGGGCGGCGTCGCCGTCGACGAGGCCGTCGCCAAGACGGGGTACTGGACGCCCGAACTCCGCAACGGCGCCGACGACTTCTGAGTCGTCCCGGTACGCCTCCCGCGCCGCGGGCCCGTCTCCAGGGGGATCGGAGACGGGCCCTTCCGCGCGTGACGGCGGTGTGAATTCCCGTACGCCTGGCGGGAGTCGGGGGCGGACCGGCCGGTGCGGAACCCCGCAGGTGAGCGGGGTCGCGCGGCCCGCACGAAGCTACTCGTGGGTCATGTCCGGCCCGTGGCACAGGAATTGCGGCCCTGCTGGTGCCCTTGTGGGATTCCTATGGATCGGTCAATCTTTCGGTCGACGGCAGGGCGGCCGGAAGGCGCGGGCCCCGCGGGACCCTCATGTGTTCTTGTCATGTCCCTGTCGTGAGTGAAGGTCACTCGGCTCCCTCCCCACGGGAGCACCCCCCACGAGGAGGACACCTCACATGGCAGTGCTGCGCGCATCGCGTCGCCGTATCTCCACCGCCGCGGCCATAGCCGTCACGGCGCTCGCCCTCGGCACGCTCTCCGCCCTCCCCGCCACGGCCGCCCCCACGGCCGCGGAGGGCGTCATCGAGAACGCCGGCGCCGAAGGCACCATCCCCGGCAGCTACATCGTCACCCTCGACGAGTCCGCCCAGGCCGAGACCGCCAAGGGCCGTGCCATCCCCGGCAAGTTCGGCGCCACGATCAAGCGCACGTACACCTCGGCGGTGAACGGCTACGCGATCGAGGTCTCCGAGGCGCAGGCGAAGAAGCTCGCCGCCGACCCCGCCGTGAAGTCCGTGGTCCAGAACCGCGTCTTCACCGTCGACGCCACCCAGCCCTCCCCGCCGTCCTGGGGCCTGGACCGGATCGACCAGAAGGCGCTGCCGCTGAACCAGAGCTACACGTACCCGGACACCGCCGGCCAGGGCGTGACCGCGTACATCATCGACACCGGCGTCCGCATCAGCCACAGCGACTTCGGCGGCCGGGCCGCCAACGGCTACGACGCCATCGACAACGACAACACCGCCCAGGACGGGCACGGCCACGGCACCCACGTCGCCGGTACGGTCGCGGGCTCCTCCTACGGCGTCGCCAAGAAGGCGAAGATCGTCGGCGTCCGCGTCCTCGACAACAACGGCTCCGGCACCACCGACCAGGTCGTCGCCGGCATCGACTGGGTGACCCGGAACGCGGTCAAGCCGGCCGTCGCCAACATGAGCCTCGGCGGCGGCGTCGACACCGTCCTCGACCAGGCCGTCCGCAACTCCATCGCGGCCGGCATCACCTACGCGGTCGCGGCCGGCAACGACAGCTCCAACGCCTCCAACTACTCGCCGGCGCGGGTCACCGAGGCCATCACGGTCGGCTCCACGACCAGCAGCGACGCCCGCTCCAGCTTCTCCAACTACGGCAGCGTCCTGGACATCTTCGCCCCGGGCTCCTCCATCAAGTCGTCCTGGAACACCAGCGACACCGCCACCAACACCATCTCCGGCACCTCGATGGCCACCCCGCACGTGGCCGGCGCCGCCGCCGTCTACCTCGCCGACAACCCGACGGCCACGCCGGCGCAGGTCTCCACGGCCCTCACCACCGCCGCCACGCCGAACGTGGTCACCAGCCCCGGCACCGGCTCCCCGAACAAGCTCCTCTTCGTCGGCGGGGGCGGCACCACCCCGCCGCCCGGCCCGAAGTTCGAGAACACCGCCGACCACGCCATCGCCGACAACGCGACCGTCGAGTCCCCGGTCACCGTCAGCGGCGTCGCCGGCAACGCCCCCTCGGCCCTCCAGGTCCCGGTGAACATCGTCCACACCTACATCGGCGACCTCCAGGTCCAGCTGATCGCCCCCGACGGCACCGCCTACACCCTGAAGGCGTTCGGCACCGGCGGCAGCGCGGACAACATCAACACCACGTACACGGTGAACGCCTCCGCCGAGGTCGCCAACGGCACCTGGAAGCTCCGGGTGACGGACAACGCGAACTACGACACCGGGAAGATCGACTCCTGGGCGCTCCAGTTCTGACCCGCTCCGACCCGAGTGACACGGGGGCGGCCACCACCGGTGGCCGCCCCTTCCGCGTCCTCAGCTCCAGTCGTCCTCGTCCTCGTCCTCGTCCTCGTCGTAGGCGTACGGGGCTTCGGTGTACCCCACCGGGTCGGTGACCCAGCCCGCCGACAGCACCAGCCGCGAGGTGCGGTGCACGGCGAGGAAGCCGAAGGGCCGGTCCACGTCCAGCCGCACCCGGCGGACCCGGTACCGCAGGCGCGGCTCGACCCCGGCGCCGGCGGCGGCGCCGATCACGGTCACCGCCGCCGCCTCGAAGCCGTCACGCGTGAAGCGGGCCATGCCCGCCTGCTTCGCCTGGGCGATCGCCAGGGGGCTGTCGCTGACGCCGGGGAAGTGGCCGTGGTCGCGGTCGGTCGCCGCGCCCAGCCCGAACACGGCCGCCGACGCCAGCAGGTCGTGCTCGGCGGTGAGGTCGAACGCCGGTATCCCGAGGCCCAGTTCGTGCTCGCGCGTGCTGCTGCGTACGTGCTCCACCCGGAGCCCCGGCCCCGGTTCGCCGAGCGGCAGCACATCGCCGGTCACGACGGGGTGTGCCCCGCCGACCACCCCGACCCCCGCGGCGAGCACCGCGCCGGGCGCGGCCCCCTCCGCGCCGAGCAGGAGGTGGACGTCGACCCCGGTGTCGCCCAGCACCCTGAGGACCGTCAGCGGACCGGCGGGGGTCTCCGCGACGCCGACCCGGTCCAGCAGGCTGGTCCAGCGGCGCAGCCCCACCAGACTCCGGCCCGCCCAGGGGCCGCTCTCCGGCGTCCACTCGAAGTCCCAGAAGGGCTGCAACCACCGGGTCCGCAGCGTCTGGGCCGCCGCGAGCACCAGCAGGACGTCCGCGTCGACCTCCACCGGCATCCTCGGGATCAGCCCGCCGGTCCGCTCCGCCGCCCAGGCGTCCAGCGCCGCCCTGTCCGCCGTGTCGTCGCCGCTGAACCGGCCGAACGAGGCGGCCGGCAGTCCGGCCACCCACCGCTCGCGCAGCGGCAGGCCCGGCCGCGCCCACAGGCCGATCGCGGCCGCCGAGCCGCGGATCCGGTCCAGTGCCGTCACCAGCCCGCGCGCCGCCTCCGCGGCCCGGTCCGCGGGCATCCCCACCGCGTCCTCCAGCTCGGCCCGCGCCGGGCCCGCCGCGCCCTCCGCGAGGAGGCCCAGCAGGGGCCAGACGGCGGCGGCGGAGAGGACGGTGCCGCGTGCCCCGGCGGGGAGCGCGGCGGCCCAGCGGGCGGTGAGCCGGTTCACCGCCCGGACGGTCCCGCCGGGGACCGACGGCGTCCAGCCCGTCGCCTTCGCGGCGGTCGCCGCGTCGCCGGTCCGCTCCGTGCCCCGCATGGCCGCCCCCGCCCCCGGACCGCGTACGATGCGCGCCCGATCGTCTGTTCGTCCCCGCCCCTACAGGAGCACCGTACCCGTGGAGCCGACCCAGCCGCCCCAGCCGCCCGAGCCGGGGACGTCCGCCGCGCCGGGCGCGTACCCGACGCCCGGCCCGCACGCGGCACCCGGTGCGTACGCGGCGCCGGGCCCGTACACCTCGCCCGGCATGCCCTACGCGGGCGTGCCGGGGCCCTACGGGCCGTACGTGCCGCCGCCGCCGGCCATCACCACCAACGGTCTCGCCATCGGCTCGCTCGTCAGCGGCATCGTCTGCTGCCTGCCGCCGCTCGGCCTCGTCCTCGGGATCTTCTCGCTCCGGCAGATCAAGAAGCGCGGACAGGGCGGCAAGGGGCTCGCGATCGCCGGCACCGTGCTCTCCTCGATCAGCACCCTGCTCGTCCTCGTCGGTCTGATCAGCGGTCAGCTCCAGGTCGCCGTCCGGGAGTTCGGCGAGGGCATGCGGGAGGCCGCCTCCGCCAGGTCGCCCGTCGAGCTGCGCACCGGCGAGTGCTTCGTCGACGACTCCTCGGGCGACCGGTACACCCGCGGCGTGCGGGTCGTCGACTGCGCCGCGTCCCACGACGGCGAGATCACCGGCCGGTTCGAGGTGACGGCCTTCGACCGCTGGCCCGGCGAGAAGGAGCTGGAGCGGATCGGCGAGGAGCGGTGCGACGCCATGGCCGCCGCGTACGCCATGGACACCTGGTCGCTGGACGCCGACGTCATGAGCCTCTACTACTTCCCGGACCGCGCGTCCTGGCGCGGGGGCGAGCGCCGGATCGCCTGCGGCCTCGGCGGGGAGCGGCGCACGAAGGGCTCGCTGCGCTCCGACCGCACCACGCTCACGCCCGACCAGCTCGCCTTCCTCACCCAGGTGAACCCCGTCGAGGACGCCGTCTACCAGGAGCCGGAGGACGACCCGGAGGACGACCTGGAGGCCAACCGCGCCTGGGCCGCCGACGTGCGCGCGGCCGTCGACTCGGCCCGCTCCGGCCTGAAGGACCGGGTGTGGGAGAAGGAGGCCCGGGCCCCGATGGGCGCCTACCTCGCGACCCTGGACGCGGCCTCGAAGCAGTGGGCGAAGCTGGCGGAGGCGAAGAACGCGGGCACGTTCTGGAAGGAGTACGACCGCGCCTGGGAGCTGCTGCCGGAGGGCGGCAGCGCCGGCGTGCGCAAGGCCCTGGACCTGACGGACACGCCCCCGGCGGTCCCGGGCGAGCACGGCTCCGCCTGAGCCGTTCCGGGCGTTACGTGAACGGGGCCGGGTCTCGCGCGAGAGACCCGGCCCCGTCGTGTGCGGACCGGCGCCGGGGCCGGGAGGCGGCGCCGGGGCGGGGACGGCGGCCCGTGACCAGCCGCCGTCCCGTGCCCCGGTCGCGCCGTCGCCGGCGGTCCGGTCCGCGGCCCCGCGGGAGCCGCCGGCGGGCGGTCCCGGGGGAGCGGGGGTGGTTCAGCGGCGGGTGAGGCCGCGGTCGATGGCGCGCATCAGCTCGCCGTCGGCGGTGTCGCCGTCCAGCGACCAGACCATCGCGCCGGCGAGCCCGTGGACGCGGACCCAGTTCGCCTTGGTGCGCAGCACGGCGGGGTCGTCGTAGGTCCACAGGGTGGTGCCGTCGAAGAGCCAGGCGTGGCCGCCGCGGTGGCCGCGGTGGAGCGTGTACGTCCCGGACTCCGCGAGCTTCTTGAGGTTCTTGTAGTCCTCGGAGCCGGGTGCCCAGGTCGCCGGGGCGGGTCCCGTGGCCGGCCGGCCGAGGCCGTCGCCGCCGCCGGTCACGCCGGTCCAGCCCTGGCCGTAGAACGGCATGCCGACCACCAGCTTGTGGGCCGGGGCGCCGCGCCGCAGCCAGGACTTCACGGTCCCTTCGACGCTCCAGTCGTTCCTGGCGAAGAGCGCGGACTGCTGGGCGGTGGTCTTCTCGCCGGAGACGTGGAAGTCGTAGCCCTGGAGGTTCACGAAGTCGAAGTCCCGCATGATCTTCGCGACCTCGAAGCCCGCGTCGATCTTGGCGGGGGCGGTGGGCACGTACGCGCTGAGCTCGTAGTGCCTCCGCTGCGGCAGCGAACGCCCGTAGGCGTCCAGCTGGGTGCGGAACTCCCGGACCAGCGCGGTGAAGTTGACCTTGTCCTCGGGGCGGATCACGTTGCCCGGGTTGCCCTCGGAGCCGGGCCACTCCCAGTCGAGGTCGATGCCGTCGAAGAGGCCGGCGGCGGCTCCGGCGCCGCCGCGGGCGCCGTCCCGGGGGAGGTCGCCCTTGATGTACAGGTCGATGCAGGAGGAGACCAGGGCCTTGCGGGACGCGGGGGTGCGCACGGCGTCGGAGAAGTACGCCGATCCGCTCCAACCGCCCAGCGAGATCATGACCTTGAGGTTCGGGTGCTTCGCCTTCAGCTCGCGCAGCTGGTTGAAGTTGCCGGCCAGCGGCTGCTCGGCGGTGTCGGCCGTGCCGTCCACCGAGGTGGCCGCGTCGACCGGGCGGACGTAGTCGGCCCAGGGGTCGGAGCCGGGGACGGGGCCGATGACGCACTTGCCGGCCTTGTCGACGATGCCGAAGGCGTAGTTGATGTGGCTCAGCCTGGCCGCGGAGCCGCTCGTGTCCAGGTCCTTGACCTGGAAGTTCCGCCCGTAGATGCCCCATTGGGTGAAGTAGCCGACCCGCTTGAGGGCGGGGGCGGCGGGCGGCCGGGGGCCGGGGTCCGGGTGGGCGCCGGCGGCGGGTGCCAGGCCGGCGAGGAGGCCGAGGGCGGCGGCCGCGGCCGTGCCGAGGGTGAGCTTGGTCAGGACTCTGGGACGCATGGGCTCGTTCCTGTGCGAGGCGGGATGGAGCGTGGACGCGCAGCAGGAAGTTATTGGTCCAGACCAATAGGGGTCAAGGGGTCGGGAGGGGGTGGTTCATCTTCATCACTTCGGGTGAAACTCTGGCCCATGCTTGCGGACCGCGACAGTCGGTTGTCAGGCTGTAGCTGTCTGTCAACCTGAGGGGAGTGTCCAGTGACGTTCGGTGAGCAGCCCGCCTATTTGCGCGTGGCGAGCGATCTGCGGGAGAAGATCGCGAACGGCTCGCTCCCGCCGCATACCCGCCTTCCCTCGCAGGCGCGCATCCGCGAGGAGTACGGGGTGTCGGACACCGTCGCGCTGGAGGCCCGCAAGGTGCTCATGGCCGAGGGACTCGTCGAGGGCCGCTCCGGCTCGGGGACGTACGTGCGGG
Organism: Streptomyces sp. NRRL F-5727; assembly: GCF_000719555.1. Taxonomy (GTDB): domain Bacteria; phylum Actinomycetota; class Actinomycetes; order Streptomycetales; family Streptomycetaceae; genus Streptomyces. Next base: position 54,027 of record NZ_JOGX01000037.1, read on the forward strand.
AGCGGCCGGTGCCCCGCCGGGTCGCCCGCTCCGGCTACCGCCCCGCCTCCGGCGCCACGCCCTTCCGGCAGGAGCAGGCCGCCGAGGGCGCGCGCGGCACCTGGGACGCGCACAGCGAGCAGGAGGCCGCGGGCCGGGAGACCGCCGCCCGGCTGGGCATCGAGCCGGGGGACCGCGTGATGCGCACGCGGTACGTCTACCGGGACGGCGGCGAGGCCATGATGGTCGCCACCTCCTGGGAGCCGCTCGCCGTCACCGGCCGCACCCCCGTCATGCTCCCCGAGGAGGGGCCGCTCGGCGGCTGCGGCGTGGTCGAGCGGATGGCGGCGATCGACGTCGTCGTGGACAACGTGGTGGAGGAGGTCGGCGCCCGCCCCGGCCTCGCCGAGGAGCTGCTCGTCCTCGGCGGCGTGCCCGGCCATGTGGTGATGGTCGTCGAGCGCACCTTCTACGCCTCCGGCCTCGCCGTGGAGACCGCCGACATCGTCGTCCCCGCCGACCGCTACCGCCTCTCGTACCACCTTCCGGTCCGCTGACCGGAGCGGCGTGTCCGGCCCCGTGACCGGGAGTTAACGGCACGTCAGGCTGCTTTACCGCCCGGCAACGCCGGGCGGTGAGGGCCCGTCACAACCGGCTCCTAGTTTCCTGCCCCGTACCCGCGACCCGGTCGGACGACAGGAGCCCCCATGGCGGAGACCGTCACCACGCCCACCTCGGAACCGGAGCCGCCCGCCGCCGCGGCGCCGGGACCGACCGCCCCGGAGCGCGAACCCGCCGCCCCGGGGGCGGGCGCGCCGCCCGCGCACTCCGCGCCCCGGCGCAGTTACGCGAAGCTCGCCGCCGACGAGAGCCGCGAGGACTACTCGCTCCGCTTCGCCCCGCACTCGTTCCGGCGCTGGTCGCCCGGCACCGTGGCCGGCACCGCGCTCGGAGGCATCGCCTACCTCGCCGACTTCGCCATCGGCGCCTCGATCGTCTTCGCCTACGGCTTCACCAGCGGCCTCGCCTCGATCCTCACCGCCGCCGTGATCATCTTCCTCACCGGCATCCCCATCGCCCGGGCCTGCGCGACCTACGGCCTCGACATGGACCTCATCACCCGGGGCGCCGGCTTCGGCTACTTCGGCTCCACCCTCACCTCGCTCATCTACGCCTCCTTCACCTTCATCTTCTTCGCGCTCGAAGGCTCGATCATGGCCCAGGCCATGCACCAGGCCGTGGGACTGCCGCTGGAGATCGGCTACCTCGTCACCACGCTGATCGTCATCCCGATCGTCTTCCGCGGGATGGGCGCGCTCGCCAAGGTGCAGGCGTGGACGCAGCCCGTCTGGCTCGTCGGCCTGGTCCTGCCCTTCGTCGTCCTCGCCTTCGAGGCCCCGGACGCCTGGGGCGCCTTCGCCTCCTTCGGCGGCACCGAGGGCGCCGGCTCCGGCTTCTCCTGGATCGGCTTCGGCCTCGGCACCGGCGTGGCCCTGTCGCTCATCGCCCAGATCGGCGAACAGGCCGACTACCTGCGCTTCATGCCGGTGAAGACCGAGGCGAACCGGCGCCGCTGGAACCTCGCCGTGCTCGCCGCGGGCCCCGGCTGGGTCGTCATCGGCGCCGCCAAGCAGCTCGGCGGCGCCTTCCTCGCCTTCGTCGCCCTGGAGGCGGTCGGCAAGACCCACGCCCTGGAGCCGATCGCGCCGCAGATCGAGGCGCTGAAGCCCTGGCTCGGCGGCCTCGCGCTGCCCGCCGCCGCGCTCTTCGTGATCGTCTCCCAGATCAAGATCAACGTCACCAACGCCTACAGCGGCTCGCTGTCCTGGTCGAACTTCTTCTCCCGGACGACCCACCGGCACCCCGGCCGGGTCTGGTACATCTTCCTCAACCTCGCCATCGCGCTGACGCTGATGGAGATGGACATGTTCGCCGCCCTCGGCAAGCTGCTCGGCTTCTACTCCAACGTCGGCATCGCCTGGATCGCAGCCGTCGCCGCCGACCTCGTCATCAACAAGCGGGCCGGCTGGAGCCCGCCGTACATCGAGTTCAAGCGGGCCTATCTGTACGCGGTGAACCCGGCCGGCTTCGGCGCCATGGCCGTGGCCTCCGTCGTCTCGATCCTCGCCTTCTTCGGCCTCTTCGGCCGCTACGCCGAGGCGTTCTCCACCTTCATCGCCGCCGGCCTCGCCCTCGTCCTCTGCCCGCTGATCGCCTGGGCGACGAAGGGGCGCTACTACCTGGCGCGCCCGAACCCGGTGAACGGTCCCGGGGCCGACGTCGCCGACGAGCGGGCCACCCACACCTGCGCCGAGTGCGAGACCGCGTACGAGCTGCCCGACATCGCCGACTGCCCGGTCCGTTCCGGCCCGGTCTGCTCCCTCTGCTGCTCCCTCGACGCCGACTGCGGCGACGCCTGCCGCAAGGGCCCCGCCCGCGCCGCCGGACCCGTGTTCATGCCGGTGCCCACCCTCCCCGGGGCGGCGCCCGGCATGTGACCTTCGGCCTCCTTCCGTCGGTTCCCGGCCGATCCGTATCTCTTGGTGAAAACCCGTATCCGCTGTGTGAAGGTCAGGCGTAAGCTCGGGCATATGCGGATCGAGGTTTCACGGAGATCCTTGATGACGTCTGGCCCGGCGGAGGGAGAAGCCTGATGACCGACAGCGGCGCCGTCCAACCGTGGCTCGTCATACGGCAGGACGACAACGGCAACCGCTACCGGGTGGGGCGCTACGCGACCCAGGACGAGGCCCAGAAGATCGCGGACACGCTCGACGCCCGCGGCCACAAGCAGCTCTACTGGGTCGAGCGCGCGGCCCCCGCCGGCTGATGCCCCGGCTACCCTCGCGGGCATGACCGAAAGCACCACCCACCACGGCACCGGACCCGACCACGGGGCCGGTGCCGTGGTCGTCGTCGCGGCCGCCCTCCTCGACCGTGGCCGGCTGCTCGCCGCCCGCCGCAGCGCCCCCGCCGACCTCGCCGGCCGCTGGGAACTGCCCGGCGGGAAGGTCGAGCCCGGCGAGCGCCCGGAGGACGCCCTCGTCCGCGAACTCCGCGAGGAGCTGGGCGTCGAGGCCGAGCCCGGCGAGCGGATCCCCGGCGAATGGCCCCTCAAGCCCGGCTACGTCCTGCGGGTGTGGACCGCCCGCCTCCGCTCCGGCGAACCCCGCCCCCTGGAGGACCACGACGAGCTCCGCTGGCTCGCCCGCCACGAACTGGACAGCGTGGACTGGCTCGACCAGGACCGCCCCGCGGTGGCGGAAGCGGCGCTCAGGCTCCCCGCCGCGCGCCCCTAGACCCGGCGTGCGGCGCCCTCCCTACGCCGTTCGTGCCACCGTGCGCCCGTGACCGCCCCCGGAGGGGTATTTCGCGCTGAATTCCGGGTATGTCCCCATTGGTCCCTCAGAAGAGGGTGATCCTCTTCCTGTCGCACCACGGTTGGGGAAGTGATCGCGTGTGATCGACACCGACGGCGCCCGCGCCGAGTGGAACTTCCCGGCGGAGGCGGACGCCGTGCGCACCGCCCGCCACGCCGTCCGCGAGACCCTCCGCTCCTGGAAGGTCGACGCGGCCGTGGGGGACGTGGCCGTCCTGCTGGTCAGCGAGCTGGTCACCAACTCGCTGCGGTACGCCTCCGGCCCCATCGGCGTGCGGATCCTGCGGGCCGAAGGCACCGCCACCGAACCGCCCCGGCACTCCGCGCTCCTCGTGGAGGTCTCCGATCCGCTTCCGGATCCGCCCACCGAGCGGCCCGCGGGACCCGACGACGAAGGGGGCCGCGGGCTCGGTCTGGTGGCCTGTTCCGCACGCCGCTGGGGGACCCGGCAGGGCGCCACCGGGAAAACCGTATGGTTCGAGCTGGCTCTCCCTGGTGAGTAAAGAGAGAGGGACGACGATCACCGGAGCGGGTCACGAGCCGACCGAGACCACCCTGTGATCGTGGACGTCGTGCCGCCGGAGCCCCGGTGCTGAATACTGCGGGCATGGCCGGTCCGGTGCGGTGAGCTGGAGGGGACGGTCGCGTGAGCGAGATATCCAGGACGACGGGCGGCGTCGTGTGGCAGAGCAGCCCGCCCGGATCGATCTACGACTACATCCGGGTCGCCTCCTTCTCTCTCGGGCCCGACGGGCGCGTCGACCAGTGGAGCACCCGGGCGGCCGACCTCTTCGGAGTCTCCGCCCAGGAGGCCCGCGGCAAGGACCCCGTCGAGGCGTTCATGCCCGCCGAGCTGCGGGATCGCGGCCACCAGCGGGTCAAGGAGATCCTGGACGGCCGCGAATGGACCGGCCTCGTCCCCTTCCGCATCCCCGGCCCCGCCGGTGCGCCGGAGCAGGACCGGCCGCACGGCATCGCCGAGATGTACGTGATGCCGAGCGAGACCGCGGCCGGCGAGCGGGCCGCGCTCTGCATCGTCGTCGACGTCCGGGCGCTGCGCCGGATCGAGACCGACCTGGCCGCCTCCCAGGCCATTTTCGGCCAATCGCCCTTCGGCTTCCTCCTCTTCGGCACCGACCTCACCGTCAAGCGCGCCAACCAGCGCTTCGCCGCCGTCTTCGGCGGCGAAGCCGACGACCACCGCGGCCGCGGCGTCCACGACTACCTCGCCAAGCCCGAGGCCGACCGGATGACCGCCGCCCTCCGCCGCGTCCTGGAGACCGGGGACGCCGTCACCGACCTCCGGATCACCGGCGCCGCACCAGGCGCCCGGATCCGCCGCCACTGGTCCATCAACCTCTACCGGGTGCACAGCGGCTCCGGCCGCCCGGTCGGCGTCGCGGGGCTCGGCATCGACGTCACCCGCCGGCAGAACGCGGCCCGCGAGGCGGCCAGCGCCCGCCGCAACCTCGCCCTCCTCAACGAGGCCGGATCCCGCATAGGGAACTCCCTCGACCTGGAGGCCACCGCCCGCGAACTCCTCGACGTCGCCGTCCCCGGCTTCTGCGACCTCGCCTCCGTCGACCTCTACCAGGGGCTCCTCACCGGCGACGAGGCCCCGCCCGGCCGCTGGGGCAGCTCCCACGACGTCGGCTACGGCGCCGGCAGCGCCGAACTGCGCCGGGTCGCCTTCGCCAGCGCCGTCGCCGACACCCCGCTCAGGACCGACGAGGGCCACGGACCGGCCGGCGACGGCGACGGGTCCGTCCCCATCGAGGTCGGCGCCGTCCACCGCTACCCCTTCAACTCGCCCGCCGCCGGAGCGCTGCGCACCGGCCGGGTCCGGACCGTGCCCGGCGACGACGGCGACCTCGTCCACTCCACCCTGGCCGTCCCGATGGTCGCCCACGACACCGTCGTCGGCCTGGTGCAGTTCTCCCGCACCAAGGGCAGCGAACCCTTCGGCGACCGAGACCGGGCCCTCGCCGTGGAACTCGCCGCCCGCGCCGCCGTCTGCATCGACAACGCCCGCCTCTACCGCCGCGAACACGAGCGGGCCCTCATCCTGCAGCGCAGCCTGCTCCCGCCCGGCGACCCCGAGGCCGCCGGACTCGACATCGCCTGCCGCTACCTCCCCGGCACCGACGCCACCGAGGTCGGCGGCGACTGGTTCGACGTCATCGAACTCCCCGGCCACCGCACCGCCCTCGTCATCGGCGACGTCATGGGCCGCGGTCTGCGCGCCGCCGTCGCCATGGGCGAACTGCGCACCGCCGTCCGCACCCTCGCCCAGCTCGACCTCGAACCCGCCGAGGTCCTCTCCCACCTCGACGAGATCGCCCGCGGCCTCGGCGCCCCCATCGGCGCCCAGCAGTCCCGGGCGCAGAAGAACCGCGGCCCCGAACTCTCCGAGGTGTACCTCGCCACCTGCGTCTACGCCGTCTACGACCCGGTGACCCGGCGCTGCACCTTCGCCAACGCCGGTCACCTGCCGCCCGTCCTCGTCGAACCGGGCGAGGACGCCCTCCTCCTCGACGTGCCCCCGGGGATGCCGCTGGGCGTCGGCGGCGAACCCTTCGAGGAGGTCGAGGTCGAACTTCCCGAGGGCTCCCTCCTCGCCCTCTACACCGACGGCCTCGTCGAATCCCGCGACCACCCCCTCGACGAGGGACTCGGCGCCTTCAAGCGGGCCCTCGCCGACCGGGCCCGACCCCTGGAGGACGTCTGCGACCGGGTCCTCTCCACCCTCGACACCGGCCACGGCGAGGACGACATCGCCCTCCTGATGGCCCGTATCCAGGGGCTGCCCGCCGAGGCCGTCGGCGACTGGCGGCTGCCCCGCGAGCCACGCTCCGTCGGCCGCGCCCGCGAGCTCGCCCGCGCCCAGCTCACCGCCTGGGGCCTCGACGCGCTCGTGGACACCGTCGAACTCCTCGTCAGCGAACTCGTCACCAACGCGCTGCGGTACGGCGAGGGCGAGATACGGCTCCGGCTGCTGCGCGACCGCACCCTGGTCTGCGAGGTGTGGGACGCCGGCCTGGTCCAGCCGCGCCGCCGCCGCGCCAAGGACACCGACGAGGGCGGCCGCGGCCTCCAGCTCGTCGGGCTGCTCTCCGCCTCCTGGGGCTCGCGCCGCACCCCGCGCGGCAAGACGGTCTGGTTCGAGCTGGCCCTCCCCGACGGCGGGCCCACGGCGGAACCCACCGTGGACCAGCTCCTCAGCATGTTCTGAGCGGCGCCCCGGGGAGCTGCCCAGGTCGCCCGTCAGACCGCCCGTCAGGCCGCGCTTCAGGCCGCCCTTCGGGCCGCCCGTCAGGCCGCCCTTCGGGCCGCCCGTCAGGCCGCCTTGAGCGCCGCCAGCCGGGCCGCGATCTCCGCCTCGTCCCCGGCCGCGTCCAGCTGCTCGAACTGGGCGTCCAGCGAGGACGCGGCCAGCTCCTGCTTGCCGAGGGCCCGCGCCTCCTCCCGGCGCACCTTGTCCTCGAAGCGGCTCAGCTCGCTCGTCGGGTCCAGCACGTCGACGCTCTTCACCGCGTCCATCATCGTGTTCTGCGCCTGCGCCGACCTGGCGCGGGCGACCAGCTCGTCCCGCCTGGCCCGGAGCTCGACCAGCTTGGCCTTCATCCGGTCCAGCCCGGAGGTCAGCCGGGACACCACCTCGGTCTGCGCGGCGATCGTCGGCTCGGCCGTCCGCGCCTCCTTCTCGGACTGGAGCTGACGGCCCAGCGCGACCCTGGCGAGGTTGTCGAAGCGGTCCGCCTCCGCCGCCTGCCCGCCGGTCCGCAGCTCGTCCGCCTTCCGGCTGGCCGCCAGCGCCTTCCCGCCCCACTCGGCCGCCGCCGCCACGTCCTCCGCGTGGTCCTGCTCCATCAGCCGCAGGTTGCCGATGGTCGCCGCCACCGCCTCCTCGGCCTCCGCGATGTTGCCCGAGTAGTCGCGGATCAGCTGGTCCAGCATCTTCTGCGGGTCCTCCGCCTGGTCGAGCAGGGCGTTGACGTTCGCCTTCGCCAGCTGGGTGACACGGCCGAGGACGGTCTGCTTGCTCATGCGCTGCTCCTTGCGGGGTCGTACGAGAGGAAGTGTCGTGGACGTGGACATCAGAAGCGGCCGCCGCCGCCCCGCCGGCCGCGCGTGCCGCTGCCGCCGAAGCTGCCCGGCCCGCCGCCGAAACCTCCGCCCCCGAAGCCGCCCCCGAGACCGCCACCGCGTCCGCCCCCTCCCCTTCCGGAACCCCCGCCGAACAGGCCGCCGAGGATGATGCCGCCGAGCACGGCCCCGCCGAGCCCGCCGCCCCCGCTGCCTCCCCCTCCTGCTCCTGATACACCGCCCAAGCCGTTCGGGTTCCCGTACCGGCGCACGTCCTGCTCGGCGAGCTCCTGCGCGCGCCGGGCCAGCCCGTCCGCCTGCCGCGCCTCGTCCAGCGCCGCCTGCGGCCGGTCCGCCGCCAGCTCCCGCGCCCTCTCCAGCCGCCGCTGGGCCTCCGCCAGCCGGGTCCTGGCCTCGCTGCCCACCGCGCCCCGGTGCGTCTGGACGTAGTCCGCGGCCGCCCCCAGCTCCGAACGGGCCGTCAGCAGCGCCTGCTCCAGCAGGGCGCGGGCGCGCGCGTCGCCGGACTCGCGCTCCCGCGCTCCGGCCAGCGCCGCGTCGAGCGCGGTGTCCGCCTCCTCGATCCGCCGCAGCGCGTCCAGCGGGTCGTACCGCCCCGCCTCCACCGCCCGCCGCACCTCCGCCGCCACCGCCTCCGCGCGGGCGATCCGGCCCCGCAGCCCGCCCGTCGAGGCGCCCTCCGCCGCGGTCCCTTCGAGGAGGCCCCGGGCCTCCGCCAGGTCGGCGTCGGTCTCGGTGAGCACGCCCGGCAGCCGCTCCTCCGCCTCGGTCAGTTCCCGGGCCCGCCGCTCCACCGCCTCGATCAGCCGGGCCGCCTGGTCGACCGCGCCCTCGGCGGCCCGCACGTGCACGGCCGCGGAGCCGGTGTCGCCGCCGTCGACGGACTGGCGGGCCTGGTTGACGTGGGTGGTGGCGAAGACGAGCCGGTCCTTGGCCTGCTCGACGTCGCCGGACACCGGCGAGACCGCGGACTCGGTGTACCGCCCGCGCATCGCGGCCAGCGCGGTCTCGGCGGCGGAGACCCGGCCGGTCTGCTCACGGAAGGCGGTCTCCACCGCGGCCAGCGCCTCGGGCGCGGTCCGCTCCAGGGCCCGCAGCCGGTCGAAGTCCTCGGTCTCCGCGTCGAGCCGGGCGTCCGCCTCGGCGCAGTGGCGCAGGATCTCCTCCAGCATCGAGCGCCGGGTGGCCTCGTCCTCGGGGAAGGAGTCGTCGAGCCGCTGCCGCAGCCGGAAGGAGGCGGTCAGCCGCTCCTCGGCGAAGCCCACCGCCTCCTCGAAGGGACGGGTGGCCTCCTCGCCGAACTGGGCGGTGGCGAAGCCCAGTTCCTCCTTGCTGGTGCGGACGGCGTCGTCGGTGGCGACCAGCGTCCGGCGGGCCTGCCCGTCCAGCTCCTCCAGGGACGGCTCCGGGGGCCGGGCGGGCCGGCCCCAGCCCTGGCCGCCGCCGGGCGTGGTGCGGGTCGCGGTCCGCCGGCGCCGGCGGGTGTACGCGTACGCCGCGACCGCCCCGGCGCCGCCGACGAGGGCGACCGGCAGGATCAGGTCGGCGGCGGAGGTCTCGCCGGAGCCGCCCGGGTCGGCGGGGCCGGGGGTGATCGAGGGGGCGGTCGCGGTCGTGGCCACGTCGTCGAGCTGGGCCTGGGTGAGGCGGGAGCCGGGGTCGGCGGAGTAGCCGTACCGCCGGTCGTGGGTGGCGACGGCGAGCAGCACGTCGTCGCGGCCCAGGCCGCTGCGTTCGGCGGTGGCGTCGGCCCAGTCCTGCCCGGAGCGGCCGGAGAAGTCCCGTACGTAGACCACGAAGAGCTGGATCCGGCGGTCGTCGTAGAGCCGGTCGAGGGCCTCGGCGACCTCGGGGCGCCGGTCGCCGAGGGCGCCGACCCGGTCGAGGACCTGCTCGTCGGCGGGGAGGACGACGGGGTCGTCGGCGCGGGCGCCGGCCGCGGCGGGCACGACCAGCCACCACGCCGCCACCAGCACCGCGAGCAGGGCTCGGGTGGCTGTTCGGGTCACAGAAGGGAGGTTATGTACGGGTATGCGGCCCCGCGACCGGACGGGAGCAAGGCGGAACCCGGCCGCCGCGTTCGTACGTCCGTGTCAGTGCCGATCTTCACCAGGGCCTCCGGCGGGTGGGGAGGCCCCTGACGCTCTGGGGGCACGGATGGACGGACGGCTGAAGCGGGTGTGGCGCAAGGGGCGCTGGTGGGTCCTGGGGCTGGTGCTGCTGCTCGTGGTGCCGCCGCTCTTCGGCGCGCTCGCCCTGCGCGTCAGCTACGCGGGCGATCTCCGCGACGACGCCCGCACGCGCGGCCGGGACGCGTACTGGATCGGGCACGCGTGGGTGGACGGCCGGAAGAAGGACGCCGACCTGAAGGCGCTCGCCGAGCGGCTGAAGGGCACCGGGATCAAGGACCTGTACGTGCACGCGGGCCCGCTCGAACACGACGGCACCCTGCCCGCCGCCAAGCACCCGCGCGCGCGGTGGCTGACCGACGGCGTCCACCGCGAGCTGCCCGGCGTACGGGTCCAGGCGTGGCTCGGCGACGTCCTCGCCAACGACGGCCCGACCGGTCTGCGGCTCTCCGACGCCGGCTCCCGCAAGGCCGTCACGGCCTCCGCCCGCCAGGTCCTCGACGCGGGCTTCGACGGCGTCCACTTCGACCTGGAGCCGCTCCAGTCCGGCGACGCCGACTACCTCGTCCTCCTCGACGACCTGGGGAGGCTGACCCGGGAGCGGAAGGCGCTGCTCTCCGTCGCCGCCCACCAGATCGACCCGCTGCCGGGCGCCCACTCCGCCCTCGGCCTCTTCTCGGACCAGGGCAAGTGGTGGTCGCAGGAGTTCTTCGGCGAGGTGGCCCGGCGGGTCGACCAGATCGCCGTGATGTCGTACGACACCTGGATGCCGCTGGAGAGCCTGTACGGCGGGTACGTCGCCCAGCAGACCGCGCTCGCCCTGGAGGTCACCCCCGAGACCACCGACCTGCTCATGGGGCTGCCGTTCTTCCACGAGGACGACCTGGGCCACCACGAGAACGCGGAGACCGTCGCCGCCGGCGTCCGCGGCGTCCGCCTCGGCCTCGGCCGCACCGACCCGGGCCGCGAGCGCTTCGGCGTCGCCCTGTACGTGGACTTCGCGGAGGAGCCCGGCGACTGGGACGCCTACCGCGCGGGCTGGCTCCGCACGGGCTGACGGGCCGTCCGCACGCGCGCGTGGCCCCCTCGTACGCGCGCGTGTGGGGCCCCACGTACGCGCGCGTGGGGCGGGGGAGGAGGATGGCGGCGGCGAACGACCGCCGACCGAGGGGGAGCACCGTCATGACCAGCCGCCTGCTGATGCCCGTCCGGAGCCGCGGGGCCGCCCGCCCCGCCGCCGTGGAGCCCGCCGCCGATCCGACCCCGGGCTCGGTCCGGCCGACCGCGATCCTGGACCTCGGGCACCCGCTCACCGCCGCCTTCACCGCGCGCGTACGCGAGGAGGCCGCGGCCCGGGGCGACCGCACCGACCGGGAGCGCCTCCGGACGGCGCACCGGCTGCTCGCGGCCGAGGTCCGGCCCGTCTACTCGGTGGAGGACCGGCGCCGGGTCTCCCGCACCCTGCGGCTCGGCCGCGGCTCGTGCAGCCAGCGGATGGCCGTCCTGGAGGCCGTCGCCCGGTCGCTGGGCACCGCCACGCGCGTGCGCGGGCTGTTGGTGGACGGCTCCTTCTGGTACCCGCGCTTCCCGCGGCTGCGGCCCTTCGTCCCGGCCGAGGTGCTGCTCGCCTGGCCGGAGTTTCGGCTGGACGGCGACTGGGTGCCGATCGCCGGCCTCTTCGACCACGCCGGCCCGTCGGGGGAGGGCGGTTTCGCCAACACCGGCGCCGAGACGCTCTTCGAGGCCGTGGCCCGTACCGGCGTCGACTGGGACACCCCGGCGGCCTGCGACGGCGCCTCCGGAGCCTGCGACCTCTCCGCCCACCTCCGTACCGACCTGGGCCGCTTCACCTCCCGCGACGAGCTGTTCGCCCGGCACGGACAGACCCTGTGCGTGCCCGCCCGCACGCTGGCCGAGCCCGTCCTCGGGCGCTGGGGCGCGGGGGCCGCGTAGGGGCCGGTCCGACGGGGGGCGTTGGGCCGCACGAGTGGGTTCGCCGGGCCTCCCGCCGTGTCGGCGGGGCCGCGTCCGCCGGGTGCCGTTCAGTGGGATGACCAAGCGATCTGATCATCTCCAAATGGCACAAAAACGGACGAAGGGGTAAAAGCATGTCCCAGGTCGGCGCCCCCCAGGGGAGGACATGGGCCGGTCCGTCCAGGAGCCCCCGCTCCCGGACCCTCCGCTCCGTCGCCACTCTCACCAGCGCGGTCCTCGCCGTCACCGTCCTCGCCGGATGCAGCTCCGACGAGGACGCCGACGCCGCCCCGGCCGCCGCCCAGGACCACGCGCCCACCGCGCGCGCCCTGGTCGACGACGGCGGCACCCTGCGCTGGGCGGTGGACGCCCTGCCGGCCACCTTCAACGCCTTCCAGGCCGACGCCGACGCCACCACCGGCCGCGTCGCGGGCGCCGTCCTGCCCGCCCTGCACACCCTCGACGAGCGCGGCCGGCCCCGGCTCAACCCCGACTACCTGGAGTCCGCCGAGGTCGTCGAGACCGAGCCCCGCCAGGTCGTCCTCTACAAGCTCAACCAGCAGGCCGTCTGGAGCGACGGGCGCGAGATCGGCGCCGCCGACTTCGTCGCCCAGTGGCGCGCCCTCAGCGGCCGCGACACCGCCTACTGGACGGCCAGGAACGCCGGCTACGAGCGGATCGAGAAGATCGAGAAGGGCAAGAACGACCTGGAGGTACGGGTCACCTTCGCCAAGCCCTACGCCGACTGGCGCTCCCTCTTCACCCCCCTCTACCCCAAGCAGGTGATGGGCTCCCCGAACTCCTTCAACGACGGCGCCCGCACCACCCTCAAGGCCACCGCAGGACCGTTCCTCCTGAGCAAGGTGGACCGGAAGACCGGCGACCTCACCCTCGCCCGCAACCCCCGCTGGTGGGGCCAGCCCGCCAAGCTCGACAGCCTCGTCCTGCGGGCCGTCCCGCGCGCCGGCCGCGAGGCCGCCCTGGCCGCAGGGAAGCTCGACCTGGCCGAGATCGACCGGTCCACCGCCGAGCGGATCGCCCTCGCCCTCAAGGACGCCGAGGCCGGCCGCAGCGGCGCCCAGGCCGCCCGGCTGCACGGCCCCGGCTCCGCGATCACCCCCGGCAAGGCCCTCGGCTCCTGGGCGCTCGCCCACGGCGCCGACGAGGAGCTGGCCGAGGAGGTCAGGGCCGCCCGCGCCGAGAACCAGGCCGCCGTCGCCCGCTACGCCAAGGCCCAGGACACCCTCGCCGGCTACGTCGTCCGCAAGTCCCTGGAGCCCGCCTACACCCAGCTCTCCCTCAACGGCGAGTCCGGGCCGCTCGCCGACGAGCGGGTCCGCCGCGCGGTCGCCCGCGCCATCGACCGCCGAGAACTGGCCGAATCCGTGCTCAAGCCGCTCGGCCTCCCGGCCGACCCGCCCGGCAGCCACCTCGCCCTGGCCGGCCAGGCCGCCTACGCCGACAGCAGCGACGCCCTCGGCGACCAGGACACCAAGGAGGCCCGCGCGCTCCTCGCCGACGCCGGCTGGGTCCCCGGCGGCGCCCAGCGGAAGCCGGCCGGCACCGAGGCCGGCTCCGAGGCGGAGAAGAAGACCGGGACGCAGACCGGGAAGAAGACCGCGGAGCGGGAGACCGACGCCAAGAAGAAGGCGGAGAGCGGCGACACCGCCTCGAACGACGGCCTCTACATCGTCGGCGACGACAAGCCCGGCGAACTCCCCGCCGCCCCCCGGATCGGCCCCGGCGGCCCCGAGAGCACCCGGGTCCTCGCCCCGGCCCCCGCCGCCGCCCGGGAGAGCGCCGCCCTCCTCGCCCGCGCCGAGGCCCTCGACACCGGCGCCCGCGCCGCCGCCCAGCCCGGCAACGGCAAGCCCGACAAGGGCGTCGCCGGCGCCTACGCCCCCATGGGCAGCGCCGCCCCGGCCGCCGTCCCCGCCGCCTCCCAGGCCCTCGGCAAGGACGGCAAGGCCCTCAGCCTCCGCTTCGTCCTGCCCTCGGGACCCGGATCGGAGACGCTGCGGGCGGTCGGCGACCGGATCGTCCGGATGCTCGACGCGGTCGGGATCCGTACCGAGATCACCAAGGTCTCGGACGAGAGCTTCTTCAAGGACCACATCGCCTCCGGCGACTACGACCTGGCCCTCTACTCCTGGCCCGCCTCCGCCTACCCGGCGACCGACGCCCGGCCGATCTTCGCCAAGCCCGAGCCCGCCTCGGACGGCTCCCTGCTGGTCGAGCAGAACTACTCGCGGGTCGGCACGGACCGGATCGACCAGCTCTTCGACCAGGCGGCCGCCACCCTCGACGAGGAGGAGGCGGGCGACCTGATCCGCCAGGCCGACGCCCGGATCTGGGCCGCGGCCGGCTCCATCCCGCTCTACCAGCGCCCCCAGCTGGTGGCGGCCAGGAGCGACGTGGTGAACGCCGGCGCCTGGGGCTTCGCCGCCCCCCAGTACCAGGACATCGGTTTCAAGAAGAGCGAAACGACCAAGGGTAGCCCGTCGAATCGCTGAAACCACAGGTCACAACCTCAGAACCAGCTCAAGTTCCTTGCCCGCCGGTGATCCCGGCGGGCAGGATCGCGTCGGCCCCTTGACCCGGGCGGCATGACTTTCCCCACACCCTGTGACCCACCCTGAAACGTCCCAGTAGACCCTCTCGGATCGATCCGGGGAAGCCCCTTGCACGGCGGCCCCGTACCATAGGACATAGCCGTGGCGCGTCCGCCCGGCGGGCGTAAGAGGAACTGACGCCGATTCCCACGATCCGAGAGAAGCGCAAGCCACCCATGCCCACGCGCCACGACATCCGTAACGTCGCCATCGTCGCCCACGTCGACCACGGCAAGACGACCATCGTCGACGCCATGCTCAAGCAGGCCGGTGCCTTCGCCGCCCACCAGCAGCTCGACGACCGCATGATGGACTCGAACGACCTGGAGCGTGAGAAGGGCATCACGATCCTCGCCAAGAACACGGCGGTGAAGTACCACCCCAAGGACGGCGGGGCCCCGATCACGATCAACATCATCGACACCCCCGGCCACGCCGACTTCGGCGGCGAGGTCGAGCGCGGTCTGTCGATGGTCGACGCCGTCGTCCTCCTGGTGGACGCCTCCGAGGGTCCGCTCCCGCAGACCCGCTTCGTGCTGCGCAAGGCCCTCCAGCAGCGCAAGCCCGTCATCCTCTGCATCAACAAGACGGACCGCCCGGACTCCCGGATCGACGAGGTCGTCAACGAGACCTACGACCTCTTCCTGGACCTGGACGCCGACGAGGACCAGATCGAGTTCCCGATCGTCTACGCCTGCGGCCGCGACGGCGTCGCCTCGCTGACCAAGCCCGCCGACGGCACGGTCCCGCAGGACTCCGACAACCTGGAGCCCTTCTTCTCCACCATCCTGGAGCACGTCCCGGCCCCGTCGTACGAGGAGGACGCGCCGCTCCAGGCCCACGTCACCAACCTCGACGCCGACAACTTCCTCGGCCGCATCGCGCTGCTCCGCGTCGAGCAGGGCGAGCTGCGCAAGGGCCAGACGGTCGCGTGGATCAAGCGGGACGGCACGATCTCCAACGTCCGCATCACCGAGCTGATGATGACCGAGGCGCTCACCCGCAAGCCGGCCGAGGTCGCCGGCCCCGGTGACATCTGCGCCGTCGCCGGCATCCCCGACATCATGATCGGCGAGACCCTGGCCGACCCGGAGAACCCGGTCGCGCTCCCGCTGATCACGGTCGACCAGCCGGCCATCTCCATGACCATCGGCACCAACACCTCGCCGCTCGTCGGCCGTGGCGGCACCGGCAAGGGCGCCGACGCCAAGTCGGCCGTGAAGGACCGCAAGGTCACCGCCCGTCAGGTGAAGGACCGCCTGGACCGCGAGCTGATCGGCAACGTCTCGCTCCGCGTCCTCGAGACCGAGCGCCCGGACGCCTGGGAGGTCCAGGGCCGTGGTGAGCTCGCGCTCGCCATCCTGGTCGAGCAGATGCGCCGCGAGGGCTTCGAGCTCACCATCGGCAAGCCCCAGGTCGTCACCAAGGAGGTCGACGGCAAGATCCACGAGCCCGTCGAGCGCCTCACGGTCGACGTGCCCGAGGAGCACATGGGCGCCGTCACCCAGCTCATGGGCGTCCGCAAGGGCCGCATGGACAACATGTCGAACCACGGCTCCGGCTGGGTCCGCATGGAGTTCGTCGTGCCGTCCCGCGGCCTCATCGGCTTCCGTACCGAGTTCCTCACCCAGACCCGCGGCACCGGCATCGCGCACTCGATCCACGAGGGCCACGAGCCGTGGTTCGGCCCGCTCCAGACCCGTAACAACGGCTCCCTGGTCGCCGACCGCGCCGGCGCCGTCACCGCCTTCGCGATGACCAACCTCCAGGAGCGCGGCGTCCTGTTCACCGACCCCGGCACCGAGGTGTACGAGGGCATGATCGTCGGCGAGAACTCGCGCTCCGACGACATGGACGTGAACATCACCAAGGAGAAGAAGCTCACGAACATGCGGTCCTCGTCGGCCGACTCGTTCGAGGCGATCGTCCCGCCGCGCAAGCTCTCCCTGGAGCAGTCCCTGGAGTTCTGCCGCGACGACGAGTGCGTCGAGGTGACCCCGGAGGCCGTCCGCATCCGCAAGGTCGTCCTGGACCAGAAGGAGCGCGCCCGCTCCGCCTCGCGCGCCAAGAACGCCTGAGGCGCGCCGTCGGCCTGACGGCCGGCGGACGACCTCCGGGATCGGCTGAGCCGCATCTCACACGAAGGGCCTGGCCACTCGCACAATGTGCGAGTGGCCAGGCCCTTTTCGTCAAACGCATTGCCCCGGCCGGGCGTCCGGAATCCGGTCATCGCTCTCCGGTACGTGTGTTAACGGTCCGTTTCGGGGGTGTCTGTCTGTGCTCAGTTTGTCCGGATTTCGGTCTTCGCGGCCAAGGTGATGTTGTCAAAACGAGACCACTTAAGTGTGGTTTACGGCCCGGACGTACTTAATAGTTGGCTCCATTGAGCTCGGGTCAATGGGTCACGCACTGTGGGGAGTGCCGACTCACGAGCACACTCGGGGTACCGGGGGATCAACGCCGTCAGGGGTGTCGGCAGGTCTCGAAGTGCCCTTCTTGTAGTGACAAGTGGACTCATGAGGAGGAAACCCATGCGCGGTGCCAAGAGCGCCAAGTGGGTAACGGGCGCGATCATCGTCGCCCTGGCTGCGACCGCCTGTGGCGGGGGCAAGAGCGAAGGCGGCAACGACGCCAAGGGCAAGGTCGACCCGAACGGCATCTTCTCGATCGAGGTCGGCGAGCCGGAGAAGCCGCTGCTGACCGGTGACACCATGGAGTCCAACGGCTCCATCGTCATGGCCGGCCTGTTCTCGACCCTGGTCGACTACAAGGCCGACGGCTCGCTCGAGATGATCAACGCCGAGTCGGTCACCACCACCGACTCGAAGCTGTGGACCGTCAAGCTCAAGAAGGGCTGGAAGTTCCACGACGGCACCCCGGTCACCGCGAAGTCCTTCGTGGACGCGTGGAACTGGAACGCCAACGTCGAGAACGCCCAGGGCCTCGCCTCCTGGTACGCCGACATCAAGGGCTTCGAGAAGGTCCACCCGGAGGCGGAGGGCGCCAAGCCCACCTCCAAGACCCTGGACGGCCTGAAGGTCCTCGACGAGAACACCTTCACCATCGAGCTCGCGAAGCCGGTTCCGTACTTCGCCCACAAGCTCGCCTACATCTCCTTCGCCCCGCTCCCGGAGTCCTTCTTCAAGGACCCGGAGGCCGCCGGCCAGAAGCCGGTCGGCAACGGTCCCTACAAGTTCAAGAGCTGGGACCACAAGAAGCAGATCGAGATCGTCCGTTACGACGACTACACCGGTCCGAACAAGGCGAAGAACGGCGGTGTGGTCTTCAAGAACTACACCACCCTCGAGGCCGCGTACGAGGACCTGAAGTCGGGCAACGTCGACGTCCTGCGTCAGCTCGCCCCGAAGGACCTGCCGGTCTACCGCTCGGACCTCGGCGACCGCGCCGTGGACCAGGCGTACTCCGCGATCCAGACGGTCGCCGTCGCCTTCTACGCCGACCAGTGGAAGAAGCCGAAGCAGGTCGACCCGAAGGTCATCCAGGGCCTGTCGATGGCCATCGACCGCGCCACGATCACCAAGACGGTGCTCAACGGCACCCGCGAGCCCGCCACCGGCTGGGTCGCCCAGGGCGTGCTCGGCTACCAGCCGAACGCGGTCGACGTCACCAAGTTCGACCCCGCCAAGGCCAAGGAGCTCATCAAGGCCGGCGGCGGCGTCCCGAACAACAAGATCTCCATCCAGTACAACGCCGACGGCGGTCACAAGGAGTGGGTGGAGGCTGTCTGCAACTCCATCACCCAGGCCACCAACGTCGAGTGCGTCGGCGACGGCAAGCCGGACTTCCAGGCCGACCTCCAGGCTCGTAAGAACCAGCAGGTCAAGTCCCTGTACCGCTCCGGCTGGGTGCTCGACTACCCGGTGAACGCCAACTTCATCTCGGACCTGTTCCGCACGGGTGCGGGCGGCAACCAGGGCGGCTTCTCCAACAAGGAGCTGGACGCCAAGATCGCCAAGGCCGACTCCGCCAAGACCCTCGAGGAGTCGGTGAAGGAGTACCAGGCGATCGAGAAGGACCTGGTGAACTACATGCCGTCCATCCCGCTCTGGTACTACAAGGTCAACGCGGGCTACTCGGAGAACGTCTCCGGTGTGGCGTACGGCCAGGACGGCGACCCGATCCTGACCGGCGTCGAGGTCAAGCAGAAGTAATCACCCGAGCGTAGTCCGCATGCCGTCACGGGACTTGACGGATCGTCAAGTCCCGTTACGGTGCCTTACGCAGTGGCTGGGGGGCCCTTCCGTGGCATCACGCTGTCCGAAAGCGGGCAGCCATGCCGGGGGAGGGCCCGTCGGCTGCGGCCGTCACATCTCAACGGAGGCATGATGGGGCGCTATGTCGCACGACGACTGCTCCAGATGATCCCGGTCTTCTTCGGGACAACCCTGCTGATCTTCCTCATGGTCTACAGCCTGCCCGGCGACCCCGTGGCCGGTCTGTTCGGCGACAAGGGCGCGAGCCCGTCGACCATCGAGGCGATCAGGCACAAGCTCGGTCTCGACCAGCCACTGTGGAAGCAGTACTGGGACTACATGACCGGCATCATCCTGCACTTCGACTTCGGGACGCAGATCCGCAACGATCGCCCCGTGACCGAGGTGCTGGGCGACGCGTTCCCCGTCACCATCCAACTGGCGGCCATGGCCTTCGCGTTCGAGCTCATCTTCGGCATCGGCCTCGGCATCATCGCCGGCCTCCGTGCCGGCCGGCTCGCCGACAACGCGATCCTGATCTTCACGCTGCTGATCATCTCGATCCCGGTCTTCGTGCTCGGCTTCATCATCAAGATGGTGTTCGCCTTCCAGCTCGAATGGATCCAGCCGAACGTCAGCAACGACCAGTTGTTCTCCGAGATGATCGCCCCAGCCATCGTCCTCGGTGGCCTCTCGCTTGCCTATGTGGCGCGGCTCACCCGCACCTCGATGGCCGAGAACCTGCGGGCCGACTACATGCGCACGGCCGTCGCCAAGGGCCTGCCGAAGCGTCGCATCATCGGCGTCCACCTGATGCGCAACTCGATGATCCCGGTCGTCACCTTCCTCGGCACCGACATCGGCGCCCTCATGGGCGGCGCGGTCGTCACCGAGGGCCTCTTCAACGTCAAGGGTGTCGGTGGTCTGATCTACGAGTCGATCACCCGCCGCGAGGGCTCCACCCTCGTCGGCCTCGTCACCGTGCTGGTGGTCGTCTACCTCGTCACCAGCCTGCTCATCGACCTGCTGTACGCGGTCCTGGACCCGAGGATCCGGTATGCCTGACGTGACCAAGACCGCGACCGCGGACGCCGTCGCCACCCCCTCGGTGGACGCGCCCGCGCCCCAGGCCAAGCACGAGAAGCCCCGCTCGCTGTGGGGCGACGCCTGGCGCGACCTGCGCCGCAACCCGTACTTCCTCGTGTCGTCGGTGCTCATCTTCTTCCTGCTGCTCATCGCGGCGTTCCCGGGGATGTTCACCAGCGCCTCGCCCACCACGGGCGACCTGGTGAAGCACTACGTCGGCAAGCCGGAGCTGACCAACATCGGCTCCGAGGGCTGGCTCGGCTACGACATCCAGGGCCGTTCCGTCTACGCCCGCCTGATCTACGGCACCCGTGCCTCGGTCATCGTCGGCATCCTGGTCACCCTGATCGTCACCCTCGTCGGCGGCGCCATGGGCATGATCGCCGGCTACTTCGGCGGCTGGATCGACGCGCTCCTCTCCCGGATCACCGACATCTTCTTCGGCATCCCCTTCCTGCTCGGCGCCATGGTCGTCCTGCAGGCGTTCACCGACCGCACCATCATGGTCGTCGTCTTCGCCCTCGCCTTCCTCGGCTGGACGCAGATGGCCCGCGTCATGCGCGGCGCCGTGATCACGGTCAAGCAGGCCGACTACGTCCACGCCGCCAAGGCCCTCGGCGCCGGCACCAGCCGGATCCTGTTCCGGCACATCCTGCCGAACGCCATGGCCCCGGTGATCGTCGTCGCCACCATCGCGCTCGGCGGCTACATCTCGGCCGAGGCGACCCTGTCCTACCTGGGTCTCGGCTTCGCGTCCCCGACCGTCTCGTGGGGTCTCGACATCTCCGCCGGTGTTCAGGCGATCCGGACGTCGCAGCACATCCTGCTGTACCCGTCGATCATGCTGAGCCTCACCGTCCTGGCGTTCATCATGCTCGGCGAAGCCGTTCGCAACGCCCTCGACCCCAAGCTGCGCTGAGGAGGGCGTAAACCGTGAGCACCATGAACAAGACCGCGTCCGTCCCGGCGCCGCGCGAGAGCGGCGAGCACAACGGACCGCTGCTCGAAGTCAAGGACCTGCACGTCGAGTTCCACACCCGTGACGGTGTGGCCAAGGCGGTCAACGGCGTCAACTACTCGGTGGACGCCGGCGAGACCCTCGCCGTCCTCGGCGAGTCCGGCTCCGGCAAGTCCGTCACCGCCCAGGCCATCATGGGCATCCTCGACATGCCGCCCGGCAAGATCCCGCAGGGCGAGATCCTGTTCCGCGGCCAGGACATGCTCAAGATGTCCGACGAGGAGCGCCGGAAGATCCGCGGCCGCAAGATCGCCATGATCTTCCAGGACGCGCTCTCCTCGCTGAACCCGGTCCTCTCCGTCGGCTACCAGCTCGGCGAGATGTTCCGCGTCCACCAGGGCCTGTCCAAGAAGGACGCCAAGGTCAAGGCCATCGAACTGATGGACAAGGTCAAGATCCCCGCCGCCAAGGCGCGGGTCAGCGACTACCCCCACATGTTCTCCGGCGGTATGCGCCAGCGCATCATGATCGCCATGGCGCTCGCCCTGGAGCCCGACCTGATCATCGCCGACGAGCCGACCACGGCTCTCGACGTGACGGTCCAGGCCCAGGTCATGGACCTCCTCGCGGAGCTCCAGCGCGAGTACAACATGGGTCTGATCCTGATCACCCACGACCTCGGCGTCGTCGCCGACGTCGCGGACAAGATCGCCGTGATGTACGCCGGCCGGATCGTCGAGCAGGCGCCCGTGCACGAGCTGTACGCCCGCCCGGCGCACCCCTACACCCGCGGTCTCCTCGACTCGATCCCGCGCCTGGACCAGAAGGGCCAGGAGCTCTACGCGATCAAGGGCCTCCCGCCGAACCTGCTCAAGGTCCCGACGGGCTGCGCCTTCAACCCGCGCTGCCCCAAGGCCACCGACCTCTGCCGTACGGAGATCCCGGCCCTGGTGCCGGTCACCGAGCAGGACGGCGCGGATCTGCCGGGCCGCAAGAGCGCCTGCCACTTCTGGAAGGAGACGATCCATGGCTGACCTCAGCAAGAACGACGAGGCCGTGGCCGCGGCGCTCGACGCCCCCGTCGAGCGCGGCGAGCCGATCCTCCAGGTGCGCAACCTGCAGAAGCACTTCCCGCTGACGCAGGGCATCCTCTTCAAGAAGCAGGTCGGCGCGGTCAAGGCCGTGGACGGGGTCTCCTTCGACCTCTACCAGGGCGAGACCCTCGGCATCGTGGGCGAGTCCGGCTGCGGCAAGTCCACGGTCGCCAAGCTCCTGATGAACCTGGAGCGGGCCACCGCGGGCGAGGTCTTCTACAAGGGCCAGGACATCACCAAGCTGTCCGGCCGCGCGCTGAAGGCCGTCCGCCGCAACATCCAGATGGTGTTCCAGGACCCGTACACCTCGCTGAACCCGCGCATGACGGTCGGCGACATCATCGGCGAGACCTTCGACATCCACCCCGAGGTGGCCCCGAAGGGCGACCGGCGCCGCAAGGTGCAGGAGCTCCTCGACGTCGTCGGTCTCAACCCGGAGTACATCAACCGGTACCCGCACCAGTTCTCCGGCGGTCAGCGCCAGCGCATCGGCATCGCCCGCGGCCTCGCGCTCA
Organism: Streptomyces sp. NRRL F-5727; assembly: GCF_000719555.1. Lineage (GTDB taxonomy): Bacteria > Actinomycetota > Actinomycetes > Streptomycetales > Streptomycetaceae > Streptomyces. The sequence continues at coordinate 76,074 of NZ_JOGX01000037.1, forward strand.
ACCCGGAGATCATCATCTGCGACGAGCCGGTCTCGGCCCTGGACGTCTCCGTCCAGGCGCAGGTCATCAACCTGATGGAGAAGCTCCAGGACGAGTTCAACCTGTCCTACATCTTCATCGCGCACGACCTGTCGATCGTCCGGCACATCTCGGACCGCGTGGGCGTCATGTACCTCGGCAAGCTCGCCGAGATCGGTACGGACGAGGAGATCTACGACCACCCCACGCACCCGTACACCCAGGCGCTGCTCTCCGCGGTGCCGGTGCCGGACCCGCAGGCCCGCGCCAACCGTGACCGCATCATCCTCACGGGCGACGTGCCCTCGCCGGCGAACCCGCCGTCGGGCTGCCGCTTCCGCACCCGGTGCTGGAAGGCCCAGGAGAAGTGCGCCACGGAGCAGCCGGTGCTCGCGATCCCGGAGCACTTCCGCGGCCTGGACACCCCGGCGGCCCACGAGTCGGCGTGCCACTTCGCCGAGGAGCGGGACGTCGTCCACGCGGGCTGACCGACCGTGACGGTCTGAAGGACCAGGGCCCCTCGCACCCCCGCCGGGTGTGAGGGGCCCTTTCCGTCGTACGGGGTGTCCCGCCGCGTCCCGCACGGAGGACGGCGTCCCACGGGACGGCCCGCCGGCCGTCCCGTTCCCGTCCCGCGTCCCGGAGCCCGTCCCGTGAGGCCGACGGGACGCCACCCCCGTCCGGTTCTCCTCGCCTCGCCCACCGACGACACACCGCCCCCACCGCGTCCGCCCCGGCACGGGTCCCGGCCCCCGGGACGCCGGGAAGGCGCGGCGGGACTGGCAACGTGTGCCGCGGCGCAGCCACCGGGCTGCCCGCCGCCCACCACGCCAGGTGGGCAGCATCCCCCGGCACCACGAGCAGGAGTGCTCCCCGGAGCCGCCGGTGCAGCCGTGACCCGTCGTGTCCGGGGGCGGCGCCTCCCCGAACGGTCGTCATGAAGATGCGACCCTGCCCCGATTGAGGTGATATTGGGCCCTAAGTCACGCTTAGGACAATCGGGAGGCACTCCATGCGCGGAGCCACGCACGCCAAGTGGGCCGCACTGGCCACCGCCGTCGCCCTCGCGGCGACCGCCTGCGGCGGCGGTGACGACAGTGGCGGCGGCGGAGGGGCCGACGGCATCGTGAGCTCCTCCTGGGGAGATCCGCAGAACCCGCTGGAGCCGGCGAACACCAACGAGGTCCAGGGCGGCAAGGTCCTGTCGATGATCTTCCGCGGTCTCAAGGAGTACGACCCGAAGACCGGCGAGGCCAAGGACATGCTGGCCGAGAAGATCGAGACGACCGACTCGACCAACTTCACCATCACCGTCAAGGACGGCTGGACCTTCTCCAACGGCGAGAAGGTCACCGCCCAGTCCTTCGTGGACGCCTGGAACTACGGCGCGAACCTGAAGAACAACCAGAAGAACGCCTTCTTCTTCGGCCAGATCGAGGGCTACGACCAGGTCCACCCCGAGAAGGGCGAGCCCACCGCCGAGACCATGTCCGGCCTCAAGGTCACCTCTCCCCAGACCTTCACGGTCAAGCTCACCCAGAAGTTCTCGACCTGGCCCGACACCCTCGGCTACGCGGCCTTCGCGCCGCTCCCGCAGTCCTTCTTCGACGACCACGCCGGCTGGCTGGCGAAGCCCGTCGGCAACGGCCCGTACACCATCTCCTCGTACGCCAAGGGCTCCCAGATGGAGCTCAAGCGCTGGGACGACTACCCCGGCGAGGACAAGGCCAAGAACGGCGGCATCACCCTCAAGGTCTACACGGACAACAACACCGCGTACACCGACCTGATCGCCGGCAACCTCGACCTCGTCGACGACGTCCCCGCCGCCCAGCTCAAGAACGTCTCCGCCGACCTCGGCGACCGGTACATCAACACCCCGGCCGGCATCATCCAGACCCTCTCCTTCCCCTTCTACGACCCCGCGTGGAACAAGCCGGGCCAGGAGAAGCTCCGCCAGGGCCTCTCGATGGCCATCGACCGCGAGCAGATCACCGAGACGATCTTCCAGAAGACCCGGACCCCCGCCGTCGACTGGACCTCCCCGGTCCTCGGCGAGGAGGGCGGCTTCAAGGACGTCTGCGGCGACTTCTGCAGGTACGACGCCGCGCAGGCGAAGAAGCTGGTCGCCGAGGGCGGCGGCATCCCCGGCGGCACGATGAAGATCTCGTACAACGCCGACACCGGCTCCCACAAGGAGTGGGTGGACGCGGTCTGCAACTCCATCAACCGGGCCCTCGGCAACAACACGGCCTGCGTCGGCAACCCCATCGGCACCTTCGCCGACTACCGCAACCAGGTCACCACCCAGAAGATGACCGGGCCCTTCCGGGCCGGCTGGCAGATGGACTACCCGCTCATCCAGAACTTCCTCCAGCCGCTGTACTACACCAACGCCTCGTCCAACGACGGCAAGTACACCAGCGAGGAGTTCGACAAGCTCGTGGACCAGGCCAACGCGGAGACCGACATCAGCAAGGCGGTCGGCATCTTCCAGCAGGCCGAGGAGGTGCTCCGCGACGACATGGGGGCCATCCCGCTCTGGTACCAGAACGGCAGCGCCGGCTACGCGGAGCGGGTGGAGAACGTCACCCTGAACCCCTTCAGCGTGCCGGTCTACAACCAGATCACCGTCAAGTGAGCCGGGCCGCGCTGTCCGCCGCGCAGCGCAGCTCCGCGGCCAGGCGCGCCGGTTCGCTGTCGGGGTTCCGCTCCGGTGGGGCGGCGCAGTCCACCAGGCCGACGGTGAGGGAGGCCGTGTCCCAGGTCAGGACGCGGCCGGCGCCCCGGACGCCCGGATCGCCGGCGCAGCGGTGGCGGAACGTGGCGGTCACGAAACGAAGTGCCGCGTAGGAAACGGGGCGGGCGGCGCCCTCGAAGCGGATGTCCGCGGGCCGGGCCGCCTCGGCGGTCCGCCGTCCCGGCTCGGCGAGCGGCGCTCGGATCGCCGAGCCGAGCGCGTCCATCACCACGTCGGCCGCGGGCGCACCGCCGCCGGCCGGAAGGGCGACCGTGGCGGTGCGGGGACGGTGGGGCGTCATGCCGGCGTGCAGCACGTCGCCCGGCGCGACGGAGGCGGGCCCGTCCAGCGCGACGAGATCCCAGTGACGGTCCACGTCCCAGGTGAAGAGCGGAGCACAGCCGACCGACGGGTCGTCGGCCGGCCGTGGACGGAGGGCGGGAGCCAGGCACCCGGACGCGGCGCACGCCAGGAGGAGGGCCAGGGCGGTCAGCTGTCGCCCGCTCAGGTGACGCCGCCGTTGTCGACGCACGCGCCCTTCGACGGCTGCCAGAAGGTCACCTCCAGCTGCACCTTCTGCCCGCGCGGCTGGTCGAACCGGTAGGTGTGGTCGGCCATGCCCTTCTCCAGGTTCCAGTGCCAGGTCAGGACGATGCGGTTTCCGGAGTAGAAGCGGCCGTAGTAGTCCGTCGTCTCGTCGCTGCGGTTCCACTGCCTGATGCGCTGGTCCGCGGCGGTGAAGCTCATCCCCACCCGCTCGCCGTTGTCCGGATCGGTGAAGGTGACCTGCGAGTCACGGCTCCCGTGCCCCCGGGGGCTGGCGCTGCTTCCGTGGCTGCACCGCCAGGGATCGCCGTCCTCCGCGGGGCGCGCGGAGGACGGCGACGCCGCCAGGAGTGGGGCGACCGCCAGCAGCGCGGCGAGGCACGGCAGCGCCCTGCGAAGAGCTCTCGTCATCTCGGATCCGATCCTCTCGTGCGGTGAGCAGGGGAAGCCTAGGGGCCGAGTCGGCGATTCACCTTGTTATGTCGCTAAAGGTGCACGCATTGGTTAATTGATATCTATTAGGACAAAACGCCCCAGACATGGAGGAGATGTGGGTCGGTATGTGATGCGCAGACTGCTGCAGATGATCCCCGTGTTCTTCGGGGCGACCCTGCTGCTGTTCCTCATGGTGAACGTGATGGGCGACCCGATCGCCGGCCTCTGCGGCGACCGGGCCTGCGATCCGGCCACCGCCGCCCGGCTCAGGGAGGAGTACGGGCTCGACAAGCCGGTCTGGCAGCAATACCTCACGTACATGGGCAACGTGTTCACGGGAGACTTCGGCACCGCCTTCAACGGCCAGGAGGTCACCGAACTCCTCGCCAGCGCCTACCCGGTCACCCTCCGTCTGACCATCGTCGCGATCCTCATCGAGATCGTCGTCGGCATCACCTTCGGCGTGATCAGCGGCCTCCGCCGGGGGCGTGCCGTGGACACCGGCGTCCTCATGACCACGCTCGTCGTGGTCTCCATCCCGACGTTCGTCACCGGATACGTGCTCCAGTACCTGTTCGGGGTGAAGTGGGGCTGGGTCTCGCCCACGGTCTCCGCCGACGCGCCCTTCAGCGAGCTGATCCTGCCCGGCATCGTGCTCGCCTCCGTCTCCCTCGCGTACGCGACGAGGCTGACGCGCACCTCGGTCGCCGAGAACGCCCGCGCCGACTACGTCCGCACCGCCGTGGCCAAGGGACTGCCCCGGCGGCGGGTGGTCACCCGGCATCTGCTGCGCAACTCGCTCATCCCCGTCGTGACCTTCATCGGCGCGGACATCGGCGCCCTCATGGGAGGCGCCATCGTCACGGAGCGGATCTTCAACATCCACGGCGTCGGTTACCAGCTCTACCAGGGCATCCTCCGGCAGAACACCCAGACCGTCGTCGGGTTCACCACGGTCCTCGTGCTGGTCTTCCTCGTGGCGAACCTGCTCGTCGACCTCCTCTACTCCGTCCTCGACCCCAGGATCCGCTATGCCTGAGCCCGAGCAGTTCGAGCCGCTTGAGTCGTACGGCGAAGAAGGACGCGCGGTGGCATCCACCGGCGCCGGAGGCGCGGCCGACCTCGGCACCGCCGAGGCCGAGACGCTGGAACCGCGCCCCCCGGGCACCGCCGGCGAGCGGGCCCCCGGCGAGCCGGAGGGCACCGGGCCCGACAAGAAGCCCCGCAGCCTCTGGTCCGACGCCTGGCGGGATCTCCGGCGCAATCCGATCTTCATCATCGCCGGACTGGTCATCGCCTTCCTCGTGGTGATCTCCATCTGGCCGTCCCTGATCGCGTCCGGCGACCCGCTCGACTGCGACCTCGCCAAGGCCCAGCAGGGCTCCCAGGCGGGCCACCCCTTCGGATTCGACTCGCAGGGCTGTGACGTCTACACCCGAACGGTCTACGGCGCACGGACCTCGATCACCGTCGGCGTCCTCGCCACCACGGGGGTGGCGCTGCTCGGCGGCCTCCTGGGCGGCCTCGCGGGCTTCTTCGGAGGCGTGGGGGACGCGATCCTCTCCCGGGTCACCGACATCTTCTTCGCCATCCCCGTCGTCCTCGGCGGCCTCGTCCTGCTGTCCGTCGTCACCAGCAGCACCGTCTGGCCGGTCATCGGCTTCATGGTCCTGCTCGGCTGGCCACAGATCTCCCGCATCGCCCGCGGCTCCGTCATCACCGCCAAACAGCACGACTACGTCCAGGCGGCGCGAGCCCTCGGCGCCTCGAACGCCCGCATGATGCTGCGCCACATCACGCCCAACGCCGTGGCGCCCGTCATCGTCGTCGCGACGATCGCCCTCGGCACGTACATCTCGCTGGAAGCCACCCTCTCCTACCTCGGCGTCGGTCTGCGGCCCCCCACCGTCAGCTGGGGCATCGACATCTCCGCGGCCTCGCAGAACATCCGCAACGCCCCGCACATGCTGCTCTGGCCGGCCGGAGCGCTCGCCGTCACCGTGCTCGCCTTCATCATGCTCGGCGACGCCGTCCGCGACGCCCTCGACCCGAAGCTGAGGTAGGGACCCATGCTGCTCGAAGTGCGCGACCTGCACGTGGAGTTCCACACCCGGGACGGGGTGGCGAAGGCGGTCAACGGCGTCGACTACTCCGTGGACGCGGGGGAGACCCTCGCCGTCCTCGGCGAGTCCGGCTCCGGCAAGTCCGTCACCGCCCAGGCCGTCATGGGCATCCTCGACATGCCCCCCGGGAAGATCACCGGCGGCGAGATCCTCTTCCAGGGACAGGACCTGCTCAAGCTCAAGGAGGAGGAGCGCAGGAAGGTCCGCGGCGCCAAGATGGCGATGATCTTCCAGGACGCCCTGTCCTCCCTCAACCCGGTCCTCAGCGTCGGCGAGCAGCTCGGCGAGATGTTCGTCGTCCACAAGGGGATGAGCAAGAAGGACGCCCGGGCCAAGGCGGTCGAGCTGATGGACCGGGTCCGCATCCCCGCCGCCAAGGAACGCGTCGGCCAGTACCCCCACCAGTTCTCCGGCGGCATGCGCCAGCGCATCATGATCGCCATGGCGCTCGCCCTCGAACCCGAGCTGATCATCGCCGACGAGCCCACCACCGCCCTCGACGTCACCGTCCAGGCCCAGGTCATGGACCTGCTCGCCGAGCTCCAGCGCGAGCTCAACATGGGCCTCATCCTCATCACCCACGACCTCGGCGTGGTCGCCGACGTCGCCGACAACATCGCCGTCATGTACGCCGGCCGGATCGTCGAGAGGGCCCCCGTCCACGAGATCTACAAGGCCCCGGCCCACCCCTACACCCGGGGCCTGCTCGACTCCATCCCGCGCCTGGACCAGAAGGGCCAGGAGCTGTACGCGATCAAGGGCCTGCCGCCCAACCTGCTCGCCATCCCGCCCGGCTGCGCCTTCAACCCGCGCTGCCCGATGGCCCAGGACGTCTGCCGCACCGACGTGCCCCCGCTGTACGAGGTCACCGAGTCGCCCGTCCCGCGCTCCAGCGCCTGCCACTTCTGGAAGGAGTGCCTCCATGGCTGAGGCGATTCTCGAGGTCCGGGACCTGCACAAGCACTACCCGCTGACCCGGGGCATCCTCTTCAAGAAGCAGGTCGGCGCGGTCAGGGCGGTCGACGGCGTCGACTTCGAGCTCGCCGCCGGCGAGACCCTCGGCATCGTCGGCGAGTCCGGCTGCGGCAAGTCGACCGTCGCGAAGATGCTGGTCAACCTGGAGCGGCCGACATCCGGCTCGATCCGGTACAAGGGCGAGGACATCACCAAGATGTCCCCGCGCGCCCTCAAGGCCGTCCGCCGCAACATCCAGATGGTCTTCCAGGACCCGTACACCTCGCTCAACCCGCGCATGACGGTCGGCGACATCATCGGCGAGCCGTACGAGATCCACCCCGAGGTCGCGCCCAAGGGGGACCGGCGCCGCAAGGTCCAGGACCTCCTCGACGTCGTCGGTCTCAACCCCGAGTACATCAACCGCTACCCGCACCAGTTCTCCGGCGGCCAGCGCCAGCGCATCGGCATCGCCCGCGGCCTCGCGCTCCAGCCCGAGATCATCGTCGCCGACGAGCCGGTCTCCGCCCTCGACGTCTCCGTCCAGGCGCAGGTGGTCAACCTGCTGGACCGGCTCCAGTCCGAGTTCTCCCTCTCGTACGTCTTCATCGCCCACGACCTGTCGATCGTGCGACACATCTCGGACCGCGTGGGCGTCATGTACCTCGGCCGGATCGTGGAGATCGGCACCGACGCCCAGATCTACGACCACCCCACCCACCCCTACACCCAGGCGCTGCTCTCCGCCGTGCCCGTGCCGGACCCCGAGGCCCGCGTCCACCGCGAGCGGATCATCCTCACCGGCGACGTGCCCTCCCCGGCCAACATCCCCTCCGGCTGCCGCTTCCGCACCCGCTGCTGGAAGGCGCAGCGGCGGTGCGAGCTGGAGGTCCCGCTGCTCGCCGTCCCGGCCGTCTTCCGCCTCACCGACAGCCCCGCCAAGCACGACTCGGCCTGCCACTTCGCGGAGGAGAAGCAGGTGGTCCCGCCGGAGGAGTCGCTCACCCGCCCGGAGCCGCCGGCGGAGGGTCCGGCCCCGGCGGAGGCGGCCCGTGAGGCGGGGGCGGCGGAGGAGCGGCCCGAGGGCCCCGAGGAGCCGGGGAGTCCGAAGACCCTTTAACGCCCCCGCAACCGCGGGGAATCGGATCCGATATACGGATATCGGATCCTGCTGAACGTGCGGCCGTGCGGGTGCCGTCGGCCGGCGGGGCTCCCCGGAGCCCCGCCGGCCGTTACTCCGTCACGTCCACCCCGCCCCTTGGCCGGAACCGCTTGTTTCGGTCGCCGCTGACCGTGAGTATCGGCCGCGTGACTGTGACACGACCGGCACGTCTCACCGGGGCCGCGCTCGCCGCCGGGCTCGCCCTCGTCCCCTTCGTCTGGATCCTGCGCGACCTCGCCGCCCTCGGCTCGCCCGCGGACCTGTTCTGGTACTGGGCCGGCGACCGCTTCCGGCTCTCCCGGATCCGGGCCGCCACCACCCTGCTCGACCCGGTCCTCTGCCTCGCCGCCGCCGGCACCGCCCTCGCCGCCCTCCGCTCCCGGCACGCCGCCGGGGCGCTCGCCGCCACCGGCGCCGTCGCCTTCGCCGTCCGCCTCCCCGGTCTCTGGACCCACGGCACCGGCCCCCTCGTCACCGCCCTGACCGAACTCGCCCTCGCCGCCGGGCTCCTGGTCACCGCGCTCGCCGGCCGCCGCCCGCCCGTCGCCCCCGAGGAGCGCACCCCCACCCGGCCGCACCGCGGACCGGCCGTCGCCGCCGGCCTCCTGCTCATCGCCGCGGCCCTCGTCCTGGTGGTCCAGGAGGTCCGCTGGATCACCCGGGTCGACCCCCGGTTCGCCGTCGACCGCTTCACCGGCGGCCGGTCCGTCCTCGGCGCCGCGCTCGGCGTCCCGCCCGGCTGGCTCGCGCTCGTCTTCGTCGCCCTCTACCTGACCGCCGCCGGCTCCGCCCTCGCCGCCGCCCGCCACACCCGCCCCCTCGGCGTCCTCGCCGGCGGCCTCCTCCTGACCGGCGGCCTCGCCGAACTCGCCCGGCTGGTCCGCGTCCACCTCCACTACGACGTCTGGTACGTCACCGCCCCCGAGGTCGACGTCCCCGGCCTCGCCACCTCCGGCTACGCGGCGCTCGCCGGGGCCGCCGTCCTCGCCCTCCTGGCCGGGCGCGGCGCCCCCGACGCCGCACCCGCACCCTGGGCCCCCGCGGCGACCCCGCCGCCGCCCTACCCGCGCCCGCCCGGCTGGTGATCCGGGAAGCCCCCCAGCGACCGCTTCAGGAAGTCGACCTGGAGCAGCAGCAGGTTCTCCGCCACCTGCTCCTGCGGGGTCATGTGCGTCACCCCCGACAGCGGCAGCACCTCGTGCGGCCGGCCCGCCGCGAGCAGCGCCGACGACAGCCGCAGCGCGTGCGCCACCACCACGTTGTCGTCGGCCAGACCGTGCACGATCATCATCGGCCGGGCCGGCTCCTCCGGCGCCGCCAGACCGTCGTCGGTGAGCAGCGACTGCGCCGCGTACACCTCCGGATCCGCGCCGGGCGTGCCCAGGTACCGCTCGGTGTAGTGGGTGTCGTACAGCCGCCAGTCGGTCACCGGCGCCCCCACCACCGCCGCGTGGAAGACGTCGGGCCGGCGCAGCACCGCGAGCCCCGCCAGATAGCCGCCGAACGACCAGCCCCGCACCGCCACCCGGTCCAGGTCCAGCGGGAACCGCTCCGCCAGCGCCCGTACCGCCGCCACCTGGTCCTCCAGCGTCACCGTGAAGTCCCGCAGCACCGCCTTCTCCCAGGCCGGCGACCGCCACGGGGTGCCCCGGCCGTCCGCCACCACCACGGCGAAGCCCTGCTCGGCGAACCACTGCGAGGTCAGGTGCGCGTTGTGCGCGGCCACCACCCGGGGCCCGTGCGGACCGCCGTACGGATCCATCAGCACCGGCAGCGGCCCCTGCCCCGCCTCGTACCAGGACGGCAGCAGCACCGCGCAGGGGATCCGCCGTTCACCCGCCTCCGTGAACACCGGCCGGGCCCGCAGCGGCGGTTCGACCGCGGACGAGCCCACCACCGCCACCTGCTTGCCGTCGCGCAGCACCCGCGCCACCGCGCCCGCCGTCTCCGGCCGCGCGGACACCAGCACGGTCACGGCGCCGCAGCGCACCGCCCCGTGCCAGCCCGTGCCCTCCGAGACCCGCTCCACGCCCCGCGCCGACACCCGGTACACATGGGCCTCGCCGGTCTCCGGCTCCGCCGCCGCCTCGCCCGCAGACGCCGTCACCAGCACGTCGTCCGCGCCCACGTCGAGCACCGCCCGTACGTGCAGCGAGGCGTCCGTCAGCCGCTCCTCGCCCACGGTCAGCGCCCGCGCCCCGCTCTCGTCGCCGACCCGCACCAGCTGCCCGTCCGGCGACCAGCACGGCACCCCCGGCAGCAGTTCCAGCCAGGCCGGATCCCGCTCCTCCCGCACCGTCGCGGTGGTGCCCGACGCCGTGTCCACCGCGAGCACCCGCGCGTCGCGCTGGTCCCGCGCCTGCACCAGCAGCAGCGGCGCGCCCGCCGAGGACCAGTGCACGCGCGCGAGGTAGGGGAACCGCTCCCGGTCCCACACCACCTCGGTACGGGACCCGTCGAGGCCGTACAGGAAGAGCCGCACCTCCGCGTTGGGCGTCCCCGCCGCCGGATAGCCCACCCGCTGCGGCTCGCGCTCCGGGTGCGCCGGGTCCGCGATGTACCAGCGGCGCACCGCGCGGTCGTCGGCGCGGGCCACGAGGAGCCGGTCCGACTCCGGAGACCACCAGAAGCCGCGGTCCCGGCCCATCTCCTCCGAGGCGATGAATTCGGCCAATCCGTAGGTGGTGTGCCCGTCCTCCGGAACCGCCAGTTCCGTGTCACCGGAACCGTCCGCTCCGACCACCCGCAGCGCGCCGCCCGACACATACGCCACCCGCCGCCCGTCCGGCGCGGGCCGCGGGTCGATCACCGGCCCCGGCACCGGCAGCTCCCGCGCCGTGCCGGCCCGCAGCTCGGCGGTGAACAGCCGCCCGGACAGGGCGAACGCCGCCAGCTCGACCGTCGCGTCCACCGCGTACCCGACGATCCCCGCCGACCCCTCGCGGCTCCGCTCGCGCCGGGCCCGCTCCTCCGGGGACAGCTCCTCCTCGGCCCCCGCGAGCAGCGCGGACGGCTCCGCGACGACCCGCTCCACCGGCTCCCCGCCGTCCGCCGGCAGGTCGAGCACCCACAGCCCGTGCGTCCGGTCGGTGCCCGAGCCGGAGCGGACGAAAGCGACGCGCTCCCCGTCCGGGGAGACCGAGAAGCCGCGCGGCACCCCCAGGCCGAACCGCTGGGTCCTGGCGTGCAGACGCGGGAAGGAGAGCCCCACGGATGGGGCGGACGAGTACTGCTGAGGCATGGTCATAAGGCTGAAAGTAGCGCTGTGAGCCCCCTCGCGCGCCTGTACGCCGATCAATGCGCGGGTACGGATAGTTATGATCCGTAGCGCTTGGTGGGTGCCCCTCCGTGGGTATGCACCCGCGTGGGAACCCCTGGCACATGCCCGGGGACCGCACCGCGCGCACGCACCACCCGCACGAACCCTGCCCGACCCGCTCGCACGAACCGCTCGAATTCCCGACCGAAGGTGGAGGTGAACCGCCGTGGCACTCTCGCTCTCGATCTCCGTGGTGGTGCTGCTGGCGATCGTCGTCTTCCTGCTGATCCGGAAATCCGGACTCAAAGCCGGTCATGCGGTGGTCTGCGCGCTCCTGGGCTTCTACCTCGCCAGCTCCTCCCTCTCCGACTCCATCACCACCCTCACCACCAACGTGGCGAGCATGATCGCCGGCATCAAGTTCTGACCCGGGCGGTCACCGGCGGCCCCGCCTCGTAGGGTGGGGCCATGACCGATCTCCCCGCCCGTCGTCTGCTCCTCGTGCACGCGCACCCCGACGACGAGTCGATCAACAACGGCGCCACCATGGCCCGGTACGCGGCCGAAGGCGCCCTTGTCACCCTGGTCACCTGCACCCTGGGCGAGGAGGGCGAGGTCATCCCGCCCGACCTGGCCCATCTGGCCCCCGACCGCGAGGACCGCCTCGGACCGCACCGCGTCGGCGAACTCGCCGCCGCGATGGCCGCCCTCGGCGTCACCGACCACCGCTTCCTCGGCGGCGAGGGGCGCTTCCGCGACTCCGGCATGATGGGCGTCCCCCAGAACGAGCGCGCGAACGCCTTCTGGAACACCGACGTGGACACCGCCGCCGCCCCGCTGGTCGAGGTGATCCGCGAGACCCGCCCGCAGGTCCTCGTCACCTACGACCCCGACGGCGGCTACGGCCACCCCGACCACATCCAGGCCCACCGGGTCGCCATGCGCGCCGCCGACCTCGCCGCCGACCCCGGCCACCGCCCGGACCTCGGCCCGGCCCACACCATCGCCAAGATCTACTGGAACCGGGTGCCCCGCCCCGTCGCCGAGGCCGGCTTCGCCCGGCTGGCCGCCGAGGGCTCCGCCTTCCCGAAGGACGCCGTCCTCGCCGACGTCCCCGGCGTCGTCGACGAGGACCGCATCACCGCCGAGATCGACGGCGGCGACCTCGCCACCGCGACCTCGTACGCGGCCCGCAAGAGGGCCGCCATGGCCGCCCACGCCACCCAGGTCGCCGTCGACGGCCCCTGGTTCGCCCTCTCCAACGACCTCGGCCAGCCGCTCTTCACCACCGAGTACTACGAACTCGTCCGCGGCACCTCCGGCGCCCCGGCCGGCGAGCGCGAGACCGACCTCTTCGCGGGCCTCCCCGAGGAGGCGACCGCCCGATGACCAGCCCCGCCGCCCGGTACGCCGCCTACGCCGGCCTCCTCGTCCTCGGCGCCGTCACCGGCACCGCCGGCGCCCTCGTCCAGGCCGCCTGGCTCCCCCTCGGCCTGCTCCTCGCCCTCCTCGGCACCGCCGCCCTCTTCTACGGCGGCATGCGCGCCACCGGCAACCAGGTCGGCCTCGCCGCCGCGGGCGGCGGCTGGCTCCTCGCCGTCATCGTGCTGAGCCTCGGCCGCCCCGAGGGCGACGGGCTCTTCGGCGGCGGCATCGGCGAGCTGCTCTTCCTCTTCGGGGGCATGGCGGCCGCTGTGGCCTGCGCCACCGTCAGCAGGCTGCCCCAGGGCACCCCGTAGACCGTCCCGCGGACCACCCCTGAGCGGCCGGAGTCCGCACCGAGCGGATAACCGGCGGCGCCGGACAGTATGGTGGTGCGCGCCGCCGAACCGCCCGGGACAGTACGAGCATCAGCAAGAGCGGGCGGCGGAGCCAACCGGGAGATCCTGCTTTGAGTCGTGAAACTGGTCGAGAGACCGACAGTTCGTCCTCCGGCGCCCAGGGGCGCGGCGGGGCCGCCTACCCGTCGGGAACCCAGCCTTATGGATCCCGCCAGTATCCGTCGCTCCACCCGACGCAGGACGCGCCGGAGGAGGGCCCCGGCGCGCCCGCCGCGCCGCCGGAGGAGCCCAAGACCGAGACCACCCTGACGACCCGGATCCGCATCAACATTCCGGGTTCGCGGCCGATCCCGCCGGTCGTGGTCCGCAAGCCCGTCGCCGGCGCCGCGGACGACGCCGCCGAGCCGGAGCGGTCCGCTCCCGCGCCGGCCCCGGAGCCCGAGCCGGAGCCGGCTCCCGCCCCGGCCGCGCCCGAGCCGCCGCAGGCCGCCGCAGAGGCGCCCAGGGCGAAGGAGCCCAGCGACTGGTTCGCGCCCCGCAAGAGCGCGCCCGCGGCCCCCGCGCCCGGCCCCGCCGCCCCGGCGGCCCCGGCCCCCGCGGCACCCGCCCCCGCC
>NZ_JOGX01000038.1 GCF_000719555.1 Streptomyces sp. NRRL F-5727
CCGCCCCGCCCGCGCCGGCCCCCGCCCCCGCGCCCGCCCCCGTACAGGCGCCGGCGCCCGCCCGGCAGGCCGCGCCCGCGCAGGCTCCCGCGCCCGCTCCCGCCCCCGTACAGCACCAGCCGCAGCCGCAGCCGGTGGCGCCCGAGGACGACGTGCCGGAGGAGGACGATCCGGACCTCGTGGAGTCGGCGCTCTCCGGGCACGAGCTGATCGTGCGCGAGCTCGGCGCCACCGTTGTGGAGGAATACACGAACGACTAGGGCCGTCTCGCTCGGTGGCCCGCACAAGGACCTTCCCGGCCATCGGGCTACCCTGGCTGGCGTGAAGGTCCTCGTCATCGGCGGCGGCGCCCGCGAACACGCCCTGTGCCGCTCTCTCTCCCTCGATCCCGACGTCACCGCTCTGCACTGCGCGCCCGGCAACGCCGGAATCGCCGAGGTCGCCGAGCTGCACCCGGTCGACCAGCTGGACGGCGGCGCGGTCGCCGCGCTGGCCGGCGAGCTCGGCGCCGACCTGGTCGTCGTCGGCCCGGAGGCCCCGCTCGTCGCCGGTGTCGCCGACGCCGTCCGCGCCGCCGGCATCCCGGTCTTCGGCCCCTCCCAGGAGGCGGCGCTGCTGGAGGGCTCCAAGGCGTTCGCCAAGGACGTCATGGCCGGCGCCGGTGTGCCCACCGCCCGCAGCTACGTCTGCACGACCCCCGCCGAGATCGACGAGGCCCTCGACGCCTTCGGCGCCCCGTACGTCGTCAAGGACGACGGTCTCGCGGCCGGCAAGGGCGTCGTCGTCACCGAGGACGTCGAGGCGGCCCGCGCCCACGCGCTGGCCTGCGACCGCGTGGTCATCGAGGAGTACCTGGACGGCCCCGAGGTCTCCCTCTTCGCGATCACCGACGGCACCACCGTCCTCCCGCTCCAGCCCGCGCAGGACTTCAAGCGCGCGCTCGACGGCGACGAGGGCCCCAACACCGGCGGCATGGGCGCCTACTCGCCGCTGCCGTGGGCCGACCCGAAGCTGGTCGACGAGGTCATGGAGACCGTCCTCCAGCCGACCGTCGACGAGCTGCGCCGCCGCGGCACCCCCTTCTCCGGCCTGCTGTACGCCGGTCTGGCGATCACCAGCCGCGGTGTGCGGGTCATCGAGTTCAACGCCCGCTTCGGCGACCCCGAGACGCAGGTCGTCCTGGCCCGTCTGAAGACCCCGCTCGCGGGCGTCCTGCTGCACTCCGCCAACGGCACGCTCGCCGACCAGGCGCCGCTGGCCTGGCGCGACGACGCCGCCGTCACCGTGGTCGTCGCCTCGCACAACTACCCGGGCACCCCGCGCACCGGCGACCCCATCGAGGGTCTCGCCGAGGTCGCGGAGCAGGACGCGCCGCACGCGTACGTGCTGCACGCCGGCACCAAGCGGGACGGCGACGCGGTCGTCAGCGCCGGCGGGCGGGTCCTCTCCGTCACCGCCACCGGTTCGGACCTGGCCGAGGCCCGCGAGCGCGCCTACGCGGCAGTCGGCCGCATCCGCCTTGACGGTTCGCAGCACCGTACGGACATCGCGCTCAAGGCCGCCCAAGGCTGACCCGGACGGGAGCGCGGGCGCGGCCGGGAAGTCAAGCGACCGGCCGCGCCACCGGCACCACCTTTACCCAAAGCCATTCGATCGAGTGACGGCTCGGCCATCTGGATGACGCCCGCCGAAGCCCCAACTAGGGTGCGGCGCAGGCGTTCCGGCACTTGGCCCACCGGCATTGCGATGTCAGTGACGGGTGCCACAGTGGGGGAGTGAGCAACACCACCACGGGTAGTCCCGTCCTGGACGGGCAGAGGGGGTGAGGTACGGCGTGTCCGGCAGCGGCTTCGGAAACGGCGGCAGCGACAGCGGCCTCGGCGAGGAGTGGGGCGTGCGCGCCGCGCGCTCCCGCGCCCTCGCGGTCCTCCGCGTCCGGGGGCGGGCGCTCGGCGCCGCGATCCTCCCCGCCGCCGTCGCCGTCGTGCTGTACGCGGGCGAGGTCACCGGCCACTTCACGGGGTCGGGATGGGCCACCGCCCGCTGGATCGTGACCGTCCTCGCCGTCCTCGTCCTGCTCGCCGCCGCGGCCGTCGCCCTCGTCGTCGCCCGCGCCCGTCCGGCCGTGACGCCGACGGTGGAGCTCACCGAGACCGCGGCCCCCGATCTGCACCGCCTGGTGCGGGACCTGGCCGACCGGCTCGACGTGCCCGCGCCCTCCGCGATAGCCCTGACCCCGGACTGCGACAGCTGGCTGGAGGACCGCTCCCATCCGGCGCACGGGCGGGCGGCCGTCCCCGCCGGCAGCGGTCCCGTCCTCGTCATAGGCTCCCCGTTCCTCTGGTGGATGCGGGTCGGCGAGCTGCGGGCGGTCCTGGCCCCGGTCGTCGCCGGCACCGGCCCGGCCGCCGATCCCGACATAGCCGCCGCCCGCCGCTTCGTCCGCGGGCTCGACGCGGCCGTCGCCGTCCCCGGCGAGCCCGGCCTCGGAGCGCTGCGCCGGCTCGGCGCCCGGGGCGTCGGCCGGGTGGCCCGGCTGCTGCTGCGGGCCTGCGGCACGCACGCCGCCGAGATGGAGCGCGGGGTCGCCGCCGCCGGATCCGAGCGCGCCCAGGCCGTGGACCACGGGGCCCGGATCGTCGCCCAGGAGCAGGTCGGCCTCGCCTACGCGGGCTGGGACCGGCTCCTCACCCGGGTCGCGCTGCCCGCCTGGCGGATGGGCCGCTGGCCCTCCGGACTCGACGCCGGCGTGGTCTCCGCGCTGACCGAGCTGTCGAACCGCGACCGGCTCGCGGAGGGCTTCTCCTCCCGGCTCGGCGAGCGCCCGGCCTGCGACCTCCTGGAGGAGCCCGGCGCCGTGGACGAGGCCGCCTCGCTGCTCGCCGCCCGGCTCTTCCACGGCGGCCCGGCCGAGCCCGGCCCGGACTGGGCCCCGGTCGAGTGGAGCCGGTACCCGGAGGAGGTCGTCGACCGGAAGTGGCGCGCCGAGGCCGCCCGCCTCCACGACGTCCTCGACCGCATGGGGACGGGCACCGCACCCGGCGCCGCCGAGGGCCCCACCCTCACCCGCGTCCTCACCCACCTGACGGCCCCGCCCCCTGCCGCCGCGCCGGAGAAGGCCGCCGCCGTCACCCCGCACACCGGCGAGGCCGACGAGGACGACGACGAGGTCGGCAACCCCGCCGCCGACGCGCTCGCCGCCGCGCTCAGCGCCCAGGTGGCGCGCGAGGAGGCCCAGCGGGAGGCCAGAGCCGCGGCCGCCGCCCCGGCGGGCGGGGGCATCGCCGGCTTCTCCGGCCCCGACGGGCCCTGGCCGCTCTGTCCGCTGCTCCCGCCCCGAACCGGCCGGGACCTGCTCGCCGACCACGTGACCGCGCTGGTCTGCTGCGCCGCCGTCGACTCCACCGGTGCCGCGCCCGGCCTCGACTGGCTCGACGGGCCCGCGCTGCTCGTCGGCGGCGAGCGGGCGGCGGACCTCGGGCCGCGGGTGCTGGCCCTGGTCGAGGAGGGCGACCCGGCGCCGCTGCGGGCCTGGCTCAGCACCACCGGCGTCCGCCCGGAGAAGCCCGTCCGGCTCCTCTGACGCGCGCGCAGGACGACGCCTCCCGGACGGCCCGCCCGGACCGCCCTCCCGGACGGCCCTCGCGGACCGCCCCGGTACCGACTACCGGAGCGTCGTGTTCCACCTTCAACGATTTCACGACGAACGGTGACGGAGTGCGTGCGTTATGTGATGTGCTGGAGACCGGCACTGACAGAGGCACCATCCGCGGGCAGGGGCCCGCGGCACTGACCGGGGGAGTCGAGGGAGGGGCGCGCCATGGGGGCGGAGCAGATCAGGCGCTGGGAGTCGGGTGCGCTCGCGCACGCGGTCTCCGATCCCTTCGGCCAGGGCCCGCTGCCCTGGCTGCGCGGTTCGGAGAACTACTTCGACGACACGGGGCAGATGGTGCCCTGGTACGCGGACGAGACGCTGGCCCGCGGCGGCGCGGGCGGGCCCCGCACCGCCGACGACGTACGCCGCCAGATCAAGGGCTTCGCCTCCGGCGGCGCCGTGGCGCCCGGCGAGTCGATCGACTTCCACGTCACGGTGGACCCGCCGCAGCCGTTCTCGGTCGACGTCTACCGGATCGGGCACTACGGCGGCGACGGCGCCGCGAAGATCACCACCAGCCCGCGGCTCTCCGGCATCGTCCAGCCGCCGCCGCTCACCGCCGACCGCACGGTCTCCTGCCACCACTGGTGGCAGTCCTGGCGGCTCCAGGTCCCGAGCTACTGGTCGATCGGCGCGTACGTCGCCGTCCTCACGACCGCCGACGGCTACCGCTCCCACATCCCCTTCACGGTCCGCGACTCCCACCCGGCGGACCTCCTCCTCGTCCTCCCGGACGTGACCTGGCAGGCGTACAACCTCTACCCGGAGGACGGGCGCACCGGCGCCAGCCTCTACCACGCGTGGGACGAGGAGGGCCGGCTGCTCGGCGAGGAGGAGGCGGCGATCACCGTCTCCTTCGACCGGCCGTACGCGGGCGCGGGCCTGCCCCTGCACGTGGGCCACGCCTACGACTTCATCCGCTGGGCGGAGCGGTACGGCTACGACCTGGCGTACGCGGAGACCCGCGACCTGCACGCCGGCCGGATCGACCCGACCCGCTACCGGGGCCTGGTCTTCCCCGGCCACGACGAGTACTGGTCGGCGCCGATGCGGAAGGCCGCCGAGCGCGCCCGCGACCAGGGCACCTCGCTGGTCTTCCTCTCCGCCAACACCATGTACTGGCACGTGGAGCTGGGCCCCTCGCCGTCCGGCGTGCCGGACCGGCTCCTCACCTGCCGCAAGCGCCGCGGCCCCGGCCGCCCCGCCCTCTGGCGCGAGGTGGACCGTCCCGAGCAGCAGCTCCTCGGCATCCAGTACGCCGGCCGGGTGCCCGAACCGCACCCGCTCGTCGTGCGGAACGCGGAGCACTGGCTCTGGGAGGCGACCGGCGCCGGCGACGGCGACGAGCTGCCCGGCCTGGTCGCCGGCGAGGCGGACCGCTACTTCCCGCGCACCCCGCTCCCCGAGCACGACAGCCGCATCCTGCTCGCCCACTCGCCCTACCGGGACGGCGACGGGGTGCTGCGGCACCAGGAGACCAGCCTCTACCGGGCGCCGTCGGGCGCCTGGGTCTTCGCCTCCGGCACCTTCGCCTGGTCGCCGGCGCTGGACCGGCCGGGCCATGTGGACCCCCAGGTGCAGCGCGCCACCGCCAACCTCCTCGACCGGATCTGTAAGAGGGACTGACCGGGGCGAGCCCGCCCCGGTCGGCGGGCCCGCTCGCGCGTGCGAGAGAATCGGACCGTTCCTGGATCAACCTACGCGGAGGAACCGTGTCCGGATTCGTAGAAAAGCCCGAGCCCGTCGAGGTCCCGGGCCTGACCCACCTGCACACGGGCAAGGTGCGCGACCTGTACCGGAACGGGGCCGGCGAGCTCGTCATGGTGGCGAGCGACCGCATGTCCGCGTACGACTGGGTCCTGCCCACCGAGATCCCGGACAAGGGCCGCGTCCTCACCCAGCTCTCGCTGTGGTGGTTCGACCAGCTCTCCGACCTGGCCCCTAACCACGTGCTCTCCACCGAGCTGCCGGCCGGCGCCCCCGCCGACTGGGCGGGCCGGACCCTGATCTGCAAGTCCCTGGACATGGTCCCGGTCGAGTGCGTCGCCCGCGGCTACCTGACCGGCTCCGGCCTGGTCGAGTACGACGAGTCCCGCACGGTCTGCGGCCTCGCGCTCCCCGAGGGGCTGACCGACGGCTCCGAGCTGCCCGCGCCGATCTTCACCCCGGCGACCAAGGCCGCCGTCGGCGACCACGACGAGAACGTCTCGTACGAGGAGGTGGCCCGCCAGGTCGGCGCCGAGACCGCCGCCCTGCTGCGCCAGACCACCCTCGCCGTCTACGGCCGGGCCCGGGACATCGCCCGGGAGCGCGGGATCATCCTCGCCGACACCAAGTTCGAGTTCGGCTTCGAGGGCGGGACCCTCGTCCTCGCCGACGAGGTGCTGACCCCGGACTCCTCGCGCTTCTGGCCGGCCGACCAGTGGCAGCCGGGCCGCGCCCAGCCCTCGTACGACAAGCAGTTCGTCCGGGACTGGCTGACCTCCCCGGCCTCCGGCTGGGACCGGAAGAGCGAGCAGCCGCCGCCGGCCCTCCCGCAGGAGATCGTGGCCGCCACCCGCGCCAAGTACGTGGAGGCGTACGAGCTGCTGACCGGCAGGTCCTGGTCCGACAGCTTCTAGCCGCGCCCGGCCGTACGGGTCCCCTCGCCGGGGCCCGTACGGCTCCGGCTGTGTGGCCGCGCACACGAAGAAGGCCCCGGTTCCTGAGAACCGGGGCCTTCACGCTGAGCGGACGACGAGATTCGAACTCGCGACCCTCACCTTGGCAAGGTGATGCTCTACCAACTGAGCCACGTCCGCCTGCGCCGTAGCGCGCTGCTAACTATACCCAACCTTTCGACCGCGCGAGACGCACCGCGGCATGACGGTTCTCGGCACCGAGCTTCGCGGCGGCGGAGGAGAGGTAGTTCCGGACCGTGCCGGGGGAGAGCGCGGCCCGCCGGGCGATCTCCGTGACGGGGGCGCCGTCGGCGGCGAGTTCGAGCACCTCGGCCTCCCGGGCGGTCAGCGGGGAGTCGCCGGCCGCGATCGCGTCGGCCGCCAACTCCGGGTCCACGTAACGGTTTCCGGCGTGCACGGTACGGATCAGCTCGGCCAGCCGCTGGGCGCTGACGGTCTTCGGGGCGAAGCCGCGGACGCCCGCCGCGAGGGCCCGCTTGAGGTGGCCGGGGCGGCCGTGGCTGGTCACGATCATCGTGCGGCAGTCGGGCAGTTCGTCCCGGATCGATGTGGCCACCGTCACACCGTCCGCCCCCGGCATCTGGAGGTCGAGGACGGCGACGTCGGGCCGGTGGGCGCGGGCCATGGCGAGCGCCTCGGGGCCGGTCGCCGCCTCGGCGACGACGACCAGGTCGTCCTCCAGGGCGAGCAGGGCGGCGAGCGCGCCCCGGATCAGGTGCTCGTCGTCGGCGAGCAGCACGCGTACGGGCTCGGTCACGCGACCGTCTCCCTCTCCTGTCGGGTGCCGGTGTTCTCCGGCACGGCCAGCGGCACCCGGGCGGTGACGCGGAAGGAGTGCGGGTCCGCGAACCCGGCCTCCAGGGTGCCGCCCACCGCCCCGAGCCGTTCGCGCAGCCCGGCGAGGCCGGAGCCGGTACGGCCGGGGGCGCCGGCCCCGTCCCGTACGGAGGCCCCGTCGTTCTCGACGGTCAGCAGCACCTCGTCCGCCGTCCGCCGCAGGGCGATCGCGCAGCGGCGGGCGTCGCCGTGCCGCAGCACGTTGGTGGTGGTCTCGCGGACGACCCAGCCGAGCGCGGACTGCACCCCGGAGGGCAGGTCGAGGGCGGGGGCGTCGACGGCGCAGTCGATGCCGGCGGCGTCGAGGACGCCCCGGGCGCCCTCCAGCTCGACCCGCAGATCGGCCTCCCGGTAGCCGCGGACGACCTCCCGGACCTCCCGCTGGGACTCCTGGGCGATCCGCTGGACCTCGACCATCTGGTCCACGCCCTCGGGGCGGCCGCGCCGGGCGAGCTGGACGGCCAGCTCGCTCTTGAGCGCGATCACCGAGAGGTTGCGGCCCATGACGTCGTGCAGGTCGCGGCCGAAGCGGAGCCGTTCCTCGGCGACGGCGAGGCGGGCCTTCAGGTCGCGGGAGCGCTCCAGCTCCTGGACGACGCCGAGCAGCCAGGAGGAGAAGCCGCAGGCGCCGGCGGTCCCGCAGCCGCCGACGGCGACGGCGAGGACGGTGGCGGCGCCGGGCAGCAGGCCGTGGCCGAGCAGGACGACGGGCAGCGCGGTGACGAGTCCGGCGGCGCCCGCCACGTACAGCATCCGCCGGACGCCGTCGACGCAGAGGGCGAGCGTGCCCACGGTGAAGACGGCGGTGCCGACGATCACGCTCGCGTTGATGGAGGCGTCGGGCAGCACCCCGGCCGTCCACAGCACGACGACGATCAGGTTGCCCGTCGCGGTCGTGGCGGCGACGCCGGTCGCGAGCCGGACGGGCCGGGGCCGGATGCCGGTGGTGTGGTCGAGGCTGCGGGAGGCGAGGAAGCCGCAGAGCAGCGCGTGGACGAGGACCCACAGGCAGAGCCCGACGGCGCCGGCGGTGGAGAGCGGGCTGTCGTCGGAGCGGGAGAGCGGGATGCCTCCGAAGGCGAACAGCTCGATCGGTACGAAGAGGTGGAAGGTCCAGCGGGTGTACAGCTCGACCTTCCCGGCGACGCTGCGCCGTGACCACCATCCCGTCATCGCGGACATCCGTCCCCGTCTCCCCTCCGGTCCCGCCCTAGCGCCGCGGTTCCCAGCGGAACCAGTGGCGGACCGCCCACCCCGTCAGGACGCCCCAGGCCACTGTATTGAGCGCGGCGGTGAGCAGGCTGCCCGCGTGGGCGGTGCCGAGCCAGCCGGCCCGGACGAACTCCATGACGCCGCTGAGCGGGAGCAGCTGGGCGAGGTCGGCGGCGAGGCCGGGCAGGGCGTCGCGGGGGACGAAGAGACCGGAGCCGAAGGAGGAGACGAGGAAGAGCGGCAGGGTGGTGAGGCCGGCGCTCTCGACGGTGCGGGTGATGGTGGTGGTGACGGCGGCGAGCCCGGCGAGCAGCGCGATCGCGGCGGCGAGGCCGAGGACGAGCAGGTCGGGGCGGGCGGGGGCGTCGAGGTCGAGGAGGGCGACGCCGCCGACGGTGAGGATCGCGCACTGGGCGAGGGCGATGGCGGTGGCGGGCAGCGCGGCGCCGGCGAGGATCTCGGGGTCGGTGGCCTCGCCGGTGCGCAGCCGCTTGAGGACGAGTTCCTCGCGGCGGGCGGTGAGGCTGGAGGTGAGGCTCATGTAGACGACGAGCAGCAGGACCATGCCGGTGCCGCCGATGAGGGTGGCGGCGCCGAGGGAGATGCCGAGGGTGGCCTCGTCGACGCCCTTGAGGGAGGACCGCAGCAGGAAGATCATCAGCAGCGGCATGGCGGCCGCGACGAAGAGGTTGTTGCGGTTGCGGCCGAGGAGGGTGAGTTCGGCCCGGCCGAGGGCGGCGAGCCGGGTGAGGGTGGTGGACGGGCGGCCGGTGGCGGGTGCGGTGGTCTGTGGCGTGTTCATCGGGTCGCGGTCTCCTTCGGTCCGGCGCCGGCCGGGGCGTCCTCCGTGCGGGAGGCGATGTCGAGGAACGCCTCTTCGAGGGAGGCGGAGCGGGCGTCGAGTCCGTCGAGCCGGACGCCGTGGTCGCGGGCCCAGTCGAGGAGCGCGGTGAGGTCGTCCTGGAGGGCGTGGGTGCGGATCTCGACGCGGTCGGCGTCCTCGGCGGCCTTCAGCGCGAGCGGCAGCCGGGCGGCGGGCACGCCCGCGGGGAGGGCGAAGCGGATCCGGGCGGGCTGGGCGGCGGTGACCTCGGCGGGGGTGCCGGAGAGGACGATCCGGCCGCGGTGCATGATCGCGAGCCGGTCGGCGAGCGTCTCGGCCTCCTCCAGGTAGTGGGTGGTGAGGAGGACGGTGGTGCCCTGGTCGCGCAGGGCGCGGACGAGTTCCCAGGTGTCGCGGCGGCCCTCGGCGTCGAGCCCGGTGGTGGGTTCGTCGAGGAAGAGGACCTCGGGGCGGCCGAGGAGGGCGCAGGCGAGGTCGAGGCGGCGGCGCTCGCCGCCGGACAGCTGCTTGATCCGCACCTTCTCGCGGCCGGTGAGGCCGACGGCGCCGAGCGCCTCGGCGGCGGGCCGGGCGCCGCTGGTGCAGCCGGCCCACATGCGTACGGTCTCGGCCACGGTGAGGTCGGAGGGGAAGCCGCCCTCCTGGAGCATGACGCCGATCCGGGGGCGGACGGCGGCGCGTTCGCGGTACGGGTCGTGACCGAGGACGCGGGCGGTGCCGCCGGTCGGGGCGGCGAGGCCCTCCAGGAGTTCGACGGTGGAGGTCTTTCCGGCGCCGTTGGTGCCGAGGAGGGCGAAGATCTCGCCCCGGGGCACCGAGAGGGAGAGGCCGCGCACCGCCTCGAAGCCGCCGGCGTAGGTGCGGCGCAGGTCGGTCGCCTCGATCGCGTGAGTCATGGCTCCAGCCTTCCGCCCGGACGCGGCGGAGGGCAGTGCGCGCTGTCATCACCCCGACTGACAAATGTCATGGCCGGTATCCGGTATCCGGAAACGCAGAAGGACCCGGTTCCTGAGAACCGGGTCCTTCACGCTGAGCGGACGACGAGATTCGAACTCGCGACCCTCACCTTGGCAAGGTGATGCTCTACCAACTGAGCCACGTCCGCATTGCTCCCGACAGGCTTTCGCCGGTCGGTGCGAGCACCACTCTACCTGATCCACCGGAGTGGTCGGTAACCGTGATGCAGAGCGGGTGACAGGGATCGCACACTGCGCCTTCCCCCTGGAAGGGGGACGTTCTACTACTGAACTACACCCGCACGCTGCGTGGGACTCGGCTTTTCGGCCTCGCCCCTCGGCGTGATCCAGACTCTAGCCGATCAAGGGGGGTGGAACGCAAATCCGTTCCGCCCGCCCTCTCCGGCGGCGTCAGCTCGCCTCGCGGAAGGCCTCGTAGACCCGCTTGGGGATGCGGCCCCGGGCCGGCACGTCCATCTTGTTGGACTGCGCCCAGGCGCGGACCGCCGCCGGGTCGGGGGCGAGGGCCGTGTGCCTGTGCGGGGCGGCGGTGGTTCCGGTCACACCGGACGCCGCCTTGCCCGTCTGCTTCCGCCCGGCCGCGAGGTAGGGCGCGAGGGCCTTGCGGAGTTTCTTTGCATTGGCAGCATTCAGGTCGATCTCGTACATCTTCCCGTCGAGCCCGAACGCGACCGTTTCCGCCGCTTCTCCGCCGTCGATGTCGTCGGAGAGGGTGACCACCACTCGCTGCGCCACGGATATCGGTCCTTTCCTGTGGCCCGCCACCTGTCAACGGCTATGGGTACGCCTCTGACGTGCGGTGACACCAGGCCGCTGGCTGCCCGGGGACAATGCTGTTTCCCTCTGGATTCCTTTGTACAGCGACGGGTGTCGCATTGTGAAGCCCCGTCAATTGTCTCAGCGTGTCCCGGGGCAAAGGGGAACGCAATATTTCACGTGCATTTCATGTGCGGCCCGGGTGCGGGGGCTTTGGAGTGGATCAACGGGGTGCGTGGCTTCCGGCCTGGGCATTTGTAGGATCCTTCAGATCTCTACCCGCGTAGAATTTGGAGGCAGGTACGCTGAGGGAACCGCCCACGCAACACACCACCGGGAGTGCCAGTGGCACGCGTCGTAGTCGACGTCATGCTCAAGCCGGAGATCCTCGACCCGCAGGGACAGGCGGTGCAGCGTGCACTGCCCCGCCTCGGGTTCGCCGGGATCGCCGACGTCCGTCAGGGGAAGCGCTTCGAGCTGGAGGTGGAGGGACCGGTCGACGACGCCGCCCTCGCCCGCATCCATGAGATGGCCGAAACCTTCCTCGCCAACACCGTGATCGAAGACTTCGTCGTGAAGGTCGAGTCGTGACCGCTCGCATCGGCGTCGTCACCTTCCCCGGCACGCTCGACGACCAGGACGCGCTGCGCGCCGCCCGCCTCGCGGGCGCCGAGCCGGTCTCGCTGTGGCACCGCGACAAGGACCTCAAGCAGGTCGACGCCGTGGTCCTCGCCGGCGGCTTCTCCTACGGCGACTACCTGCGGGCCGGCGCCATCTCGCGCTTCTCGCCGGTGATGGAGACCATCATCGAGCAGGCGAAGGCCGGCATGCCGGTCCTCGGCATCTGCAACGGCTTCCAGATCCTCACCGAGGCCCACCTGCTGCCGGGCGCGATGCTCCGCAACAACCACCTCCACTTCATCTGCCGCGACCAGAAGCTGCGGGTGGAGAACGCGGAGACCGCCTGGACCTCGGACTACGTCCGGGGCCAGGAGATCGAGGTCCCGCTCAAGAACATGGACGGCCGGTACGTCGCCGACGAGCGCACGCTCGACGAGCTGGAGGCCGAGGGGCGGGTGGCCTTCCGCTACCTGGACATGAACCCCAACGGCTCGCTCCGCGACATCGCGGGCATCACCAACGCCGCGGGCAACGTGGTCGGCCTCATGCCGCACCCCGAGCACGCCGTCGAGCCGCTGATCGGCACCGGCAAGACGGACGGTCTCGGTTTCTTCACCTCGATCCTCAAGAAGCTGGTCAACGCCTGATGAGCCTCGACACCGTCAAGCACGCGAGCGAGACGCCGGACAGCGAGCAGCCCTGGAAGGAGCTCGGCCTCAAGGAGGACGAGTACGCGCGCATCCGCGAGATCCTCGGCCGCCGTCCCACCGGCGCCGAGCTCGCCATGTACTCGGTCATGTGGTCCGAGCACTGCTCCTACAAGAGCAGCAAGGTCCACCTGAAGCAGTTCGGCGAGAAGACCCCGCAGAACGACGCCATGCTCGTCGGCATCGGCGAGAACGCCGGCGTCGTCGACGTGGGCCAGGGGTACGCGGTCACCTTCAAGGTCGAGTCGCACAACCACCCCTCGTACATCGAGCCCTACCAGGGCGCGGCCACCGGCGTCGGCGGCATCGTCCGCGACATCCTCGCCA
This sequence comes from Streptomyces sp. NRRL F-5727, assembly GCF_000719555.1. GTDB lineage: Bacteria > Actinomycetota > Actinomycetes > Streptomycetales > Streptomycetaceae > Streptomyces. The sequence goes on from NZ_JOGX01000038.1 coordinate 12,618, forward strand.
TGGGCGCCCGCCCGGTCGCGGTCGTCGACCCGCTCCGCTTCGGCGCGGCCGACCACCCCGACACCAAGCGCGTGCTGCCCGGTGTCGTCGCCGGCATCGGCGGATACGGCAACTGCCTGGGCCTGCCCAACATCGGCGGCGAGGTCGTCTTCGACTCCTGCTACCAGGGCAACCCCCTGGTCAACGCCGGCTGCATCGGCGTGATGAAGCACGAGGACATCCACCTCGCCAAGGCGTCAGGACCCGGCAACAAGGTCATCCTGTACGGCGCCCGCACGGGCGGCGACGGCATCGGCGGCGTCTCGGTCCTCGCGTCCGAGACCTTCGACGACACCAAGCCCACCAAGCGCCCCGCCGTCCAGGTCGGCGACCCGTTCCAGGAGAAGCTCCTCATCGAGTGCACCCTGGAGATCTTCCAGGAGAAGCTCGTCGCGGGCATCCAGGACCTCGGCGGCGCCGGGCTCTCCTGCGCCACGTCCGAGCTGGCCTCCGCCGGCTCCGGCGGCATGCGCGTGGACCTCGACAAGGTGCACCTGCGCGACGCGACGCTCTCGCCCGAGGAGATCCTCATGAGCGAGTCGCAGGAGCGCATGTGCGCGATCGTCGAGCCGCAGCACGTCGACCGCTTCCTGGAGATCTGCGAGAAGTGGGACGTCATCGCGGTCGTCATCGGTGAGGTCACCGAGGGCGAGCGCCTGGAGATCTTCTGGCACGGCGAGCAGATCGTCGACGTGCCGCCGCGCTCCGTCGCCCACGAGGGCCCGACCTACCACCGGCCGTACGCCCGCCCGGAGTGGCAGGACGCGCTCCAGGCCGACGACGCCGGCAAGCTGCCCCGGCCGCAGAACGGCGCCGAGCTGAAGGACCAGGTCCTCAAGCTCGTCTCCTCGCCGAACCAGGCGTCGAAGTCCTGGATCACGGACCAGTACGACCGGTTCGTGCAGGGCAACACGGTCCTGGCGCAGCCCGAGGACGCCGGCATGGTCCGCATCGACGAGGAGACCAACCTCGGCGTGGCCATGGCGACCGACGGCAACGGCCGGTACGCCAAGCTCGACCCGTACACCGGCGCGCAGCTCGCCCTCGCGGAGGCGTACCGCAACGTCGCCGCCTCCGGCGCCAAGCCGCTCGCCATCTCGGACTGCCTGAACTTCGGTTCGCCCGAGGACCCGGCCGTGATGTGGCAGTTCGCCGAGGCCACCCGCGGTCTCGCCGACGGCTGCTTCCAGCTGGGCACCCCGGTGACCGGCGGCAACGTCTCCCTCTACAACCAGACCGGTGAGGTCGCCATCCACCCGACGCCCGTCGTGGCCGTCCTCGGTGTGATCGACGACGTCAACCGCCGCACTCCGATCGCCTTCGCGGAAGAGGGCCAGCTCCTCTACCTGCTCGGCGACACCAAGGAGGAGTTCGGCGGCTCGGCCTGGTCCGAGGTGATCCACCAGCACCTCGGCGGCATGCCGCCGGCCGTGGACCTCGACCGGGAGAAGCTGCTCGGCGAGATCCTGATCTCGGCCTCCCGCGACGGCATGATCGACGCGGCGCACGACCTGTCCGACGGCGGTCTCGTGCAGGCGGTCGTCGAGTCCTGCCTGCGCGGCGGGAACGGCGCGCGCCTGGTCGTCCCGGAGGGCCTGGACGCCTTCACGTTCCTCTTCAGCGAGTCGGCCGGCCGTGCGGTCGTCGCCGTCCCGCGCAGCGAGGAGCTCCGCTTCACCGACATGTGCGGCGCCCGCGGCCTGCCGGCGACCCGCATCGGTGTCGTCGACGGCGACGCGGTCGACGTGCAGGGCGAGTTCGCGCTCTCCCTCGCGGAGCTGCGCGAGGCGCACGAGGCGACCATCCCGGGCCTGCTGGCCTGACGTCCGTACGTGACACGGCCCCCGTCCCGAAGAGGGCGGGGGCCGTTCGCGTTCACTCGGCGGGGCCCCAGAAGGCGTCGGACTCGGTGATGTCCGCGACGCACTCGTCCACGTCGGTGATCTTGCCGCCGACCATGGTGAACCAGAGGCCGCCGTCCATCTCGATGCCCCGGTCACCCCGGTCGGCGTGCCACTTGTGGACGGACATGACGTGGCCCCTGCCGTCCGGGTAGATGCCCTTGAGCTCCACGCGGAAGGTGCCGTCGGTCAGCTCCATGAGCCTGCCGAAGTGGGCCAGGACGTTGTCGCGTCCCTTGAAGTGCCCGGACATCTGGCTCTCGCCGGGCGAGTGGTGCGTGCAGTCGCCGGTCATGAGGGAGGCGAGTGTCTCCGTGTCGCCGGCGGTGAACGCCTCGTACCCTCGGCGCACCAGAGCCGCGTCGGGGTGCTCGTGATGGGTCATGGTCCCGCCACTGCCTTTCGTGAGGGTTCGGCCCCCTCCTCCAAGTCTCGGCGTTAGCCTCGGCGCATGCCACCCGCCAGGAAACGCGCCCGCAGCTACGACCCCGCCAAGATCCGCGCCGCCGTCACCGCCCAGTTCGGGCACGTACGGGACGCGGTCCTCGCCCTGCCGCCGGAAGCCCTCGACGGGCCCACGCGACTGGGGCAGTGGACGGTACGGGAGCTGGCCGGGCACGTGACGATGGCGCTCGGCTCGGTCGTCCGCGGCCTGGAGGGCCCGGAGCCCGCCCGCCGCGAACTCGTCCTGCTGGACTGGCCCCTGGCCACCGCCACCGCCGCCGCGCGGATCGACGAGGACGTCCGGGCCCTGGACACCGCCGACCTGGCCGGGCTGTACGCGCGCGTGGCGGACGATTTCGCGAAGGCGCTGGCCGGCGCGGACGGCGAGCGGCTCGTCCCGACCCGCTTCGGCGCCATGACCCTCGCCGACTTCCTCGTCACCCGCACCGTCGAGCTGGTCGTCCACACCGACGACCTCGCCGCGGCGACCGGGGCGGAGATCCCGTACGACCGGCAGGCGCTCGCCGCCTGCACCCGGCTGCTCGCCGACGCCCTCGCCGTGAAGGCCCCCGGCGGCTCGGTCGAGGTGCGGATCCCGCCGTACGCGGTGGTGCAGTGCGTGGAGGGCCCCCGGCACACCCGGGGCACCCCGCCGAACGTCGTCGAGACGGACCCGCTGACCTGGATCCGGCTGGCCACCGGGCGTACCGGATGGGCGGCCGAGCGGGACGCGGCCCGGATCGCCGCCAGCGGCGAACGGGCCGATCTGGCGGGGCTGCTCCCCGTGATGGGCTGAGTCCGGGCCCCGGAGGGAACCCGGCACCGGCCGGCCGCGTCCCACCGGCATGCCGAAGCCGCGCAGCACCACCCTCGCCGCCGCCACCGCCCTCCTCGCCGCCCTCACCGCCCTCACCGCCTGCGCCCGGCAGGGGGACGCGGGCGGCGGCGCGGGCGATCCCGACCTGCCGCTCACCGGCACCCACTGGACGGTCGACGCGGTCACCGTCGACGGCGGGCGGTCGGCCGCCCCCGACGGGGCCCGGGTGGACTTCGCCGAGGGGGGCCGCGCCCAGGGCGACACCGGCTGCAACCACTTCGGCGCGTCCTTCGCCGTGGACGGCGCCACCGTCACCGTCTCCTCGGAGGAGGTCACCGAACGGGGCTGCCCCGACGACCTGCAGCGCTTCGAGAAAGCCTTCCTCGCCGCCTTCACCGGCCCCCTGAAGGGCACGCTGAAGGACGGGGCGCTCACCCTCGCCTCCGCGGACGGCAAGCGGAAGGTCGAGCTGACCGCCGAGCCGTCCGCCCCGCTCCGCGGCACCACCTGGAAGGTCGAAGGACTGGTCTCCCAGGACTCCGCCGCCTCCCTCCCGGCCGGCGCGGGGGAAAAGGCGCGCCTGGTGATCGGTGCGGACGGCAGGGTCACCGGCAATCTCGGCTGCAACGGCTTCTCCGCGACGGCGACGATCGACGAGAAGGCCCGCACCCTCACCGTCGACGGCCCGGCCGCGACGACCCGGATGATGTGCACCGGCCCCCAGATGGCGCTGGAGACGAAGCTCTACGAGCTCCTCGACGGCCCCCTCTCCTACCGGGTCGACCACCGGACCCTGACCCTCACCGACGGCGGCGGCGAGGGCCTGACCGCCCGGGCGGAGCCGGCTCAGTAGCGCAGCAGCCCCGCGTCGATCCGCTCCCACGCGGCCCGCAGCACGGCGAGCCGCTCCTGCTCGAAGGGCGCCCGGTCGGCCTGCTCGCGGGTGTCCTCGGCGAGGTGGAAGAGCTGGTCGCGGCCGGACTTGCCCCGGTAGTACTTCCAGTCGCCGCGGCGCAGCGCCCGCTCGCCCCGCACCCGCCAGAACAGGTCCCGTTCCGGCACGGGCTCGCCGCGCAGCAGGTGCCCGGCGAGGCTGGTGCCGTCGAGCGGATAGGCGGGGTGGGGGCGGGCGCCGGCCAGGTCGAGCAGGGTCGCCGTCCAGTCGGGGGTGAAGACCGGCAGGTCGCTGACCTGGCCGCCGTCGATCCGGGCGGGCCAGCGCAGGAGGGAGGGGACGCGGATGCCGCCCTCCTGGAGGGAGCCCTTGTGGCCGGCGAGCGGCCAGTTGTAGGAGAAGCGCTCGCCGCCGTTGTCGCTGGCGAAGAAGACGAGGGTGTCCTGCTCCTGGCCGGAGCGCCGGAGTGCGGCCAGGACCTGTCCGACGGAGCGGTCGAGGTCCTCGACCATCTCCTTGTACTTCTCGACCGAGCCGCCGTCCTGGTGCCAGAGCGCGGAGCGGTCGCCGGCCCTGATCCGGCGGACCAGCTCGGCGCTCTGCTCCTCGTCGCCGTCGGCGATCCACGGCCAGTGCGGGGTGGTGAAGTTCAGGTTGAGCAGCCACGGCCGCTCGTGGTCCCGGCTCACGTACTCGCTCGCCCGCTCGGTGAGGATCCGGGTGTAGTAGCGCAGGTCCTTGTAGGTGGCGTCCCCCTCGTAGAGGTCGTACTCGCCGCCACCGCTGAGCTTGGAGTAGTACTCCAGGGCCCCGCCGAAGTTGCCGAAGAACTCGTCCCAGCCGGACTTGGTGGGGGAGTGGTCGGGGAGGTAGCCGCAGTGCCACTTCCCGATGAGGGCGGTGGCGTAGCCGGAGTCGCGGAGCAGCGAGGCGAGGGTGGGGTGGGTGGGGTCGAGCCCGGTGGACTTGTCGGCGATCGGCTCGGCCAGTCCGCCCTGCGTACGCCCCGGATACCGGCCCGTGTAGAGGCTGAAGCGGGTGGGGGAGCAGGTCGCGGAGCCGGAGTAGGCGTCGGTGAAGCGGATGCCGCCGCGGGCGAGCCGGTCGAGGTGCGGGGTGCGGATGTGCGGGGAGCCGTACGAGGAGAGGTCGGCCCAGCCGAGGTCGTCGCCCAGGATGAAGAGGATGTTCGGCCGGCGCGAGTGGCGGCGCGGGTGGGCGGCCCGGAAGGGGCGTTCCGCGGGGGCGGCGGCCGCGGCGGGCGCGGCGCCCAGGGCGACCGCGGCGGCGGCGCCGGCGGCGGCCCCGCCGAGGGCGCGGCGGGACAGGGACGTGGACATGCGGGATCTCCAGACGGAGCGAAGAGAGGAGAGAAGAGAAAGAAGGAGGGGTGCGCGCTCAGGCGCGGCGACAGCCGGCGCTCGCGACACGGACGAGGTCCACGTGCCGGCGCTGGACGAGGGTGACCGAGCGGTCACGCGGGGGCTGCATGGGCCAGGAGCCTGGTCGAGCGGGAGGGGGGCGTCAACGCCGGTGGGGTGGGTTGACGCGCGTAGTTCGCGTGATCGAAACGCTCGCGAAACCACGGGTGCGTGCGTTCTGCGTCACATCCCGGGCGGTCTCCCGGGCGGGCGCGGGCGGGTGCGCGAAGGGGGTCGGCCGCCCGGAACCCTTCCCCCGCCTGCCTTGTAGGCCCCTCCAACTGGGCGACGATCTCTTGGTGCGATCCTACGGGCGCCGTCCGCGCCCCGCTCTCCCATTCGGACCAGCGGGCGAGGTCCCCTAGACTCGAAGACGTGCCACGCGGAGACGGTCGACTCAATCACGATCTGCTCCCCGGGGAGAAAGGCCCCCAGGACGCTTGCGGCGTCTTCGGTGTCTGGGCTCCGGGTGAAGAGGTCGCAAAGCTCACGTACTTCGGGCTCTACGCCCTCCAGCATCGGGGTCAGGAATCCGCGGGAATCGCGGTCAGCAACGGCTCCCAGATTCTCGTCTTCAAGGACATGGGCCTCGTGTCCCAGGTCTTCGACGAGACCTCTCTCGGTTCCCTCCAGGGTCATATCGCGGTCGGTCACGCCCGCTACTCGACCACCGGAGCCTCCGTGTGGGAGAACGCCCAGCCGACCTTCCGGGCCACCGCCCACGGTTCGCTGGCGCTCGGCCACAACGGCAACCTGGTGAACACGGCGCAGCTGGCCGAGATGGTCGCCGACCTTCCCAAGAAGGACGGCCGCGCCACCCAGGTCGCCGCCACCAACGACACCGACCTGCTGACGGCGCTCCTCGCCGCCCAGGTCGACGAGGACGGCAAGCCGCTCACCATCGAGCAGGCGGCCGCGAAGGTCCTCCCCGACGTCCGGGGCGCCTTCTCCCTCGTCTTCATGGACGAGCACACGCTCTACGCCGCCCGTGACCCGCAGGGCATCCGCCCGCTGGTCCTCGGCCGGCTGGAGCGCGGCTGGGTGGTCGCGTCCGAGTCCGCCGCCCTCGACATCTGCGGCGCCAGCTTCGTCCGCGAGGTCGAGCCGGGCGAGCTGATCGCGATCGACGAGAACGGCATCCGTACCTCGCGATTCGCGGAAGCGAAGCCCAAGGGCTGTGTCTTCGAGTACGTGTACCTGGCGCGTCCCGACACCGACATCGCCGGCCGGAACGTCTACCTCTCCCGCGTGGAGATGGGCCGCCGCCTCGCCAAGGAGGCGCCGGTCGACGCCGACCTGGTCATAGCCACGCCGGAGTCCGGCACCCCCGCCGCCATCGGCTACGCGGAGGCGTCCGGCATCCCGTTCGGCGCCGGCCTGGTGAAGAACGCCTACGTCGGCCGCACCTTCATCCAGCCCTCGCAGACCATCCGCCAGCTGGGCATCCGGCTGAAGCTGAACCCCCTCAAGGAAGTCATCAAGGGGAAGCGGCTCGTGGTCGTCGACGACTCGATCGTCCGCGGCAACACCCAGCGCGCCCTGGTCCGCATGCTCCGCGAGGCCGGCGCCGCCGAGGTCCACATCCGGATCTCCTCCCCGCCGGTCAAGTGGCCCTGCTTCTTCGGCATCGACTTCGCCACCCGCGCGGAGCTGATCGCCAACGGCATGTCCGTCGACGAGATCGGCAAGTCGCTCGGCGCGGACTCGCTCTCGTACATCTCCCTGGAGGGGATGGTCGAGGCGACCACCATCGCCAAGCCGAACCTCTGCCGGGCCTGCTTCGACGGCGAGTACCCGATGGAGCTGCCCGACCCCGAGCTCCTCGGCAAGCAGCTCCTGGAGACGGAGCTGGCCGCCGGCCCCGCCGCGACCGCGGCCGCCGACGCCCTGCGTCGCCCGTAGCCCCGTAGTACGACACGAAAGCTCTCATCACCATGACCGAGACCACTGGTGCCTCCTACGCGTCCGCGGGCGTCGACATCGAGGCGGGCGACCGCGCCGTCGAGCTCATGAAGGAGTGGGTGAAGAAGACGCAGCGCCCCGAGGTCCTCGGCGGCCTCGGCGGCTTCGCCGGCCTCTTCGACGCCTCCGCCCTCAAGCGCTACGAGCGTCCGCTGCTCGCCTCGGCGACCGACGGCGTCGGCACGAAGGTCGACATCGCCCGCCAGATGGGCGTGTACGACACCATCGGCCACGACCTGGTCGCCATGGTCATGGACGACATCGTCGTCTGCGGCGCCGAGCCGCTCTTCATGACCGACTACATCTGCGTGGGCAAGGTCCACCCGGAGCGGGTCGCCGCCATCGTCAAGGGCATCGCCGAGGGCTGTGTCCTCGCCGGCTGCGCCCTGGTCGGCGGCGAGACGGCGGAGCACCCGGGCCTGCTCGGCCCGGACGACTTCGACGTGGCCGGTGCCGGCACCGGTGTCGTCGAGCACGACCGGCTGCTGGGCGCCGATCGCATCCGTACGGGGGACGCGGTCATCGCCATGGCCTCCTCCGGGCTTCACTCCAACGGGTACTCGCTCGTCCGCCACGTGGTCTTCGACCGTGCCGGCATGACCCTCGACCAGCGGGTCGACGAGCTGGGCCGCACCCTCGGCGAGGAGCTCCTGGAGCCCACGAGGATCTACTCGCTGGACTGCCTGGCGCTCACCCGGACCACCGAGGTGCACGCCTTCAGCCACATCACCGGCGGCGGCCTCGCGGCCAACCTGGCCCGGGTCATCCCGGACGGGCTGCACGCCACCGTGGACCGCTCCACCTGGGCCCCGGGCGCGATCTTCGACCTCGTCGGCACCGCCGGCCGGGTGGAGCGCCTGGAGCTGGAGAAGACCCTCAACATGGGCGTCGGCATGATGGCCGTCGTTCCCGCCGAGTCGGTCGACGCCGCCCTCACCACGCTGGCCGACCGTGGGCTCGACGCCTGGGTCGCCGGCGAGATCACCGAGCGCGGCGACAAGGACTCCGGCGCGGAGCTGGTCGGCGACTACGCGAAGTAGGCACCACCCGGACGTACGAGGAAGGGGCACCCCGCCCGGCGGGGTGCCCCTTCCTCGTGTTCCTGGTCTCTCGTGTTCCTGAGCCGCCTGTACCGCCCCTGAGCAGCACAAAACCCGGTCCGGTGGCCCGGACCGAGTTTCGGCGTTCAGAAGGTCAAGCGCGACGCTGCGGCGACTGCGGACCGGACTCGTCGTCCTCGTCGTCGTCGTCCGTGTTGTAGAGATCCGCGTACTGAGCGTACGGGTCGTCTTCCTCGTCGTCGTCCTCGAACGGCTCGCCATTCGGCGGCTGACTCGAAGTCGAAGCGCCCAGCTCGCTGGCCAGACGCGACAGGTCAGTCCCGCCGCTGCTGTACTTCAGCTGGCGGGCGACCTTGGTCTGCTTGGCCTTTGCCCGGCCGCGCCCCATGGCTCGACCCCCTCGGTGACGGGGCTCGCTGGCCCCAGAGTCTTGACACGCGTTCATGATGCGAAACGGGCTCTCGACGGAGAGACCGGTCCGTAGGGCTTCAACGGTACCTGTTTCCTCGGGTCTACGGTACGCCGCGCGCATCACATACCCCGGTACAGAACCATCGAGGTGCCCTTTCCTCGCTGGTCAATCGCGATTTTAACCTCTTCTGGGGGGCCGACCCGCCGATCGGCGTGAGGGAAGTCTCCCGGACGTCGGGCGGGCCGGCCCCCCAGGAGCGTCAGGCGTGGGCCCGGCGCGCCTCGGCCATCCGCTGCTCGGCGATGCGGTCGGCGGCCGCGGCCGGCGGAATGCCGTCCGCCTTCGCACGTGCGAAGATCTCCAGGGTGGTGTCGAAGATCTTCGCCGCCTTCGCCTTGCAGCGGTCGAAGTCGAAGCCGTGGAGCTCGTCGGCGACCTGGATCACGCCGCCGGCGTTCACCACGTAGTCCGGGGCGTAGAGGATGCCGCGCTCCTCCAGGTCCTTCTCGACGCCGGGGTGCGCGAGCTGGTTGTTCGCCGCGCCGCAGACGACCTTCGCGGCGAGGAACGGGACGGTGCCGTCGTTCAGGGCGCCGCCCAGCGCGCAGGGGGCGTAGATGTCGAGCCCCTCGACACGGATCAGGGCCTCGGTGTCGGCGACGACCTGGACCTGCGGGTGCTTGTCGGTGATCCGGCGCACCGACTCCTCGCGGACGTCGGTGATGACGACCTCGGCGCCGTCCTCCAGGAGGTGCTCGACGAGGTAGTGGCCGACCTTGCCGACGCCGGCGACGCCGACCTTCCGGCCGCGCAGGGTCGGGTCGCCCCACAGGTGCTGGGCGGAGGCGCGCATGCCCTGGAAGACGCCGAAGGCGGTGAGGACGGAGGAGTCGCCGGCGCCGCCGTTCTCCGGGGAGCGGCCGGTGGTCCACTGGTTGGTCCGGGCCACGACGTCCATGTCGGCGACGTAGGTGCCGACGTCGCAGGCGGTGACGTAGCGCCCGCCGAGGGAGGCGACGAAGCGGCCGTAGGCGAGGAGCAGCTCCTCGGTCTTGATCAGCTCGGGGTCGCCGATGATCACGGCCTTGCCGCCGCCGTGGTCGAGCCCGGCCATGGCGTTCTTGTACGACATGCCGCGTGAGAGGTTGAGGGCGTCGGTGACGGCCTCGGCCTCGGTGGCGTACGGGTAGAAGCGGGTGCCGCCGAGGGCGGGGCCGAGGGCGGTGTTGTGCAGGGCGATGACGGCCTTGAGGCCGGTGGCGCGGTCCTGGCAGAGCACGACTTGCTCGTGGCCTCCCTGCTCCGAGTGGAACAGGGTGTGCAGGACGCCGTCAGTTGCGGTCACGGTGGTGACTCCCAAGGAAGAAGCGGCGGGAGGTCCCCCCTGCGGGTGGGGGAGGACCATTGCGCCATGAGATTAAGTCCTACCTGGGCGTAGGAAGGGCGGAGTGGGCCGGATCACCCCCTCGCGGAGTACCCGCGTGGAAGGATTCGCGGCATGTCGGTCGACTCCACGTTGCTCGTCCCGTACGCCTCTTATCTCCGGGTGTACGAGCCGCTGGCCGCGTTCCCCGAGCCGGAGCGGACCCACTGGTCGCGGTACGCCCGCCGGCCGCGCACCCCGGGCGCCCAGGACGAGCTGCGGCGCTCGCTGGCGGACCTGGTGCCGGTGCCGCCGGTCCCGGTGCCGGTGCACGAGAGCGGCGAGGCGTTCGTGGCGCATCTGGACGGGGTGGTGGTGGTCTGCCCGTGGCGGACCCGGCTGCGGGGCTGGCTGGCGCTGCGGGAGCTGGTGGCGGGGAACGGGCTGCCGGCGTCGGTCCTGGACACGATGCTGCCGCCGGTGGTGCGGGCCCAGGTGGAGGCGGACCACGAGCGGTGGCTGGAGCGGAACCCGGACGCGCGGCCGTGGATCAGGACGGCGGTGTGGCAGGTGCCGCTGCGCTGGTTCGCGCTCTTCGGGGACGAGGAGCGGTGGTACGAGGCGGGGGATCGGGCGGCGGGGCGGGCGCCGGTGCTGCGCTACCGGACCACGATGGCGCAGGCGCGGCGGCGGCTGGCCCGGACGCTGCGGGCGCTGCGGGACTCGGTGGACGAGGGCGCGCTGACGCAGGGGCTCGTCGATGTGGGCCGCTGGCTGGAGGAGTTCCATCCGCGGGCGCTGGTGGAGCTGGACTACGGCGGTCTGGTGCACGCGGTGGCGGAGGAGCGGCTGGCCGCGGACCGGTCGGCGGCGGACGTGGCGGAGGGGCTGGCGGCGCTGCGGGCGGGGGACGACGCCACGGCGGCCGAGGTGTACGCGCGGCTGGCGGAGCGATGGAGGTCCGTCAGGGACCTGCGCCACGCGAATTGACATAGGACGGGCATCTTCGTCAGGTGTGCATGGACAAGACACGCCGCGTCGGGGTAAATGATCTTCATGGTGACTGGCCGGATCGTTCTGGCCGGATCCGGCGGGACGTTGGTCCTGAACCGGGCCTTTGGCTCAAGGGTGACGGACAGCACTAAACGCACCCTTGCGTCGATCACCTACCCTCGTGCCAAAATAGGACAAGGAGTCCGGGGAGGGTTCCTTCCGTCCAACTTTGGGCGGAACGCTCAGCATTGCACTCTATGGGGGGTCTGAGGACTCCTGATCGCTCTGTGACTGATCGTCACAGTGGCGTGACTGTCCGTTATGGCATGGTCAGTCGACTTCCGCCGCTGATGAACACCTGCGAGGGCAATTCCATCGGTTTGGCCGACGCGGCTGGACGGATGGTGTAGTTGTAGTGCCGAGGACAAGCCGTTCGTCCTATAACCGACTCGACCCGCTTCTGCCATTTCGGGCAAGGCGGGTCAAGGTGCAGAATTTAGAGGAAAGAACCGAGAAGGTTCGGTTCTCCCGAGGAGGCCGCTCATGACCGCTCGCACCCCTGATGCCGAGCCGCTGCTGACCCCTGCCGAGGTCGCCACGATGTTCCGCGTGGACCCGAAGACGGTGACCCGCTGGGCCAAGGCCGGCAAGCTCACGTCCATCCGCACCCTGGGTGGGCACCGCCGGTACCGCGAGGCCGAGGTTCGCGCTCTGCTGGCGGGCATTCCGCAGCAGCGCAGCGAGGCCTGAGGCATACGCGAGACACGCAACACCCCGTAACACCGGGCCTGTCCGGGTCCCCCAATCCGGTCGCCCATCCCACAGCTCTGCCGGCGGTTCCTGCCCCAACAGGCCACCGTCACCGATCGCGCTGGACTCCGCCGGGTCCAGCGCGATCGTCTTTTTGGGCCCGCTCCCACTCGTCGAACATGGGTGCAATTGCACGTATTAAATTGAGCTGTTGTAGGAGCGGCGTAAACGAGGGGGTTCCGGAAGGGCTTCGAGTGACTCCCGTCACATCGCCGAAGCCTTGCCACGGAACCAGCCTGCCACCCCGGAAGTGTCCCCCAACGCGCCGTTGGTCACCGGCAGGTGGGACTTTCGTCCCCCGTTCGAGTGGAGTCGAAGCCTCGGGACGGCAGCCGGAAAGACGGCAGCCGGAAAGACGGCGCACGCCACGACATGACGAAGAAGGCCCGCATCGAGACGATGCGGGCCTTCTTCCAGCGCGATCCTGACGGGACTTGAACCCGCGACCTCCACCTTGACAGGGTGGCGAGCTAACCAACTGCTCCACAGGACCCTCGCAACCGATCGTGCGTGGCTGCGAGAAGAACTGTACAGCAGGTCAGCGGTCCGGTCGAACTCACCGACGGCGAGGGGCCCGCTACCGCGCCGGAGCCGGGACGGCCGCGTCGATCGCCTTCACGATCCGCTTGTCCGACACCGGGTGGGCGGTGCCCAGCGCGTGCGCGAAGTAGCTCACCCGCAGCTCCTCGATCATCCAGCGGATGTCCGTGACCTCGGCCGGCACCGGCCGCCCCTTCGGCAGCTGCTCCAGGAGCCACGCGTACTCGTCGAGCATCTCGTGGACCTTCTCCATCCGGGTGGTGTCCCGCTGGACCCCGGTCGGCATCTGCTGGAGCCGCCGGTCCGCCGCCACCAGGTAGCGCATCAGGTCCGGCAGCCGCTTCAGCCCCGTACGGGTCACGAAACCGGCCGGCATCAGCCACGCCAGCTGCTCCCGCACGTCCTGGAGGTTCGGCAGCAGCGCCGGGCTCGCGGTGGCCTTCAGCCGCCGCTCGCACGCCTGCCAGGCCGCCAGCACCTGCTGGACCTGGCCCACCGTGCGGACGGTCAGCTCCACCAGGTCGGCGCGGACCTTGTCGTACAGCTTCCGGAAGGACTCCTCGTCCCAGACCGGGCCGCCGTGCTGCGCGATCAGCCGGTCGGCGGCGGCGGTGGCGCAGTCGTCGAAGAGGGCCTGGATCGAGCCGTGCGGGTTCGCCGACAGGGCCAGCTTCTGCTGGTTGGTCAGCTTGTCGGAGGCGAACTTCGCCGGGTTCACCGGGATGTTCAGCATGATCAGCTTCCGGGTGCCCCGCCACATCGCCTGCGCCTGCTCGGCCTCCGAGTCGAAGAGCCGGACGGCGACGCTGTCGCCCTCGTCGACCAGCGCCGGGTACGCCTTCACCGGCTGCCCGCCACGCTTGGTCTCGAAGACCTTGGTCAGGGTGCCGATGCTCCAGTCCCTGAGCCCCGTCCGCTCCAGGGAGGGCCCGGAGCCGTCCGGGCCCGCCGTGGCCGCCTGGGCGGCCTTGGAGAGCGCCTGACGGGCCTTGGGGCGCAGCTTCAGCCGCAGCGTCTCCAGGTCCTTGTCCTCGGCCAGCTTCCGGCGCCGCTCGTCGACGATCCGGAAGGTGATCTTGAGGTGGTCGGGCAGCTTCGCCCAGTCGAAGTCCTCGGGGGTGAGCGGGACGCCGACCATCCGCTGGAGCTCGCGCGCGAGCGCCGTCGTCAGCGGCTCCTGCACGGGCACGACCGTGTCCAGGAACCGGCCGGCGTAGTTCGGCGCGGGCACGTAGTGGCGGCGGATCGGCTTCGGCAGCGAGCGGATCAGCTCGGTGACGACCTCTTCCCGCAGACCGGGGATCTGCCAGTCGAAGCCCTCGTCCGTGACCTGGTTCAGCACCTGGAGCGGGATGTGGACGGTGACGCCGTCCGCGTCCGCGCCCGGCTCGAACTGGTACGTCACGCGGAACTTGAGCGCGCCCTGCCGCCACGAGTCCGGGTAGTCGTCCTTGGTGACGGCCCCGGCCTTCTCGTTGATGAGCATCTCGCGCTCGAAGTCGAGGAACTCCGGCTCCTCGCGCCGCTTGTGCTTCCACCAGGAGTCGAAGTGGGCGCCGGACACGACGTGTTCGGGGACCCGCTTGTCGTAGAAGTCGAAGAGCGTCTCGTCGTCGACGAGGATGTCCCGGCGCCGGGCGCGGTGCTCCAGCTCCTCGACCTCGGTGAGCAGCCTGCGGTTGTCGGCGAAGAACTTGTGGTGGGTACGCCAGTCGCCCTCCACCAGCGCGTTCCGGATGAACAGCTCGCGGGAGACCTCGGGGTCGATCCGCCCGTAGTTCACCTTGCGGTCGGCGACGATCGGGACGCCGTAGAGCGTCACCTTCTCGTACGCCATGACGGCCGCCTGGTCCTTCTCCCAGTGCGGCTCGCTGTACGTCTTCTTCACCAGGTGCTGGGCGAGCGGCTCGACCCACTCGGGCTCGATCCGGGCGTTCACCCGGGCCCAGAGTCGTGAGGTCTCCACCAGCTCGGCGGACATCACCATCCGCGGCGGCTTACGGAACAGCGCCGAGCCGGGGAAGATCGCGAACTTGGCGTTCCGGGCGCCCAGGTACTCGTTCCGGGTGCCCTCGCGCCTGCCGTCCTTGGCGGCGCCCTCCTTGGACTCCTTCACGTCCTTCAGGCCGATGTGGGAGAGCAGGCCGGAGAGGAGGGAGACGTGCACCGCGTGCTCGGGGGCGTCCTCCTCGTTCAGGTGGATGCCCATCTGCTTGGCGACGGTCCGCAGCTGGGAGTAGATGTCCTGCCACTCGCGGATGCGGAGGAAGTTCAGGTACTCCTGCTTGCACATCCGGCGGAAGGACGACGAGCCGCGCTCCTTCTGCTGCTCGCGGACGTACCGCCACAGGTTGAGGAAGGCGAGGAAGTCGCTGGTCTCGTCCTTGAAGCGGGCGTGCTGCTGGTCGGCCTGGGCCTGCTTGTCGGAGGGCCGCTCGCGCGGGTCCTGGATGGAGAGGGCGGCCGCGATCACCATGACCTCGCGGACGCAGCCGTTCTTGTCGGCCTCCAGGACCATCCGGGCGAGCCGCGGGTCGACGGGGAGCTGGGAGAGCTTGCGGCCCTGCTCGGTGAGCCGCTTCCTGGGATCCTTCTGCGCCGGGTCGAGCGCGCCGAGCTCCTGGAGGAGCTGGACGCCGTCCCGGATGTTGCGGTGGTCCGGCGGGTCGATGAAGGGGAACTTCTCGATGTCGCCGAGGCCGGCCGCGGTCATCTGGAGGATGACGGAGGCCAGGTTCGTGCGCAGGATCTCCGCGTCCGTGAACTCGGGGCGGGTGACGAAGTCGTCCTCGGAGTAGAGCCGGATGCAGATGCCGTCGCTCGTACGGCCGCAGCGGCCCTTGCGCTGGTTGGCGCTGGCCTGCGAGATCGCCTCGATCGGCAGGCGCTGCACCTTGGTGCGGTGGGAGTAGCGCGAGATGCGGGCGGTGCCCGGGTCGATCACGTACTTGATGCCGGGGACGGTCAGCGAGGTCTCGGCGACGTTGGTGGCGAGCACGATCCGGCGGCCGGAGTGCGCCTGGAAGACCCGGTGCTGCTCGGCGTGGGACAGCCGGGCGTACAGGGGGAGGATCTCGGTGTCGAAGAGCTTCTTCTTCGTCAGCGCGTCCGCCGTGTCGCGGATCTCCCGCTCGCCGGAGAGGAAGACCAGGATGTCGCCCGGTCCTTCCTTCTGGAGCTCGTCGACGGCGTCGCAGATGGCGGTGATCTGGTCCCGGTCGGCCTCGTCGGAGTCCTCTACGAGGAGCGGCCGGTAGCGGACCTCCACCGGGTACGTGCGGCCGGAGACCTCGACGATCGGGGCGTCGCCGAAGTGGCGCGAGAAGCGCTCCGGGTCGATCGTCGCCGAGGTGATCACGACCTTGAGGTCGGGGCGCCGGGGGAGCAGCTGGGCCAGATAGCCGAGCAGGAAGTCGATGTTGAGGGACCGCTCGTGGGCCTCGTCGATGATGATCGTGTCGTAGGCGCGCAGCTCGCGGTCCGTCTGGATCTCGGCGAGCAGGATGCCGTCCGTCATCAGCTTCACGAAGGTCGCGTCGGGGTTCACCTGGTCCGTGAACCGGACCTTCCAGCCGACGGCCTCGCCGAGCGGGGTCCTCAGCTCCTCGGCGACCCGCTCGGCGACCGTGCGGGCGGCGATCCGGCGGGGCTGGGTGTGCCCGATCATGCCCCGGACGCCCCGGCCCAGCTCCAGACAGATCTTCGGGATCTGGGTGGTCTTGCCGGAACCGGTCTCACCGGCGACGATCACGACCTGGTGGTCGCGTATCGCCTCCAGGATCTCGTCCTTCTTCTGCGAGACCGGGAGCTGTTCGGGATAGGTGACGGCGGGCACGCGGGCGGCGCGCCCGTCGACGCGGTCCTTGGCCTTGGCCGCCTCTGCGGCGATCTCGTCCAGGACGGCGGCGCGGGCCTCGGGCTTGCGGATGCGGCGGGCGCCTTCGAGACGGCGGCCGAGCCGGTGGGAGTCCCGCAGCGAGACCTCGGCCAGGACGGACTGGAGGGCGGCGAAGGAAGTAGACATACGGAATCCAGGATCGCACCTGCGGCCGAGAAGCGGCGAACCGATTTACGAGGGGGGCCGCGCGGCGGTGCGTAGTATTCCGGACATCTGGCCCGGACCGGAGAGGTTTCGCATGTTCCGCACCACCCGCGCGCCGGCGGCGTTCGCCGCGCTGCTGGGCCTGGTGCTCGGCCTGCTGGTCTGCGGCGTCCCGGGTCCCGGCGGCGGCACGGCTCCGGGGGCCTCCCCGGTCGTCCTGGGCGCCGCCGTGCCGGGCTGCGACCCGGGCCGTCCGGCCGACCCGGGCGACGAGGGTCCCGTCGTACC
Source organism: Streptomyces sp. NRRL F-5727 (assembly GCF_000719555.1). GTDB lineage: Bacteria > Actinomycetota > Actinomycetes > Streptomycetales > Streptomycetaceae > Streptomyces. The sequence goes on from NZ_JOGX01000038.1 coordinate 29,606, forward strand.
GCCGCGGGCGCAGGGCTTCGCCGAGCTGCTGGCCGTGCCGGCCGCCGACCGGCCCGCGCCCGGCGTCCGGCAGCCGGACCCGTGCGACCCGGCCGCGTCGCCGGGTCGGGAGCCGCCCGCGCGCGTGCCGACCCCCGTGGAGCTGTCGGTCCTGAGGGTGTAGACGGACGGCCGCCTCCAGCCGTCCTTCCGTTCGTCCGCCTTCAGGAGCACTTCCGCATGTCCACGTCCACGTCCAAGTCCAAGCCGATCCTGATCGTCGCCGGGGTGGCGGTCGCCGCCGCGCTGCTCGGCGTCGTCTCGTACACCGCCACCAAGCCCTCGTCGCCCGGCGCCGCCGGCTCCTCGTCCGTCGCCGAGGTCTCCGCCGACCCGTCCGCCGGCGTCTACGCCGAGCTGGAGGCGTACGCCCGCCGCGACCCCGCGGACAAGCTCGCCCTGGGCCGCGCCGACGCGCCCGTCGTCCTCATCGAGTACGCCGACTTCAAGTGCGGCTACTGCGGCAAGTTCGCCCGCGACACCGAGCCCGCCCTCGTGAACAAGTACGTCGACAAGGGCATCCTGCGCATCGAGTGGCGCAACTTCCCGATCTTCGGCGAGGAGTCGGAGGCCGTCGCCCGCGCCTCCTGGGCGGCCGGGCAGCAGGGCAGGTTCTGGGAGTTCCACCGGGCCGCCTACGCCGAGGGAGCCAAGGAGAAGGGCTTCGGCGAGGAGCGGCTCGCCGCCCTCGCGAAGGAGGCGGGCGTCCCCGACGCCGCCCGGTTCGCGAAGGACCGCGACAGCGAGGCGGCCCGGGAGGCGGTACGGAAGGACCAGGAGCAGGGGTACCAGCTCGGCGCCTCCTCCACCCCGTCGTTCCTGGTCAACGGCCGGCCGATCGCGGGCGCCCAGCCCCTGGAGACCTTCACGGAGGCCGTCGAGGCGGCGGCGAAGGCGGCGCGGGACGAGGCCGGCCGGTGACCTCCGGCATCGGCTACTTCGCCGCCTTCCTCGGCGGACTGCTCGCCCTCCTCAGCCCGTGCAGCGCCCTGCTGCTGCCCGCCTTCTTCGCGTACTCGATCGACACCCGCGCCAAGCTCGTGGCCAGGACCGGCATCCTCTACGCGGGCCTGGCGACCACCCTGGTGCCGCTGGGCGCGGCCGGGTCCCTCGCCGGCCGGTTCTTCTACGGCCACCGGGACCTGCTGGTGACCGCCGGCGGCTGGCTGATCATCGGGCTCGGCGTCCTCCAGGTCCTCGGCCTGGGCTTCACCTCCCGCCGGATCGCCGAGGCGAGCGGCCGCATCCGGCCCACCTCGGCGCTCTCCGTCTACGCCCTCGGCCTGGTCTACGGCCTCGCCGGCTTCTGCGCGGGCCCGATTCTGGGCAGCGTCCTGACGGTGGCGGCGCTGAGCGGCAGCCCGGCGTACGGGGGGCTGCTCCTCGCCGCCTACGCGCTCGGGATGGCGGTCCCGCTGTTCGTCCTGGCGCTGCTCTGGGAGCGGTACGACCTGGGGCGGCGGCGCTGGCTGCGCGGGCGCCCGCTGCGGGCGGGCCGCTTCGAGGTCCACTCGACCTCGCTGGTCTCGGGCCTCTTCTTCGTCGCCCTCGGCACGCTCTTCCTCGTCTTCGACGGGACGACCGCCCTGCCGGGGCTGCTCTCCGTCGACGACTCCTTCGCGGTGGAGGAGCGGGTCGCCGAGCTGGGCCGCGCGGTGCCGGACTGGGCGCTGCTCGTCGCCGTGGTGGCGGCGGTGGCGGCGGTGCTCGCGCTGCGGGGCCGCCGGGGGCGCCGGCGCGAGGAGGTCTGAGCGGTACGGGGGAGGGGCGCGGGCCCTTCCCCCGTACGGCCGCGTCTCTTCCTCCCCAGGGAACGAGAAAGGCCCCGTTCTTGCGAACGGGGCCTTCTCTTTTGTGGCTGGGGCCGGGGTCGAACCGGCGACCTATCGCTTTTCAGGCGATCGCTCGTACCAACTGAGCTACCCAGCCACGAGGCCATTGCTGACCTCAGCGATCCTGACGGGACTTGAACCCGCGACCTCCACCTTGACAGGGTGGCGAGCTAACCAACTGCTCCACAGGACCTTGCGTTGTGTGCGATCACTAGTCTCGCACACCGTAATGCGTGCCCCCAACGGGATTCGAACCCGTGCTACCGCCTTGAAAGGGCGGCGTCCTGGGCCACTAGACGATGAGGGCTAGGGGCTCACCTGGGCGCTTCTCAGCGCGTCGGGGACGTGAGAAGCATATGGGATGGCGGGCGGTATCGCCAAAACGGTTTCCGAGGAGGAGAGAATGGGCCCGTGCTGGAGATGACGCGCGAGGAGTTCGAGGAGCTTGTCGCCGAGGCCCTGGACCGGATCCCGCCGGAGCTGACGCGGCTGATGGACAACGTCGCGGTGTTCGTGGAGGACGAGCCCTCTCCGGACGACCCCGAGCTGCTCGGGCTCTACGAGGGGACGCCGCTGACCGAACGCGGCGAGTGGTACGCCGGCGTGCTGCCCGACCGGATCACGATCTACCGGGGGCCGACGCTGCGGATGTGCGAGTCCCGCGAGGACGTCGTGGCCGAGACGGAGATCACCGTGGTCCACGAGATCGCCCACCACTTCGGCATCGACGACGAGCGGCTGCACGCGCTGGGCTACGGCTGAGCCGAGCCGGTGCCGGTGAGTCGAGCCGGTGCCGGTGAGCCGGTGCCCGTGAGCCGGTGCCCGGCCCGGTCCGGGTGATCGCCGGGTCGAACAAGGGGTCGTCGTGCCGTGTCCCTTGTGGCGCCGGGGGAGTTGGGCAGGGGGACGCGTTCCTTCCCCGCCTTCTGTGTCCTGGAGGTGCCTCCGTGCGCCCTTTCCCCACCCGCGTTCGATGGGCCGCCGCCGCCCTCGCGGTCGCCGCGTGCGCCGGCCTGAGCGGCTGTATGAGTGTGAGCGACGAGAGCGCCCGGCCGGCGCCCGGCGCGACCGGGGGGAAGCCGGGCGCGTCGGCCGAGCCGGACGGCGGCTCCGGAGCACCGGACGGCGGCGGGGGCGCGTACGGCGGCGGGCACGGCGACCGGCCCGGCGCGCCCGACGCGAAGGGCGGCGGCGGGAAGTCGCCGGTGCCGAGTGGCTCGCCCTCCGCCTCCGCCTCGCCCAGCGCGGGTGCCCGGACCCCCGACCCGGCCGAGCCCGGCGGGCCGGCGACGCACCGGACGCCCCCGGACGCCGGCGGCACGGCCGGCGGGCAGGCCGGGGCGGGCGGCGCGTCCGGGAGCGCGGGCGGCGGCGGGGACACGGGCGGAACGGCCGGAGGCGGCGGCGGGAGCGCGGGCGGCGGCCCCGGCGGGACCGGCGGGGAGGCCGGAGGCGCGCCGGGCGGCGGCGGGAGCACCCCCTCGCCGGAGCCCACGCCGGAGCCGACCCCGACGCCCGAGCCGACCCCGGAGCCGACGCCGGAGCCCACCCCCGAGCCGACCTCGAACCCGACCGATCCGCCGACCGAGGGACCCTCCACCCAGATGGGTGGCGTGCGCGCGGCCGGATCGCCCACCGAACCGATGGCATCGCCGCAGGTGAGCCCGGTGTGACCGGCTTCGGTTTGCCATAGGCGGGGGGGAGTGCGTATGGTGGTAGATCGTTTGATCCCATTTGCCCGGCGCCACGACCGAAGAGCGCCGCGACTGGCGCGTACTCTCCCTTGCCGTGGCTGACCGCATAGAGGCGGTCTTGTGCGAAACACGGAGTTGACGGGCGCGTGCCGAGACTCCGGAAGGTTTCGCATTTCGCATGTCCATTTCCAGTTCTGACCACGCCGTCATGCCCGAGAACGACGAGATCACCGAGATCGTCGAGCTGGCTGACGACGCCGAGATCACCGACGAGCTCACCGACGGCGCCGACCTGGCCGACGAGGCCGACGAGGCCGACGACGCCGACCTGACCCCCGAGATCACCTTCGGTGACCTGGGTCTGCCCGAGGGCGTCGTGCGCAAGCTCGCGCAGAACGGCGTGACCACCCCCTTCCCGATCCAGGCCGCGACCATCCCGGACGCCCTGGCCGGCAAGGACATCCTGGGCCGCGGCCGCACCGGCTCCGGCAAGACCCTCTCCTTCGGCCTCCCGCTGCTCGCCACCCTGGCCGGCGGCGAGACCGAGAAGAAGAAGCCCCGCGGCGTCATCCTCACCCCGACCCGTGAGCTCGCGATGCAGGTCGCGGACGCCCTCCAGCCCTACGGCGACGTGCTCGGCCTCCGCATGAAGGTCGTCTGCGGCGGTACGTCGATGGGCAACCAGATCTACGCCCTGGAGCGCGGTGTCGACATCCTCGTCGCCACCCCGGGCCGCCTCCGCGACATCATCAACCGCGGCGCCTGCTCCCTGGAGCAGGTCCAGGTCGCCGTCCTCGACGAGGCCGACCAGATGGCCGACCTGGGCTTCCTGCCCGAGGTCACCGAGCTCCTCGACCAGGTCCCGGCCGGCGGCCAGCGCCTCCTCTTCTCCGCCACGCTGGAGAACGAGATCGACAGCCTGGTCAAGCGCTACCTGGTGAACCCGGTCACCCACGAGGTCGACCCGTCCGCCGGCGCCGTCACCACCATGACCCACCACGTCCTGGTCGTGAAGCCGAAGGACAAGGCCCCGGTCACCGCCGCGATCGCCGCCCGCAAGGGCCGCACCATCATCTTCGTCCGCACCCAGCTCGGTGCCGACCGCGTCGCCGAGCAGCTGCGCGAGTCCGGCGTGAAGGCCGACGCGCTGCACGGCGGCATGACCCAGGGCGCCCGTACCCGCACCCTGGCCGACTTCAAGGACGGTTACGTCAACGTCCTCGTCGCCACCGACGTCGCCGCCCGCGGCATCCACGTCGACGGCATCGACCTGGTCCTCAACGTGGACCCGGCCGGCGACCACAAGGACTACCTGCACCGCTCGGGCCGCACCGCCCGCGCCGGCCGCTCCGGTGTCGTGGTCTCCCTGGCCCTGCCGCACCAGCGCCGCCAGATCTTCCGCCTGATGGAGGACGCGGGCGTCGACGCCTCGCGCCACATCGTCGGCGGCGCCGGCGCCTTCGACCCGGAGGTCGCCGAGATCACCGGCGCCCGTTCGCTGACCGAGGTCCAGGCCGACTCGGCGAACAACTCGGCCAAGCAGGCCGAGCGCGAGGTCGTCGACCTGACCCGTCAGCTGGAGCGCCTCCAGCGCCGCGCCGTCGAGCTCCGCGAGGAGGCCGACCGCCTCGTCGCCCAGGCCGCCCGCGAGCGCGGTGAGGACCCGGAGACCGCCGTCGCCGCCGTCGCCGAGGCCGCCGAGGCCGAGGTCGCCGCGGCCGCCGCCGAGGCCGAGCGCGCCGCCCGCGAGGAGCAGCGCCGCGAGGAGCGCCCCGCCCGCGACGAGCGGGGCAACTACGAGCGCCGCGACCGCGGTGGCGACCGTGGCGGTTTCCGCCGCGACAACGACCGTCCGTCGTTCCGCGACCGTGACGACCGTCCGTCGGGCGGCTTCCGCCGCGACGACCGTCCGTCCGGTGGTTTCCGCCGGGACAACGACCGTCCGTCGTTCCGCGACCGTGACGACCGTGGTGGCCGTCCGTCCGTCCGGTGGTTTCCGCCGGGACAACGACCGTCCGTCGTTCCGCGACCGTGACGACCGTGGTGGCCGTCGCCGGGACAACGACCGTCCGTTCAACCGCGACCGTCGTGACGACCGCCCGTCGGGCGGCTTCCGCCGCGACGACCGTCCGTCCGGCGGCTTCCGCCGCGACGACCACCGTCCGTCCGGCTCCTCCTTCGGTGGCGGCCGCCGCGACGACAAGCCCCGCTGGAAGCGCAACGGCTGACACCAGGCCCGCGTGACCTGACACACCGACGAACCCCCGTGACACCTGATGTCACGGGGGTTCGTCGCGTCCGGCGTACAACCATTCGGGCGGCGGGCCCGTCTCGTACAGGGAGACGTGGGACGCGTACGCGTCCGACCACCCGTCACAGCGATGGATCACCCCCCGGGGAGGGGCCCTCTTGTCTCGTACCGCACCCACGCGGCGGACCCGCACGCGCGCGGCCCTGCTCGCCGCCGTCCTGGCCGCCACCGGCGCGGGCCTCGCGCCCGGCGCGGTCGCCGCGCCCGGCGCGCCCGTGGTCGGCATCGACCAGCTCGACGTCGACCCGACCTGGCGCACCGCGCCCCGCGCGGAGACGGTCGTCGCCGTCGGCGCGGGCGGGTACGCGCACCGGGCGGAGGACTCCGACCGCTCCTCCGGCGAACTAATGGAGTGGACGGACTTCGCGACCGGCGCGAGCCGGTCCCTGGGGTACGGCGACGGCAACGACGCGTACGCGGAGTTCGGCACCGGCGGCCGGTACGCCTACGTGGACGGGGGCTACGGCTCCTCCTCCCTCCTCGACCTGGAGACCGGCTCGGCGACGGCGCTGACCGTCCCCGAGGACAGCACCTACGAGGGGCTCGTCGGCGACCGGCTGATCTTCCGGGAGTACGAGCCCGGCACCTCCCTGGAGACCGTCCGGGGATACGCGGTCCGCGCCGCGAACGCGCCCGGCGGCCCCTCGGTCCCCGTCACCGGCTGGCCGGACGGGACGAACCTCCGCACGGCGCGGCTGGTGGCCGGGGCGCCGGGCGTGGCCGTCTTCCGGTTCACCCGGGGCGAGTCGGGCATGAGCCGCGACTACCTCCTGGGGGTCGTCGACCTGACGACCGGGCGGGTGCAGGTGCTGGAGGCGCCGACCGTCACGGACGGCCTCTCCGCCGCGGGGGTCACCGTCACCGCCGAGCGGATCGCCTGGGTGGACCCCGACCGGACCGTCCACATCCGTTCGCGCGCCGACCTCACCGGGCCGGAGACCTCCTACCCGCTGCCGGAGGGGCTGAGCGCCACCCGGATCGGGCTCGTCGGCGACTGGCTCCTGACCACGGCCGACACCGGGTCGACGCTGGAGGACCTCACCCGCCGGCTGGTCGCCGTCAGCCCCGCAGGGGAGCAGCGGACGCTCCTCGCCGGCGCGGAGGAGCGGATCACCCAGGTCGGCGACGGCTCGGGCACGGCGGCCGTCACCGGCGGCACGTCCGCGACCGACTGGGCCGTCCTCAAGGCCGTCCCGGGCAAGGGCGGCGGCGCCCCGGTGCTGGAGAAGCTGCGCAGGGTGGCGCCGCTGCCGACCGACGTGGTGGCCCTCGCGCTGGGCATGGGCCGGCTCACCACGCTGGAGCAGGACAGCGGGAAGGAGGCGGGCTTCCAGACCCGTACGCTCCCGGTCGGCCCGCTCCACACCGGTCAGTCCGCGCCCATGTCCGCCGGGACGGAGGCGGGCGCACAGTGGTACGAGACCCCGCTCTTCGACGCCGGCGACGGGCGGACGGTCTCCTCGCCGAGGATCACGTACACGCCCCGCGCGGTCGTCTCCCGCAAGGCCGACGGCCGGACCACCCGGGTGAGGGTGGACCAGAACGGCCAGGTCGGCCAGGTCGCCGACGCCTTCGGCCGGTGGGCGGTCTACCAGACCGGCACGCCGGGCGGGTACGGCGAACTCGCGGGCGACGGCGAGACGCTCGTCCTGGACATGGACGGGCAGAGGATCGTCTCCCGTCAGAAGCAGGTCGCGGCCGCGCTCTGGGGCGACACCCTCTTCACCGGCACGAGCACCACCGGCCAGGTCGCCCGCAAGGACCTCGCCACCGGCAAGACCCTCGGCACGCTCGCGACCGGGTCCGGCTGCCCGCTGACCGAGCTCCAGACGGCCGGCCGCTGGCTCTACTGGGCGTGCGCCGGGTACGCGAAGCAGGGCGTCCTCGACCTCAGGAACCCGTCCACGCCCGTGGCCGTCGCCCTGCCCAGGGGTTCGTACCGGGGCGGACTGCTCGGCGACGGCTACTTCGTCGACGAGAACGGCTCGTACCTGCGGGTCACGCCCTTCGCCACCGGGAAGGCCGGCGCCCCCTACGACCTGACCCGTGCCGAGCCGGTCTCCGGCGTGCGCCGCACCACCTGGACCGTCGACCGGTTCGGCGGCGCCGTGGCCTACCGGGGCGCCGACCAGCGGGTGCACGCGGTGTGGACCGACATCCCCACCTCGGACCTGACCGCCGCCTCCTCCTCCGTCCCGGCGAGCCTGCGGCTGCCCGGCACCTGGAAGGGGTCCTGGACGCTGTCGAAGCCGGCCGGGTCGTACGAGGTGAACATCCGGGACGCGTACAGCTGGAAGGCCGTCCGCACGGTCCGCGCGAACGAGACCCGTGGCCGGATCGACGTCACCTGGGACGGCCGGAACGCGGCGGGCCTGCCGGTGCCCAACGGGCCGTACGTCTGGGAGCTGCGCGCCACCACCGCCGACGGCAAGGGCCGCGACCTGGTCGCCACCGGCCGGTTCCCGGTCTCCGGCAGCCGGCCCGCCTTCCGCGACCTCGCCGGGAACGACGCCCTGGGCGACCTGCTCGCCGTGGACACGGCCGGCGCCGTCTCCCTCTACCGCGGCAACGGCTACGGGAAGTTCGGGGCCCGCACCGCGGGTTCCGGCGGTGCCTTCCCGGGCGGCACGCTCCTCGTGCCCTTCGGCGACGTGAACGCGGACGGCTGCGCCGATGTGCTCGGCCGCGTCGGCGGCGAGCTGCGGGCCTACCGCCCGGGCTGCGGCAAGGTCGTCACGGCCTCGGCGCCGTACACCCCGGTCGGTTCCGGCTGGAGCCAGTACGACGTGCTGACCTCGCCCGGCGACGTGAACGGCGACGGGTACGCCGACCTCATCGCCCGTCAGACCACCACCGGCGACATGTACTTCTACGGCGGCACCGCCGACCACCGCCTGAAGACCCGGGTGCGGATCGGCACCGACTGGAAGCTGTACAAGAAGGTCACCGGCGCGGGCGACCTCGACGGCGACGGCCGCGGCGACCTCCTCGCCGTCGACGGCTCCGGAGTGCTCTGGTCCTACTTCGGCACCTCGACCGGCGGCGTCACCCCGCGCGCGAAGGTCGGGGGCGGCTGGCAGGTCTACTCCGCCGTCCAGGGCGTCGGCGACCTCGACGGCGACGGCGACAGCGACCTCGTCGCCCGCGACACCTCCGGCCGTCTGTACGCCTATTACAGCTACGGACGCGGCCGCACGGGCGACCGCTTCGGCTACCGCGAGCTCGTCGGCTCCGGCTGGAACACCTTCCGCGCCCTGTTCTGACCCTCCGTCGCCGCGCCCCTCCCCGGGGCGCGGCACGGCGGCCGACGGATACCCGATCGGTTCCGGGGGCCTGTCGGGCTATGCTGCTCGGTGTGCTCGCACACGGGCCGTTAGCTCAATTGGCAGAGCAGTGGACTTTTAATCCATTGGTTGTGGGTTCGAGTCCCACACGGCCTACCGATGGCAGGGGAGGGGCAGCCCCCGACCTGCAGTGAAGCGCCCCGACCGGTTTCGGCTGGTCGGGGCGCTTCGTCGTCCGGGGGCGTCCGCTACTTCGGGATGCGGCTCGCGACGCCCTCGATGAAGGTGTTGAGGCCGTAGGCGAACCGCTCGGCCGGGTCGGTGTGCATGAGGGACTCGATGGCCTCCGCGTACTCGGGTGTCAGCGTGCTCGCGAGCTGGTTCTCACTGCTCTGCCACCCCTCCGGCGGGTGGGCCTGGTTCTGTTCGTCGAGGGTGTGGCCCAGGACGTAGTAGTAGAGGGAGAAGGCCAGCGAGCCGGCCTGGGCGGGGGCCAGGCCCGTGCCGCAGAGGACGTCGACGACGAGGCTCCCGGCGGTGATCGAGTTGGCACCGGTGGCGTGGGTGCCGCTGACCAGGCGCGCCCCGTCCCGGTGGGCCAGCATGGCCGCCCGGAACCGCTGGCCCAGGACGTAGATCTGATCGCGCCAGGGGGCCTCGGGCAAGGGGGCCCCGACCCCCTCGGTGAGCTTGTTGGCCATCGCCTCCAGCAGGGCCGCCTTGTTCGGGAAGTGCCGGTAGAGGGCTCCTCCGTGCACGTTGAGCGCAGCGCCGAGCTTGCGCATGGTCAGCCCGTCGAGCCCTTCGGTGTCGAGAAACTTCAAGGCCCCTTCGACTACGTCGGCCTTTCGCAGCAGCATGCGTCGCTCCATCGATTGACAACCCCCGAATCATACAGCTAACGTAAACGCTGTTCACAGTAAACAACGTTCACGGTGAACGACGTTCACCTGGAGGCGCGTGATGTCTGCATCCTTAGAGTCACCACCCACCCCCGCGGTCCTGCGGCCGAATCTGTCGCTCGGCGTCGTGGTGGCCATCTCGTGCGCGGCGCTCTTCATGGTGGTGCTGGACACGACGATCGTCACGCTCGCGCTGCCGCAGATGCGTGAAGCGCTGGACATGTCGGTCAGCCAGCAGCAGTGGGTCGTCACCGGCTATCTGGTCACTCTCGGCGGCCTGTTGCTGCTGGCCGCCAGGGCGGGCGACCTGTTCAGCCACAAGCGGGTGTTCCTGTTCGGCATCGTCGTCTTCACCGCCGCCAGCCTCACCGGCGGCCTGGCGACCGACCCGACCATGCTGATCGTGTCCCGCTTCATCCAGGGCATCGGCGCCGCCGCGCTCACGCCCACCAGCCTGAGCCTCATCACCACGAGTCACACCGACGAGACCCAGCGGCAGCGCGCCCTGGCCCTGTGGAGCATCACCGTCGCGTTCGCCGGCACGGCCGGCGTCCTCCTCGGCGGCGTGCTCACCAGCGAGCTGAACTGGCGGTGGGTGCTCTTCATCAACGTGCCCGTCGGCGTCGCGCTGTTCGCCGCGGCACTCTGGGCCCTGCTCGCCGCCCGGATCGGCACCAAGCCCGTCCGGCTCGACATCCCCGGCACCCTGTGCGTGACGCTGGGCATCGGGTCGCTCACCTACGGGCTCTCCCAGGCGGAGGCCGACGGGTGGGGGTCCTCCAACGTCCTGATCGCCCTCGGCGCGGCGGCGGTCCTCATCGGGGCCTTCGTGGCCGTGCAGCTCACCAGCTCCCACCCGCTCATCCCCCGGGCGCTGCTCCGACTGCGCAGCCTGCTGCTCGGAAACGCGATCATGCTGATGCTGGGAGTGGTCCTCAACGCGGCCTTCTTCTTCATCTCCCTGTACCTGCAGCAGGCCATCGGCTACGGCCCCCTGCGCGCCGGTATGGCCATGGTCCCGGTGACCCTCATCGTCATCGTCGGCGGCTTCGTCTCCCGCAAGCTCGTGCTCGTCCTCGGCCCCCGGAACCTGATCATCATGGGTGGGCTCGTGGTCGCGGCCGGCATGGCCTGGCTGGCCGCGGTGCCCGCCCGTCCGCCGGTCTTCCTGGCCCACATCCTCGGGCCGACGCTGATCGTCGGCATCGGCCTCGGCTTCCTGATGCTGTCGATCACGCTCACCGGCACCTCCGGTGTCGACCCCGAGAACGCCGGCGCGGCCTCCGGTCTGCTCAACACCTCACGCCAGGTCGGCGGAGCCGTCGGCGTCTCCGTACTGTCCACCATCGCCGCCACCGCGACCACCGACGCGATCGGCGACTCCGATCCCGTCGAGGCGCTCGTACACGGCTACAGCGTCGCCTTCCTGATCTGCGCGGGCGTCATGGTGGTCGTCTCCCTGCTCGCCCTGGCCCTGCCGAACATCAAGGCGCCCGGGGCCGAGACCGAGGCGAAGGCCGGCGAAGCCGGCGGGGAACGGGCGGCGAACGCCACGTCATGAACCGGATCTCACGCGTCGACGACGGTCCCGCCCGGCAGGGCGGGCAGGCCGGACGCCGCTCCGTCGACACCCGGGCGGGGGCCGGTCCTGACCTCCCGCTGAGTGACGGCGAGCGGCCCCAGCCCCGCCAGGGCGTCGAGCACCTGGGGCATCAGCGCCCCGGGGGCCGACCGGGCGGGAACCACGCCGATCGCGTTGACACCGGTCAGCCAGGCGGCCGTGAGCTCGCTCGCGGCCGCCAGGCGGCGGACGGCCCGGCCGCCCGCGGCGGCCTCCGCCTCCAGATGAGCGGCGTCCGGATCGTCGGCGGCCCCCAGGACCAGCACCAGGTCGACGGCCCCGGCCACCGAGCGGACGGCCGCCGCCCGGTCGGTGGCGGCGTAGCAGAGCGCGTCGTAGTGCTGGCCGCGCACACGGGGGTAGCGCTCGCGCAGAGCGGTGATCATCCCGGACGCGTCATCGACGGAGACGCCGGTCTGCACCACCAGGGAAAGCCTCTCCGGATCCACCCCGAACCGCTGAAGATCGGACGCCTGTGCGGCATCCCGCATCGTCAGCACCGACTCCGGGGCCTGCGACACCGAAATCCATTCCCCCGCGGTGTCGCGGGCCCCGGTCATCAGCACCACCGTGTCGCCGCGGTGGGCGTAGGCCGCGACGTCACGATGGGCCAGAGCGGCCAGCGGGCAGGTGGTGTCCACCACCCCGAGCCCGCGAGCGGCGGCCTCCGCCCGCACCGGCAGGGGGACGCCGTGCGGCGGGAACACCACCACGCCGCTGTCCGGTACGGCGTCCAGATCGTCCGTGAACCCGACACCGGCCTCGGTGAGCCGCGCGAGCCGGTCCACCGCGGCGACCGGCCGGCCGTACACGTACACCGGCCTGTCCCGCCCCGCCTCGCGGGCCGCCCGGAGGGTCGCCTCGACACCCGCCCGGGCACCCGCGCAGTCGGGCTCGGGCGCCGCCACCAGCAGACGGCGCGACCGCAGCAGCCCGGCCCACTGGGCGACGAGCTCCGCGCAGAGGTCCACGGCCGCGCGGTCGTCCGCGTGGGCGGCCGCGCCCAGGCCGACGGGCCGGCCGTCCCGCTCCAGGTAGGAGGCCGTCACGAGTACCGCGTCGCCGGTGCCGGAGGCCTCCGCCGTCGCGTCCACCGGATGGAGCCGGATCCGGCGTCCGCCGGCATCGGGTTCGCCGCGTCCCAGCGCCGCGGCGAGCAGCGGGGCCGCGGGCGAGCCGACCGTTCCCCGCTCGGGATGCGTGATTCCGGTGGCCACCACGAGCTCCCCCGGCCGGACCCCGCTGACGGAGAAGCGCTCCACCCGCATCGTTCGATTCATGCTCGTTCACCTCTGTTGGCTGAAGGGGATGTCGTCGGTACTCACGAGGCCACCGTCTCCGGAGTCCAGGCGGTGGCGGTGCGGATCAGCAGCTGCTCGACGGCACGGTGGGTGCGCTGCGGATGAAGCCGGGACCGCAGGGCGTTCATCGCGGTGGTGGCGCGCCCGCACGTCAGGAAGGTCGAGTCGTCGAGAAAGGCGTGCCAGAGGGTGACGGCCTGGTCGAGGTCGCCCTGGTCCAGATGCAGCCCGGCGAGCCGGGCGTGGCCGAGGGCGCGCGAGCGGCGCTCCCGCTGCGGCCGGTGGCGGGCGGCTTCGGTGAGCGTGGCGATCGCTCCCTTGCGGTCACCGAGCAGCGCGCGCACGGCCGCCTCCTGGTTCGCCAGCGACGCGGGGTGGTACCGGCCCATGGCGCCCCCGCCGCCCGCCGCCGTTCCGGAGCACGCCTGGTCCAGACGCCGTTCCGCGGCCGAGATCGCGGTCAGCGCGTGGTGCCGGTCCCCCGCGGCGGCGGCGGCCACCGCGACCTGGCCCAGGAAGAACGCCTGGCGGGCGGGTTCGGCGGCGGCCCTGCTGATGGCCGCCGCGGACTCGGCGAGGTCGACGGCGTGCTGACGGTGCCCCAGACTCTGCGCCTGCACCGACATGCCCCGCAGGGCGACGGCGTAGCCGGCCGGGTCGTTGTTCTCGCCGGCCAGCCGCAGAGCGGCCCGGTAGTACTGCTGCCCCAGTCCGTGGCACCCGTCGTCGAAGCACATGAACGCGGCCAGGTAGGTGAGCTGCGTGGCGGCCTTGAAGAACCTGCGTCGCAGCGCCGGAGTCCCCGCGGCATGGAGCCGGGGCGCGATGTCGAAGGCCAGGTAGCAGGACAGTTCGGCGCGGGCGTGGCCGCCGCCGAAGGAGTCGTCGAGGTCGGAGAAGAGCCGGACCATCTGCTCGGCCGTGGCCACCTGGCCCGGCTCCAGCCGCTGCGCGCCCGTCGGGTCCGGCCAGGGCGGCAGCCCGGGAGGGCCGGCCGCGGCCTGCGCCCATCCGGGCACGTCGAGGGCGGCGACGCGGTAGGCGGTGGCGGACAGCATCCGGCGGCGGCTCTCGCTGGACTGCGCCAGGCCGGTCAGCACCGAGCCGACGTCGCGGGGCGGGGCATCGGCGTCCGGCGTCCGGTCGCCGGCGGCGGGGGAGGGAGGTTCCGGCTCCGGCTCCTCCCGGGCGGCCGGACCGGTGGCCGGCCTGGCGAGCCCCAGGTCGGCGAGGCCGACCGGGCGTCGCAGCCGACGCGAGAGCGCCTCGGCGATCAGCTCGGGCACGGGGGAACGGGGGCGGCGGCCGGCCAGCCAGTGGGTCACCGAACGCCGGTCCAGCCGCATCGCCACACCGGACTCGGCGGCCACCGCGTTGACCTGCCGGGCGAAAAAGTCCTCGGTCCAGCCCGCCTCGGCCAGCAGTCCCCGTAACAGCCTGTTCGGTTCCTTGGACTTCGTCATGACGCGTACCAGCCCCCCCCACTGCCGCGCATTTCCCGAGCCTGCTGCAGGCCCTTGTCGGCCAAACGGGAGGCTATCAATCTGTTTGATCGGGAAATAGTGACGATTGCACCCGTGATCGTGAGTTGTGGAGAACTCACCCGGGCGCAATGGCCACGGCGAGCGACAGCTGCTCGTCGGAGTCGACCCACACGGTGGCCGGAACTCCGCGATAGGACGCGTGCAAAGCACCTCCGGCCGGGCGCAGTTCGATCCGCCAGAACAGGAAATCGCCCAGCGACCCGAGGCCGGACAGTGCTTTGAAAGCCGCTTCCTTGGCCGCGAACAACTCGCGCGGCGTGTAGGTCCCGGCCGGCGGCAGCAGGTTCCGTCGCTCCCGCGCGCTCAGGACGAAGGCGGTCACGCGGGGGCTGATGACCGCGCTCTCGATGTCCACGCCGACCGCCGCCGTGCCGGGGAGCACCACCGCGACCGCCAGGTGGTCGGTGTGGGAGATGGACCCGGCGAATCCGCGCGGGAAGCGCGGCCGGCCACCGGGCTCACGGGGGACGACCAGATCGGCGGCGCCGGCCGCGGCCAGTGCCGCCGAGGCCGCCCGGCGGCCGGCCGTGAACTGCTGCCGGGGCCCGAACGGCCGGTGTACCGGCCGCCATCGGGCCCGTACACCGGCCGCGGCCGCGCCGGCGGGGACCTCAGGCCCCGCCGGTCCGTACGTCTCGGTCAACGCAGCGATACGACGTGGTCGGCCAGCGACTCGATCGAGCGGAGCGCCTCCGGCCGGACGTCCTCGTCCCATTCGAAGCCGAACGCGTCCTCCATCGCCACCAGCAGGCTGACCAGCGCGGTGGAGGACATGCCCGCCTGACGGAGGGACACGGAGTCCGACACCTTGTCCACGAAGAGGTCGTTGCCGAACAGGTCGACGAGCAGCTCCCGGATGCGCTGCCGGACCTCGACTGTCGACTCAGCCACGTGCTTCCACGTCCTTGACCCATTCGAGGATGACCGACTGGAAGGCCGCGGCGTCGTCGAAGAAGGGCTGGTGGCCGGCCTTCGGGATGATGCGGCAGGTGCCGTTCTGGAACTGGTCGGCCAGCTCCTGGGCGCCCGTCGGGCTGAGCAGCATGTCGTCGTCGCCCACGACGACCAGCGTGGGGGCGGCGATCTGCGGCGGCAGGTCGGGGCTGTGGGTGTCCTGCGCGGCGGCCCGGAAGCTCTGGGCCAGCTCCTCCGGGTCGGAGACGGCCATGAAGGCCTCGCGCAGCCCGAGGAAGCCGGGGGTGCCGAGCGCCTCGTTCATCTCCGTGCTGAACATCTCGGGGTAGAGGTGGTCGAACACGGCCGCGAGACCGTTGGTCTCCAGCGTCCGCAGCCAGTTGCGCTGCAGCTGCTTCTGGCGGCGCATGCCCTGGGGGCCGAAGACCGGGCCCGACAGCACGATGCCCTTGACGCGGTCCGGGTGCCACAGGGCCATGTCCCGGGCGAAGACGGTGGTGGTGGACGAGCCGATCAGATAGGTCGACTCGATCTCCAGCGCGTCGAGCATCGCGATCAGGTCGGCCGCGTGCTCCTCCCAGGTCGGCTCCTTCTCGACGCGGGAGGAGGCCCCGTGGTTGGCGATGTCGTAGACCAGGACGCGGTGGTGCTGGGCCAGTTCCTCGGTGAACCCGCGCCAGATCGGCGCGGTCGCGACGAGGTTGGGGAGCGGGGTGATGACGGTGCCCTCACCGCGGGACTCGCAGTAGAGCTCCACGCCCTCCCGGGTGCGAATGCGCTGCGCGTCGTCGCGGTAGGACAGATCCAGCCGGGACATGTTCTCGACGATTGACATGGAATCTCTATCCTGTTCCTGTTTCGAAGATTTCGACGCCTTGCAGGATGCGAGCGAAGTCGGCGACGATGTCGGCCGCCGGCCGTCCGCCGGAAATGGTGTCGCAGGAAAGCCCGCAGTACATCGCCATTTCCTCGACGCGGCCGCTGGTCGCCTCCGTCGGTGCCGCGGCGCTGAACCGCGGTATCAGATACCGCTGTCCCTCGACCTCCGTCCGGCCGATGAATTTCCTGGCCTGTTTCGGGTCGCGGGTGGCGGACGTCTCCAGCACGCGGTGACGCCTGCCGGGCCATCCGATCTCGTAGACGTCGGAGATGACCGTGTCGGACCCGTCGGCGGTGGCCACCGCTCCCTTGAAGTAGGAGTGGGCCCGTGACTCGTCCGCGACGACGAAGGCCGTGCCGAGCAGGACGCCGTCGGCGCCGGCGGACAGGGCCCGGGCGGCCTGGTCCGGTGATCCGATGCCGCCGGCGGCGACGATGCACGCCTCCGGCAGCTCCTCGCGCAGCGCGGTGACCAGGGCGTCCCGGCCCCCCTCGCCCAGGAGGTGGCCGCCCGCCTCGGTGCCCTGCGCCACCACGACGGAACCGTGTCCGGCGGCCCGCACGCCGTCCGGTACGGTCCCGACCTGGACGACGAGCTGCCGTCCCGCCGCGTTGACGCGGTCGAACACGGCGTCGTCCGGCATGCCGAAGAAGGACAGGTACACACGCCGGGGCGTCTCGTCGAGCACCTGCGCGACCTGCCGGTCCAGCTCCTCCGGCCCGACCACCTCCGGGATGAGGTTCACGCCGACGGGCCGGTCGGTTCCCGCGGTGAGCCGGGCGAGCGCGGCCGACATCCCGTCGCCGACCAGCTTGTAGCCGCCGAGGCAGCCGGCCGCGCCGGCGTTGGACACCGCGCACGCCAGTTCCGTCCCCGCGACGCCTCCCATGCCCGACTGGAGGAGGCTCACTTCGATGCCGAGCGCCGCGGCCAGCGTCTTCCGCATCAGCCCAGACGCTCCACCGCCGACACGGCGGCCTCGGTGCTGCCGAACCGCTGCGTCAGGACGTGCACCCAGCGCTCCAGGCCGAAGGCGAGGCAGCTGGTGTGCGCCAGGTCCTCGCCGGCCCGGATCGAGCACCGCTCGCCGAAGAAGTTCCGGTGGTAGTTCACCGAGCCGATCGCCAGCCCGTCGACGACGAACTCCTCCTTCACCGGGAAGAGCCGCTGCATCTTGGCCTTGCCGCCGTTCTTGTCGAAGAACGGGTCGGTGGCGACCTCCAGCCGGAAGTCGAGCCCGAGCTCGCCGCACAGGGTCGTCACGGCGTCCTTGGCGCGGAGCAGGTGCTGCTTGGCACCCTCCTCGGGACCGATGAAGACGATCTCCCGCATGGAGAAGCCGAGGAGGCGCTGCAGGCCGTCGTAGTGGTCCTCGTTGCGGAAGCAGGTGCCGAGCGTGGTCCGCAGCGATCCCTCCGCGGGCAGCTCGGTGCCGGCCAGATCGAGGTAGATCGCGTAGCAGGCGGCCGACGGCAGCGCGAGGCCGGTCGGCTCCATCACCTCGGCCGGGACCCGGTCCAGCGGCCGGGGCGCTTCGGCCAGCAGGGCACCGAGGCGCTTCGGGTCCAGCCGGGTGGCCGCCAGTCCCAGGTGGGGGAAGTTGTCGAAGTAGTCGAAGGTGTCGAGGTCCTTGGTCCCGATCAGGAACGGGAACCGGAACTCCGGGGCCTCCCAGGTGCGGGCCAGGCGCAGGAACGTCGCGTCGATGGCCCGCAGCAGCCGCAGCTGACCGCCGTCGAGTACCTTCAGGCCGTTCTCGGTCGTCGTGGTCATTGCACTGCCTTCTGCTTGAAGAATCGGGCCTCGATCGCGTCGAGGGTGCGGAAGTCGTCCAGGTCCAGGTCTTCCGGGTCGATCAGCTCGCCGGTCAGCTCCTCCAGCAGGAAGATGAAGTCGACGAAGGCCAGGGAGTTGATGGCCCGGCTGTCGATCAGATCCATCTGGGGGGTGAGCGGGCCGACCGCCGGGTTGCGCTCGAGGATGAAGGAGCGGACGTCCTGCATCGGATCGGCCGTCATGCGATCAGCTCCCTGCCGGCGCCCGCCTTGGTCAGGAACTTCCGGGTGCGCTTCAGGATCTCCTCGTGCGCCTCCAGCCGGGCGGGGTGCTCCAGCGCGCGCCGCCGCAGCGCCAGCGCGTCCGGGATGCCGGCGTCGCGGTAGGCGGCGGGGTTGTAGAGGGTGCCGATGCTGTACTGGAGGTAGCTCTCCAGGTACGCGGCGACCGCCGGCACCTCCTCCGGGTCGCGCTTGGCCACCTGGCCCAGCAGGTCGGTGAAGATCATCCGGCCGAACGCGACGTGCCGGCTCTCGTCCTGGTGGTGCACGCGGTTGATCTCGCGGGCGATGTGCGGCAGGGCCTCGTCGGTCGCCATGTGCGCGTTGAAGTAGTCGACGATCTCCTCGAAGATGAGGATGCGCGCGAAGATGATCGCCTCACGGGCCACCGGCGAGAGGTGCGACACGGAGTCGGCCTGCAGCGTCGGCTGCGCCGGGTACAGCTTGCCGCCGTACCGCAGGCAGAATCGGGAGAAGAACCACATGTGCTCGTTCTCTTCGCCGATGAAGTGGTGCAGGAACTCCGAGACGCCGGCGTAGGCCCGCTCGTGGATGCGCATCACCACTTCGCTCATCAATTCACGGATGCCGTGAACGTTGAGGCTGAAGAAGTTGATCGCCTCGTACCGGGTCAGATCCAGCTGCTGCTCGCGGGTGAGCTCGTCCCACATCGGCGTGCCCGCCAGCGTGGTCAGGTTCTCGCTCATCCACGGCTTGTCGGGCTCGATCTTCTCGGGCCAGTCGAAAATCGTGTACGGATTGTAGTAGCTGGACTCGGCCATGTTCTCCAGCCGATCCAGATCGAGCTCGATCGGCTCTATGCCTTGCGCGACCATGTGTTCTCATCTCCCCGCAGAGTGACGCGAGCTTCCGTATTCAACGCACTGCCTGGATATCCGTGTGAACCTGGATCGGCAGCTGCGAACCGCAGTCGTGATAGCCGAAGGGCGCGTTTCCGGACGCCGTCGACGGGATCACCTTGTTGTAGATCGACCCGAGGCACAGTTCCTGGAACTGCTCGGTGTCAGGCGAGAGCCGGGCGGCCAGCTGGGACTTGGCGATGTCGACGGTCTTGACCGCACCGTCGTCGTCCTCGACCTCGACGCACGCGTGCGGCAGGTCGAGGGCACCGCCGAGCACCCCGCAGAACCAGCCCCGCTTCGCCTCGGCCCGGTACCCGGCCGCGCGAAAGCTCTCGGCCAGGTGCAGACTCGCCGCGATGCAGCTCGTGGCGCCCATGGCGTGCACCTGATCCGGGTGCGCCTGCATGGGTACGGGGATCATCTGCCAGCGGTAGCCGGCGTCCAGGTACTCGCCGGTCAGCCGCCGCAGCACGGGGGAGACCACCGGGGTCCGGGCGCCGGTCGTCGTCACCGTCGCCGTGAACCTCGCCGAACCCCGGCTCACCGAGGGCCGCGTGACGCCGGCGAGGCTCCCGCCGAACCGGAGGACGTCCGGCTCCTCCAGACGCCAGGGGGCCTCCTCCGGGCAGTCGACGCACTCCAGCGCGACCCGGAAGTCCCACTCCTTGGCGCGCAGGAGGTCGTCCACCGGCCGCCGGGCGAAGCGGAACAGCAGACGGAACGTCAGCTCCGGCTGCGTCCTGCCGCTGTTCGAGTACATGCCGAGGTTGTACAGGTCATTGGCGTCGAAACAGCGCACCCCGGAGCGCAGCTCGAACGGAAGCCCCGCGTCGATGAGCCTGTCGATCTCCTCCGGCTCGCAGCGCAGCATTTCCTGAGCCACGGATTCCGGTTGGTTCCTGACGGAATACTCGGCGGGTATGAACTCGATGGAGTTCGCCACCTTCTCCCAGGCGACGCCTTCGGTGGCAGCATTACGCGACACAGTCAATCTCCCGAACAGAACGACCGCGCCGACGGCTTGGCGTCCGTCATCAAAGACGCGAGGTCACGGTGAATCTGCGGACAGCCTGACAGTAACGGCCGGGCGATCCCGTACAACAGATCGGTTCTCCACGGAACCCTATGGATTTCACATGCCACTTCCCTCACCACTCGACCAGCGCGAATCCCGCCGCCATGCCGCCGCCGAAGCCGGCCATGAGGATCAGATCGCCCGGGGTGAAGGCGCCGGCGCGGGCGGCCGCGTCCAGGGTGATCGGGAGGGAGGCCGCTCCCGTGTTGCCGTAGTGCGTCAGCGTGCGGTGCATGGTCGCGCGGGGCAGGTCCAGGTCGGCGAAGACGCTGTCCAGCATGGTGCCGTTGGCCTGGTGCGGTACGAAGTGGTCGATGGCGTCGGGCGTGACACCGCAGTCGTGCAGGAAGCCCTTGACCAGCCGCGGCAGGTGGTCGCCGACGAAGTCCCGCACGCCCCGCCCGTCCATCGTGAAGTACTGGAGCTCGGCGTCGAGGACCGTCCGGTCCACGGGCATGCGACTGCCGCCGGCGGGCACCTCGATGAGCCCCGACAGTTCGCCGAACGAGTGCAGCGCGACGTGCCGGACACGTGCGCCCCGGCCGGCGGACGCCCCCAGGACCACCGCTCCGGCGCCGTCGCCGAAGAGGATCACGGTCCTGCGGTCGGCCCGGTTCAGGATGCGGGAGTACACGTCCGCGCCGATGACCAGCGCGTGGCCGCCGGTGCGGCTGAGGACGCCCTCGGCCGCGGAGAGCGCGAACACCGTGCCGGAGCAGACCGCGTTGACGTCGAACGCCGCCGCGCCGGTCGCGCCGAGCCGCTGCTGGACGTAGGCGGCGGTGGGCGGTTGCGGCCGGTCCGGTGTGGACGTGGCGACCACGATGACGGACAGGTCCGCGGCGCTGAGACCGGCCGACCGCAGCGCGGCCCGCGCCGCGGCGGTGGCCAGGTCCGAGGTGGCCTCGTCGTCGGCGGACCAACGCCGTTCCCGGATCCCGGTCTTGGCGGTGATCCACGCGTCGTCGACCCCCGCCGCCGCGGCGACCTCGTCGTTGGACACGATGCGCTCCGGCACATAGGCACCCGTACCGAGGATCCTGACGTCGGTCATACGGCTGCCCTCCCCTCAAGTGGTGTGGACAACGGTGTGTGAAGAACTGGGTGCGGCCGTGGCGGGGGCGGCCGGGCGGGCCGCCCCCGTACCCGCGGGACCGGAGGGTGTCTAGCGCGCCTGGTAGATGCGCTTGTGGCCGCTGAGGCCGGCCAGACGGAAGGGACCGGTGGTCTGCCGCGGGGTGAGGTGCTCCCCGCCGTCGGCGGGGAAGGACCGCTCGTGCAGCTCGCGGTAGCGGGCGTGGTCGACCGGCTCGCGCCGGGCTATCGCCTCCAGGTTCGCCTCGGTCCGCAGGTGGGCGCGGTAGCCGGGGACGACGGTGCCGGCGAAGAACTCGGCGACGCTGCCGGAGCCGTAGCTGAGGAAGCCGACGGGCTTGTCGGTGAGGTCGTCCGCCTGGTCGAGCAGCGCGGCGAGGGCGAGGTACACCGAGGCGGTGTAGCTGTTGCCGATGGTGGCGTTGTAGGCCACGGTCTGCCCGATGGCCTGCTCGATGACCGCCTTGTCGGTCTCGTGGCCCGCGTGGTTGAGCAGGTGGTGGTGCGCCTTGTAGGCCATCTTCGTGAACGGCTGGTGGTAGCAGAACGCGGCGAACTCCTCGAGCGCGCGGCCGCCCTGCTCGCCGTAGTCCTTCCAGCTGCTCGCGACGGCCTGCAGGTACGCCTGGACGGACTCCTGCCCGTCGACCAGGGCCGTGGTGAGGTAGTTCGGCCGCCAGAAGTCCATGACGTCGGCGGTGAACAGTCCCGAGGGGTTCTCGATGCGGACCAGGGCAGGGTCGGCGGCGACCAGCATGGCCACGGCGGCGGCGCCCTGGGTCGCCTCGCCGGGGCTGTCCAGTTCGTACCGGGAGACGTCGCTCGCGATCACGAGGACCTGCTGGTCGGGGTCGCGCCGGACGAGTCCGATG
Organism: Streptomyces sp. NRRL F-5727; assembly: GCF_000719555.1. Classification (GTDB taxonomy): domain Bacteria; phylum Actinomycetota; class Actinomycetes; order Streptomycetales; family Streptomycetaceae; genus Streptomyces. Next base: position 51,891 of record NZ_JOGX01000038.1, read on the forward strand.
GCGAACTGCAGGGCGGCCGTGGCCCCGTAGCACGCCTGCTTCAGCTCGACGACGCGGCAGGCCGACGGCAGCCCGAGCAGGGAGTGCACGTACACGCCCGCCGACTTCGCCTGGTCGATCGAGGACTCCGTCGCGAAGACCACCGTGCGGATCCGCTCGGAGCCGTGCCGCGCGATGATCGGGGCCGCGGCGGTGGCGCCCAGCGTCACGATGTCCTCGTCCGCGGCGGGCACGCTCATCGACCGCTGGCCGATGCCGATGTGGTACTTGCCGATCTCGGTGCCGTTGTACGCGGCGAGGTCCTCGTGCGAGAGGACGTACTGGGTCGTCGCGAACGACAGATCGTGGATTCCGAAGGAGGAGTTGCTGGACATGTTCAGACACCGACCTTTGCTGTCGTGTTGTCGCGCTCCAGGGCCACGTGCGCGCGCATGAGTTCGCCGGGGTTGGTCTGCGCCGCGAGCAGGGAGAGCTCGCCGCAGAGGACGGTCGCCGCCGCGAAGACGGCGAGCCGGCGCGCGTTCTCGCCGGGTGCGCGGTCCTCACGGCAGCCGAGGCGGTTCAGGTTCGTCTCCACGAACTCCAGGCCCTTGCCGTTGCCCACGGTGCCGACGATCAGGTTGGGCAGGTTGCAGGAGAAGTAGAGGTCGCCGTCGCGGTCCTCGGCCAGGGTGACGCCCTGGGAGCCCTCGACGATGTTGGCCGCGTCCTGGCCGGTGGCCAGGTAGAACCCGAGCAGCATGTTGGCGTAGTGGGCGTTGGCCGAGCGGATGCCGCCGGCCAGCAGGGTGCCGAGCAGGTTCTTGCGGATGTTCAGTTCGACGATCTTGGCGGCGGTGGTGTGCAGGACGCCTTCCACCACGTCCCGCGGCACGAGCAGCTCCGTGACCACGTTCTTCCCGCGGCCGAGGATGCCGTTGATCGCGGTCGCCTTCTTGTCCGTGCAGTAGTTCCCGGAGATCGATCCGTAGGAGATTCCCGGCACGGTCTGCAGCAGGTGCGTCAGCAGGGCGTCGGAGGCGAGGGTGGCCATGTTGTGGCCGGAGGCGTCGCCGGTGCTGAACTCGAACCGGATGAACAGCAGGTTGCCCGCGATCTCGTGCCGGACCTGGAGCAGCTCGGCGAACCGGCTGCAGGTGCGGACCACGGCGCGCAGTTCCTCGATCCGCGCCTCGATGGTGCGGGCGGCCATGTACGCGGTCTGGGCGTCGGTCGCCTCGACGAGCACCGAGCGGGTCATGCGCTCGTCGACGAGGGTGGCGACGATGCCCTGCTCGGTGAGCATGGACACCTTCGCGCCGCGGCCCACCGAGGGCCACAGCGGCGTCTCGTAGGTGGCGAGGGGGACATGGGTCTCGGTGGTGGCGACGTTCCCCGAGATGCGGAGGGGGCCGACCCACTTCATGGGAACCCTGGCAACGGCGTGCGTTTCGGTCATCGTGCTCTTCCCGTCGAATCGTGGAGGGCGTCGGCCGAGCGGGAACGCCGGGCGAGGCGCCCCGTGTCGATGTCCCGGTCGGCGCAGAAGGAACGGAGGGTGCCGTGGATCAGCAGGTCCTTGCTGGCCAGGTCGGCGGGGGTGCGCGCGCCGAGCATGGTCTGCAGGGCCGCGAGCTGGTCGAGCCAGTTCGTGATCTGGGCGATCAGCGACTCGACACCGCCGTCGAGCAGGGTGCGCAGGAACACCCCGGAGGCCCCGACGCCGGAGGCGCCCAGGGCCAGGGCGCGGGCGACGTCCAGGGGATGGCGGACGCCGCCGGAGGCGAGCACGGGGAGACCGGCGCCCTGCGCGTCCAGGAGGCAGGCCGCGGTGGACTGGCCCCAGTCGTGCAGGAAGGCGTAGTCGCCCAGCGGGCGCCGGCCGTTCTCGATGCGGGCGAAGTCGGTGCCGCCCCGGCCGCCGAGGTCCGCCACGCGGACCCCCAGCTGCCGCAGCGTCAGGACGGTCTCGCGGCTGAGGCCGTTGCCGACCTCCTTGACGATCACGGGCAGGTCGACGGCGGCCGTGATCTTCTCGATCTGCGAGACCCAGGAGCCGAAGGACCGGTCGCCCTCCGGCATCGCCGTCTCCTGCGCCGTGTTGACGTGGATCTGCAGGGCGTCGGCCTCCAGCAGGTCGATGGCCCGCTGGGTGTCGGCGACGGATGCCGTCGCGTTCACGTTGGCCATGACGAACCCGTGGGGGTTCTCCCGGCGCAGGACACGGAAGGTGTCGGCGCACGTGGGGTCCTTGAGGTAGGCGTGCACGGAGCCCGAGGCGATGGGTACCCCGGTCTCGCGGGCGGCCGTCGCCAGGCCCCGGTTGATCTCGCCGGTCTTGGCGGTGCCGCCGGTCATCGCGTTGATGTAGAGCGGCACCTGCCAGGAGATCCCGGCGAAGGTCGTGCCCAGGGACACCTGCGGCCGGTCGATGCCGGCCAGGGCGTGGTGGACGAAGGACACCTCGTCGAACTGGTTGATCCCGCTACGGCCGTCCTGCTGCTCGATGGCGAGCCGGACGTGGTCGTCCTTGCGCTGTGCGCTCATTCCTCGATCCCTTCGGGGGCGGGCCGGAGGGGCAGGGGCAGTACCCCGGCCGCGGCCCACCGTTGCCGTACCTGCGAGATGTCGTGCGTGGCCCCGGCGTCGAGCAGGGCTATGCCGCAGTCGCCGCCGCCCGCGCCGGACGGTTTGGCGGCGCCGCCGACCGCTTCGGCGGCCGCGCACAGCGCCGTCAGCTCGGGCGTGAAGATGCCGAGCCCGACCTCGTCGTCGAGACGGGCCAGCTCCTGCCGGGCGCGGAGGATCTGGCGCAGCAGGCCCGGGTCGTCGCCGGCGTCGAGGGCGGCGATCGCACCGCGTACGAGATCGGTGGAGGTCTCCACGAACGCGCGGTGCGAGGCGGTGCCGCGCCAGGTCCGGCGGTGCAGACCGGACACGAGCGAGGTGGTCGAGGCCGGGTTGCCGGTCCAGCCGACTTCGAGGGCGAGGCCGCGCGGGGCCGGAAGCCGTCGGACCGAGAGGCCCGGCCAGGGCGTGCGCAGCGCTTCCCCGACGCCGTGACGGCGGGCGAGGTCGAGCACGAACGCCCGGTCGGGCGACTGGTACGCGATCCAGCCGCCCCAGGTGCTGGCGGCGAGGTCGCCGCCGGAGCCCTTGGGGTCGATCCCGGCCGAGGAGATCACGGCCAGGCGGTACCGGGCGTCGAGCGAGAGGTCCAGTCCGCACAGGGACGTGAGGGCGTCGATCGTCGCCACGGTCACGGCACCGCTCGACCCCAGGCCGTACTTGCGGCCGTTGTCGTGCAGCCCGCTGCTGATCGTCAGGGTCAGCCCGGGCAGCGGCAGGCCGCGTTCGTCCAGCAGCCGTCGTACGGTCTCGACCGCTGACACCACGTGCCCCAGCGCGCCGGGCCCGTCGGTCTCCGCGTACCGGAGCCGGCCGTCGATCCAGCGCCAGGTCTCCGCCCGGGGGACGAGATCGGAGTGGATGACGACGTCGGCCGCGTCGGAGGCGGTCGCCGTGACGGTGATCTCCCGGTCCACGGCCACCAGGACGGCCGGGGTGCCGGGCTCCACCACCGCGTACTCGCCCGCGACGAACAGCTTGCCGGGCGCGCTGCGGACGACCGTCGGCCCGGAGGTCATCGTCCGCTCTCGTCCACCAGGCGGGCGCCCTGCCCCGGCCCGGCGATGTGCACGCTGCCGCCCGCGGCGGCGTCGCGGACGGCCTCGGCGACCCGTTCCGCGTCCGTACGACGGCAGAGGACCTTGACGTTCGGTCCGGCGTCCATGGTCGCGTAGGCCGCGATGCCGTCCCGCCGCAGCCGCAGCACGCTGTCGAGGACGGTGAGCGTGGCGGGCGAGAGGTAGCGCACGGCGGGGCGCGCGCCCAGCATGGTCGCGTGCATGCCGAGGGCGTTGCGCTCGGCGATCTCCCCCACCGCGTCGAGGTCGGCGCGCAGGAGCGCCGCCCTCATCTCGGTCAGGTCGTCCCGGCTGGACGCGGCCCAGGGCTCGAACAGGGGCGAGGTCTCGACGGTGCGGCGCATGGCCGCACGGCTGGACACCTCCTTGGGGCCGGCGTTGACCACCGCGATGACGAGCGCGGGGTCGAGGTCGCCGGCCACGACCGGCTCGGCGTAGGAGCTGTGGTCGGCCTCCTCGGCGGGCGCCGTGGGGGTGCCGGCGTGCCAGACGGCGAAGCCGCCGAAGATCGACCGCGAGGCCGAGCCGGAGCCGCGGCGGGCCAGGCGGGAGAGACCGGTCTCGTCGAGGCCGAGTCGGTACGCGCCGGCGGCGGCGACGGCGAGCGCGGCGAACCCGCCGGCGGAGGACGCCAGGCCGGCCCCGGTGGGGACGGTGTTGCGGGTGTCGACGACGGCCCGGTGCGTGAGCCTGCTCCGCCGCCGCACCAGGTCGAGGAAGGCGGTGATGCGCCGCCGCTCCTCGCCCGTCGCGGGTGCGCCGTTGAAGGTCACCACGTCGTCCGCGGCCTCGGCGTCGAGCCGGACGCTGGTGGTGGTGGGGAAGATGTCCAGGGTCATCGACAGGCTGCTGGTCCAGGGGAGGTGGAGGCGCTCGTCGCGCTTCCCCCAGTACTTGATCAGCGCGATGTTCGGGTGCGCGACGGCGGTGACCCCGGTCGCGGCCGGCCGTTCCCGCGTGCGGAGCGCGGTGGTCTGGTGCTCAGGCATGAGTGACGAGCCTCCTCAGGGGGACGATCCACGTCTGCGCGGCCCCTGCTTCGTGCAGCCGCTGGGTGACCTCTCGCGCCCGCTCGGGCTGGGTCAGGGCGAGGACGCAGCCGCCCAGGCCGCCGCCGGTGATCTTGGCGCCGAGGCCGCCGGCGGCGAGCGCGGCACCGACCATCGCCTCGATCCGGTCGGTGCTCAGCCCGGCCTCGCGGAGCACTCCGTGGTACTCCGTCATCAGGGAGCCGAGCTGCTCCGGCTCGCCGGCGGCGAGGGCGGCCACGGCGTCGTGGGTCAGTCCGGACGCCCGGCGTACGAACCTCTCCTGCGTCCCGGCGTGGAGCCGGAAACTCTCCCGCAGCCTGCCGACCGCCTCCTTGGTGCTGCCGACGATGCCGCTGTCCGCGACGACGAAGAGCGCGTCGCAGCCGACGGCCGGCGTGCGGGCCTCGCCCGCCTGGAACAGCAGTGGGGCGCTCGCGCCGACGGTGACGGCGTCGACGCCGCTGGCCTTGCCGTGCATCACGTTCTCGGCGGTCTGCACCAGGTCGAACGCCGTCCGCTCCGAGATCTCGCGGCCGCAGAGGTCGGCCAGGGCGAGCACGACGGCGCGGGCGCAGGCCGCGCTGGAGCCGAGTCCCCTGCCGAGCGGGATGGAACCGTCGATGATCACGTCGAGGTGCCGGGCGTCGTCGATGCCCATGGACGCCCGGAAATCGGTGGCCAGCCGGCGCAGCCCCTCGGATGCCTGCGTCTCCACCTGCTTCCAGGCGGATCCGGTCATCGTGAAGGACACCCCGGCCGGCTCCCCACGGGTGGAGAAGCCGGCGCTGGCGGTGATCGACAGCTGCGGAACGGGCAGGGCGAGCGCCGGGGCTCCGTAGACGACCGCGTGCTCCCCCAGCAGGATGAGCTTGGCGTGGGCGCGGCCGGTGCCGACCGAGCGAGCGGGGCGGCCTCCCGCCGGCCCCGCCGTCGGGGCCGGCGGAGTCGGCGTCAGCAGCTCCCCTTGTCGAGAATTCATTGAGATCGCGTCATCCAGACTTCTAGGAAGGAATGAGACGGTGGTGACCCGCGCCGACGTGGTGCTCAGGTGCTCCTGAGCGTGGTGGTGGTGATGAAGGTGTCGAGGGTCTTCCTGACCTCTTCCGGGAACGGGGCCTCGTCCAGGACCCGCCGGGCGCGCTGCACCCGGTCGGTGATCATCTGCTCCACCTTGTCGGCGGCGCCGGTGGCCTGGAGGATCCCGCGGACCGTCTCGGCACCCGCCTCGTCCAGGTCCGGGTCGCCGACCAGGGACCTCAGCACCCGCGCCTGCTCGGCGTCGGCGGCGTGGAGGGCGTGGGCCATCAGGGCCGTCGCCTTGCCCTCCCGCAGGTCGTCCAGGGTCGACTTGCCGGTCTTGGACGAGTCGCCGAAGACGCCGAGCAGGTCGTCGCGGAGCTGGAACGCCTCCCCGATCGGAAGCGCGTAGGCGCTGCAGACGTCCAGCAGGGACTGGTCCGCGCCGGCGAGGGCCGCGCCGATGTGCAGCGGCCGCTCGACGGTGTACTTGGCCGTCTTGTAGCGGATCACCGCCAGCGACCGCTCGACGTCCGCGTTCGGCTTCCCGGTGGCCAGCAGGTCCCGGTACTGGCCGATCATCACCTCGGTGCGCATGGCGTCCAGCAGCGGCCGGACGGCGACGAGCTGCCGCTGGTCGAGGCCGCTGGAGTACAGCAGCTCGTCCGACCAGACCATGACCAGGTCGCCGAGCAGGATCGCGCTGTTGACGCCGAACCGCTCGGCACTGGCCTCGTCCGCACCCGACTCCAGCGCGCGGTGGAGGGTCGGCCGGCCGCGCCGCGTGTCGGAGCCGTCCATCACGTCGTCGTGGATGAGGGTGAAGGCGTGGAAGAGTTCGAGCGAGGCGGCCGCGCCGATGACCGGGTCGGTGTCGCCGTGCCCGCGCGCCGCGTGCCAGCCCACCATGCACAGGAGGGGCCGGATGCGCTTGCCGCCGGCGTTCAGGAAGCCACGCAGGTGCTCGATGAGCGAGACCAGGTGGACGTCCGCGTCCTTGAGGCACTTGGCGTCGAGGAAGGCGTTCAGCCGCTCGTCGATCAGGCCGCGCAGATGAACGGAGTCCAGGGCATCGGCTCCCAGCTCGCTCAGGCTGGTGGTGGGGCTCATGTGTCGTTGCTCCTGTTCGTCAAGACCGTGTGGGCCGCGTCAGTGAGGGTGTGACACGGGAGGGAGACCGTGGGTTCAGGCGGGGGAGGGCCCGGTGAGATCGCGGTCGGATCCCCATCCGCGGAAGTCGGCGCCGCTGTAGAAGGTGACCGACCAGTCGAGCAGGCGGAGCAGTTCGACGGCGGGTGCGGACCCGGCCGTCGCCAGCGGTTCGAGCTGCTCCTGCGCCTTGCGGGAGTGGCGGTCGAGTTCGTCCTGGACCCAGGCGGGTGTGGTGTCGTACATCAGGATGTTGTTCTGGCCGGGCTCGGCCCGCTCCCGCTCGAAGGTGGCCAGGTCGTTGGCGAGGCGCACGGCGACCTCGATCGCCTCCAGAGCGCTGTCCAGGACCGGCAGGTCCTCGAGGAGGTCGTCCCGGTCGCTGGTCGCCCAGCGCGGGAAGTGGGTGATCCACGCGTTGGAGCTGGCGGCGTACGTCAGGTACTCCTGCGGATCGGAAGGGCCTTCGCCGAGGTCCCGGGCCAGGCCCGCGGTCCAGTCGTACCGCTCGCCGCGCAGGGCCTCGGCGAACCGGTCGCCCCACAGGCCGGCCAGTTTCGGGTAGTGGGGACCGCGCTCCAGATCGGACTGCCAGTCGGACAGGGAGGCCAGCAGGGGGTGGCTGTCGTCCCGGTCGCCGCCGCGGACGACGGCCTCGCAGCGACCGAAGAGGTCGTCGAGTTCGTCGAGGCTCCGGACGTTCTGCTCGACGTGGTCGTCCAGGGCGTAGGCCCAGACGTACATCCGGGCCGCCGGCCGGAGCTCCTTCGCGCCGCGCCAGGGGCTGATCGCGGCGGTGGAGATCGCCAGGGCCTCGATCGGCGTGGCCCCGAGGACCTGCGGGTGTTCCGCGGCCCAGGACCGCAGGTCGGCCAGGACCTTCAGCGCCAGCACCGTGACGGGCACACACTGCGCCGCGGAGGGGAGGGAGAGGTCTCCGAGGGGCCGGGTCACGCTCCCGCCTCCTTCTCGGTCTCCACGTGCCGCGTCGCGGCGAGGGTGCCGAGGATCTCGGCGCGGATGACCCGGACCGGGGTGTACAGGTCCTTGTCGTGCCACAGCGGCGTGTTCTCTCGGCCGTCCTCGACGTGGCCCTTCAGGAACGCCCGGCCGGCCCGGATCGCGTCGAGGGACCGGCGGTCGGGGGCGGCGCGGTGGTTCAGCACCTGGAGGGCGTAGGCGGTCTCCTCGCCGGTGCCCTCCCAGCGTCCCCAGGACCCGTCGGCGTGCTGGGTGTCGAGCACCCAGCGGACGGCGTCGTCCAGGGCGGCGGACGTGCGCGGGCCGTCCAGGCGGGCCATGGCGGCGGCGCCGCAGGCGGTCGCGTAGTACGGCGAGGCGTGCCACTTGTCCATCCACCGGCCGTCCGGCTCCTGCTGGTCGACGAGCCAGTCGCCCACCCGCGCGGCGGCGATGTCGTAGCGCGTGTCGCCCTGCCCGCGGCGGTCCGCCAGGGCGACGAGGATGTGCGCGTTGGTCGAGGTGGAGGGGGTGCGCTCGTTCGGGAAGCAGGTGAAGTACAGGCCGGTGTCGTACTCCCACAGGCAGTCGACCGACTCCGGCTTGCCGAGGAGGTCGAGGGCGTGCAGGGCGGCCGACGTGTCGTCGGAGTCGGCCGGGAGACCCGGGCCGGCGGCCAGTCCGTTCGGCCCCAGCGCGGTCCGCAGCGTGTCCGCGACCTGGGACGGGATGTCCACGTCCAGGCCGGAGCCGGCCAACGCGGCCACCACCCAGGCGAGTTCGAAGTAGGTGATCGAGGTGATGCCCGAGACCGGGCCGCCGTGCCGTGCCTGGGTCCGCCGCAGGTACTCCAGGGACGCCTGCACGGCGTCGGTGTGCGGCGGATCGCCCAGCCAGGCGGCGGTGGCGGCGGGGGAGGCTCCCACCGCCCCGCCCATCGGCGTCACCGTGCCGGAGCGCACGGCCGGGGCGCCGAGGGCCTCCAGCGAGTGCCAGGTCTTCTCCGGTATGCCGGTGTGCCGGCGCAGCAGCTCGCGGATCCCGTTCAGCGTCGCCGTGTCGGCCTGGAGGTCCAGACGGGCGGGCAGACCGCCGCGGTCGTCCATCCGGGAGAGCCGCTGGTCGATCTGCTCGATCAGCCAGGGAGCCAGCAGCTCCACGGCGATGGTGTCCGGCAGTTCGGCGTTGCGGGGGAACCGGCCGGTGAGCGCGGCCAGCCCCGACTCCACGGCCCGGGCGATCCGCCCGGCGTCCTGCGTACCGTCGACGGACAGCAGGGCGTCGACGGCGCTGAGCGTCGGCAGCAGCCCGTAGGCCGCGGGCCCGCCCCACGTGCCGTCCTCGTGCTGCTGGGCCAGCAGGAACTCCACGCGCTGCCGATGGCCCTCCAGCCAGGGGGCGGACGCCACCATCCGCGCGGTCTCGTACACCGACGGCGAGGTGAGTCCGTAGGGATCGGCGATCATCTCGTCGACGATGTCCTGAGCCGCGTCACGCAGGGCTGCGAAGGAGGTCACGTTCATGATCCGGCTTACCTCTGGTCTCGGAGATCGGTGGTCGTCGCACTCCGCACCGGTTCGTGCGGACGTTCCCGGAGCCTCATCGGAAGAGGGCCCGTCTTGAGCGTGGCGCGGGCGATGGGCCGTAGCGGCCGGTTGCGGACCGGGGTCAGGTCCCAGCGGCCGGCGATCGCCGCGATGGCCAGCATCGCCTCGCTGATCGCGAACTGGTCGCCGATGCACTTCCTGCCGCCCGCGCCGAAGGGCACCACCGACCGGCGTGCGACGTCGCTCATCGCGCCGGGCCGCCAGCGGTCCGGATCGAACCTCTCCGGCCGGGGGAACAGCGCCGGGTCGTGATGCAGGATGTAGGGGCTGAGCAGGAAGGTGGTTCCCTCGGGGAACGCGTGCCCGCCGAGTTCGCAGGCCGTGGAGGTGGCCCGGGTGAACATCCACGCCGGCGGATGGAGGCGGAGGCTCTCCATGAGCACCTGCCGTGTGAACGTCAGTCCGGAGAGGTCCTCGAAGCGGGGCGTCCGGCCGCCGAGCACGCCGTCGACCTCCTCCCGCAGGCGGGCGGCGATCTCGGGGTGGGTGCCGAGCAGGTGGAAGGTGAACGCCAACGCCGTCGCGGTGGTCTCCGACCCGGCGATCAGCAGGATCAGAACCTGGTCGAAGAGCTCCTGTGTGCCGAGCGGTTCTCCGGTGGTCTCGTCGCGCGCGTTCATCAGGCTCGCGAGCAGGCCGGGGTCCTCGTCCTTCTTGGCCCGCACCTCGTCGATGATCTCTTCGGTGAGCTTGCGCATCTCCGCGATCGCGCGGGGGTACTGCCGGTTCGTCTTCGTGGGAACGAGCGGCAGGAGCCGCGCCGGAACGAACATGCGCAGGAAGAAGCCGTCCATGAGGATCGGCAGCCACTTCTCGACCTGCGTCACCAGCGTGTGGTCCGCGGGCACCGAGAAGAGGGATCTGGTCGTGATGCGGAGAGTGAGCCGCGCCATCGCCTGGTCGATGTCGACGATCTCGCCCGAGCGCCAGGAGCGCATCAGGGCGTCCGTCTCGTCCGCCATCAGCTCGGCGTAGTGGCCGATGTGCTTGTGGTCGAAGGACGGCTGCATCAGCGGGCGTTGCCGGCGGTGGTCGGCCCAGCGGCTGGTGACCAGGCCGTTCCCGACGGCCTCGCGGCCCCGGTCGTAGAACAGGCCGCCCTTGTCGTAGAGCCGGGTGTCCTTGAGTATCTGCCGGAACAGGGCGGGGTCGCAGGGCACATAGGCGTCGCCGGGACCCATCCCGACCTTCACCAGGTCGCCGAGTGCCGGGAGGGACTTCAGGAATTCCAGCGGCTGTACGAGCAGAGGCAGGGCATGGCCCGCGAGGGGCAGGCTTCGAGGGGCTCTTCTGATGGCAGGAAGCTCCGGCATGGCTCCAGTACTCCAGAAGAGGACGCCCTCCCGACAGGGGAGCAAGCCCCCCGACCTGTCGCGCTTTCACCGCCTGTCGCGCTTGCCGGCACAAGCGCGACACGAGGACGAAGCGCGACACGAGGCCGAAGCGCGACATGCCGGCCCGGCCGCGGGTCTTGCCGGCCGGACCCCGGAGCCCCGCCAATGGGAGGGACACCCCCGCCCGCCCCCGACCGCGCTCTCCCGCGCCCACGGCACCGCCGCCGGCCCCGGTTTCTCCCGAACCGGTTGAACAGCCCGGATATTCAGGCGATGATCGGGCCGCATCGAATTCGGATTGCTGATCGCTTCCTGGGGGTTGAAATGAGCGATGTGACCGTCCGTCCCTTGGCTGCCGGCGAGGCCGAACTCGCAGGCCGAATAGTCGGACTCGCCTTCGCCGACAATCCGAGCAATCTGGCCACCGTGGGCGGTGACCGGGAGAAGGCCATTCGGGCGATGGAGCACGGAACGCGCGTCATCAAGCTCGGGAACAGTTCCAACCATCTGCTCGGCGCCGAACGGGAGGGCCGGCTCGTCGGCCTCCTGAACGCCGCGGAATGGCCGAACTGCCAGATGACGCTGGGCGAGAAGCTCAAGTCGGCGCCGGTGATGATCCGGACGATCGGACGCAACATGCCCCGCGCCTTCAAGATCATGAGCTCGCGGGCCAAGCACGAGCCCCGCGAGCCGCACTGGCACGTCGGCCCGATCGCCGTCCACCCGGACGAGCAGGGGCGCGGGGTCGGCAAGGCGCTGCTCAACACGCTCCTCGAGAAGATCGACGAGCAGGGGGCACCCGCCTTCCTCCAGGCGGACATCGACCGCAACGTCGCGCTCTACCAGAGGTTCGGCTTCGAGATCGTCTCCCGGGAGACGATCCTCGGCGTCGACACCCGCTTCATGTGGCGCGCGGCGCGCTGACCGGCCTCAGCACCGCGTGCAGCTCGTCGACGACCAGCCGGCTGCACGCGGCTGCCGCGGGCACCATGTCCTGCATCAGGAAGTAGCCGTGCACCAGCCCCGGCCCGGGCACATGGCGTACGGGGACGCCCGAGGCCGCCAGCCTCCCGGCCAGCTCCACCCCCTCGTCGCGCAGCGGATCGAACTCCGCCGTGGCCAGCACCGTCGGCGGCAGGCCCCGCAGGTCGGCGTTGAGCAGGTCCACGGCGGGATCGCCGCGGCGCTCCGGGTCGGGGACGTACATCTCGTAGTTCCAGGCCATGTCCTCGACGCTCAGCAGATACCCCTCGGCGTGCTCGCAGGCCGCGGCGATCCGCAGGCTCGGATCCACCGGCGGGTACACCAGCAGCAGCGCGGCGAGGTCGGGGCCCCCGGTGTCGCGCGCGTCCAGGGCGACGCCCAGCGACAGGCTGGCCCCCGCGCTGTCGCCGGCCACCACGTGCTCACGGCCCGGGAACGACTCGGCCGTCCAGCGGGTCGCGGCGACGGCGTCGCGCAGCGGAGTGGGGTAGGGGAACTCCGGCGGCCGCCGGTAGTCGACGGCGACGACGACGGCGTCCAGTGACGACGCGAGCATCCGGCAGGCCCGGTCGTGGCTGTCGAGGTCGCCCATCACCCAGCCGCCACCGTGCAGGAAGGTGATCACCCGGCGTTCGTCCGACTCCGGGGTGTACACCCTGCACCGGATCGAGGATCCGTCCTCGGTGGCGATCGTGTGCTCGGCGGTGGCGACGGCGGAGCGGGGCGGTCCGTCCTCCCGGTGGGGGCGCACCGAGCTCGCCAGGTACCGCTCCCGGGCCTGCTCGACCGTCAGGTCGCGATCCGGAACCGGCGGCCCCCCGGCGCGCTGCCAGGCGATCAAGCTGCGTATGAAGCGGTCCAAAGGCATCGCGGTCCCCCTGCGGGCTGGTTCACGGATATCGATGATTGATGATAAATGGTTCGTTCTGGAAGAACCATGGTGAAGACGGCCCAAAAGGGAATGCGGATTGCACAGGCGCGTATGAAGATTTAATGGTTCTCTCGTTCGGGACCCTGCTGTACCTTCGAGGCGTGTGGTTCCAGTTCGGGGGAGAGGGTTGCGCGCATGTTCAATCCATTCGAGGACGACAGCCGAGAATACCTGGCACTATGCAATGACGAAGAACAGTATTCGCTCTGGCCGCAGGGATTAGAAATTCCCGCAGGCTGGCGCCCGGTGTACGGGCCGGCCACGCGGGAAAAGGTGCTCGACCTTATCGAGCGGTCCTGGACGGATATGCGGCCGAAGAGTCTGCGGGTCGCGAGCGGGCAGGGAGACTGTCCGTGACCACCGAGGTGAAGAGCTGGGTGAGATTCGTCCGCTGGCCCGCCGAAAGCAAGATCCGTGAGGAATGCCGGGCACGACGCCGGCTGTGCCTCCTGGTCGTGGAGCACGGAGCTCCGCCGCCGGAACGGATCGGACTCTACGAGGACTGGGTGCGCCCGCCCATCGTCCCGGAGGATCTCCAGGCCCGGGTCAGCCAGTTGGAGGCCCGGGTGGTCCTCAACGAGAAGCCGGTGCTCGACCCGGCGGGCATCCTCTTCTTCCGGGACTCGTCCGTCACGCTCTCCATGCTCCAGTGCGAGATCCTGTCCCCGCTGATCTCCCGGTACTGCCAGGTGGTCTACCGCAACGAACTGGGGAAGATCCTGGAGCAGTGCGGAGCCAGCGCGTCCAGCAACGCGATCGACCTGCACGTGCTCCGGCTGCGCCGACGTCTGCAGCCCCTCGGCCTGACCCTGCGCAACGTCTGGGGACGCGGCTTCACCATCGAGCCGAACTGGCAGAACTAGCCGCACCGGCCGAGCCGGCCCGAGCAGTCGAATCAGTCGAATCAGCCGAATCAGCCGCGCAGGGGTGCCGGACGCCCCTGCGCCGCACACCCCTTTCCGTGGCCGTCGCGCCCGGAAGCCCGCGTCGGAGGCGGAGTTGAGACTTCTCCCGGATTTCTTCGAGTCCCGTGTCGCCGAGGTACCCGACGCTCCGTCGGTCCTCTTCGGCGACACCGTCGTCGACTATGCGGAGCTGAACGCCCGCGCCAACCGCCTGGCCAGACGGCTGATCGCGGCCGGCGTCGGCCCCGACCGCCTGGTCGCGATCGCCGTGCCGCGTTCGGTGCGGCTGATCGTCGCGGTGCTCGCCGTGCTGAAGGCCGGCGGCGCGTATCTCCCGCTCGACCCGTCCTATCCGGCCGAACGGCTCACGCACATGGTCGTGGACGCCGAGCCGGTCATGCTGCTGCGCACGGAGGACGTCACCTCGCTGCGCCTGGACGTGCCCGAGATCGTGCTCGGCGACCCGTCCTTCGAGGCCGACTGCGAGCGGGAGAACGGCGCCGACGTCACGCAGGACGAGCGCCTCGCGCCGCTGCTCCCGGACCACCTGATGTACGTCATCTACACCTCCGGATCGACCGGCGTGCCCAAGGGCGTCGCCGTCTCCCACTCCGGCGTCGCCGACCTGGTCTCGACCCAGGCGCGGGTGTTCGGGGTCCGCCCCGGGGAGCGGGTGCTGCAGTGGGCCTCCTTCAGCTTCGACGCCTGGTTCTGGGACTTCACGCTGGCCCTGCTGAACGGCGGGGCGCTGGTCATGGCCGAGCAGCACGACCTGATGCCGGGGGAGTCGCTGCGCGAGACCATGCTGAAGCACAGGGTCGACCACGCGGTCATGCCGCCGGTGGCGCTGGGCATCACCGACAGCGAGGGGCTGCTCGTCGGCGGCACGATCACCTCCACCGGCGACGTCTGCACCAGGTCCCTGGCGGCGGAGTGGTCCAAGGGCCGGCGCCTCTACAACGGATACGGCCCGACCGAGGTGACCGTGGGCGCGTCGATCGGCGGCCCGATCGAGGGCATCCAGGAGGACGTGTCCATCGGGACGCCGTGGGACGGCGGCACGGTGTACGTGCTCGACGGCGCGCTGGGCGACCTGCGCGACGGCACGGACGGGGAGCTGTACCTGGCCGGCTCGGGCGTGGCCCGGGGCTATCTCAACCGCCCGGGCCTGACCGCGTCGCGCTTCGTCGCGGATCCGTACGGCCCGCCCGGCAGCCGGATGTACCGGTCGGGCGACCGGGGCCGACGCGGCCCCGACGGTGAGCTCTTCTTCACCGGCCGGGTCGACAACCAGGTCAAGGTGCGCGGTTTCCGCGTCGAACTGGGCGAGGTCGAGACGCGGCTGGAGAGCCACCCGGCCGTGGAGATCGTCGTCGCGGTGGTGAGCGGCGAGGACGCCTCCTCCCAGCGCATCGTCGCCTACGTGAAGCCCTCGGCGCGCCACGAGGTGACGGAGGACCAGCTGCGCGAGCACGCCCGCAAGGCCCTGCCCGAGCACATGGTCCCGTCGGCCGTCGTCATGCTGGACCGGTTCCCGACCCTGCTGAACGGGAAGATCGACCGCCGGGAACTGGAGGAGCGGGCGGCGCTCGTCGCGCTCGACGCCTCGACGCCCGGCACCACGACGGCCGGCACCGCGGCCCCCGCGGACGGGGGCGAGGAGCGGTCGTACGAGCGGATCCTCTGCGCCATGGTGAACGAGATCCTGAGGATCGGCCACGCGGCGCCCGAGGACAACTTCTTCGACCTGGGCGGCCACTCGGTGCTCGCCGCGCAGCTGGCCCGGCGGGTGCGCTCGGAGCTCGGCGTGGCCGTGCCGATGCGCGACATGCTCACGGCCGCGAACATCGCGGAGCTGGCGGGCATCGTCGAGCGCACCGAGCGCACCGAGCGCACCGAGCGCACCGAAGGCGCCGAGGGCGCCTGAACCGGGAGTCAGCGGCCCTCGAAGCGGACCGGCAGGTCGTCGTAGCCGTTGAGGAAGTTCGAGTAGATCGGCCGGGGGGAGCCGCACAGCTCCATCCGGCCGACCTGCGCGACCAGCGCCGTCAGCAGCATCCTCAGCTCCGCGCGGGCCAGGAACGCGCCCAGGCAGTAGTGCGGGCCGTGACCGAACGAGAGGTGCTTGTTGGGCGAGCGCGAGAGCGTGAACCGGCGCGGCTCCTCGAAGACCGTCTCGTCGTTGTTGGCGGAGACGGTCCACAGCGTGACGATGTCGCCGGCGCGCACCGCGTGGCCGGCGATCTCCAGGTCGCGGAGGGCCGTGCGGGCGACGTGGAAGGACGGCGTCGACCAGCGGAGGACCTCCTCCACCGCCGACTCGACGGAGACCTCGCCCGTCCGCAGGGCCCGCCACTGGTCGGGATGGTCGATCAGGCCGAGCACCCCGCTGATCGCCGAGACCCGGGACGTCTCGTCGCCGCCGAGGATCAGGCTGTAGCAGTTGACCGCGAGTTCCTCGAGGGTGAGCGGGCGGCCCTCCACCTCGGCGGCGGCGAGCACGCTGATGACGTCGTCGCCGGGCCGGGCGCGGCGCTCCTGCGCCAGGTCCATGAAGTAGAGCACGATCTCGTTGCGGGCGGCGATCGCGTCGAGCTCGTCGTAGGACGCGTCGACCGACGAGAGCGCCTTCTTGTTCCAGCGCAGCAGCTCCTCGCGGTCCGCCGCCGGGACGGACAGCAGATCGCAGATCGTGTTCATCGGGATCCGGTCGGCGATCTCGGCGGCGAAGTCGAAGGTGCCCCGCCCGACGACCGAGGACACCAGTGCGTCGGTGCGCCGCCCGACCTCCTCGACGACCTTGCCCAGGACCCGCGGGGTGAAGGAGCTGAACAGGACGTTGCGCAGGGGCCGGTGGCGCGGAGGGTCGGTCACCGCCACCATGCTCCCGCCGGCCGAGTCGTCGCCGCGCAGGACGACGTCGAGGACGTTGCCCCGGGCGGAGCCGAGGGCCTCGTCGGTGTACAGCGGCTGTATGTCGGCGTAGCGCGACACCACCCAGAAACCCGGATGGCGGTCGGTCGGCTCGTGCCAGTGGACGGGATTGCGGGTCCGCACCTCGCGCCAGTACGCGTGGACGTCGTTGTCGACGAACGCGGCCGGATCGGTGAGGTCGAGAGAGGGTGTGCCGAGATCGGTCCGGCTCATGTCGGACGGTTCCTTCCCGCTGGGTGGAGCGCCCAGGAGGAGTCCGGGGCGCGCCCGTCGGCCGTACGCGGAGGCGTACGGCCGACGGGAGGAGCACCGGCCCGCAGGGTGCGGCCGGTCCGGTGGTCGTGCGGGTCACCGCCCGGTCCGGGCCTCCGGATAGCGGGCGGCGATCTGTTCGCCGGCCTTCGGGCCGCGGGCGAAGACGAAGCCGGCGGTGTCGACGCGGCGGCCGGTCGCCCGGTCGACCACGACCGGGTCCACCTCCCTGCCCGTCTCCTCGTCGACCAGGACGAGGCTGCGGTCCTCCGGGGCCAGCAGGTGGTTCCCGAAGGCCGCCATCACCAGGAGGAGCGGGCGCAGCTCGCGGCCCAGAGCGGTGGCCCGGTACGCCGGGTCACCCGGCTCGGCGGTGGCGTCGGCGGTGGCGTCGGCGGTGTCGTCGACCTCCAGCAGACCCCTCGCCGTCAGCGCGGCGATCCGGTCCGCCAGGACGTCGGCGGGGGTCTCCAGGTCCCGGCGGATCGCGGAGAAACGGGTGTGGCCGCCGAGGACCACGTGCAGGATCTCCAGCGTCCACCACTGCTCGACGGTCTCGACCGTGCGGGCCAGCGGGCAGTCGGGGATGCGCGCCCGGGTCACCGGTCGCCCCCGTCGTCGGCCGCGTCCGGCAGCGACCAGTACTGCCGCATCCCGTACAGCAGCGGACCGGCCGGCCCGGTCGTGTGGTGCGCCACCCGGTGCACCCGTCCGAAGACCACGACGTGGTCCCCGACCGCCAGCGTCTCGCCGACCTCGCAGTCCGCGATCGTGTGGGCGTCCTCGGTCAGGTGCGGGACCCCGGACTCCGGGGCCGGGACCCAGGCGACCTTCTCGAACCGGTCCGGGGCCCCGGAGGAGAACAGCCGCGCCACCGGTTCGGCCCCGTCGTGCAGGAGGTTGACGGCGAACGCGGACGAGTGCAGCAACGCGGCCAGCGTCGGGCTCCGGTCCCGCAGGCAGACCAGCAGGGTGGCCGGTTCGAGCGAGACGCCGCACAACGAGGAGCAGGTCATGCCCCACGGCTCGCCGTCGGGCCCCACGGCGGTGACGATCGTGACGCCGACCGGGTGCGCCGTCATGAGGGAACGGAAGTCCGCCGGGTCGACGGTCGCCCGTGTCGCCGTGCCGGCCGGGGAGTTCGCCATGCCGGTCATCCCTTCGCTTCGGCGGCGCATTCCTCGACGAACTCGATGATCCGCCGGACACCGGTCTCCAGCGCCACCGGATCCACGCAGAACGCGATCCGGACCAGGTGCCGTGCCCAGGGCGCGTAGTCGTGGGAGCGGATGCGGCCCTGCTCGTCGACGTCGGGGCGCATGGCGAACCCGTTGCCCGCCACCACCGCGACGCCCTTGCGCTCCAGCAGCCGCATCGCGAACGACTCGGCGTCCAGGCCGGACCGGCTCACGTCGAGCATCGCGTACCAGCCGCCGGGGGGCAGCTCGCGCAGCAGCCCGGCCTTGATCAGCGGCGGCAGCGCCACGTCCCGGTTGCGCTGCACCAGCTTGCGGTTGGTCGCCGTCGAGTCCGCCCGGCTGTTCAGCGCGGCGATGCCCGCGTGCTGCACCGGGGTCGAGGTGCCGATGATCCCGGCCTCCTGGACGACCTTCATGACGTCGGCCATGCGGTCGGTGGCCGGCGCCACGTAGCCCAGCCGGTAGCCGGTCATCGCGAAGCCCTTGGAGAAGGTGAAGACGCTGTGCACGATCCGGTCGGCGACCGGGACCTCACGCTCGAGGGAGGCGACCGAGAGGTGCTCCCCCTCGTAGCAGAAGTGCTCGTACGCCTCGTCGCTGATGACCTGCCAGCGGTTCCGGCGCGCCAGGTCCAGCAGGGCGCGGATCTCCTCGCCGTCGAGGACGGCGCCGGTCGGGTTGGCCGGCGAGTTGATCAGCAGGACCCGGGTGCGGGGCGTCGCGGCGGCCGCGATCCGCTCGGGGTCGGGCCGGAAGTCGGGGCCGAGCGGATACAGCACCGGCCGGAAGCCCGCGAGCAGGCTCTGCTGCAGATGGACCGGCCAGTGCAGCTCCGGCAGCAGGATCTCCGCGCCGGGCTCGGAGAGCGCCTGGAGGAGGCCGGTCAGGCCCTGGGCCGAACCGGGCGAGATCAGCACCCGGTCGACATGGCTGTCCAGACCGTTGTCCGTACGCAGCTTCTCGGCCACCGCCTCCCGCAGCGCGGGCAGGCCCTCGACCCCGGTGTACTTGGTGTCGCCGCGCCGCACGGCGTCCACGAAGGCTTGGGCGACGTCTTCGGACGGATCGAAGTACGGGTCGCCGACGTGCAGCTTCACCACGTCGACGCCGGTCTCCTTCACGAGCTTCTCCGCGGCCCAGAAGATGCTGACCAGGCAGGACGAAGGAATGGAGCCCGCGACGGACCTGTTCTCTGAACTCACGCTCATACCCCTTTGTGAGAGTGTTCTCGGCCGGTTGGCCGGGTCATGCCGTACGTCCGCCGTCGACGGGCATCAGGGCGCCGGTGACCCAGCCCGACACCTCCGGGTCGATCAGCAGGCAGACCCACCGGCCGACCTCCCGCTCCTCCCCGAACCGCCCCATCGGGGTCGACGCGATCAGCCCGGCCCGCAGCCGCTCGGCGCCGGCCTCGTCCAGGCCGGTCCCGTCCCACATCGGGGTCAGCACCGGTCCGGGCAGGACGGCGTTCACCCGCACGTCCGGCGCGAGCTCCACCGCCAGGGACCGGGTCAGGCTGTTGAGGGCCGCCTTGGTCGCGCCGTAGAAGGACCGCCCCGGCATGGCCAGGACGCCGCCGACGGACGAGACGTTGACGACGCTGCCCCGACGGTCCCGGAGCTGCGGCAGGGCGCAGCGGATCAGTGCGGCGGGCGCGCGGACGTTGACGGCGAACATCGCGTCGAACAGCGCGGGGTCGGCCGCGTCCAGGGTGTCGAACCGGGCCAGGCCGGCGTTGTTGACCACGGCGTCGATGCCGCCGAACCGCTCGGTCGCGGCGGCGACGATCCGTTCGGCGGCCCCGGGCGCGGCGACGTCCTGCGCCACGACGTGGACCGTGTCCCCGAACCGCTCGGCCAGCTCCCGCAGCGGTTCCTCGCGGCGGCCGACCACCGTGACGTCGGCGCCCTCCTTCAGCACGCATTCCGCGATGCCCCGGCCGATGCCCGTGGCCGCGCCGGTGACGATGACGGACTTTCCGGCGAGGGTCATGGCCGCGTCGCGCCTTCCAGGAGGACTCCGGTGATGTCGGCGAGCAGTTCCGAGGGCTCCAGGAGCACGCCGAAGTGCCCGCCGGGCCTGCCCCGCACGCTGGTCCGGCCGGTGGTGACCGCGGTCCAGGGCTCCACCCGCGCGGCGTCCACCAGCGGGTCCTCGGTGTTGTAGTGGCAGTGGACCGGGCAGCCCAGCGGCTCGGGACGCGTCGGCGGCCGGTAGGTCTCGGTGAGCGCGATGTACGCCCGCAGGGTCGGCAGCAGCAGCTCCCGCAGCTCCACGTCGTCCGCGATCGAGGGGTCGATCCCGCCGAAGTCCCGCAGGGTGGACCAGAGTTCCGCGTCGCCGGCGAGATGCATCCGGCCGCCGTACGCCTGCCCCGGCGCGAGCGAACCGGAGACGACCAGCCCGTGTGCGGGCCGTCCGTCCGCCTGGAGCAGCCTCGCGGTCTCGTACGCGGCCAGGCCGCCCAGGCTGTGCCCGTACAGGACGCAGCGGGCCGGCTCCCGCCGGGCGAGTTCGGCGGCCACGCACGCCGCGATGTCGGCGACGGAGTCCGCGGGCGCCTCGCGGATGCGGTCCGCCTGGCCCGGGTACTGCACGGCGAGCAGTTCGACGCCCGCCGGCAGCGCGGCGGACCAGTCGCGGTAGGCCGCCGCGGTACCACCGGAGTAGGGGAAGCACACCAGCCGGGCCGTCGGGCGCTCCGCGCCGCTGACGACCCGTACCCAGTTCCGTCCCTGTGCTCGCTCTCGGTTCACGACTCGAGGTTCGCCAAGCCGTCGGCCTCCCCGGCCAAAACTTTCAAAGCTCTGTTGGGGATTGATGCGGCTTAGGGAAGCCTGCCCGACCCTGAAGACGTCGCAACCGAGGAGGACGGAATGCTGGACGGGTTCGTGCCGTGGCCACCCGACTTTGCGGAGAGATACCGGCGAGCCGGTTACTGGACGGGTGTCCCCCTCCGGCAGCGGGTGGCCGACAGTGCTGAGCGCCACCCGAACAAGATCGCCGCCGTGGACGGCAGACGCCGGGTCACCTACACGGAGCTGCTCGACGAGGCCGACCGTATCGCGGCCGGCCTGACGGAACTCGGCGTCCGCAGGCACGACCGGGTCGTGCTGCACCTGCCGAACGTCATCGAGTTCCTTTCCACCATGATCGGGCTGTTCGGCATCGGGGCCATCCCCGTGATGGCCCTGCCCGGACACCGCCGGGACGAGATCCTCCACCTGGTCCGCGCCTCGGAGGCGGTGGCCTACGTCGGCCCGGACCGTCTGCAGGGCTTCGACTACCGGCAGCTGGCCCGCGAGGTGCGCGCCGACGCGCCGGGGCTGCGGCACATCGTGATCGCCGGAGAGGCGGAGGAGCACATCCCGCTGTCCCGGCTGCTCGCGAGCACGCCCCGGGACATGGAGCCGGTCGACGCCTCCGAGGTGGCGCTGCTGCTGCTGTCCGGCGGGACGACGGGGGCGCCGAAGCTGATCCCCCGGACCCACGACGACTACGCGTACAACATGCTCGCGTGCGCCGAGGTGACCGGCTTCGGCGAGGAGAGCGTCTACCTCGCCGCGAACCCCGTACCGCACAACGCGGCGCTCGGCTGCCCCGGCGTGCTGGGCGCGCTGCTCGTGGGCGGAAAGGCCGTGCTGGCCGCCAACCCCAGCCCCGGCCTGGTGTTCCCGCTCATCGCGAAGGAGGGCGTCACGCACACCGCGCTGGTGCCCGCCCTGGCGCTGCTCTGGGCGGAGCAGGCGCTCACCGACCCGGTCGACATGACCGGGATGACCATCCAGGTGGGCAGCTCGAAGTTCGGCCCCAACGCGGCGGAGCGGGTCAGCAAGAACCTCGGCTGCCGGATCATGAACGTGTTCGGCACCGCCGAGGGACTGATCACCCACACCCGGATCGGCGATCCGCAGGAGGTCGTCTTCGGCACCGAGGGCAGGCCGATCTGCCCCGACGACGAGATCAGGATCGTCGACGCCGACGACCGGGAGGTCGCCCCCGGCACGACCGGCGAACTGCTCACCCGGGGCCCGTACACGATCCGGGGCTACTTCGCCGGACCGGAGGCCAACCGCCGGGCGTTCACCACCGACGGGTTCTACCGCACCGGCGACCTGGCCCGCACGACCGACGACGGGAACATCGTCATCGAGGGCCGGCTGAAGGACATCATCCACCACCTCGGCGAGAAGGTCTCCGCCGAGGAGGTCGAGAGCCACGTGCTGACCCACCCGCTGGTCCGGGACGCCGCGGTCGTCGGCGTACCGGACGAGGAACGCGACGAGCGGCTCTGCGTGTTCGTCGTCCTCACCGCGGGCACCGACGCCGGCGCGCTCTCGCTGCGCGCGGTCAGGGAGCACATCCGCGACCGCGGGCTCGCGACCTACAAGCTGCCGGACGACCTGGTCGTCGTGCCCGACTTCCCCCGTACGCCCGTCGGGAAGATCGACAAGAAGCGTCTGCGCGAGGAGCGGACGCGATGAGCGACCAGGAGGAAGCCGGCCACTGTCCGGCGTACGGGGAACGACTGAGGCTCGACGAGCTGCTCGAGATCGCCCGGGTCCACGAGACCCCGGAGCGCGCCCTGTTCTTCGGCGCCCACCAGGCATGCGAGATCTGGTTCGCGGTCGTCCTGCGCCACCTGGAGGCCGCCCGCCGGGCGCTCACCGAAGGGCGCGGCGCGGAGGCATGCGTCCATCTCGACCGGCTGCCCCGGATCATGGAGGCGGTCGCGCAGCACTTCGACGCCCTGCACGCGCTGACGCCGGACGAGTTCGACGTCGTCCGGGCGACGCTCGGGACGTCCAGCGGCTTCCAGTCCGTCCAGTTCCGCGAGATCGAGTTCCTGTGCGGGGCCCGGGACCGGCGGATGCTGAACATCGCCGGACTGACCGACCGCGACCGGGCCCGGCTGCTCGCCCGGCTCGACGAGCAGTCGCTGGACGCCGCGTTCGTCGAGTACCGCGACCGGGCCGGCGAGGACGTCAAGCGGGTCCAGGACGCGATGGTCGCCTTCGACGCCTCGATGCGCTCCAGCCGGGGGCGGCACGCCGCCCTCGCACAGGCGCTGCTCGGCGGAGTGGCCGGCACGGCGGGCTCGTCGGGCGCCGCATATCTGTGGCGCTCGATGGAACGCACCCTTTTTCCGCAACTCACACAAGGAGTACGCAGTGATGACTGTTGACGGTGCGGGCAAGCAGCGGGCGAACGACCCGGGCAAGACGAAGCGGGTCGTGGTCGTCGGCGGCGGCACGGCGGGCTGGATGACGGCGTCCTACCTGGCGGCCGCGTTCGGCGACCGGATCGACGTGACCGTCGTGGAGTCGGCCCGGGTCGGCACCATCGGCGTCGGCGAGGCCACGTTCAGCGACATCCGGCACTTCTTCGAGTTCCTCAAGCTGTCCGAGTCGGACTGGATGCCGGCCTGCAACGCCACCTACAAGCTCGCGGTGCGGTTCGAGAACTGGCGTGAGCCCGGGCACCACTTCTACCACCCGTTCGAGCAGCTCGGCTCGGTCGACGGCTTCCCGCTCAGCGACTGGTGGCTGCGCAACCCGACCACGAGCCGGTTCGACAAGGACTGTTTCGTCATGGCGTCGCTGTGCGACGCCGAGCGCTCGCCCCGCTACCTCGACGGCAAGCTGATCGACCAGGGCTTCGTCGAGCAGCAGCGCGACGAGACCACGGCCCGGTCGACGATCGTCGAGTACCAGGGGACGCAGTTCCCGTACGCGTACCACTTCGAGGCGGCCCTGCTGGCCAAGTTCCTGACGACCTACTCCACCCAGCGCGGCGTCCGCCACATCGTCGACGACGTCACGGACGTCGTGCTCGACGAGGACGGCTACATCGGCCACGTCCAGACGGCCGAGCACGGCCGGCTGGAGGGCGACCTGTTCGTGGACTGCACGGGATTCCGCGCGCTCCTGCTGAACAAGGCGCTCGACGAGCCCTTCGTCTCGTACCAGGACACGCTGCCCAACGACAGCGCGGTCGCCCTCCAGGTGCCGCTGGACATGGACCGCGAGCCGCTCCGGCCCTGCACCACCGCGACCGCCCAGGAGGCGGGCTGGATCTGGACCATCCCGCTGATCAGCCGCATCGGCACCGGCTACGTCTACGCCGGCGACTACACCACGCCGGAGGAGGCGGAGCGCACGCTGCGCGAGTTCGTCGGCCCCGCCGCCGCGGACGTCGAGGCGAACCACATCAAGATGCGCATCGGCCGCAGCCGCCGCTCCTGGGTGAAGAACTGCGTCGGCATCGGTCTGTCGAGCGGCTTCGTCGAGCCGCTGGAGTCGACCGGCATCTTCTTCATCCACCACGCCATCGAGCAGATCGTGAAGTACTTCCCCTCCGGCCGTGAGGACCACCGCCTGCGCGACCTCTACAACGAGTCGATCGCGCACGTGCAGGACGGTGTCCGCGAGTTCCTGGTGCTGCACTACGTGGGTGCCAAGCGCGCCGACAACCAGTACTGGAAGGACACCAAGACGCGGAAGATCCCCGACACGCTGGCCGAGCGCATCGAGAACTGGAAGTACAAGGTGCCGGACGCGCAGACCGTCTTCCCGCACTACCACGGGCTGCCGCCGTACTCGTACAACTGCATCCTGCTGGGCACCGGCGGCATCGAGGTCCGGCACTCGCCGGCGCTCGACATGGCCGACGACCGCGCGGCGATCGCCGAGTTCGAGCGCATCCGGCTGAAGGCGGAGAAGCTCGTCGCGGAACTGCCCACCCAGAACGAGTACTTCGCCGCCATGCGCGCCGGCGCGATCTGAGGAACCGAGGACATGGACCTTAAAGCTCTGCGCGAAGTGGTATCCGGTGTGCTCGGCATCGAGCTGACCGAGGCGGACGACGACTGCAACCTCTTTGAGCTCGGCCTGCAGTCCATGGACCTGATCCGGCTGGTGAGCCGGCTCAACCGGGAGGGCCTCGACGTCTCGTTCGCCGAGCTGGCCGAGGCCCCCCGGTTGTCGGCCTGGCCCGGGATGCTGACCCCCCTGGAGGGCGGCGCACCGGCGCCGGAGGCCGTCGAGAAGCACGACGACGAGGCCGATCGGAGCTTCCCGCTGACCGCGGTGCAGCAGGCGTATCTGATCGGCCGTGCCGAGGGCCAGCCCCTCGGCGGCGTCGGCTGTCACAACTACATGGAGTTCGACGCGGTCGCGCCGATCGAGCCGGACCGTCTGGAGCGGGCCGTGCGGGCGCTGCTCGCACGGCACCCGATGCTCCGGGCGAGCTTCGCCGACGACGCGACCCAGCGGGTCCTGCCCCGGTCGCCGTGGCCCGGCCTGACCGTCCACGACCTGCGCGACCGGCCGGCCGCCGAGGCGGAGGCGGCGGCGCTGGAGCTGCGCGAGCGGCTGTCGCACCGGGTGCTGGAGGTCGGCCGCGGCGAGGTCGTCGACGTCCAGCTGAGCCGGCTGCCCGGCGGGGTCGACCGGCTCCACTTCAACGTCGACCTCCTCGTCGCCGACCTGGCCAGCTTCCGGCTGCTGCTCACCGAGCTGACCGCGCTGTACGAGGACCCGGACAGCCTCGGCGAGGTCGGCTACACCTTCGGCCGGTACCTCGCGGACCAGGCCGCGGTCCGCCGGGCCGAGAGCGAGCGGGCCCGCCCGTACTGGCAGCGGCGGGTGCCGTCGCTGCCGGGCGGCCCGAAGCTGCCCCTGGCGACCGACCCCCTGGCCGTCGCCGCCCCGCGCTTCGTCCGCCGGTACTTCGACCTCACGGCGGACGAGTGGACCGCCCTGGAGCGGCGGGGCAACCAGGCCGGCCTGACCCCGTCGGTCGTCCTGGCCACCGCGTACTCGCTGATCCTCAGCCGGTGGTCCGGCGACGAGCACTTCCTGCTCGGCCTGCCGCTGTTCGACCGCGATCTCGGCGCGCACCCCGAGATCGAGCGCGTCGTGGGCGACTTCACGGGTCTGGTGCTGCTGGAGGTGGACCTCTCCGGGGACGGTTTCCAGGAGTGCGCCCGCGCCGTGCAGAAGCAGGTGCACGAGGACATCGGGCACGCCGCCTACAGCGGCGTCGACGTCCTGCGCGACCTCGCCCGCTCCGACCCGGACGCGCCCCGCACCGCGCCCGTGGTGTTCTCCCTGGACCTGTCGGCGCCGCTGATCCCGGAGGTGTTCGCCGAGCGGTTCGGCGACGCGAGCTGGATGATCTCCCAGACGCCGCAGGTCTGGCTCGACCACCAGATCTACCGCACCGGGGACGGCAGTGTGCGGATGGTCTGGGACGCCGTCGAGGAGCTGTTCCCCGACGACCTCCTCGACTCGATGATGGCGGCCTACGAGGCGCTGGTCCGCGAGCTGATCGACGGGGAGTGGGAGACCACGCCCCCGAGGACGCCGCTGCCCGCCGCGCAGCGGGCCACCCGGGAGGCGGTCAACGCGTCCACCCGGACCATGACCGACAACCTCCTGCACACGGCGTTCTTCGAGCGGGCCGCCGACCGCGCCGGGCGGCCGGCCCTGCTCTGGGGCGACGACGCCTCGACGACGCACGAGGAGCTGGCCCGGGACGCGCTCGGCGTCTCCGCCGCGCTCGCCGGGCGCGGCATCGGCCGCGGATCGTACGTCGCCGTGGTCGCCCCGAAGGGACCGCGGCAGATCGCGGCGGTGCTCGGCGTGCTCGCCGCGGGCGCGGCGTACGTCCCGATCGGCGTCGACCAGCCCGCGGAGCGGCGCGCCCGCATCCTGAAGCTGAGCGGCGCGGAGGTCGTCCTCGACGGCAGCGGGGCCCTGGGGGAGACCGAGGCGGGTGTCGAGGTGCTCCCGATCGAGACGGCGCTCCGCACGCCGCCGCTGGACGCACCGGTGCCGGCCGAGCCCGGCGACCCCGCGTACGTGATCTTCACCTCGGGCTCCACCGGCCTGCCCAAGGGCGTCGAGGTCAGCCACCGCGCCGCGGTCAACACCGTCGAGGACCTCAACGAGCGGTTCGGCATCGGGGCGGACGACCGGGTGCTCGCGGTCTCCGCGCTGGACTTCGACCTCTCGGTGTGGGACGTCTTCGGCTTCCTCGCGGTGGGCGGGGCCGCCGTCCTGGTCCCGGAGTCCGGCCGGCGCGACGCCGTCGAGTGGCTGACGCTGTGCCGACGGCACGCGGTGACCGTCTGGAACACCGTCCCGGCGCTGCTGGAGATGGCGCTGACCGCGGCGGACGGCGCGCCGCTCCCCGGCTCGCTGCGCCTGGCCCTGCTGTCCGGCGACTGGATCGGGCTCGACCTGCCCGAGCGGCTGGCGCGGGCCACGGACGGCCGCTGCCGGTTCATCTCGCTCGGCGGCGCGACCGAGGCCGCGATCTGGTCGAACATGTACGAGGTCACCGAGGTCCCGGCGGGCTGGCGCTCGATCCCGTACGGCACACCGCTGCGGAACCAGAAGTTCCGGGTGGTGGACAAGCGGGGCCGGGACTGTCCCGACTGGGTGCCCGGCGAGCTCTGGATCGGCGGCGCGGGGGTCGCGCTCGGCTACCGGGGCGACCCCGAACTGACGGCGGCCCGCTTCCCCGAGTACGAAGGCGAGCGCTGGTACCGCACCGGCGACCTCGGCCGCTACTGGCCCGACGGCACCCTGGAGTTCCTCGGCCGCCTCGACCACCAGGTGAAGATCAACGGCTTCCGGGTCGAACTGGGGGAGATCGAATCCTGTCTCCAGGGGCACCCCGAGGTCGCCCAGGCCGTGGTCCTCCCGGCCACCGAAGGGCGCAGGGAACTCGTCGCCGCCGTGGTCGAGCGCTCGTCCGCACCGGAGCGGGTCCACCCGGAACCCGACCGCACCCGGAGCCCCTTCCTGCCGCCCGCGGCCACCGGCGAGACCGATCCGCACCAGCTCGAACACCGCCTGGTGGAGGCGCTGTTGGCGGAGGTCGTCGCACCGCTGACCGGATCCGACGGCGCCCACCCGCTGGTCTGCGCCGAACAGCGCCCGGTCCTGGACATCTGGTGCGCGTACCTCACCGAGCGCGACGTGCTCGTCCGCGCCGCCGACGGTACGCACCGGCACGGCGCCCGCTGGGACGAGGTCACGAGCCCGGAGCGGATCGCCGCGGCCCGCGAGGCCGCCGACGGCACCCCCTTCGAGACCGTCGCCGCCGCGCTGCGCTGGGCCGGACCGCTCCTGTCGGCCATCCTCTCCGGCGACGCCGACGCCACCGCGCTGCTGGACGACCCGGTACTGGCCCCGGAGGCGCTCGGCGACCTGATGCCGGCGACGGCCGACTGCCTCCGGGCCGTCGCCGAGGACCTGCGGGCACGCGGCGGCGACTCCGCGACCCCGCGCGTCGCCGAGTGGGACGTGGCCGGGGGCCGCGGCACCGCGCGGCTGCTCGCCGCACTCGGCTCCGCCCCGGTCGACTACACGCTCCTCGGCTCCTCGAAGCCCGCGCTGGCCAGGACCCGGACGCTGCTGGAGGAGCAGGGGCACGCCACCCGCACCGCATGGCAGAGCCCCGACGCCGTCGCCGCCCAGCACCTCCACGCCTACGACGCCGTCGTCGCCAACAACGTCCTGCACCGCATGCCGGACCCGGACCTGGCCGTGGCCACCCTGGCCCTGCTGCTCGCCCCGGGCGGCCGCCTCCACATCCTGGAGCGCGCCCACCCGACCCCGCTCGCGCTCGTCACCGCCCTGCCGCTGGAGGCACGGGCGGGGAGGTTCGCGGCGGGCCGCCCCGAGACCCCCTGGCTCCACGGTGCCGAGCGGTGGCGGCACGCCTGCGCCGCGGCCGGCCTGACCGACGTGCGGGTCCTGCGCACCGAGCCCGGCGGCGAGCTCCTGCTCGCCGCGGACCGGCCCGCGACCGCCCACGGGATCGTCCCCGCCGGCCTGCGCGGGTGGGTGGCCGAGCGGCTGCCCGAGCACATGGTCCCGGACCACTTCGCCGTCCTGCCCGCGCTGCCGCTCAGCGCCAACGGAAAGATCGACCGGCGGCGGGTGGGGACCGTCCTCGAACAGTTCGTCGACCGGCCGCGCGACGTGGACG
Source organism: Streptomyces sp. NRRL F-5727 (assembly GCF_000719555.1). Lineage (GTDB taxonomy): Bacteria > Actinomycetota > Actinomycetes > Streptomycetales > Streptomycetaceae > Streptomyces. Next base: position 80,884 of record NZ_JOGX01000038.1, read on the forward strand.
ACCCGCCGCGGGGCGACACCGAGACCTTCGTCGCCGACCGCTGGACGAAGCTGGTCGGACTGGAGTCGGTGGGCCGCAACGAGAACTTCTTCAGGCTCGGCGGCGACAGCCTGATCGCGACCCGCTTCGTCGCCGAGGTGCGCGGAGCCTGGGGCGTCGAACTGCCCATGCGCGACGTCATCCGCACACCGACCGTCGCGGGAATCAGCGCACTGATCGACCGGCTCCGTGCCGCCGACGCATACGAAGAGGGTGCGGTGTGAACGCCAACGACCTGCTCAAGGAGTTCTCCGACGCCGGGATCCAGCTGTGGCGCGAGGGCGAGAACCTGCGCTTCCGCGCCCCCCGCGGCGTCATGGACGACCGGCGTCTGGGAGAGCTGCGCCGCCACAAGGCGGAACTGCTGACCCTCGTGGCGGACACCGCGGCGAGCCGCGCGGAGGACCCGGTCTGGCAGGACCGGCCCGACGAGCGGGACCGGCCCTTCCCCCTGACCGACATTCAGTCCGCCTACCTCTTCGGCCGCAACCCGGCCTTCGGTTACGGCGGCGTCTCCTGCCACCTCTACCAGGAGCTGGACTATCCGGCCGGCCTGGACCCGGTCCGGCTGCAGAACGCCTGGGACGGCATGGTGCGCCGCCACGACGCCCTGCGGACGATCATCCACGAGGACGGCACGCAGCGCGTCCTGCCCGAGGCGAAGGACACCCGCATCGCGGTCGCCGACCTGCGCGACGCCTCCGACGAGGAGGTCGCCGAGGCGTTCGCCGGGGTGCGCGACGAGCTGTCGCACGCCGTGCACCCCGCCGGCGAACGCCCCATGTACGAGCTGCGCCTGACCCTGGTCGCCGACCGGAGCGTCCTGCACATGTCGGTGGACTTCATGGCGCTGGACTGGCTCAGCATCCAGCAGGTGCTCACCGAGCTGGACCTCCGCTACCAGCGGCCGGACTGCGCCCTGCCCGAGATCGACGCCACCTACCGGGACTACGTGTCCGCCGAGCACCGGCTGCGCGAGACCGAGCAGTACGCGCGCGACCGCGCGTACTGGTGGAACCGCGTCGACGAACTGCCCGGACCGCCCGTCCTGCCGCTGCGCGACGACCACGATCCGGCGACGGCGGCACCGCGCTTCCGCCGGCTGACGACGACGCTCGACGACCGGGTGTGGCAGGCGCTCAAGACCCGCGCCGCCGAGCAGGGCAGCACTCCGGCCAACGCGGTGCTCGCGGCGTACGTGGAGACGATCGGCCGCTGGAGCGCCACTCCGCGCTTCTGCGTCGGACTGCCCGTGCTGAACCGGCTGCCGCTGCACCCCAGCGTGGACCGGCTGCTGGGCGACTTCACCTCGCTGAGCCTGCTGGCGGTCGACCACGAGGAGAGGACGAGCTTCGCGGAGCGCGCCCGCGCCCTGGGCGAGCGGCTCTTCGACGACCTCGACCACCGGCTGTTCAGCGGGGTCGAGGTGCTGCGCGAGATCGCCCGGCGCCGGGGGCGCGAGGAGGCCATGCTGCCCGTGGTGTTCACCGGCAGCATCGGGGTCGGCGGCGGCGCGGTGTCGGCCGCGGGCCGGAAGCCGCGGCCGTCGTACGGCATCAGCCAGACACCGCAGGTGTGGATCGACTGTCAGGTGGGCGACCAGTTCGGCGGCCTGGACGTGAACTGGGACGTCCGCGAGGGGACCTTCCCCGACGGCCTGGTGGACGACATGTTCGCCGCGTTCGAGGCGTTGCTGCACCGGCTGGCCGAGGGGGCCGAGCCCTGGACCGCGGTGGACCCCCAGCCGCTGCCGGAGCACCAGCGCACCCGGCGCGCCGAGGTGAACGCGACCGCCGCGCCGGTGCCCGAGGGCCTGCTGCACGATCCGCTCGTCGCCCGTGCGCGCGCGTTCCCCGACCGGGTCGCGGTGATCGACACCGAGGGGACGCTGACGTACGCGCAGTGGCTGGGCGGGGCCGCCGCGGTGGCGGCGCGGCTCCGGGCCGAGGGGTGCCGCCCCGGCGACTTCGTCGGCATCCTCGTCGACAAGTGCCGGGACCAGGCCGTCGCGGTGCTCGGAGTGCTGCTCGCCGGCGGCGTGTACGTCCCGGTCGACCCGGGCCAGCCCAGGATCCGGCGCGACCGCATCCTCACCGACAGCGGCGCCGGGTTCGCCGTCGTCGCCGACGCCGCGGCCGGTGAACTCCCCGACGGCGTGCGGGCGGTGACCGTGGCCGGGCTGCCGCCCGTCCCGCTCGCCGAGATCCCCGAGGGCCCCCGCGTCGCGCCCGACGACCTCGCCTACGTCATGCACACCTCGGGTTCGACCGGGGTGCCCAAGGGCGTGATGATCAGCCACCGCGCCGCCCTCAACACGGTGCTCGACCTCAACGACCGCTTCGGCGTCGGCGACGCCGACCGCGTCCTGGGGCTGGCGGCGCTCAGCTTCGACCTGTCCGTCTACGACCTGTTCGGCCCGCCGGCCGCCGGCGCGGCCCTCGTCCTGCCGGACCCCGCGCGCCGCGGCGACCCCTCGCACTGGGCCGAGGTCGTGGCCGAGCACGGCGTGACGCTGTGGAACTCGGTGCCCGCGCAGCTCCAGATGCTGCTGTACTACCTCGACGCCGAACCCGCCGGCCCGCAGAGCCTCCGGCTGGCGCTGCTGTCGGGCGACTGGATCCCGCTGACCCTGCCCGGCCACGCCGGACGGCACCTGCCCGGCACCGAACTGATCAGCCTGGGCGGGGCGACGGAGGCGGCGATCTGGTCGATCCACCACCCCATCACGACCGTCGAACCCGACTGGCGCAGCATCCCGTACGGCGTCCCCCTGGCGAACCAGCGCTTCCACGTGCTCGACACCGCGCTGCGCGACCGCCCCGACCTGGTCGCCGGCGAGCTGTACATCGCGGGCACCGGCCTGGCGACCGGCTATCTGAACGACCCCGACCGGACGGCGGAGCGCTTCATCCACCACCCGGAGACGAAGGAACGGCTCTACCGCACCGGCGACCTCGGCCGCTACCTGCCGTCCGGGGAGATCGAGTTCCTCGGCCGCGCGGACCAGCAGGTCAAGATCCGCGGACACCGGATCGAACTGGGCGAGATCGAGGCCGTGCTCGGCGAGCACCCGATGGTGGGCACGTCGGTGGTCCTGGCCGCGGGCGACAGCGCCTTCGAACGGGCCCTGGTCGCCTTCGTGATCCCCCGGCGGGAGTCCGGATCCGTCGAGGCGGCGGAGCTCATCGGATGGGTGGCCGACCGGCTGCCGGCGCACATGGTCCCCGCGCGCGTGCGCCTCGTGGAGGCGCTGCCGCTGACCCCGAACGGCAAGGTCGACCGGAAGCGGCTGCTCGCCTCCGCCCCGGCACCCGCCGCGCCGCGCGACGAGCCCTCCGAGCCGCCGCACCCGGGCGTCGAGCGACGGATCGCCGACCTGTGGGCCGAGACCCTCGGGGCCGAGCCGCCGAGCCGCGACGCGGGCTTCTTCGACGCGGGAGGCGACTCGCTGCTGGCGGCCCGCTTCGTCGGGCGGGTCCGCGAAGTCGTGCCCGAGGCGGCGCACCTCACCTTCGACACCCTGCTCCGCGCCCTGCTGGACGCCCCCACGGTCGCCGGCCTGGCCCGGTCGCTGGGCTCCGGCGCCGAAGCGGCTCCGGCCGCCGGGGCGGCGCCGGCGGCCCGCACCTCGTCGCTGGTCCCGCTCGCCGGAACCGGGGCGGGACCGGTGCGGCTGCTGGTGCACGACGGATCGGGAACCCTGACGGCGTACGGCGCGCTCATCGCCGAACTCGGCACGGATGCACCGCTGTTCGGGATCGCGCTGCCCGACGGCGAGGGTGGCCTCGACCTCGCCGCACCGGACCTCGTCCAGGAACTGGCCGGCGGATACGCCCGTGAGGTGCGGGCCGCCGGGTTCGACGGCGTGGAGATCATCGGCCACGGCCTCGGCGGCCCGATCGCCCTGGAGCTGGCCCGTGCCCTGAGCGAGGCCGACGGGACGGTACGGCGGCTGACCCTGGTGTCCGGCCACCGCGTTCCCGCAGGCGCGGACCCGGCGGTCCTCACGCGGATCCACGACGCGGTGGCGCAGTACGACCCGCTGCCGTACGCGGGGGACATCACCTTCCTGCGTCCCGTCGAGCCCGCGCCGGGCGTCCCCGGACCCACGGACGACACGAGCGCGTTCTGGCGCGAGACGTGCCTGGGGGACGTGACGGTGGTCGACGTACCGGGCGATCACTTCAGCTGCCTGCGGACGCCCCATGTGACCCGCCTGGCGGACGCACTCGCCGCGCGGCCCGCGGAGCGCCGATGACCCGCCCGATGCGTGTCGTCGTCTGCGGCACCCGTTTCGGCCAGGTGTACGCCGCGGCCCTCACCCGCGCGCCCGAGCGCTTCCGGCTCGTCGGCGTCCTGGCCCGCGGCAGCGCCCGCTCCGCGGCGCTCGCCGAGGAGTACGGCGTCCCGCTGTACGACGCGGTCGAGCGGCTGCCCGACGACGTCGACGCGGCCTGTGTCGTGGTGTCGACCGCGGTCGGCGGCGGGCGCGGCGCGGAGCTGGCCAAGGCCCTGCTCGAACGCGGCATCCACGTGCTCCAGGAGCATCCGGTCCACCCGGACGAGCTGGCGGACTGCCTGCGGGTGGCGCGCAGGTCGGGGACCCAGTACCTGCTGAACACCTTCTACCCGCACCTCGAACCGGTCCGGCGGTTCACCTCGGCCGCCCGCGAACTGGTCCGGCTGCGCAAGCCGGTGTTCGTCGACGCCCTCTGCGCGGTGCAGGTCTCCTTCGACCTGCTCGACATCCTCGCGGGGATCTTCGACGGGCTGCGGCCCTGGTCGATCACCGGGGTCGGCGCCCGCGCCGGCCGTCCGCTGGTCGGGGTCGACGCCCAGATCGCGGGCGTTCCGCTGACGCTGCGGGTGGAGAACCGGATGCAGGCGGGTGACGACAGCACCAGCCTGTTCCTGCACCGGATCACCATCGGCACCGACGCCGGCAACCTGATGCTGGCCAACACCCACGGCCCGGTGATCTGGAGCCCGGTGCTGCGCCTGCCGGCGAACCCGGAGGGGCGGTTCTTCCCCGGCCGGTCGGGCTCCGCGCCGGGGTGGTCGGACGACTCCGGCCCCACCGGCGCCCACGTGGGCCCCGCCGGGACGCCCACCTGGGAGGAGGCGGTCCACGACGTCTGGGGCGACGGGGTGCTGACCGTCCTGGAGGAGCTGCGCGAGCGCGTCGAGGCGGGCGCGGACCCGCTGCACGGCCAGCAGCGCCATCTGACCGTCGCCCGCGCCTGGAAGGAGCTGACCGAGGCCCTGGGCTATCCCGAGGCCGCCGAGCCCGAATCCGGGAAGCCGCTGACCGTCGACGATCTCTGGCCGGAATCCCTATCCCCTCGGTCCCAGAGCCGAGTACAGTGATATTCGTACGCGTACGATGGGAGAGTGATGAGCGCGATCGACGCTTTAGGAGCGGGGGAGCGGTCCACGCCGACGTCGGACTCCGACTCCGCGGGGCAGGGCCTGTCCAGGCTGCTACGTCCTCATGTCCGTAAGTTCGCGGTTGTCGCGATCCTGCAGGTGATCGGCGCTCTCGCGGGACTCGCGCCGCTGCTGGCGGTCGTCGAGCTGGGCCGCACCCTGCTGGCGCCGGGCCCGATCGACGAGGGACACGTCTGGACGGCCGTGATCCTCGGTGCGGTCGGCCTGTTCGTACGGCTGCTGTTCACCGCCGCGTCCTCGGGACTCGGGCACGTGCTGGACAGCCAGGCGCAGCTGACGTTCCGGCGGGCGCTCGCCGACCGGCTCGGCCGTGTGCCGATCGGCTGGTTCTCCCGCCGCAAGACGGGCGAGCTGGCCAAGGTGGTGGGCGAGGACGTGAGCGCCGTGCACCCGCTCATCGCCCACGCGCCCGGCGAGCTCGTCTCCGCCTTCGTGGTGCCGCTGGTGTCGCTGGTCTACCTGTTCACCATCAACTGGAAGCTCACGCTGATCACGCTGATCCCGGTGGTGATGGCCATCCTCCTGGTCCCGCTGCTGATGCTGCCCGCCAGGACGCGTGAGCAGGAGGAGTTCGACGCGGCCATGGGGCGGATCGCCAGCTCCGTCGTCGAGTTCGTGCAGGGCATCGCGGTCGTGAAGGCGTTCGGCGGCTCCGAGCGCGCCCACGGGAAGTTCCTCACCGCCGTGGACGACTTCGTCGGCACGTTCTTCCGGTGGGTGCGCGGCATGTCCCTGGTCGCCGCCGGCATGCAGCTCGCGCTGTCCCCGCCGTTCGTGCTGCTCGTCGTCCTGATCGGCGGCACGTCGATGATCACGTCCGGCAGTCTGGCCCCGGCCGACCTGCTGCCCTTCCTGCTGCTGGGCCTGGGCCTGACCGCCCCGGTGGCGGCCCTGGGCCACGGCTTCGACGACATGCAGGCCGCCGGCCGCGCCGTCGGCCGGATCAAGGAGGTCCTCGAGGTCCCGTCGCTTCCGGAGCCCGCGCATCCGGTCGCGCCCCAGGGGCACCGGGTGGAGCTGCGCGACGTCCACTTCGGCTACGAAGAGGACCGCGAGGTGCTGAGCGGGGTGGACCTGGTGCTGGAGCCGGGGACCTTCACCGCGCTCGTCGGGCCGTCGGGAAGCGGCAAGTCGACCCTGGTCCAGCTGCTGCCGCGGTTCTTCGACCCGAGCCAGGGCTCGGTCACCATCGGCGGCGTCGACCTGCGCGAGATCGGCAGCCGGCAGCTCTACCGCACGGTCTCCTTCGTCTTCCAGGACGTCCGCCTGCTGCGCGCCTCGGTCGCGGACAACATCGCGCTCGCGGTGCCGCACGCCGAGCGCGACGACGTGGTGCGCGCCGCCAAGCTGGCCCACATCCACGACCGGATCCTCGAACTGCCCCACGGCTACGAGACGGTGATCGGCGAGGACGTCAAGCTCTCGGGCGGCGAGGCCCAGCGGATCTCCCTCGCCCGCGCGCTGCTGGCCGACACACCCGTCCTGGTGCTCGACGAGGCGACCGCCTTCGCCGACCCGCAGACCGAGCAGGCGATCCGCCAGGCCCTGGCGAGCCTGGGCGGCGAGCGGACGATCCTGGTGATCGCCCATCGTCCGGAGACGGTCGCCGACGCCGACACCGTCGTGATGCTGGAGAACGGGTCGATCGTCGAGCGTGGCCGCCCCGCCGAACTGCTGGCGCAGCAAGGAAAGTTCGCCGAGTTCTGGCGATCCCAAGGAGGACAGCTCCGATGATTCGAACGCTGCTGCGCGTGCTCGGACCCGAGTACGCCCAGGCGATGCGCCGCACCGTGGTCCTGATGACGATCACCGCGATGGTCGAGGGGCTCTCCTACGCGCTGCTCGTCCCGGTGCTGCGGGAACTGTTCGGCAGCACGCCGGACGACGCCGTGCCGTGGCTGACCGCGTTCGGGGCCGCGGTCGCGGTCTACGCCGTGCTGCGCTACTTCAGCGACCTCTCCGGCATGCGCGTCGGCACCAAGATGCTGCACGGCATGTACTACCGGCTGGGCGAGCACCTGGCCCGGCTGCCGATCGGCTGGTACAACGCCGGCCGGGTCGGCGAGGTCTCCGTCATGGCCAGCCGCGGCCTGCTCCAGGCGATGGGCGTCTCCGCCCACCTGCTGGCCCCGTTCATCTCCGCCCTGGTGACCCCGCTGACGATCGTCGCCGTGATGATCGCCTTCAACTGGCAGCTGGGCGTGGCCGCGCTGATCGCCGCACCCGTCGTGGCGGCGATCCAGAAGTGGACCGCGCGCTCGATGGCCAGCACCGACGCGGACCGTCACGAACGGGACAAGGAGGCGTCGGACCGCGTCATCGAGTTCCTCCAGGCCCAGCCGGTGCTGCGCGCCGGCGGCCGCACCGGAGAGCGGTTCGAGCTCCTCGACGACGCGCTCCAGGAGGTCCAGCGCTCCTCCCGGCGCACCGTGCTGGCGATGCTGCCCGGCGCGGTGGGCCTGACGGTCGCGGTGCAGGTGGCCTTCACCGCCGTGCTGGCGCTGGGCACGTCCCTCGCGCTCGGCGGGAGCATCGGGGCGGCCGAGGTCCTGACCATCCTGGTCCTCGCGGCCCGCTGCGCCGATCCGCTGCTGTCGCTGTCGGACATCGGCGCGGGGCTCCGCGGCGCCCAGTCCGAGCTGGAGCGGCTCGACAAGGTCCTGAGCACCGCGCCGCTGCCGGAGCCCCGCGAGCCCGTCCGGCCGGTCGACCACGACCTGGCCTTCGAGTCCGTGACCTTCCGGCACGGCGACCGCACGGTGTTCGACAACGTGTCCTTCTCCGTGCCCCAGGGGCAGCGGCTCGCCGTGGTCGGTCTGTCGGGTGCGGGCAAGAGCACCCTGCTCCAGCTGCTCGCCCGGTTCTACGACGTGGACTCCGGCGCGGTTCGCGTGGGCGGCGTGGACGTGCGCGAGATCGACACCAAGGTGCTGATGGAGCAGATCGCCATCGTCTTCCAGGACGTCTATCTCTTCGACGGCACCATCGAGGAGAACGTGCGCCTCGGCCGTCCGGACGCCGACGAGGCCGAGGTCCGCGCGGCGGCGACGGCGGCCCGGCTCGACGAGGTCATCGAGCGGCTGCCCGGCGGATGGGAGGCGAAGGTCGGCGAGGGCGGCGCGCTGCTCTCGGGCGGTGAGCGCCAGCGCGTCTCGATCGCCCGTGCGTTGCTGAAGAACGTGCCGATCGTCCTGCTGGACGAGGTGACGTCCGCCCTCGACCCGGTCAACGAGACCGCCGTCCACGAGGGCATCGACCGCCTGATGGCCGGGCGGACCGTGGTGATGGTCGCCCACCGGATGCGGACCGTGCAGCGCGCCGACCGCGTCCTCTTCCTGGAGGGCGGCCACATCGTGGAGGAGGGCAGCCACGACGAGCTGCTCGCCCGGAGCGGCCGCTACGCCGACTTCTGGAACATTTCCATGACGCCGGCGGTGAGTGAATAAAGAGGCGATGCCCGAGCCCGCCTCCCTCGCTTTCCGGGGGAGGCGGGCTCGGGCTGTCACCGGATCGAATGCGGCTAGCGGGTGCCGGACGGTTCCACGGTCTCCACCGACCGCAGCAGCCCGTCGACGACCGCCGTCAGGCCCTGGCGGTGGGTGTCACGGCCGTTGAGCTCGGCCCATCGATCGGCGACCGCCGCCAGCCGGGGGTGCGTCCCGCTCATCAGGCCGGCGACGACCTGGTCCTCGTAGGTCGGTCCGGTGGCCCGGCTGCGCCGCTCGTTGCCGTTCGCCCGGATGATCAGGTCGCCGACGATGGTGAACCAGATCGTCCGGTAGATGTACACGGCGTTCTCCAGCGTGTGGCCGTACTCCACGATCGCGCCGATCATCTCCTCGACGAACCAGAGCGCCGAGGGGGCGATGAGGTCGCCGCCGGCGACCACCTGCACGATCCACAGCCGGTCGCCGAGCAGCTCGTAGAGCATGATCGACACCGCGATCAGCCGCTCCCGTGGATCCTCCGGCAGTTCCGGGCGCGGTATGCGCCGGGCCTGGGCCTCCATCAGCAGCAGAAGCAGTTCGTCCTTGTTGCGCACGTGGTAATAGAGCGCCATCGGCGCGCTATCCAATTCGTCCGCCAGGCGCCGCATCGAAAGCTTTCCCGCGCCCTCGGTCTCCAGAATGTGTTCCGCCGCGGCGACGATCGCATCCAGAGACAGATGAGGCGGCCGGCCGACGGCCTTGGCGCGAGGCTTTTCAGCGGGCATTTCATCCTCCATACAGGTGGGTCGATTCTAGCATTCCGCAGCTGCGGAAAATCCACACCGGTCGGAGCGAAGCAAGCATTTTCGGATAATGAGGACGAGGTTGATTTGGCCCTGTTCACGCATTTTGCTTCAAGATAAATAAAGACTGCTGTTCGGCTGCGGGTGAGGGGCCCGTACGCGAATCGCCGCCATGGCGTTCCAGCCATGGCGGCGACCGTTCTGCGGGCCGGCCCGCGCCTAGGACATCGCCCCGGCGAGTTCCTCGGGGCGGGTCCGGAGCCCGGCCTGGCCGACGCGTACCGAGGGCTTCGGGAGGAACGGTCCGGTGAGCGCGGTCGTGAACAACGCCATCACGACCATCATGGTGAACATCCGGCTGTCCAGGACTCCGAGACTGACGCCGGCGTTGAGGATGATCAGTTCGGTGAGGCCGCGGGTGTTCATCAGGGTGCCGAGGGTGCCGGCCTCCCGCCATGACATTCCGGACAGCCTGCCGACCACGGACGCGCCGATCATCTTGCCGGCGCAGGCGACGGCGATGATGGCGGCCAGTTCGATCAGATCGCGTCCGGTCAACGCCCCGATGTCGACGTTCAGTCCGGTGACGATGAAGAAGACCGGCAGCAGCACCATGCTGATCCCCGCGAACGGCCTCCTGGCCTCTTCGCCGAACGCGCCGCGGAACTCGCTCGGCATGATGAATCCGAAGGCGAACGCACCGAATATCGCGTGGATCCCGATCCAGGTCGTCGCGTAGGACGACAGGAAGAGCCCGGCGACGAGGACGACGATGAGCCGAGGTGTCATGCGCTCACGGCCCCAGCGGCGCATGACGAAGGACAGGAACGGGCGTACGAACACCACCATCGCCGTGATGTAGAGCCCGGAGAACAGCACTGTCTGCGCGAGATCCCCGGCGCCACCGGACGCGGTCACGATCGCCGCGACCAGGGCGAGCAGACACCAGGCGATGACGTCGTCGATGGCCGCGCTGGCCAGTGCGAGGGTGCCGACCCGTGTTCCCAGCATTCCGTGTTCGGTCAGCATCCGGGCCAGCACGGGGAAGGCGGTGATCGACATCGCCGCGCCCATGAACAGGGCGAACGCGGTGAAGGAGACCTGTTCTCCGTTCACGGTGTCGTGCCGCTGGTAGAGCAGCGCCGCAAGTCCGATCGCCAGGCTGAACGGGACCACGACCGAGGTGAGGGAGACCGCCGCCGCGGCACTGCCTCGTCCCTTCAGCAGCTTCTTGTCGAGTTCCCAGCCGATGCCGAACATGAAGACGAGCAGCCCGACCTGGGCTATCGCCGACAGATACGGTCTCACCTCGCTCGGGAAGATCTGGGAAGGCAGGTCCCCGGGTAACAGGCCGAGAAGACTCGGCCCCAGGGCGATTCCGGCGATGATCTCGCCGACGACGGGCGGCTGGCGCACGTATCGAACCAGCCAACCCAGGAAGGATCCCACGACGAGAATGATGGCGATATCGGCCATCGTGATGGCGATGATCAGATCTTTGCCGCGTGAGATATCCGCCATGACGAGCCCTCCGTAGGCATGACTGAGGAATCCCCCGGGGTTCCGCCCGTCCAGGTACGTCGCCGCAGTTCAGCGGCGCACCCGAAGGAACCCCGGGGGATGACTGTGAAATGAGCTAGAGGGGCCTTGCAGTGACCCGCAGGTCAGAACCAGTGCGCTTCCTGCGCGATGCGCAGCGCGTCGATGCGGTTGCGTGCGCCCAGCTTCGTCACCGCGGAAAGGAGATAGTTCCGCACGGTCCCCTCGGAGATGTGTAATTGCGCCGCGATCTCGCTGAGCGTGTCGCCCTGGGCCAGCAGCTCAAGTACGGAGAGTTGCCGCTGGGAAAGCGGGCAGTCATTGTTTCCCAGCACCGCCACGGTCAATTCCGTGTCGAAGACCCTTTCCCCTTGGTGCACCCGGTGGATGGACTCGAAGAAACGGTACGGCGAGGCGCTCTGCTGCACCATTCCGGCGATTCGGCCGGTGAATGCCTGCCGTACGACCGACCGCTTGAACGATTCGGCGAGCAGGAGACAGCGGCTTCTCGGAAGGCAGGCGATCTTCTCGGCGACGGTGAGGACATTGCTGTCCGCGCCGTCGAAATTGAAGATCACGACATCCGGGTGGTGCGTATCGGCGAACTCGATCGCCTCGAGATCGCCGGCCACCGAACCGATGACCCGTATCCCCTTGCCCTGTTCGAGCAGGGCGGCGAGCGCATAGCGGGACACGTTCATCTTGTCGGCTATCAGTACGTTGATTCCCATTCATTCCCCCGTTACCGACGCTGAGGTAGGATTTTCGACTCCGGCCGAGCATGCGCATGATTCGGTGACCGGGCCGGCTCCTTGAGCGGCCCGGTTATGAGTGATGGCACGATGGGATTTACGCGGCATGAGGGGAATACTGAGAACGCGTAAACAACGTCTGGACTCGCGGCGGCGTCACGCCGTTTCCTGCTGAAGTGCTCTGTCCCTGGACATCAGGACTCCCCCGTCGCGATCTCCCTGAATCCCGCAGTCAGATGATCAAACCAGTGGCCAATACTACAATAGTTATTAAGGAGAGCAAGGACCTGGAATCGTTGTGTCGGGCAGCCGTAAACATGACTCATTCACCCCCCTTGACGCCCCGCTTTCAGGACAATTGAGAACCGGCATTCCGGAAAGGTCGGGGGCTCTGCCAGCGGAAACGCGGTCAAGGCGGTGTTCGGCCACGACCGGCGCGGCAAGCGCCGTACCGTACGCGTACGAATTTCAGCCAGCCGACGTGATCGTGTCGCCCCGCGGGGCCCCGGGCGAAACCCGGTTGCTCCCGGTTTGGCCGGTCGACCGTCGATGCCCGGACGGGCCGTCCGGATCGGGATCTTCCGCCGAACGGCTGCTTCAGTGGGGAGATCCGGGGGAGCCTGGGGGAGTCTGGAAGGCGGAGGTGGGGTCGGTGGACGGGATCGTGCGGTCGCGGGGCGAGGGCGAGGCGAGCGGTGCCGCGCGGGATCTGGCGCGGTGGGCACTGGGTGCGGCGGCGGCCGCGGTGGTCGTGCTGCTGCTGGCGCTGGGCGGCGGCGGGCTGCTGGTGCTGCTGAGCGGGCTCGTGGGACTCGCGGCCGGGGCCGTCGGGCTGTGGTGGGTCGCCGCGCACCGGGGGGCCTTGCGGGCGGTCGGCGGGGTGTTGGCGATCGGTGCGCCGGTCGGTGTGCTCGTGCTGTACGTGGTCGGCGGGCTGTGGCTGTTCGCGCTGTCCGCGCTCGCGCTGTGGGCGGTCGCGCTGGGGTGCGCGCGGGAGGCGCTGCGCAGGCCGGGCGAGGTGGCGGACGCGCCGGCGCCGGCCCGGCCCGGCGTACGGCCCCGGCAGGCGGTGCTGTTCATGAACCCGAAGTCCGGCGGCGGGAAGGTCGGGCGGTTCGGCCTGGCGACGAAGGCGGAGCGGCTCGGCGCGCGGGTGGTGCTGCTCGATCCGTCGGCGCCCGTCGACGTCACGGCGCTCGCCCGGAAGGCCGTCGCCGACGGCGCGGACCTGCTCGGGGTGGCCGGCGGCGACGGCACCCAGGCGCTGGTGGCGGCGGTGGCCGCCGAGCACGACCTGCCGTTCCTGGTGGTCTCGGCCGGGACGCGGAACCACTTCGCGATGGACCTCGGCCTCGACCGGAACGATCCGGCGGCCTGCCTGGACGCGCTCACCGACGGCGAGGAGCTCCGCGTCGACCTCGGCACGGTCTCCGGGCGGCCGTTCGTCAACACGGTCTCCTTCGGGGTGTACGCGGACGTGGTGCAGCGCCCGGAGTACCGCGACGCCAAGGCGGAGACCGCGTTCGAGGCGCTGCCCGACCTGCTGCGGGGCGGCCAGGGCGACCGGCTCGACGCGACCGCCGACACCACCCGGCTGCCGGGCCAGCAGGCGATCCTGGTCAGCAACAACCCGTATGCCGCGCCCGACCTGTTCAGCGCGGCCACCGGGCACCGCACCCGGCTGGACGGCGGCCGGCTCGGCGTGATCGGCATCCGGGTGGACGGCGCCGCGCACGCCGCCGACCTGGTCGTCCGGGGCACCCAGTCGGCCGCGCTCAACGTCCTGACCGCGCACCGCGTCGAAGTCCACGGCGGGGTGACCACCGCCGGCGTACGGAAGGCGGAGGACACCGTGGCGGTGGCGGTGGACGGCGAGGCGCTCGTCCTGCCCACCCCGGTCGTCTGCGAGCTGCGGCCCCGGGCGCTGCGGGTGCTGGTGCCGCGGGCCCGGCCGGGAGTGGTTCCGCCGCCCCCGCCGTTGGACTGGCGGCGGATCATCCGGCTCGCCTTTCCCGAACAGTACGGCTCCGGCCCCGCGCACCGTCCGGAACCGACCGAGGACCCCTACAGGAGCGGCGCATGAGTGACGAGAACAGCGGCAGGCACGAGGCGGGGGCCGACCCCGGCGTGCGGACGGCGACGCGGGTGCGGCTGCGGGACCGGCCGCGGGCCACCGCCCTCACGGTCCGGGCCGTCCTGCACGACCTGCGGGCCGTGGACGGCGCCCTGTACGCGGCGGTGGCCGCCACGCCCACCCCCGCCCTGGACGTGGGCCTGCGCCGGCTGTCCCACGCCGCCGACCACTCCAAGATCTCCTTCGCCGTGGCCGCGGGGCTCGCCCTCCTCCCGGGCCGCCCGCGCCGCGCGGCGGCCGCGGGCGTCGGCGCGATCGCGATCGCCTCGGCCACCGCGAACCTGCTCGGCAAGCGGCTGGTCCGCCGGCCGCGCCCGGACCGGGAGGCGGCCCGGGTGGTGGTGGGCCGGCACGTCCCGATGCCGGAGTCGGCGTCGTTCCCGTCCGGTCACACCGCCTCCGCGGTCGCCTTCGCGACCGCCGTCGGCGTCGTCCTGCCGCCCGCGGTCGTGCCGCTGGGGCTGCTGGCCTCCGCGGTCGGCTACTCCCGCGTCCACACCGGGGTCCACTACCCAGGCGACGTCGCCGCGGGCGCCGTCCTCGGCCTGGCCGGCGGCGCCGCCTCGGTGGCCGTCGGAGCGTCCCTCAGCCGGGCGTTCCGGCGGCCCTCCTGACGGCGCGCCACCGGAGCCCGTGCCAGGTCACGCCGGGTGGACGGCGCGGGCCAGGGCCTCCTCCGGGATGTCCAGGGCGGCGATCCGCTCCGGGTCGGCGAGGACGTGCAGCTGGACGATGCGGTCGCCGACGACGGTGAAGACCATGAGCGAGCCCGGCTTGCCGTCGACGACCGACAGGACGGCCGGCTGCCCGTTGACGACCAGCGGCAGCGCGGCGTGGCGGAAGGTCGCGTAGAAGAGGGCCTGGCGGGTGATCTCCTCGGCGCCGCGGATCAGCCTGGAGACGCCGGAGAGGAGCGTGCCGCCGTCGGCGCGCAGCACCGCGTCCGGGTCGAGGACGGCGAGCAGCCCCTCGAAGTCGCCGCCCTGCGAGGCGGCGAGGAAGGCGTCGGCGATCTCCCGCTGGCGGCGCGGGTCCGGGCCGGGACCCGGGGCGGCGTCCTGCACGCGCCGCCGGGCCCGGCTGGCCATCTGCCGGGCCGCCGCGGGCGTACGGTCCACGATCTGCGCGATCTCGTCGAAGGAGACGGCGAACATGTCGTGCAGCACGAAGGCGAGCCGCTCGGCGGGGGCGAGGGTCTCCAGCACGACGAGGAGCGCGAGGCCGACCGACTCCGTCAGTTCGGCGGCGTGCTCCGGGTCTCCGGCGCCGGGGATGTGCACGATCGGGTCGGGGACGAAGGAGTCGAGCGGGTCCTCGCGGCGCGAGCCGCGCGAGCGCAGCATGTCCAGGCAGACCCGGCCGATGACCGTGGTGAGCCAGCCGGTGAGGTTGGCGACGCCGCTGACGTCGGTGCGGCTGAGCTTGAACCAGGTCTCCTGGACCGCGTCCTCGGCCTCGCTGAGCGAGCCGAGCATGCGGTACGCGACGGCCCTCAGGTGCCCGCGGTCGGCGTCGAAGCGGCGCGCGAGCGCGTCCGCGTCCACGCCGCCGCCCGCCGTGCCGCCGCCCGCCGTGCCGCCGCCCGCCGTGCCGCCGCCCGCCGTGCCGCCGTCCGAAGTGGTGCCGTCCGCTGTGCTCGCGTCCATCCGCCGATCTCCCCCTTCGCTTCCCGTCATGCCTCCATGACGGACCAGAACCCGTGGATGTGACAACGGAGCGGCGGCCCCACGCGCGCGTGCCCGCGTCCGGACACAGCCCCGGCAGGGCTCCACCGGTCTCGGCCCGTGAGATCCACGCCGTCCCGGGCGGATCACCAGGGTTTCCCCGGCCGTTGCCCGAGAGCGCCGTGGAACGCCACTTCAGCGCATTGATCGACATCCGTAGATTGATCACCATGACGACGACAGGCACCCAGGTCAACCCCGTACTGCGCACCCCGCCGGCCTCGCCCGCCGCCGCGGCCGCCTACTTCTCCGCCAGCCTCGCCTTCCACGCGGACGTCTCCGACGTGGCCGCCGCCCTGGCCACCGCCGCGGCCGACGGCACGGACCCCGGCTTCGTGGTGATCGACTCCCGTTCCACCGCCTCCTGGGACCAGGGCCACATCCCCGGCGCCGTCCACCTCCCCACCGCGCTCATCCCCGAGCAGGCGGAGCAGCTCCTCGACAAGGCCGTCCCGGTCGTCACCTACTGCTGGGGCCCCGGCTGCAACGGCGCCACGCGCGCGGCGCTCGCCCTCGCCGAGCTGGGCTTCCAGGTGAAGGAGATGCTCGGCGGCTTCGAGTACTGGGCGCGCGAGGGCTTCGCCTACGAGACCTGGGAGGGCCCGGCCCAGCGCGCCGCGGACCCGCTGACGGCACCCGTCGACGCCGAGGACTGCGGCTGCTGAGGAAACGGATTTCGGATTTCGCCGCCCATGCCGTAAGGTCATATTCACCGACGCGGGGTGGAGCAGCTCGGTAGCTCGCTGGGCTCATAACCCAGAGGTCGCAGGTTCAAATCCTGTCCCCGCTACTCAGTAGCCCGAAGGCGGTCGATCCAGGAGATCGCCAGGAAGGCCGGCACCACCAGCCGCACGCTCCGCCACTACGGCGAGCTGGGGCTGCTGGAGCCGAGCCGGATCGGCGCGAACGGTTACCGGTACTACGACCAGGCGGCGCTCGTGCGGCTGCAGCGGATCCTGCTGCTGCGCGAGCTCGGGCTCTCGCTGCCCGCGATCGCCGAGGTCCTCGAAGGCCAGCGGGACACCTCGGCCGCCCTGCGCACGCATCTGGCCCTCCTCCAGCAGGAGCGCGAGCGCATCGGGCGGCAGATCGAGGCCGTGCGGACCACTCTCCACAAGACCGAGAGAGGAGAACAGCTCATGGCCGAGGAAGTCTTCGACGGCTTCGACCACACCCAGTACGAGGCCGAGGTCACCGAACGGTGGGGCCGCGACGCGTACGAGAAGGGCGACCGCTGGTGGCGTTCGCTCAGCGAGGCCGAGAAGAAGGAGTTCATGGAGACGCAGGCCGGCATCGCCCGCGACTTCGGCGCGGCGGCCGCGGCCGGGCTCGCGCCGGACAGCGACGAGGTGCAGGCGCTGGCCCGGAGGCAGTACGACTGGCTCTCCGTCACCACCAGCCCGACGAAGGAGTACCTGATCGGGCTCGGCCAGATGTACGTCGACGACCCCCGGTTCACCCAGAACTACGACCGGCACGGCGAGGGCACCGCCGTCCTGGTCCGCGACGCCCTGAAGGTGTGGGCCGAGCGCAACCTGTGACCCGCCCCGCCCGGGCGCGTCCGAAGTAAACCCTGGCCGAAACCGTCCCGCTCCGCGCCTGTCCCTTTGCCCGGACGTGAATGCGGAACGTAACGTCGTGAACGCCATGCGTGAGCCGAGTGTGCCGATCGGGCGAGGAGCAGCAGGAGGACGGGCGCCCGTCCTCCTGCTGCTCCTCGCGCTCGTCGCGCTCTTCGCGGGGCTCTGCCACGGCGTCCCCGCCGACGCGGCGCCCGCCGCGGCCGGGCACGCGGCCACCGGCGCGGCCGTCGCCGAGGCCGGCCCCGTCCACGGGCCCGTCCCGCACGGCTGCGGGCAGGGCGGCGAGGGCCACGCGGCCGAGCTGCCGCTCTCCGCGCAGACGGCCGCCGCCCCGCAGCTCGACCCGCCCGGACCCGGCGCGGCCGTCGCCGCCGACCGCGACGGCACGCTGCCGCCGGCGGCGGAACGGCGCCACGCGCGCACCCGCGCGGGGCCCTGCCCCGAACCCGGACGGCTGCTCATCGCCCTCGGAGTGGACCGGAACTGACCGCCGACTCTCGCCCCGCGACAGTCAGGCCCCTTCCGGCGCACCACCCACTCCGAGGACGTACCCACACCCATGCACACCCCCATGCCCCTGCACGCGCCCGTGCCTCCGTACACGCCCGCGCGCTCTCATCCGCCCGTCGGCAACACGCCCGTGCTGTGGACCGACGACGGCTACTGGGCCAAGCTCGAAGGCTTCAACGCCGGCGGGATCAAGGACCGGCCGGCGCTCCACATGGTCGAGGAGGCCCGCCGCCGCGGCGATCTGCGGCCCGGTGCCCCCGTCGTCGAGTCGACCTCCGGCACCCTCGGCCTCGGGCTCGCCCTCGCCGGGGTGCTCCACGGCCACCCCGTGCACGTCGTCACCGACCCGGGCCTGGAGCCCCTCGTCGAGCGGATGCTCGTCGCCCACGGCGCCACCGTGCACGTCGTCACCGAGCCCCACCCGCACGGCGGCTGGCAGCAGGCCCGCAAGGACCGGGTCGCCGAACTCCTCGCCCGCCTCGACGGCGCCTGGTGGCCCGACCAGTACGGGAATCCCGACAACCCCGCCGCCTACGCCGGGCTCGCCGCCGAACTGTCCGGGCAGCTCGACCGGATCGACGTCCTCGTCTGCGCGGTCGGCACCGGCGGCCACTCGGCCGGCATCGCCCGCGCGCTGCGGGCCACCAGCAGCCCGGCCCTGGAGCTCGTCGGCGTCGACTCGATCCGCTCCACCGTCTTCGGCCTGCCGGCCGGGGAACGGCTGATGCGCGGCCTCGGCTCCTCCATCCATCCGGCCAACGTCGACCACGCGGCCTTCGACGAGGTCCACTGGGTGGCCCCCGCGGAGGCGGTCCGCTCGGCCCGGCGGCTCGCCGCCCGCCAGTACGCCACCGGCGGCTGGAGCGTCGGCGCCGTCGCCCTGGTGGCCGGCTGGCTGGCCCGCACGCGCCCGCGTGGCACCCGGATCGCGGCCGTCTTCCCCGACGGACCCCAGCGCTACTTCGACACCGTCTTCAACGACGCCTACTGCGCCGCCCACGGCCTCCTCGACGGACCCGTACGGGACGAACCGGCCGCGTACCAGGGGCCGGAGGGGATCGAGGGGTGGACCCGGCGGGTCCTGGACCGGCGGGCGGGTGCGGCGCGTTGAGCACGACGGACATCACCCCCGCCCGGTCGCCCCGCGGCGGCCTCTGGAAGCGGAGCCGCACCTTCGGCCCGGCCGTCCGGCTCCTCCTCCTCAACCAGCTCACCATCAACCTCGGCTTCTACATGCTGATGCCCTACCTGGCCGCCCACCTGGCCGACGGGCTCGGCATGGCGGCCTGGACGGTCGGGCTCGTCCTCGGCGTCCGGAACCTCTCCCAGCAGGGCATGTTCCTCGTCGGCGGGGCGCTCGCCGACCGGTTCGGCTTCAAGCCGCTCATCGTCGCGGGCTGCGCCCTGCGCACCCTCGGCTTCGGCGGGCTCGCCCTCGCCCAGTCGCTGCCCGTGCTGGTCGCCGCCTCGCTCGCCACCGGCCTCGCGGGCGCCCTCTTCAACCCGGCCGTGCGCGCGTGCCTGGCCGCGGAGGCGGGCGAGGAGCGCCGGGTGGAGGCGTTCGCCCTGTTCAACGCCTACTACCAGGCCGGCATCCTGCTCGGCCCGCTGGTCGGGGTGGCGCTCACCGGGGTGTCGTTCCGGCTGACGTGCGTGGTCGCCGCCCTGCTCTTCCTCGGGCTGACCCTGGTCCAGCTGCGGCACCTGCCGGTCTCGGCGGGCGGCGGGCGGCCGGAGCCGAAGGAGGCCGGGGCCCGGGGCCCGTTCCGCACCGTCCTCGGCAACCGGGTCTTCTGGCTCTTCTCGCTCGCCATGACCGGGTCGTACGTGCTGTCCTTCCAGGTCTATCTGGCGCTGCCGCTCGCGGCGGGCGGCACCGGCGCCACGACCGCGCTGTTCGTCGTCTCCGCGCTCGTCGCGCTCGCCGGGCAGCTGCGGATCACCGCCTGGTGCGCGGCCCGGCTCGGCCGCGAGCGGAGCCTCGTCGCCGGGCTCGCGCTGATGGGCGGCGCCTTCCTGCTGCCGGCCGCGCTGGGCCGGGGCGTGACGGCGCTGCTGCTGTGCGCGGCGGTCCTCGCGGTGGCGAACGCGGTGCTCTACCCGTACGAGATGGACACCGTCGTCGCCCTCTCCCGGGGCCGCTGGGTGGCCACCCACTACGGGCTCTACAACACCGTCTGCGGGGTCGGGATCACACTGGGGAACCTCGGTACGGGCCTGCTCCTCGACGTCACGGGATGGACGGCGGTGCCGTGGCTGGCGCTCGGCGGCGTCGGCCTGGGCTGTGCGGCGGCGGTCGCGGCGCTGGGCCGGGGCGGGCGGCTGCGGACGGAGTGACGGGTCGGGTACGGGGCTCCCGATAGGCGACTCCCACGCGCGCGTGCTCGTCGTCCGGTCCCGTACGCGGCTCCCCCGCGCGCGTGCTCGTCGTCCGGTCCCGTACGCGGCTCCCCCCGCGCGCGTGCTCGTCGTCCGGATACGCCGGTCGGCCCCCCGCCGGTCGCCCCGCGGCTCCGTCGCGGCCACCCTGGGAGGGTGCGCGGCGGCGGGCCGGCGACCGGTCAGGAGTACTCAAGGTGACGCACCCTCGGGGAGCGGCGGACGGCGGGCGGCGGGGCGATCGGCCCGGCCGGCGCATCGCCCGGTCCGTCGCGCCCCGGGGGCCGTACGGGGGCGATCCGCAGCCCCCGGCCACCCCCTTCGGGGCCACCCGGAGGTTCCTGCGCGCGCTGCCGCCGCTGATCATCGTCGGCGGGGTGCTCTTCGACCTGTCCACGCCGCCCGCGTACACGGCGGCGCCGCTCTTCTCCGCCGCCCCGCTGGTCGCGGCGCCGTTCTTCTCCCGGCTCACGACCCTGCTGACCGGACTCGCGGCGATCCTGGCCTCGGTCGGGCTGCACGCGTACAACGAGACGCTGTCCGACGTGCCCTCGCTGACCGAGACCCTGACCGTGGTGACGGTCTCGGCGCTGGCGATGCTGATCAACCTGGTGGTGCGGCGCAGCGGGGAGCGGCTGGCGTCGGCGCGGGTGATCGCGGAGGCCGCGCAGCGGGCGGTGCTGCCGATGCCGGCGGAGCGGATCGCGGGGCTGCAGTGCGCGGCCCGGTACGAGGCGGCGCAGGCGGACGCGTTCATCGGCGGCGACCTGTTCGCGGTGCAGGACTCCCCGCACGGGGTGCGGCTGGTGGTCGGGGACGTGCGGGGCAAGGGGATGGACGCGGTGGAGGCGGTGGCCGTCGTCATCGGGGCCTTCCGGGAGGCGGCCGAGCAGGAGGCGACGCTGGAGGGGGTGGCGCAGCGGCTCGAACGCGCCCTCACGCGGGAGGGCGCCCGGCGCGAGGGGCTGGACGCCTTCGAGGGGTTCACGACGGCGGTGCTCGCGGAGGTTCCCCGGGAGGGCGGGGTCGTACGGGTCGTGAACCGGGGGCATCCGCCGCCGCTGCTGCTGTACGGGGACGGGCGCCTGGAGACGGTCGAGCCGACCGAGGCGGCGCTGCCGCTCGGGATGGGGGAGCTGTCGGTCTGGCCGGACCGGGCCGACGAACGGCCGTACCCGCCGGGCGCGACGCTGCTCTTCTACACCGACGGCCTCTCGGAGGCGCGGGACGCGTACGGCGTCTTCTACGATCCGGCGGCCCGGCTCGCGGGGGCTGTCTTCCCGGGGCCCGAGGAGCTGCTCGACGCGCTCGTGGACGACGTGCGGCGGCACACCGGCGGGGGGTCGACCGACGACATGGCGCTGCTCGCGGTGAGCCGGCCGACGGCCGGTGCCCCGGAGCGGCGGCGGACGATGCCGGTGGTGCCGCCCGGGCCGGCGGGTTGACAGAACGGGCGGCCGTCACGGTCCGTGGTCAGGGGGTGTCGCAGCGATAACAATTGACACAACGTCAGATTCCCGGGGTTTGCCGGAGCCGTACTGAAGGGGGCTCAACTCGGGCGAATCCCTGCCAATTCAATGAATGATCAAGAGGAACGGCTTGGAATCGGACCACCCTGTCTATTAACGTTCGATAACGCAGCGCGGTCGTCCCAGCCGTCGCAAGAGGCGGCTCCGTGCGCACGTGCCGAATCCCGAAAGGGAACCGGGGAACCATCCCTTGGGGTGAATCGGGCCCCTCGCACCTCCCCGTGCGAACACGCCTGTAGGAGACCTTCCTGCTCCGAACCCGTCAGCTAACCCGGTAGGCGAGAAGGAAGGAAAGGAGCGCGCCCCCGTGGCGTCCAACACCCCCGTACCCGGAGCCCCCTTCGACCCCTTCGGCGGCCCGGGTGCCGTCGGAGCGGACGACCCGGCCGGCGCAGCGTCGGGCGCGAGCGCGTACGACACCGCCTCCTTCACCCCCGCTCCCGGGGAGTGGAACCCGACCGAGGGCTCCCTGCGCGCCGAGAGCCGCGCCGGCGGCCGGCACCGGGTCGTGAAGCAGCGCTCCAACTTCGCCCGCTCCTCCACCGTCCTCGGCGTCGGCGTCATCGCCGCCGTCGGCGCGGGCGGCCTCGCCACCGCGCAGGAGAAGCCCCCGGTCGCGATCTCGCTGCCGGACCTCCCCGACCTGGGCCTCCCGGACGCCCACGACCTGCCCGGCGTCGGCTCCCTGCTGTCCGGCGGCGACGAGGAGACCGCCGAGGCGCAGGACTCCGCGCCGGTCGCCACCGGCGGCGCGGCCGCCAAGCCGCTCACCTCGATCACCTACACCGCCCCGGCCGACACCACCGCCGCCGGCGCCGCCGCCGAGGAGCGCACCGCCTCCGCCGCCGACGCCGGCGAGGCCCTGCGCGCCCGCATCCTCCAGCAGGCCGAACAGCAGCAGCAGGCCGCCGTCGACGCCGAGAAGCTGGCCGCCGAGAAGGCCGCCGCCGAGAAGGCGGCGGCGGACGCCGCGGCCCAGGCCGAGGCCGCCGCCAAGGCCGAGGCGGAGGCGAAGGCCAAGGCGGAGGCGGAAGCGGAGGCCAAGCGGCTCGCCGAGGAGAAGGCCGAGGCCGAGCGGATCGCCGCCGAGAAGGCGGAGGCCGAGCGGCTCGCCCAGCTGGCCGCCAGCTACTCGATGCCGCTCTCCTCGTACACGCTGACCTCCACCTACATGCAGTCGGGGTCGATGTGGTCCTCCGGCTACCACACGGGCCTCGACTTCGCCGCCCCCACCGGCACCCCGCTCAAGGCGGTGCACGGCGGCACCATCACGTCCGCCGGCTGGTCCGGCTCGTACGGCTACCGGATCGTCCTGCAGCTGGAGGACGGCACCGAGATCTGGTACTGCCACCTCTCCTCCATGACCGTCTCCGCCGGCCAGACCGTCACCACCGGCGAGACCATCGGCCGCGTCGGCGCCACCGGCAACGTCACCGGTCCCCACCTCCACATGGAGGTCCACACCCCGGACGGCTCGGGCATCGACCCGGCCGAGTGGCTGCGGTCCAAGGGCCTGACGGTCTGAGTCGCTTTCCGGCCGGGGTTCAGGCTCCCTGACCGGAATACGCCCGGCGGTGCACGGAGTTGATGTCGGCATGACCTCGACTCTGCGCCCGCTGGGCACCTCCGACCTGCGTGTGTTCCCGCTCGCCCTGGGCGGCAACGTCTTCGGCTGGAGCGCCGACGCGCAGCAGTCCTTCGCCGTCCTCGACGCCTACGCGGCCGCCGGCGGCAACTTCGTGGATACCGCCGATGTCTATTCGGAGTGGGTCGAGGGCAACGAGGGCGGCGAGTCCGAGACGATCATCGGCCGCTGGCTGGCCGCCCGGGGCAACCGCTCCAACATCGTCGTCGCCACCAAGGTCGGTGCCCACTCCCCGCTCAAGGGTCTCTCCGCCGCCACCATCAAGGCCGGCGCGGAGGAGTCCCTGCGCCGCCTCGGCACCGACTACATCGACCTCTACTACACGCACTTCGACGACGAGTCGGTGCCGGTGGAGGAGATCGTCACCGCCCTCGACCAGCTGGTGAAGGACGGCAAGGTGCGGGCCGTCGCCGCCTCCAACATCTCCCCGGAGCGGCTGCGGGCCTCCCTCGACTTCGCCGAGGCGGAGGGGCTCGCCCGGTACGTGGCGCTCCAGCCCGAGTACAACCTCGTCGCGCGGGAGAAGTACGAGGGCCCGCTCCTCGACACCGCCGACGTCGCGGGCCTCGCCGCCGTCCCGTACTACGGCCTCGCCTCCGGCTTCCTCACCGGCAAGTACCGCCCGGGCCGGACCGTCGACAGCGTCCGCGCCCACCGGGGCTCCGCCCTCGCCGAGACCGCGCGCGGGCAGGCCGTGCTCGCCGCCCTCGACGAGGTCGCCGAGGCCCACGGCGCCGAGCCCGCCACCGTCGCCCTCGCCTGGCTCGCCTCCCGCCCCACCGTCGCCGCCCCGATCGCCTCGGCCCGCACGGTCGAGCAGGTGCCGGCGCTGGTCGCCGTCGCCGGCCTGACGCTGACGGCGGACGAGCTCGCCCGCCTCACGGCCGCGTCGGAGACCCCCGAGGGCTAGCCCTTGTAGGGGTTGTAGCCGCCGTAGTCGAGGTACTGCGGCGGCACCCACACCCGGCCCGTGGCCCGCGCCGCGTACGAGAGCGCGGGCGAGGCCGTCGCCCGCCGCTCCCACAGGTGGTGCAGCAGCTCCTGCTCCCGCGCGGCGAAGTCCGGCACCGGGACCGTGCCCCGGCGGGCCCGCTCGCGCAGGAACGCCAGGGTGGTGGCGAAGGACTCGTACTCGCCGACCGTCCGCGCCCCCGCCTTCCCGTACGTCCGGGACGCCACCGCCCGCGCGGTGCGGCGGGCCCGCATCGAGGAGAGCGCCAGCGGCTCCTCCGGGGAGAGCCAGCCGGCCGCCGCGTACGCCGGCAGCACCCCGGCGATCGTCCGCAGCTCCTTCTGCCGGCTCCACACCGCCAGCCAGGTCAGCAGACCGAAGGCCGGGACCATGAAGATCCCGTACACGGCGTAGAAGGCGAGCGGCCCGCCGAAGGTCGCCGAACCGTTCCACAGCGCGTGGACGCCCATCGCGAGCAGCAGTCCGGCGAGCGGCAGCAGCACCCGGCGCAGCCGCCTGCCGCGCGGGGCGAGCGCGGCCAGACCGAAGCCGATGCCGGTGAGCACGGTGAAGAGCGGGTGCGCGAACGGCGACATCACGACCCGGACGAAGAAGGTGCCGGCGGTGACGGCGCCGATCCCGCCGTCCCCGAGGTCCTGGTCCTCGCCGAAGGCGTTGCCCAGGTAGAGGATGTTCTCGGTGAACGCGAAGCCGGTCGCGGTGAAACCGGCGATCACCACCCCGTCGACCAGGCTCCGGAAGTCCCGCCGCCGGAAGAGGAAGAGCAGCAGGATCGCGGCGGCCTTCGCGGACTCCTCCACCACCGGGGCGATCACCGTGGCGCCGAGGTCGTCGGCCGAACGCGGGTCGGCGGTCGCGGTGGCGATCCAGCGGACGGCGAAGGTGTTGGCGAGGATCGCGACGAGGGCGGCGGCGAACGCGCCCCACGCGAACGCGAACAGCAGGTTCTTCCACGGTCCCGGCTCGACCCGGTCCAGCCAGCGGAACGCCGCCATGAGCAGCGGTACGGGAAACACCGCGAGGCCCAGGCCGACGAGGAACCCCTCCGTGCCGGTCTGCTCCCGCACCAGCGCCAGGATCACCAGGGCGCACAGCGCGAGGAGCGTGATCACGGCGACGGCCCGCACGATCCGGCTCCGCCAGAACGCCCGCCGGGGCCGGTACCGCCACTGGCTCCGGTCGGCGGCCACGGCGAACGACGGCTCGTCGCCGTCGCGCGCGGGCAGGGGCGCCATCGCGTCGGCGGGTATCTCTCGGGCCGGTGGGCCGGCCTGCGCCGGGACGAAGGCCGTGGCCTGCGGATCGGCGGTCGGCTCGGGCTGGGGTGGCGGCATGGGGTGCGTCACGGACCGACCCTAACGAGCCGCACCGACAGGAGCGAAGGGTTACCCGAGGAAGGGCTACTTCCTCCGGAAGAGCAGGTCGTGCACGACGTGCCCCTTGTCCAGGCCCTGGCCCTCGAAGCGGGTGAGCGGCCGGAAGTCGGGGCGGGGCGCGTAGCCGCCGTCGGGGACGGTGTTCTCGAAGTCGGGGTGCGCGGACAGCACCTCCAGCATCTGCTCCGCGTACGGCTCCCAGTCCGTGGCGCAGTGCAGGACCCCGCCCGGCTTCAGCCGGGTCGCGAGCAGGGTCAGGAACTCGGGCTGGATGAGACGCCGCTTGTGGTGCCGCTTCTTCGGCCACGGGTCCGGGAAGTAGACGCGGCAGCCGTCGAGGGCGGCCGGGTCGAGCATCTCGCGCAGCAGGATGATCGCGTCGCCGTTGGCGACCCGGACGTTGGTGAGCCCGTTGCGGTCGGCGAGCCCGAGGAGGTTCCCCTGCCCCGGGGTGTGCACGTCCACCGCGAGGATGCCGGTGCCGGGGTCGGCGGCGGCCATCTGCGCGGTCGCCTCGCCCATACCGAAGCCGATCTCCAGGACGACCGGCAGCCCGCCGAACAGCTCGCGCAGGTCCAGGACCCGCTTGCCGTCGATGTCCAGCCCCCAGTCGGGCCACCGCTTCAGCATCGCCTCGGCCTGGCCGGCCGTCACCCGGCTCCGCCGCGGCTGGAAACTGCGGATCCGGCGCTCGAAGTGCGCACCGGCGGGGTCGGGCGAGGGCCCCTCCCCGGGCGCGAACATACGGCTGCCCCTGCGGGCGACGGCCCCGCTGTGATTCTCACGCTGCTCAAACACAATGCACCCCATGGTACGGGCCCCGCCGCCGCCCCACCGCTCCGCTGCGAGCGGCGCCCGACAGCCGCGCCGCCCCGTTGGGGGCGGCGCCCACCCCCAGCGGAACACGCCTGCCCACACGGAGGTGCGGGTCGGCTAGAGGTGGGCCAGGGCTCGGTGGGCTATTTCTCGGCCGATGGGGAGGGAGGCCGTCGCCGCAGGCGAAGGCGCGTTCAGCACATGCACCGTACGAAGCCCCTCCCGGATCAGGAAGTCGTCCACCAGCGTCCCGTCCCGCAGCACCGCCTGCGCCCGCACCCCCGCCGCCGCCGGCCGCAGGTCGGACTCGGAGACGCCGGGCAGCAGCCGCCGCACCGCCTCGGTGAAGGCCCGCTTCGACAGGGAGCGGCGCAGCTCGCCCGCGCCGTACCTCCAGTGCCGCCGGGCGATGGCCCAGGAGCCGGGCCACGCGAGCGTGCCGCCGAGCTCGCCGGGGCGGACGACCCCCCAGTCGTACCCCTCGCGGGCGAGCGCCGGCACCGCGTTCGGCCCGATGTGGACGCCGCCGTCGATGCCCCGCGTGAGGTGCACGCCGAGGAACGGGAAGGCGGGGTCCGGCACCGGATAGACCAGGCCCCGCACGAGCGAGGGGTCGGCCAGTTCGTAGTACTCGCCCCGGAAGGGCACGATCCGCATGCCCGGGTCGTCGCCGGCGAGCCGCGCGACCCGGTCGCAGTGCAGCCCCGCGCAGTTGACCAGGACCTTCCCGCGCAGGATCCGCTGGTCGGCGGTGCGGACGGCCACGCCCCACGGGCGCCGGTCCACGGCCGTGACCTCCGCCCCGTAGAGGATCTCCGCGCCGGAGGACTCGGCGAGCCGCCGGGCGACCGCCTTGTAGTCGACGATGCCGGTCGTGCCGACGTGGATCGCCGCGAGCCCCCGCACCCGCGGCTCGTACGCGGTGATCTGCGACGGGCCGAGCTCGCGCACCGGGATGCCGTTCTCCCGCCCGCGCTGGACCAGCGCGTGCAGCCGGGGCAGCTCCTCGCGCGCGGTGGCGACGACGAGCTTGCCGGTCACCTCGTACGGGATGTCCCACTCCGCGCAGAACTTGACCATCTCGGCCGCGCCCTCGACGGCGAACCGCGCCTTCAGGGAGCCGGGTCGGTAGTAGATGCCGCTGTGGATGACGCCGCTGTTGCGCCCGGTCTGGTGGCGCGCGGGGCCCTCCTCCTTCTCCAGGACGGCGACGCGCGTGCCGGGGGCGGCGCGCTGGAGCGCGTACGCCGTCGACAGACCGACGATCCCGCCGCCGATCACCAGCACGTCACAGTCAAACACCAGCGCCACCTCCCACCCCTGATAGTGCACTGGCCCACTGACATTCCCGCTAAACGCCCACGTCGTGGGATGCGCGTCACGCTTTCGGGCGCGCCCCGTCGCCGGCCGTCACACCGCCGCGCGCCCCGGCGCGCGCCGTCACGCCGGGGCGACCAGCAGGGGCCGGGCCCGCTCCCGCAGCTCCATGACCCGCGGCTCGTCCCCGTACGGCTCCAGGCGGTGGAGCAGGTCCCGTACGTACTCGGTGGTCCGCGCGGAGGAGATCCGCCCGGCCACCTCCACCGCGCGCGTGCCCGCCGCGCAGGCCGCGTCGAGGTTGCCGGACTCCAGCTCGGCGACGGCCGAGACGACGAGCCGCAGCCCGTGCGAGCGGACGAACTCCTCGGTCGGCCGGGACAGCGCCTGCTCGGTGAAGCGCCGCACCTCGCGCGGCATCCGCAGGTCCCGGTAGCACTCGGCGGCGTCCGCGCAGAACCGGTCGTACGAGTAGAAACCGAGCCACGTCGGGTCGGCGTCGCCCTCCCGGGAGCGCTCCAGCCACCCCTCGGCGGACTTCAGCGCCCCCGCCGCGGCGGGCCCGTCCCCGGCCTTGGCGTGCGCGCGGGCCTCGACGAGCCGGAAGAAGGACATGGTGCGGGCGGTGGCCAGCCCCCGGTTCCGTTCGAGTGCCGCCTGCGCCAGGTCCACCCCTTCGTCGGCGAAGCCCCGGTAGATCGCCTGGAGGGACATCGAGGCGAGGACGTAGCCGCCGAGCGGCACGTCGGCGGCGGCCCGGGCGAGCCGCAGCGCCTGGATGTAGTACCGCTGGGCGGCCTCCTGCTGCCCGGTGTCGAAGGCCATCCAGCCGGCGAGCCGGGTCAGCTCGGCGGTCGCCCCGAAGAGCGCCCGGCCGACCTCGTCGGAGTACGAGCCGAGCAGCAGCGGCGCCGCGTCCACCCGCAGGCACTCGGGCACCATCGACGAGCGCCAGTCCCCGCCGCCGTACTTGGAGTCCCACTTGCGCGCGTCCTCGGCGGCCTCGCGCAGCTTGGCGACGTCGCTGTGCCCCACGCGCGCGTGGTCCGCGGCGCCGGCCGGTCCGGGGCCGCCGCCCGGCCGCCCCGCCTCCCGCTCCACCGACGGGTCGGCGGGGGTGATCAGCCACCGGGACGCCGGGGTCGCGTAGGCGCTCACCGAGAAGGAGCCGGCCAGCGACTGCCAGATGCCGCCCCCGCCGGCCCGCCGCCCGGCCAGATCCAGCCGGTAGAGGTCGGTGGCGGCGCGGACCGCCTCGCCGACGTCCCGGGGGAAGGCGAGACCCACCTCCGGCGCCGGGTCGGCGTCCGCGAGCCCGATCTCGTGCAGCGGCACGGGCCGGCCCAGCTTCTGCCCGATCGCGGCGGCGATCAGGTGCGGCGCGGCGCCCTGCGGCACCATCCCCTTGGAGACCCAGCGGGCCACCGAGGTCTTGTCGTAACGAAGCGTCAGACCGCGCTGCGCACCGAGGTCGTTGACGCGCCGGGCGAGGCCGGCGTTGCTGATTCCCGCGAGGGCGAGAACGGCGCCGAGCTTCTCGTTCGGCCCGCGTTGCTCCCTGGACATACGCCACCCCTCGACATCCAGACGGCCGCCGCGACGCCGGGCATAGGCGGGCGGCATTCGTAAACACAGCGTAGTTCGCCGCATCCCCACCGTTAAGGGGCGGAGTTCCGTATGGCGAGATTGTTGTGTGACCAGCCGACCGGAGGGCGTCGCCGGCCGGGCCGTGCTCCGGCCGTGTGGCCGTGCGCCCGGCCGTGCGCTCTCGTCGCTCCGGGCCGGGGCGGCTTCGATGAGTGCTGCGTGGGTCGGCCCGTCCGGCCGGGAGCGGAGCCCTCTCGGGTGCCTGGTCCCGTACCGGTGGGCTGGGGGACACCGCCGCTCCATTCCCCGCGGGCGGCGGACGGCGCCGGGGGGCGGGTCGCCTCCCGGACTGCCGGGAACCGGACCGCCGGCGGGTGCGCGGAGCCTTCGGGTGGCCGCCGCCTCCGCGATCCCTTCAGCGGCTGACGGCAGGTCAAACCTCCTTCCAGGAGCGAGAATCGGCCGAATTCATCGCCGCAGGAGCCGTACCGCGGCCCGTCCCGCCCGCCCCGCCTCCCGGCCCCCCGTGCGCCGTTGTCATGGCAGCATGGCCCCCACCGAAACAGACGTGGAGGCGCCGATGCGATGGCTGGTGGGCTGGAGCAGTGTCGCCGCGGGATACGCCACGACCGCCGGCGCACGCCCCGGAGCGGCCAACGGCGCACACGCGTACGGCTCCGGAGCACCGCCCCAGGCCCAGCCGTTCGCCGAGAGCGGCGGGCACGTCGGGGGGCGCACGGTGCAGCCGGTGGGCGCACAGCTCCTGTGGGGCGATCCGGACCCCCTCTGGGCGGTCGGCGACTGGCGCCCCGACGAGGTGCGGGTGGTCTCCCTCGACGACGGCACCCGGCTCGCCGTCCTCGGCTGCTGCGCCGCGAGCGACGACGAACTCCGCCGCGGCCTCGTCACCGCGCGCGGCGGTGCCCTGCGCCACCTCACCGCCTGGCCCGGCAGCTACACCGCCGTCGTCAAGGCCGGCCGCCGGGTCACCGTCACCGGCGACCTCGCCGGCGCCCGGCCCGTCTTCCACACCCCCTGGGAGGGCGGCACCGCCTACGCCACCGCCGCCCTCCCGCTCGCCGACCTCGTCGAGGCCCAGCTCGACATCGGCCACCTCGCCGCGCTGCTCGCCTGCCCCGAGTCACCGGAGGCGCTGCGCGACTCCACCCCGTACGAGGGCGTCCGCCGCGTCCCGCCCGGCCACGTGCTGATCCTGCGCGAGGGCTCCCGCGAGATCGCCGGGTACGAGACGGTGGCCTCGCTCGCCGTCGCCGCGCCGCAGGCCGACCCCCGGCAGGCCGTCGAGGCCGTCCGGGACGCGCTCGTGGAGTCCGTACGGGCCCGGCTCACCGCCCCCCGGCACGCGCCCGAGGCGCCGCCGCCGGACCCCGGACCCGTCCCCGGCATGGGCCCCGCCGACCGGCGGGCGGCACGCGGCGCGGGCCCCGCCCCCGGCATCGGCGCCGACCTGTCCGGCGGCAGCGCCTCCGCCACCCTCGCCCTCCTCGCCGCCGGACTGCCCGGGGTGCCCGGCACCCTCGTCGGGCACGCGGGCGCGGGGGAGCGGCTGCTCGCCGTCACCTTCAACGACCTCGCCACCAAGCCCGGCCCCGGCCGGACCGCCGAACTGGAGCGCGCCCGGGAGCTGGCGGCCGACCCCCGGCTGCGCCACGTGGTCGTCACCGCGGGCGAGGAGGCCCTGCCGTACGCCTCCCTGGACGGGCCGCTCACCGACGAGCCCGGGCCCGCGCTGGTCACCGCCGAACGGCACCGCAGGCGGCTCGCGGGCGGCAGCGCCGACCACTTCACCGGGCTCGGCGCCCGACAGGTCCTGGACGCCCACCCGGCCCGCCTCGCCGACCTGTTGATGGACCGCAGGCGCCGCTCCCTGGTCCGCCCGGTGACCGCCCTCGCCAGGGCGACCGGCCCGTCGGCGGGCTCCTTCCTGGTGCCGGTCACCGTCTACCGCGCGGCGCGCAGGCTCGCCCGTACCCCCTACCGGACCGGCCTGGAGACCGCCGCCCGGCACGTCCTCGACGCCAACCGGGCCCCCGCCGACGCCCACGGTCCGCTGGCGGCCTCGCTCTCCGCCCTCGCCTGGTCCCGGCCGGGACCGGCGGCCCGCTGGCTCACCGGGGAGGCGCTGGCCGAGGTGTCGTTCCGCCTCAACCGCGCCGCCACCCTGCCGCCGGCCGTCCAGCGCCCCGGCGACGCACGCGCGCGTGCGGCCCTCGCCCGGGCCGCGGCCGACCACCGGGTGCTGGAACAGGCCGCCGAGATCCGCGGCCAGCGGCTGCACGCCCCCTTCCTCGACAACCAGGTCGTCCGCGCCTGCCGGGACCTCCCCGAAGCGCTCCGGGTCCAGCCCGACGCGCGGGCCGGCGTCCTGCGCACGGTCCTCGCCGACACCGGCATCCGCGACCTGCCGCCCGGCTGGGGCGCCCCCTACCCGGCGGTGCCCGCCGGCACCGCCCGCGCGGGCCTGCGCGCAGCCCTCCCGAACCTGCTGGCCCTCTTCGACGCGCCCCTCCTCGCCGACGCGGGCCTCATCGAGGCCGGCACCGTCCGCGAGGCCCTGCGCGCGGCGGCCGACGGCGCCCGGGTCCCCCTCGACGGCCTCGCCGACCTCGTCTCCACCGAACTCTGGCTCCGCCGCCTCCTCGCCCGCCGGGGCTCCTGCTGGACCGACACGGCCACCCCGCGCGCTCCGCGCGCGGTCCAGGGGCCGCTGATCCCGGCGTCCCGGTCCCTGCCGGCGCGATGAACGTCCCAGCACGCCCGTTCGAGTGAAGGGCTTCTCGGCCGGGCCCCGGCGTCCGTCCACAAGCTGGAGGGACGAGGTCCCGCTCCCCGCCCCCCTCGGCTTCACCCTGGACACCGCCGGATTCCGACCGCCCGGCGCCGTTGTCCACAGTCCGGGGAAACCCCGAGGCGCCCCCCGCCCCCGGCGGCAAGAATGGGCCGGTGCGGTATCTCCTCCTCGGCACCACCGAGGCCCTCGGCCCCGACGGCACCCCCCTGCCCCTCGGCGGCGCCCGGCTGCGCGCGCTGCTCGCCGCGCTCGCGCTGCGCGGCGGACGTGCCGTCCCGGTCGGGGAGCTCGTCGACGACGTGTACGGGGACGAGCCGCCGCTCGACGCGCCCGCCGCCCTCCAGGCCCTCGTCGCCCGCCTCCGCCGGATCCTCGGCCGGGAGGCCGTCGAAGCCACGCCCGGCCCCGGGTACCGGCTCGCCGCCGCACCCGAGGACGTCGACCTGTACGTGTTCGAGCGCCGCGCCGCCGAGGCCGGCGCCCGCCTCGACGCCGGCGACCCCGAGACGGCCGCCGCCCTCCTCCGGGACGCCCTGGGCCTCTTCCGCGGCCCCGCCCTCGCCGACCTGCCCGGACCGGCGGGCGTCCGCCCCGAGGCCCAGCGCCTCGCCGCCCTGCGCCGCCGCGTCGAGGCCGACCTGCGGCGCGGCGCCGTCGACGGACTCGTCCCGGAACTGACCGCGCTCACCGCCGCCCACCCGTACGACGAGGGCTTCCACGCCCAGCTCATCCGCGCCCTGCGCGCCGAGGGCCGGCCGGCCGACGCGCTCGCCGCGTACGAGACGGCCCGCCGCACCCTCGCGGACACCCTCGGCACCGACCCCGGCCCCGAACTGACCGCCCTCCACCGCGACCTCCTCAACCCCACCACGCCCCCGCCGCCCCCGGCCCTCGCCGCGCCCGCCGCGCACCCCCGGGAGACCCCGGACC
>NZ_JOGX01000039.1 GCF_000719555.1 Streptomyces sp. NRRL F-5727
CCCGTCGGGCACGGGGGTGGGTGTGGGGGTGGGCGTGGCGGTGGGGGCCGGGGGGTCGGCCGGGTCGGGCGGACCGATCGCGAGGCGGTAGTCGTCGGAGCGGCCGACCCAGTCGCCGTCGGCGCCCCGGCGCTGGACGAGCGCGGCGTTGACGACGACCTCCTCCGGTACGGCGTCCGCCCGGAAGGCCATCCGGACCGGCACGGTGACGGCCCGTCGGGCGGGCACGGCGAAGCCGCCGAAGCCGGTGAACGCGCCGACGCTCTCGGCCTCCTCGGTCGCCTCGAAGGTGACCGCCCGCCAGCGCTCGGCCTCCGCGTCGTAGAACTCCAGCCGGATCTGCTCGGGCCGCAGCACCCGCTCCTCGTCGACCAGGACGAGCACCGGATGCACCCCGGTGCAGGGGCTGCCGGTGGTGTTCCGCACCTCCAGCTCCCAGGTCCGGAAGGCCCCTCCGGCGGGGTAGTCGGAGGGCCCGCCGTGGATCCGCGTGTCGAGCGGGAACCCGGTGTCCGCCGCACCCCCGCAGGTGGGGGCGGGCGCGGGGGCGGCCACGCCCGAGGGGGCGGCCGAGGCCGAGGCGGGTGGCAGGGTCAGCGTCAGGGAGACGGCCACGGCGGCGAGGGCGGGGGCGCTGCGCAGGGGCCGGGGGGCGGGTGCCATGTGCGGGTGCCTTTGTGCTCGCGGACGTACGGATCGCCCGCGACGCTGCCATGCCGTCCGCCCCGCGACGGGCGACGACACTCCCGGGTGGCCCGGCCGGACCGCCGAATCCGCCCGATCAGCCTATGGTCGGACCATCTGATGAACGCGGGACCAGGGGGCGCGGCTCCGCCGTCGGCGCAAGGCCGAAGACCGGCGCCAGGCCGAAGACAGGGGCCAGGACGAGGTGGGCCGCGCCCAGCGCCACGGCGTGCGGGGCGGTCGTCACCTCCACCGGGGTCGGGAGGCGGAGGCCGGCCAGCACGGCGGCCACCCCCGCCGTGAAGACCTCGGGCGCCGCGAGGACCACCCGGCCGCCGAGCAGGACCCGGTCGATGTCGAGGAGCCGGACCAGGTTCGCCGCGCCGGTGCCGAGGATCCGCGCGGCCTCGGGCAGCTCGCCCCTGGCCACCGCCGCGAGGCAGAGCACCTCCAGGCAGCCGCGCGCGCCGCAGCCGCAGGCCGGCCCGTCGAGCTGGACCGTGTGGTGGCCGAGTTCGCCCGCGCCCGTCCGCTCGCCGCGCAGCGGGGCGCCGCCGACGACGAGGCCCGCGCCGAGCCCCGTACCGAGGTGGACGTAGGCGAAGGAGCGGGGCGCGCCGGGGCGGACCGCGAGGCCGAGGGCGGCGGCGTTGGTGTCCTTGTCGAGCGTGACGGGCAGCCCGAGGCGCGCGGCCAGCTCGTCCCGTACCGGGAAGCCGTCCCACACCGGCGCCCCCGTCACCCGCCCCGGCACGCCCCGCCGGTGGTCCAGCGGCCCCGGCATGGCGAGCCCGACCCCGAGGACGGGCGCGGCGGCCGTCTCCGCGCCGGCGGCCGTCTCCGCGCCGGCCGCCGTCTCCGCGCCGGCCGCCGCCTCCCTGCCGGCCGCCGCCTCCCTACCGGGCGCCGGCGCCTCCGGGCCCGCCGGCGCCGGCTCCCCGCCCGTCGCCGTCAGCAGCGCCCGTACCTCCTCCGCGACGGTCGCGAGGACCGGTTCCGGGCCGGCGGCCAGGGTCAGCGGGCGGTGACGGACGGCGACGGGGGTGCCGGTGAGGTCGGTGAGGGCGAGGGTGAGGCCGTCGCGGTCGAGGTGGGCGCCGACGGCGTACGCGGCGGTGGGGACGAGACGCAGGACGGTGCGGGGCTTGCCGCCGGTCGAGGCGCGCCGGCCGGCCTCCGCCACCAGGCCCTCGGCGCGCAGCCGGGCGGTGATCTTGCTGACGGCCTGCGGGGTGAGGCCGGTGCGGGCGGCCAGTTCGAGCCGGCTGATGCCGTCCTCCCCCGCCGTGCGCAGCAGGTCGAGCACGAGCGCCGCGTTGTGGCCGCGCAGCGCCGACAGGTTGGCTCCGCCGCCGGGGTCTCTCGTCATCACCGTCACCGGGCCATTCTGCCTCCTGCTTGCACTTTGGCAACAGCGTTGCTTAAGTGCTTCTCATGACGCCCCTCACCACCCCCCTCCCCCTCCGCGTCGGCCTCGTCGGCTACGGCCTCGCGGGCTCCGTCTTCCACGCCCCGCTGATCGCCGCCTCCCCCGACCTGA
Source organism: Streptomyces sp. NRRL F-5727 (assembly GCF_000719555.1). GTDB lineage: Bacteria > Actinomycetota > Actinomycetes > Streptomycetales > Streptomycetaceae > Streptomyces. Next base: position 2,225 of record NZ_JOGX01000039.1, read on the forward strand.
CGCTCACCGCCGTCACCACCGGGAACCCGGAGCGCGCCGCCGAGGCGCGGGCCGCCCACCCGGGCGTCCAGGTGCTCGCCCGGCCGGAGGACCTCTGGGCCGACGGCGGCCCGGAGCTCGACCTGGTCGTGGTCGCCTCCCCCAACAAGACCCACGTCCCGATCGCCGAGGCCGCCCTGAAGGCGGGGCTGCCGGTCGTCGTCGACAAGCCGCTCGCCGCGACCGCCGCCGAGGCACGCGGCCTCGCCGCGCTGGCCGAGGAGCGCGGGCTGCTGCTGTCCGTCTTCCAGAACCGGCGCTGGGACAGCGACTTCCTCACCCTCCGCCGCCTCCTCGACGACGGCGAGCTCGGCGAGGTCCAGCGCTTCGAGTCCCGCTTCGAGCGGTGGCGTCCGCTCCTGAAGGGCGGCTGGCGGGAGTCGGGCGCCCCGGAGGAGATCGGCGGACTGCTCTACGACCTCGGCAGCCACGTCGTCGACCAGGCGCTGGTCCTCTTCGGCCCCGCCGTCTCCGTCTACGCCGAGTCGGACGTGCGCCGCCCGGGCGCGGAGGCCGACGACGACACCTTCGTGGCGATCACCCACGCGAACGGCGTCCGCTCCCACCTGTACGTGAGCGCCACCGCCGCCCAGCTCGGCCCCCGGTTCCGGGTGCTCGGGCAGCGCGCCGGCTTCGTGACGTACGGGCTCGACCCGCAGGAGGCGGCGCTCCGCGAGGGGCTGCGGCCCGGCCCCGGCACGGCCTGGGGCGTGGAGCCCGAGGCCCTGTGGGGCCGGCTCGGCTCCGGGGAGTCCCCGCTGACCGGCGGCGGGACGCCGGTCGAGTCGGTGCCGGGGGACTACCCGGCGTACTACGCGGCCGTCGCCGCCGCCGTGCGCGGCACCGGCCCGAACCCGGTGACCGCGCGCGAGGCCGCCGCCGCCCTGGACGTCCTGGAGGCGGCGCGGCGGTCGGCCCGCGAGGGCGTGACGGTCAGGCTGACCCCCGCGACCGACGGCGCCGACGGCTGACGGCGACGAGCACGCCGCCGCCGAGGGCGAGGCCGGCCGCCGTCACGCCCATGACGGCCTTCCCGGTGCCGGCGCCGGTCTCGGGGAGTTCGCCGCCACCGCCCGGGCCGCCGCCGTGGTGGCCGCCGGTGTCGTCGCCGTAGCCGCCGTCGGAGCCACCGCCGTTGTCGGTGCCACCGTTGTCCGTACCGCCGCTGTCCGTACCGCCGTTGTCGGTGCCGCCGCTGTCGGTGGATTCCGTCGGGCTGGGCGTGGGCTCCGTGGGCGTGGGCTCCGTGGGGGTCGGCTCCGTCGGGGTCGGCGTGGTGTCGGTCGGGGTCGGGGTCGGTTCCGTCGGCGTCGGGGTCGGGTCCTCGTCGCAGGACGGCAGGTCGCCGTCGAACGGGTAGTTGTGGATCTCCTGACCGCCGCCCCCGCCCGGTTCGGACGCGTGGGTGAGGTCGCCGGTGGTGAAGAACCGGCCGTTCATGCCCGGCATGGTGAGGGTCGCGGTGCTGGCCTGGTTGCCGATGAGCACGCTGCCCGCGAACTGCGCGGTGCCCTCGAACTTCACCCGGGTCGCGTCGGGGAAGTTCCACAGCAGCCGGTCGCGGAGCCCCGGCAGGCCGCCGATGTAGGAGTCGACGGTCCGGTCGTCCCCGAGGACGTTGACGAGGACGGTCGCGTTCGCGGGGATGTTCTCGAAGCGGATGCCCTGCTGCCCGCCGCTCGCCGACTCCAGGTCGAAGTCGACGGTGAAGACCTGGAGCGCGGAGGTGCCGTCGCCGGTGAAGAGGGTCTCGGAGCCGTTGTTGACGGCCGTGCCGGTGGGGGTGCGGGAGGCCCCTCCGACGTACGCGTAGCACTGGCTGGCGGCGGTGAGTTCGCCGCGCAGGGCGGTGTACGGGGCGACGGCGGCGGCGTCCTGGACGGGCGCCGGGACGACGGTGCCGGTGACCGTGCCCGCGTACACGGTCTTCCCGCTGACGGAGCCCTCCTCGGTGAGGAGGCGCTGCCCGGGGGCGACGGTGACGTTCTTGCCGACGCTGAGGAAGGGGGTGCCGTTGTCGGGCACGACGCGCGACCCGACACCGGCGACGCCGACGTTGTAGACCGCCGAGACGCCCGCGCGCTTGGCCTGGTCGAAGCCGCCGAGGACGACGACCTTGCCCTCGGCCTCGGCGGCGGCCTCGCGGACCAGGAAGTCGCCGCCGACGAAGACGTTGATGCCGTTGTCGCGCCACCGCACGCCGTCGTTGTTGACGTCGGGGTACGTGGGCGGGCACGTGCCCGGCTTGCAGGGGCCGAGCCCGCCGGGCAGCGGATCGGCGGCGCCGGTGGCGGCGAGGCCGCCGACGAGGGCGCCGGCGGCGAGGACCGCCGTCGCGGCGGAGAGGACGAGGCGGGCTCTGCGGCGGGGGACGCGTTCGGTCTTCACAGGTTCCATGTGCCGCAATATGCATAAAAGGGTACGAAAAGGGTGGCACCCCACGCGGGGCGCCACCCCTTTCGGACGGTCAGACGCCCGCCGGCCGCCGGCGCGAGACGGGTCGGGCGCCGGACTGGTCGGGCGCGAGACGGGTCAGGCGCTCTTCAGTTCCTGGCGCTGGCGGCCCAGTCCCTCGATCTCCAGCTCGACGACGTCGCCGGGGCGGAGGTACGGCTTGGGGTCGGGCTGCCCCATGGCGACGCCGGCGGGCGTGCCGGTGTTGATGACGTCGCCCGGGTAAAGGGTCATGAAGCGGCTCACGTACCGGACGACCTCGGCGACCGGGAAGATCTGGTCCGAGGTGTGCCCCTCCTGCTTCAGCTCGCCGTTCACCCACAGGCGCAGGGTGAGGTCCTGCGGGTCGGGCACCTCGTCGGCGGTGACCAGCCAGGGCCCGAGCGGGTTGAAGGTCTCGCAGTTCTTGCCCTTGTCCCAGGTGCCGCCGCGCTCGATCTGGAACTCGCGCTCGGAGACGTCGTGCGCGAGCGCGTACCCGGCGACGTGCGCCAGGGCCTCCTCGTCGGTCTCCAGGTAGCGGGCGGTCCGGCCGATGACGATCGCCAGCTCGACCTCCCAGTCCGTCTTCACCGAGCCGCGCGGCACGAGCACGGTGTCGTCCGGCCCGACGACGGTGTCGGCGGCCTTAAGGAAGACGACCGGCTCGGCCGGGGTGGCCTGGCCGGTCTCGGCGGCGTGCCCGTGGTAGTTCAGCCCGATGCACACGACCTTGCCGATCCGGCCGACCGGCGGGCCGACCCGCAGCCCCGTGGCGTCGCCGGAACCGCCGTACGCGGGCAGCACCCCGGCCTCGGCGGCGGCGCGGATCCGGTCGAGGGTGGCGGTGTCCGAGAGCAGCCGTCCGTCGACGTCGTCGGTGAAGGAGGACAGGTCGCGGAGGGTCCCGTCGCCGTCGAGGAGGGCGGGGCGCTCGGCGCCCGGCGGGCCGACTCGCAGCAGCTTCATGGTCTTCTCCCTGTGGTCGAGGTGGGCCCGGGGAGGCCCTTCGGTGCCCCGGCCGATGGAGTGCGGCCATCGGAGGATCGTCCGATCCTCCAAGACTCCCGTTCAGCCCGCAAGACCCCGTTCAGCCTGCGGACCCTTACGCGCGGGTAGCGACGCGGGCAGGCAGCGGCCGCCGCATGAGCAGCGCGCGCTCGACGACGGACCAGGTGGTGCTGGTGACGAGGTAGAGCGCGACCGCCAGCGGGACGACGGCGGCGGTGACGACCGTCCCGAAGGAGAGCAGCGGCAGCACCCGCCCCAGGGCCGCGGGCCCGCCTCCGCCGGGCGCCGCGGCCATCTCCCGCCGGGTCCGGAGGTACTGGTACGCGGCGACGCCGAGGGCCACGGCGAAGAGCGCGAGGTACACCAGTCCGGCCGGCCCGAAGGGCCCGCCGTCGCCGAGGGCGTCGGCCCACCGCGCGTCCAGCGGCGCGGCCAGGAGGCTGTGGCCGGCCATCCGGTCGCCGGAGGAGAAGAGGGAGTACAGCAGGAGGAAGGCGGGCACCTGGAGCAGCCCCGGCAGGATCCCGGCGAACGGCGAGACCTTCTCCTTGGCGTGCAGCTCCAGGACCGCCTGCTGGAGCCGCTCCGGCCGCTTCCCGTGCTTCTCCCGGAGCGCGGCGATCTGGGGCGCGAGCCGGACGCGGGCCTGCTGGCCCCGGACGGAGGCGCGGGAGAGGGGGTGGACGGCGAGCCGGACGAGGGCGGTGAGGAGGATGACGGCGGCGGCGGTCGAGGCGCCGCCGAAGGCGGGCTGGAGGAGCGCGGCGAGGCGCCCGACGAGGTCGGAGAAGGCGTCGAGGACGGGGGACGGGAAGACGGACAAGGGAACCCTCCGGGGTTCGTCGTGCCGGGGATGACGGGTCTCGGCATGACGGACCGCGCGAGGGGGTGCTCTCGCGGGTGGCGCTTTCGCGTGTTCTGAGGACCCCTACGCGGCCGTCGGGAGGGTGCGTCCGGGCGCCCGGGGCCGGCGGCGGCCGGCGGCGTCGGGGTCGCGCTGCGGGAGGAAGGCCGTGCGGCGGGCCCGGTCGCGCAGCGCGGTGCGTATGAGCGTGGACGGCGCGGCCGGAGCCGTACGGACGCCGACCAGGCCGCAGACGACGGCGGAGGCCGCGGAGACGGCGACGGCGACGGTCGCGGAGACGGAGCCGTCGGTGAGGGCCAGCCCCGCGAAGGCGATCACGAGGAGGACCGGGAGGAGGACGAGGGGCGCGACGCGCCGCAGGACCAGACTCCTGCCCATCACGCCCCCCGTTCCCCGAACTTCACTGTCCGTCGGGTAGGACGAACGGCCGTACGAGAGGGTTCCCGCCGTTTCGGCGAATCGTCGGGCCCGGCCACTGACCCGTCGGGCCGGTCGCGGACGTCGGCCGGTCACTGACCCCGGGCCCGGTCACCGACCCGTCGGGTCCCGTCACAGACCCGTCAGGTCCAGCGGGGTGAGCAGCCTGCGCGGCGCGAGGAGGGCCCGGGCGACGGGGTCGGCGGGGTCGGGGTCGAGCCCGTCGCCGGGCCGCATCTCCACGTCGGCGGGGGTCACGGGGACGCGGCAGGCCGGACACGCGCCGCTCCGGTCCAGCTCGGTGCCGCAGTCGGCGTGGTGGAACCGGCGCATCGGGAGGGTGCCGGGGATCTCGTTCCTTCCCCAGGCGCCGAGGGCCCACAGGACGGGCCAGAGGGCGAGGCCGCGCTCGGTGAGGACGTACTCGTCGCGGGGCGGGGAGTCCTGGTAGCGGCGGCGGTCGAGGACACCGGCGTCGACGAGGGCCTGGAGCCGGCCGGCAAGGACGGCGCGGGGGGCGCCGAGGTGGGCGAGGAAGTCGCTGTAGCGGCGGACGCCGTAGAAGGCGTCGCGCACCACGAGGAGGGTCCAGCGCTCGCCGACGACCTCCAGGGCGCGGGCGATGGAGCACTGCTGCTGGGCGTAGTCCTTGCCGAGGGCCATGCCCACCAGCGTACCGAAGAGGGTTCACTCAACGAACCGATGAGGGTAGGGTGTGGGCCCTAGTAGGTTCAATGAACGAACCCAGTCGTCGATGAACGAACCCAGTCGGTGAACGAACCCAGTCGTTTCCCTCTCTCGGGTGGAGGCCCACCGTGCGTACAGCCCACTCCGCTCCCCCACACGACACCGCCGCCCCCGCCCGCTCCCCCGGCCCGGGAACCCTCGCCGTCACCGGCATCGCCACCGCCCTCGCGCTGATGAACTACACGGCGCCGATGCTGACGCTCCCGGCGACGGCGGAGGCGTTCGGGACGCCGTCCTCGGCGCAGGCGTGGCTGCTCAACGGCACCCCGCTGGGCCTCGCCGCGCTGCTCCTGGTGGCGGGCGCGCTGGCCGACGCGCACGGCCGGCGCCGGGTCTTCCTGCTCGGCACGCTCGCCCTCGGCGTCACCACGGCGCTCGGCGCCTTCGCCGGCTCGACGGCGCTGTTCACCGCGGCCCGCATCGCCCAGGGCGCGGCGAGCGCGGCCGTCCTCGCGGGCAGCCTGGGCCTGCTCGCCGACGCGTACCCCTCGGGCCGCGACCGGATCCGGGCCACCGGCATCTGGGGCGCGTCGGTGAGCGGCGGAATCGCCCTGGGCCCGCTCGTGACGGGCGCGCTCAGCCTGCTGGACTGGCGTCTGGCGTACGCGACGCTGGGCGCGGCGACCGCGCTGACCGCGGCGGTGGGGGCCCGCACGCTCACCGGCCCGGCCCGCCCGGCGGAAGGCCGTACACCCACGGACCCGGCCCGCCCGGCGGAAGCCCCTACACCCGCGCCCCCGGCCCGCCCGGCGGAAGCCCGTACACCCGCGCCCCCGGCCCGCCCGGCGGACCAGCCCACGGGGCGCACGCACCCCGACCTCGCGGGCGCGACGACGCTCGCCCTCGCGATGGCGGCGCTGCTGACCGCCCTGACGCTGGGCCGGGACGGCTGGCTGCGCCCGGTGATCGGCGTCCTCCTGCTGGCGGCGGCGGCGCTCACCGCCCTCTTCCTCCTGGTCGAGCGCCGCGCGGCGCAGCCGATGATCGATCTGGGACTGCTGCGGAGGCCGGAGTTCCGGGTGGCGGCGCTGGGGGCGCTGTTCACCGGCCTGGCGGTGATCGGCCTGTTCAGCGTCGTCCCGGCGCTGCTCCAGCGCGGCGCGGGGATGGCGCCCCTGGCGACGGCCTGGCTGTTCGTCCTCTGGTCGGGCACCTCCTTCGTGGTCGCGCTGCAGGCCCGCAGGCTCGCGGGCCGGATCTCGGCTCCGTACCAACTCGCTCTCGGCTTCGTCCTGTCGGCGGCCGGCGTCCTCGCCCTCCTCGGCGCCCTCGACTCCCCCGCCCTCCCCTGGCCGCGCCTGATCACCGGCCTGGTGGTGGCGGGCGCGGGCAGCGGCCTCCTGAACGCCGCCCTCCCCCGCCTCGCGGTCGACTCCGTCCCACCGGAGCGGGCGGCGATGGGCTCGGGCGCGAACAACACGGCCCGATACCTCGGTTCGGCCGCCGGCGTGGCCCTGATGCTCGCCCTCTCGGCGGCGGGCCCCGACGCGGCCGTGACGGCCGCCGCGGCCCTCGCCCTGGCGGGCGCGGGACTCACCGTCGCAGGGTCGCCCAGACGACGAGCCGGTAGCGGGAGGTGAACTCGGGCGTGCAGGTGGTGAGGGTGAGGTACGAACCGGCCCGGGAGTACCCGTACGAGGGCTTGACGATCGACCGGGGCACGGACTGGATCACGCCGGTGTCGCGCGGCGAGGTGACCGGCAGGATCTGGTCGACGCGGTAGGTGTACGTCCCCTCCCGCGTCCGCAGCGAGATCTCGTCGCCCTTCCGCAGCCGGTTGACGTACCGGAACGGCTCACCGTGCGTGTTCCGGTGCCCGGCCAGCGCGACGTTCCCGACGGCACCGGGCGCCGCGGTGCCGGGATAGTGCCCGACGTACCCCTTGTCGAGCACCTTGCTCTTGGAGATCCCCTGGGCGACGGGCACGCTCAGCCCGATCCGGGGGATACGGAGCACGGCGAAGGTGTCGCCGGAGGAAGGAGGGGAGGCGGACGGAGGCTCCCCGGAGCCCCTGGAAGGCGCAGCGGAACGGGAAGGGGAGGCGGAAGGCGCCCCTGTCACCGACCCCGCCCCCGACCCTGCCGCCGAAGCCGAAGCCGTCACGCCGGGGGACGCGGGGCCCGACGACTCGACGACCGGAGGAGAGATGTCCCACTCCCGCTCCAACAGGGCCACCTGCTCCCCCGCCTCGGCGCGGGCCTGCTGATTGGTCCACCACAGCTGGTGGACGACCAGCAGCAGGATGAGAACACCGCAGGTGACGACGGTCTCGGCGGCGAACCAGAGCACGCGGGCGAGTCCACGGCGCCCCGAGCGCGCCTGGACGACGACCGGCACCCTCTCCCGCCCCCTGTCCCGCACGCCCGGCACGATAAGCGCTGCGGCGCCAACTCTCCAGGGCCGTACAGCAGTACGGTGAAGGGCATGCGCCCCGACACGCCTGCAGCCCACACCGCCGAAGCCGACCGTCTGCTGCGCACCGCCGCGCAATACCCCGGCGACCGGGAGCCCCTGCTGCTCCAGGCCGCGGCCCACCTGGAACTCGCGGACGACCGACCGGGCGCGACGGCCCTCTACGACGACCTGCTGTCCGGCGACCCCGCCGCCCCGCACCTGATCCGCGCCCTCAAGGCGGCGAACCTGTGGGAGTACGGGCACGAGGCCGAGGCGAGGGCCATCATCGACGGCGTACGCCGCGCCCGTCCGTCGGAGGCAGCCCCCTGGGAGATCGCCGCGCAGACCCTGGAGGCCCACGACGAACTGGAGGAGGCCGAGACAACCCTCACGGAGGCGGCGACCCTCCTGGCGGGGGACACCGCCGAACTCCCCCACCCCACCGTCTCCCTCCTCACCACCCGCCACCGCGTCCGCCGCATGCTGGCCAGGGACCACGACACCTGGGACACCCTGGCGGACCGCCTCCACCCCGGCCCGATCCCCCTGGACGAGCTCCACGACCCGAAACGCCTCTGGTCCCTGGGCTCCTCCGACCCGGCCGAACTCCAGGCCGAGATCACCCGCCTCCGCGCCGAGCTCGGCACCTACCGCACGGCCCTCTCCCGCCCCTTCCCGGTCGCGGTCCTCCACTGGCCGGAACCGGAGCTCACGGAACTTCTCACGGCCTACCCGGAACTGGAAACGGAGTACCCCACCTACCGAGCCCACCTGACGGACATCGAAGCCTCCCTCCGGGAACTGTCCGCAGCCGGCACCCCCAACCTGGGCATCGTCCGCGCCACGGTCCCCTCCTACGAAGCCTTCGCCGCCTCCGAGACCTCCTCCCCCGCCAACCCCGACCTCCTCCCCCAATACGCCACCACCCTCGCCGCCCGAGCCCGAGCCCTCCCCTGGCCCCCGCTGACCACGGACGCGTGCTGGTGCGGCTCCGAGACCACGTACGGGGAGTGCCACGGGGCGGAGTGAGCCCCCGACCGTCCGGCAGAATGCCTGTGTGTCCGAAGCCCTCCCTTCCTCCCCAGGCGTTTCGGCCCGCATGAGCCGGCAGGCCAGCAAGGACACGGCCGCCGAGCTCGCGGTCCGTCGCCTTCTCCACGCGGCCGGCCTCCGCTATCGGGTCGAGTACCCCGTGCCGGGCATGCCCCGACGCCGGATGGACGTGGCCTTCACCTCGGTGAAGGTGGCCGTACTGATTGACGGCTGCTTCTGGCACGGCTGTCCGGAACACGCCACGCATCCGAAGGCGAACGCGGCATGGTGGCGGCAGAAGCTCGACCGCAACATGGCCCGCGACAGGGAGACGACCGAGCACTTGCAGGCCCAAGGGTGGACCGTTCTGCGCTTCTGGGAACACATACCGCCGGACGAGGTCGCCGCGACGGTACGGGCGACCGTGGCGGAGAAGCGGCGAGAGGGAACACCGGGGGCAGGCGCGCCGACGGCGCCGGAGACGAAGGACCGGCACGATGACGCGTGACCCGCTCCGTTTCGTCGACATCTGCTCCGGCGCGGGTGGCCTCGCCTCCGGTCTGGAGAGCGCCGGCTTCACGCCCGCCCTGCTCCTCGACCACAAGCACCAGGCGTGCGAGACGATCCTCGCCAACCGACCGCACTGGAACGTGGTCTGCGAGGACCTGGTCGACTTCCTCCCCGACGAGCACCCCGAGAGCCTCGACGTCGACCTCCTCTCCGCCGGTCTGCCGAGGGTGAAGGCATCGGCGGCGCGTGGGACCGACGACGCCGGGGAGCTGCGACTTCTCGAGGCGACGGTGTACCTGCTGCACTCCGTCCAGCCTCGCGCCCTGCTGCTGGAGAACCTGCCCGCGTTGGTCGACTCTGCCGAGTACGCCGGAATCCGGTCGTTCATCGAGAAGGAGCTGACCCACCTCGGCTACCGATTCCTCTGGTTCGTACTGAACGCCGCCGACCACGGCGTGCCGCAGGAACGCCGGTCGGGAATCCTGGTGGCACTCAAGGAACCGTGGTTCGGCGCCTTCGCCCCGCCGCAGCCGACGGTCACCGAGCACGTCCCCGTCGGACGAGCGCTGCTCCCGTCCATGAAGGCCCGGGGGTGGCCTGACGCCGAGGCGTGGGCCGCCCAGGCCCTGGCGGTGGCGCCGACGCTGGTCGGCGGGTCCGAGAACCGTGGCGGGGCAGACCTCGGCCCGTCGGGCACGAAGCGGGCCTGGGCGCGGATGGGCGTGAACGCGGGAGCCCTGGCCGACGAGGTCCCCGGCCCGGAGTACACGTGGCCGCGTCCGACCGATCCCGCTCTGATGGTGAAGCTCACGGTGGACCAGGCGGCCCTTCTCCAGTCCTTCCCCCCGGATTGGCACATCACGGGACGCAAGACGGCTCGCTACCGTCAGATCGGCCACGCCACTCCCCCGCCGGTGGGCGCCGCGCTCGGAAGGTCGCTGGCCACCGCCCTGCGATCTGTCCACAGGGCATAGAGAGGCGTGCTTCCCGCCTCAGCCCGCCGGCTAGAATTCGGACCCATGAGTCACATCGAAACGGACAGCTCCTCCCCGGCGAGGTTCCGCATCCTCGACCTCTTCGCCGGCCCCGGCGGGCTCGATGTGGCAGCAGACGTCCTGGGGCACGAGGTGACCGGCATCGAATGGGACGCCGGAGCGTGCGCGACCCGCGCCAAGGCCGGGATGGACACCTTCAAGGGTGACGTCCGTGAGTACCGCGCCGCCTTCTTCCCCCATGCCCAGGTACTGACCGGTGGCCCCCCGTGCCAGACGTTCACCGTCGCCGGGCACGGCGCGGGCCGCAGGGCGCTGGATCAGGTGCTGCAGTACGTCGACCGCCTGCACCGGGCGGTGCGCGACACCACGGACCGCTCCGACGCGTCAGGCACCTGGACACACGTCTTCCGGACCTGGCGGAAGATCCACGAGGAACTCCGACTCAAGGAGGTCGAGGCCCGGGCCGTCAAGGCCGAGAAGCGGGCCGTGGAGCAGTCCAGGACCCAGCTGCGCAAGGCCATGCGGCAGCGGCTCGAGAAGCTGGGCAACTCGCCGGAGGAGGCGAAGGCGTTCCTGAGGGACCTCGGTGAGCCACAGGGAATCGACCGCCTCGACGACGAGGTGGCGCGCCTGGTCAAGGAGTTCGGCGAGCTGACGGGCCGGCTGGACAAGCTGAAGGACAAGCTCGAGGAGCTGGGCGACGAACGGACAGGACTCGTTCTTCAGCCCCTCTGGTGGATCATCGAGCGGAGCAGGAGGCCCGGATCGGTGCCCTTCCAGGCCGTGATCTTGGAGCAGGTACCGGCCGTGATGCCGGTGTGGGAGGCGTACAGCGAGGTCCTCGACACCCTCGGGTACCGCACCACCACGCAGCTGCTCCACACGGAGGCTTTCGGCGTTCCCCAGACCAGGCGGCGCGCGGTGCTGATGGCCCGCCGCGACGGGGGCGACCGCTCCCCTCTTCCTCCTGTGAAGCAGACGCACGAGCTGTACCACCGGGGAAGGGTCCTCGCCGACACACTGCCCGTGGAGGCTGCCGGGGGCGAGGACGACCAGCGCCGCGACAAGTGGATCTCCATGGAGCAGGCGCTGGAGAGCGCCGGTCGATACTCGGAGGACGTGCGCGCACGTCCTCCGTTCACCGTCGTTTCCAACTACGGGACCGGCGGCAAGCCCGATGATCGGGGTCGTCGTGACCACAACGTCCCCTCCGCCACGGTCACCGGAAAGGTCTCCCGGAACCGTCTCGTCCATCCGGGCACCGACGAGAACCTCGACGGCGGCCTCGCCCGTTTCAATCACGCCGAGGCCGGGGTGCTGCAGACCTTCCCCGCCGCCTATCCGTGGGACGGCAACGACATCTCCCAGCAGATCGGCAACGCGGTGCCTCCGCGGCTCGCCCTGCATGTACTGCGCCACGTGCTCGAACCCGACCTGGGGAAGAAGGAGGCCGCGGCCAGGCTGGAGCAGTGCATCGAGAAGCTGATGGCCTGGAAGCCCCGGCGGACGGCAAAGCCGCGCGAGCAGGGCGACCTGGAGGGTCACCCGCTCACCGGCCGGTGACCCTCCCTCCGCTCATTCCTTCACGGCTCGCCCTCGAACGGGCGCCGTCTCGAACAGGTCGGCGAAAAAGTCGGCGAGGTCGTTCACCGACTTCTTCGGCACCGGTTCCTCATGGGGCCCGTCCGGCAGGACGTGCCTCGGCACAGAAGCACGGGCGGGCTCCTCGATCCACTCACGCACCACGCTCGGGTCGCGCGGCACGTCGGGGGCCAGCGCGTCGTAGACGAGAGTCGCACCGGCGGCGCTGATCGCCGTCATCAGGCCCTCGATCTCACGACCGGTGACGGCGACGCCCCGCTCCATGACCTGGACGAGTGCCTGTGCGGTGGGCCGGTGATCGATCAGCTCCCGTCGGAGTGCCGAGTGAATGAGGTCCTGGTTGCCGCAGGCCGTGACCACCGGCGCATAGTCCGAACCGTCCCGGAACATCTCGGCGGCCCACCACAGTCGGGAGAAACACTGCCGGTCGGCCGCGCCCCTGAACCGCTCCGGGCTGATCTTCGACGTCTTCCGGGAGAAGTGGCGCCAGGCCACATAGTCCGGTGCGACGGCCAGTGCCAGGTGGGTCCACAGCCTGCGGTCGGCCGCCTCGCGACGGGTGAGGCGCAGCGCAGCGTGCAGCCGGGGCGCCAACCAGGCGTCGGCCTGGGTCCGGTTGTCCTCGAACGCGTGCATGGCGTCCTCGATGAGGTCGCGGATCGGTTCGACCTCCCATCGGGGGTCCTCTTCCGGCAGTCGGTCGACGACCTTGTCCAGGTCGACACCGGCGTGCCCCGCGACCCCCCCGAGCAGGTCCTCCGTGAGGAAGGGCTCCGCGGCGGCCGCCGACAGCAGACCGAGGCGGAGGGGCACGTGGTACGGCTTCTCGATCATGCGTGGTCCCCTCGGTTCGACTGCTGGAGCGCGCGCAGGGTCTGGGAGAGCGCCCGGCTCACGCCGGCACGACGCACGGCTGCATAGTGGATGCGGGTCTGAAGTTCCACCCAACCGGCGTCGCCGGTGCGTCGTCGATGGACCCGCCGGAGCGCTTCTTCCACGTGAACGCCTGGGACGACGTCGGGGAGCATTTCGCGGAGCACCTCGCCGCGCCAGTCGATGGGAAACACGGGCGTGCCGTCGGGTTCCGTCTCCAGGTCGCCCACGGCGCTGTGGAAAACGGCCGTCCACACGTCCGTGGACATCTGGGTGACGAGCAGTTCGTGGACCTTGTTCTCCATTCCGCCGCTCTCGGCGTCCAGGAGGTCGGCGAAGCCTTCGACGTCGGTGTTGACCAGCACGACGGGCACCCTGCCGGAGGCGTCCACGATCCAGGGGGCGTCCGCGTACACCTGGAGCCACTCCCGGGAACTCTTGGCGAACCCGACCTGCTTGACGTCGAGACGCAGTCCGCCGAGGGGTTCGTCCGCGGTCACGTCGACGGTCCAGTCCTCGTCGGTCTCCGCGACGGACCGGCCCGCGACGTCGTCGACGGTGGCGACGGCCTGGGCGGAGAGAAAGGCGCGGCCCACGTGGTCGTCCCGGTTCACCTCGACGAACCCGGACCACTCCTTGCTCCCCGGCGCGTCCTGCCGGAGTTCCACGGAGGTCCGCACGTTGGTCTCGCTGTCGGAGAGCGTGACCAGGACCTTCAGGCCGGTCCACGGAGCGTCGTCGGCGACCGCGCCCGGAGGCAGAGTGGCGGAGAGGCCGATCCTGGCCGAGGTCCAGTCGTCGTGCTGTGCCACCCCCAGGGCGACGGTCCGCTGCGGCACGGACCATGCCGAGGTGTCCAGAAGGTCCCGGGTGTTGTCGGGCAGCTTGAGGGATGCCGAGGTCACCCGGAGGGTGATCGGCCGGTTGAGCCGCTTGTACGGGTAGAACTTCATGCCCTCATTCCCCCTTGCCGGCGCGCAGTTCGAGCACCAGCCGTGTCAGTGCGGTGCGGACCGGGTGGCTCGTGACGTCGGTGGCACCGCCGAACACTGCGCGTCGGGCGCCGGGCGTGAAGCGCAACACACCGTCGTCCACCTCGCAGCCCTCTTCGGCGACGAGTTCCGCCCAGTCCAGGCGGGGGCGAGCTCCCGAGCGCACGTCGAGCAGAACCACGGGGGTCATGACGGGGAGTTCGTCGGCGCGCGGCAGCTTCACCTCCGCCGTGATCCGCCACTCCCCCGCCGGGCCGATGGACGCCTCGAGGCCGTCGAGTTCCGGCAGCCCGGGCCCCCCGGAGCGCCGGGACGTCCTCTTGGCAGGGGAGACGGTGAGGGCCTTCCGCAGCTTGGCACCGCCCTCGTCGCCGGACCGCTTGGGCCTGGCGACCAGCTCCTTCACCGCCGCGTTCACCTCGGTGGTCAGGCGCGCGATGCGGTGGTGCGCAGTGTGCGACCAGCGCAGGGTCAGCTCCTCCGTCTGGCCCCACCGATCGTGCTCAGGCGGTTCGGCGGCCCGAAGGAATTCCTCGGCCTCCTCGGCGAAGGGTGCGGTCTCCCCGGCTGCGGTCCCAGTGAGGAGCACCGCCTGGAAGCTGTTGACGCCCAGGGGAAGCCCCGCCACGGTCGACCGTTTGATGGTCATTCGATTGCCCCGCAGGGAGTGAACCTGCTTGGGGACGCCGTCCTTGTCGCCCGCGTCCGTGACCAGGAGAACAGCCTGGTGAGTACCGAGCGTGCCGCGCCGGCCGCCCGCCAGCGGCAGTCTCAGCGGGACCGTGCGCAGGGCGACCTGCCCAGGCTCGGTCAGCCGGTCGACGGTCGTCCCCTCGTAGAAGGCGCGCAGCGCCCGGGTGCGCGCCGGCTGGGCGTCGGTGGGATCGATCTGCTGCTCCTCGACGACGACCTGGCCGTTGCGGAGTGTGCGGACCGAGGTCTCCAGGAGGGGGAGCCTGCTCCCTCCGGCGGTCATGGCGGCCCAGAAGTCCCTTTCGAGGGCCTCGACCAGGCGTCGGTGCATGGATCGGATGTCGCGGGTTCCGTCGTCCTCCTGGCCGCCCCGGCCGTCCTCATCGTCCATCGCCCGTTCGGCGTTGCTCTCGTCGAGACTGGCCACGTCGTGGGCACCGACGATGAGGAAGGAGGTCCCCGGCTCATCGCTGTCGCGGGTGAGATGGAGGCGCTCGACGGTCTCCTCGTCCGCCCACCAGGAGCGGGTGACCTGGGCCCCGGGGCTGTCGGGGTCGGGACGTCCGAGCCAGGCCGGTCCGGCGTAGGTGCCGTCACCGACGGACCGCCACGGCAGCTCCAGGCGCCCGATGACACGCCGCTCGGTCCGGCCCTCGTGGGGCACCGAGAGGGTGGAGTTGATCAGCACCATGCCGAGGGCGCTCGTCGCCCACAAGGTCGCCTTGCCGAGGCCGAAGGAGCCGCCGGCACCGCGGTCCGACTTGAGGCTCTCCAGCTGGCGCCGGACGACTGCGGCGAACTTGCCGTTGTCGTAGTCGTCGCCGACGAGGCCGGAGGCGTTGTAGTCGTCGACGCGGAGGAGGACGAGCCTGCCTTTCTCGAACATGTCGCGTACGCCGGCATGGACGACCCGCCCGACCTTCTGGTGGGCGGCCGTCTCCGACACCGCCTCGTAGTGGGGCTGGAGCTCGTCCCAGAGGATGGCCTGTCGAAACGCGTCGAGCGTCTCGCCGGTGATCTCATGGATGGTGTAACGCACGCGGACCGGACGCCCGTTGTCGACCAAGCGCTCGTCGAGGCTGTTCTGGCAGGTCTCGCGGGCGAGCACCTGGACGTCGGCGTCGAAGGCGAAGGCTGCGGCGTTGCCGCCGTCACGCCCGCCGTCCTGGTAACCGGGGCGGTGGTACCAGGTGATGGGGAGACCGGCCTGAGTGTCGGTGGTGCGGGTGTGCACAGTGCCGATGTCCGTGCCGAGCGCTCTGGCGATCTCCGCCATCATCGTCGGGCGCGGGACCGACCGTCGGGTGATCCACGCCGACACCGCGGCGCGCGTCAGATTCAGCTCATCGGCCAGCTCGGCCTGCGTCTTCCCCGCGAGCTTGAGCTGGCGGGCCAACCAGGGCCCGAAGTCCTCGCCCGTCTCCATGCAACCACCCGTTTCCGTTCCTGACCGTGTCCGGTGACAGGACGGAGAGTAATTTGACGCCAAGCAGAACGTCAAATTCCACTTGACAGACGTGGCGGCGCCGCCGAACGTACTCGGCCACACATCAAGAAAAACATCCCGTTTGCAGATGAATGCCCGACTCGTACGATTTGCAAGCATATGAAGTGGCGGCCTATCGAATCCAGCCACCCGACGCGACACGTGGCCTGAATTCGCTCTATACCCGGCCTGGAATCGCTCGTAATCTAGGTCGGTGAAAGTCGGGGGAGGAGCCCTCCGAAACAAGGGGTGAGCTGTACCCTCAGCCATCCCGAACCGCACCGACACATGTTCTCGAAAAATCCCACGAGGAGAACTTCGCGGATCGTGTGGCGCCGCAAGAGCGCTGTGCCCTAGCGTTGATCGAGTACACCTCGAGGCAGGAACACCTGCCGTCGAGTTGCACGGCGTAGCTGCATGAATTTCCCATGCCTAAATCGCATCACGCATGGGTGAAACTCCTCGGCCACACTTTTCTCGAAAGGAAAATCGCATGAACAATTCCTCGGGGGGCCTGAATTCGGCATGCCCGGACGACGACTACGCTTGGGCCTTTT
This sequence comes from Streptomyces sp. NRRL F-5727, assembly GCF_000719555.1. GTDB lineage: Bacteria > Actinomycetota > Actinomycetes > Streptomycetales > Streptomycetaceae > Streptomyces. The sequence continues at coordinate 18,871 of NZ_JOGX01000039.1, forward strand.
CGCCCGAGTCCGGGCGGGACCACAGCGCCTTCGGGCTCTACGCCTCCACGCTGCCTCACGGCGCTCCGCGGAAGGATCTCGTCGACATGACCGGAGAGACCCTCGAGTACCTCGACATGATGAGTGACCACGCCCTCGTCATCGACGAGCCCGACCCTGACCACCGCGATGACGGCTGACCGCTCCCTCGCCTCCGCGCGGCTGGCCGGCCTGGTGCAAGGCACCGATGCAACCCGGGACCTTGAACCGGGCCGGCCCGCCGCGGCACCTCCTCTTCCCTCCCTCCTCGACTCTCCAGGAGCCGCAGAGACATGTCAGCCACGGACTCCCCCGTCATCCGGACCGTCCTCGATCAGTCGGATCGCGTCCTCCAGACCTACGCGGTCGATCCCGGCCTCATCCCCGAGCATGCCAACAGCGAGCGCCGCATCACCCAGGGCGGGTACGGCGACCGCCAGCTCTTCGAGCTCGTGCAGAACGCGGCCGACGAGATCGCGTCACAACCGGGCGGCACGGTCCACGTCGTACTCACCGAAACGCACCTGTACTGCGCCAACGAGGGCACGCCCGTCACGCCCGAGGGTGCGGAGACCATCCTGCGGATGAGCATGTCGCGCAAACGCGGCGGTCAGATCGGCCGCTTCGGCGTCGGCGTGAAGTCGGTGCTCGTCGTGACGGACGCCCCGCAGTTCTTCAGCACCAGCGGCTCCTTCGGCTTCGACCGCGACTGGGCGTACGAGCGCATTCGGGCGGTGCCCGGGGTGGAGGCACACCTGGGGACGGCTTTCGAGGCCCCGGTCCTGCGCATGGCCCGCCCCCTGGACATGGCAGTGGAACGTGCCCAGGACGGCGTGCTCGACGAACTGCTCCGCTGGGCCACGACGGTCGTGCGCCTCCCGCTGCTCCCCGGCGCCGTGGACCGACTGGCCCAGGACATGCACGGCGGCCGGTCGGGCATCTCGTCCCGCGAGGAGTTCCCCCTCGGCTTCCAACTCCTCTCCCCACACGTGGCGAAGGTCGTCCTCGACGACCGCCGGCCCCGGCCCGTCGTGCGGCGCGTCCTGACCACCGAACAGGTAGGTGACCTGCACACCGTGCACGAGGAGCGCACGGGGAAGCCGACCACGGCGGACCGCTGGAGGGTCTTCACCGTCACGCACGAGCCGGGCCCCGCCGCGCGGGCCGACGCCGGTGAACTGCACGATCGCCTCTCGCTCGAACTCGCCTGGGCCGTACCAGCTCTGGAGAAGGACCCGAAGTCCGGGCTGTACCTGTCGCCCAAGGCACGCGGGCGCGGACGCTTCTGGTCCTTCTTCCCCACGAAGTACGAGATCTCCCTGAGCGGCATCCTCAACGGCGCCTGGAAGACGAACGAGGACCGTCAGAACCTGCTCGACTCCTCCGCCTTCAACGAGGAGATGATCAAGGTGTCGGCGCAGCTCGTGGTGGACTCCCTCCCCCGGCTCGCCCCCACCGACGACCCCGCCGCCCACCTCCCGCTCCTGCCCGGCCGTGTGAAGGAGGCCATCAGCTGGGCGGACGAGTTCCTGACCCGGGAGATCTGGGCGCGCGCCGCCGTACGCCCGTCCCTCCCCGACCAGGAGGGAGTCCTGCGCCCACCGGCGGAACTCCACGTCCACCCTCGTCTCGAACCGAAACAGCACCTCTCGGGCTGGCTGCGGCTGTGGCACGCCTGCCCGGACCGCCCGTCCGACTGGCTGCATCCGGCGGTTGAGGCCGACGTCCTGCGTTCCGGAAAGGTGGAGCACATCATCGGTGCCGCCGGACGCGAGCGGGCCGACGTCCGTACATGGTTGGAGGCGCTCGTGGCCTCCGAGACCGCCGTGGCCTCGGCGACGGCGATCCGGATCCTCACCGACATGATCGAGAAGGGATCCCCCGACGCCGCCGAGGCCCGCAAGGCGAAGATCGTCCTCACCGAGGAGCACGGGCTCGTCGCCCCCGTGGCGGGTCGGGTCTTCCGAAGGGCCGACGAGGGCGGACTGCCCGAGTCCCTCGTGTACGTGGTCGGCGAGATCGCGCAGGACCCGTCGCTCGCCCACGCTCTGAACGTGCTCGGTATCCGGGAGGCGCATGCCGAGGGCAGGTTCATCAGCGTGCTCGACCAGGGCTTCGCCGGATACGGGGACGCCGAGTGGGAGCGGTTCTGGGAGCTGTTCCGTCGGGCAGGTGGGCGCCGTCTCGCCCACACCGTCCTGGAGAAGGTGCCACGGGCCCGGGAGACCCTCCACGTGCGGACCGCGGACCGCAGGTTCCGGCCCGTGCGGGACTGCATGCTGCCCGGCGCGGTGGTGACGGCCGAGCGCGACCCTGCCGTCGCCGTCGATGTCCGGTTCCACTCCGACGATCTCTCCTTCTTCCCCGACCTCGGGCTGCGGGAGCGCCCGTCGGCCGCGGTGCGCCCCGAGTCCGAGGCGGAGGGGTGGTTCGAGGAGTATCGGGAGGCAGTGCACGCCGCGTACCTGAAGCGGCTCGCCAACACCGCCCCCCGCCCCTCGCTGAACCGGATGAGGGTCGAGGGTTCGCCCGTCGGCGGTCCCCTGCACCTCTTCCGCGCGCTGTCCGAGGAGTCCCGCGCCGCCTTCCTGAAGGCGCTGCCCGACGACGCGGTGGTCGACAACTGGACCCTGCAGATCGGTGCGCAGACGAGCACCCGTCAGTCCGTGGCGTCTCCGATCCGTTGGATGTTGCGGAAGCACGGGTACGTCGCCACCTCTCAGGGAGTCAAGCCGTTGACGGAAGCGGTCGGGCCGCAGTTGGCCGCGTATCGCGACGTCCTTCCCGTTGCCGACATCTCCTCGGAGAAGGCCCGCAAACTACATCTCGCGACCACCGTCGACGAGGTGCCGGCCGATCGCTGGGACGCGCTGCTCGCCGAGCTGTCCCGAAGCGAGGACGACAGCTTCGTCGGCGCCACCTACGTCATGCTGACCCGGTTCGGTGCGGAGTTCCCCGAGGACACCCTCACCCGGTGCCGGGTCGGTGATTCCTGGGGCACCCGCCCCGACGAGGAGATCACCGTCGCCGTCGGTACCGCCGAATACCGGGCACTGCGCGCCGAGCAACTGCCCGCCCTCCTGGTCTCCACCGTCGAGGACGCCGAGTTGCTGGTGGAGAAGTGGGGGATGCTCCGCTTCGCGGACGTGGTCAGCAAGGAGACCCGGGAGGTGCCCGAGGGCGAGCCGGTACCGGTCGTCGAGCTCTACCCCGGTCTGCGTCAGCATCTGAACAGTGCCACTCGGGGCAGCCTCGTGCAGCGGTGCACCGAGCTGGAGGAGCTGACCCGTACCCCCAACGGCACACGGCCGCGGCCGCTGGACGCGGTGCGCCAGGGCACCACGGTGAAGATCCTCGTCCCCGTCGAGCCCGAGCCGATGCTGCGGCTGATCGATCGGGAGCTGGAACTGGGGCTGGGCCCGAGCGGGTGCCGGGCCGTCCTCGAGCTCCAGGAGCGCATGGCCCGCGACGGCGCGATGCAGGCGGCCGTCAAGGCTGTCCGCGAGGCGCCGGACGTGGTCACCAAGATCGAACTGTTGATCGGCGCGGACGCCCTCCGCGCAGGACTGCCCGAAGGTCTGATGGAGGCGGAGTCGCAGGCGGCCGACGGTGCCGAACCGTCAGGGCACCGGATCGCCCAGATGGCGTTCAACGCGCACGGCGACGGCGTGCTCCAGCAGCACGCCCGCGACATCCAGGCCCGCTTCCCGAACGCCCCCGTCGCCTACGGAGGTTCGTCGGCAGCCATCGCCTTCGTGTCGGACCTGCGGCTCCCGGTCACCTTCGCGGGCTCCCGCACGCCGGCGCCTCCTGCCTTCGAGACGGTGGAAGGCCCGCGGGACTTCCCTCGCCTCCACGACTACCAGGAGGACCTGGTCCGCAACATCAGCGGCCTCCTCGACCGGCTCGCCCCGCAGCGCGCGATGCTGTCGCTGCCCACCGGCGCAGGCAAGACACGGGTGACCGCGGAGGCCGTCATCCGCTGGGTGAAGCAGGTCGGCGACCTACGGGGCCCACTGCTCTGGATCGCGCAGACCGAGGAGCTGTGCGAGCAGGCGGTGCAGAGCTGGAAGTTCGTGTGGAGCAAGGTAGGAGCGGAGCGCCCCCTCACCATCAGCAGGCTCTGGAGCGCCAACGAGGTCGGCGACGTCGTCGGCCATCCGCACCTCGTCGTCGCCACTGACGCGAAGCTGGAACGCTGCCTGGGAACCGACGGGTACGCGTGGCTGCGGGACGCGGCCCTGGTGATCGTGGACGAGGCGCACACCGCCGTTTCCAAGCGTTACACGGAGATCCTCGGCCTGCTGGGACTCACCCGGTACGAGACGAAACGACACCTCCTGGGCCTGACGGCCACCCCGTACCGCAATGCCAACGAGGAGGAGACCCTGCGCCTGATCGGCCGGTTCGGCAACCGGCGTCTCGACGAGGGCGTCTTCCCCTCCGGCGACCCGTACCGAGATCTCCAGCAGTGGGGCATGCTCGCGGAGGTCGAGCACCGGACCCTCGAGGGCGGACGGATCGAGCTGACCCGAGAGGAGAGGGCGCAGGCCGAAAGGATGTCGATGCTCACGCGCGCCGCTGAGCAGCGGCTCGCCGACGACCACGCCCGCAGCAGGCGCATCGTCGACGAGGTGGCCAGGTTGCCGGAGGACTGGCCGACGCTCCTCTTCGCCACCTCGGTGGACCATGCCAAATACCTGGCGGCTCTGCTGAACGACCGCGACGTGCCCTCCGCGGCCGTGGACGCGACGACCAGCGCCTCGGACCGTCGTCGGCGTATCGAGGAATTCCGTTCCGGTCGCATCCGTGTCCTCACCAACTACGGTGTTCTCACCCAGGGGTTCGACGCGCCGGCCACCCGGGTCGTCGTCGTGGCACGCCCGGTCTACAGCACGAACGTCTACCAGCAGATGATCGGGCGTGGACTGCGCGGTCCCCGGAACGGCGGCAAGGACACCTGTCTGATCCTCAACGTCAGCGACAACATCGAGAACTTCGACACCCAGCTCGCATTCACCCAGTTCGAGCACCTCTGGAGCCGCACGTGACCGACACGTACCTCGACAGTCCGCCGCTCACCGACGAGCAGCGGACCGTGGTCGAGCAGCCCTGGGACGCCCGGGTGCTCGTGACCGCCGGAGCGGGGGCCGGCAAGACGCACACGTTGGTGCGCCGGCTCGACGCCCTGTGCGGACACGCGGACCCGGAGGAGGCCCTGGACGCCTCCGAGATCCTGGTGCTGACCTTCTCCCGGGCCGCCGCGCGCGAACTGCGCGAGCGGATCGTCCGACACGGCGACCGGGCGACACGCGTGCGGGCCCAGACTTTCGACGCCTGGGCGTACGGGGTCCTGCGGCAGGCACGGCCCGACGAGGAGTGGAGCGGTGTCGGCTTCGAGGAGCGGATCCTGGCCGCCGCACAGGCGGTCGAGAAGGGCGCACTGGAGGTGGGTGACGCCGTGCCCCCCGCCCACGTCGTGATCGACGAGGTCCAGGACCTGCTGGGCAGCCGCCGCGAGCTGGTCGAGGCGCTGATCGACCGCTACCAGGACAGCTGCGGTTTCACCGTCGTCGGTGACGCCGCCCAGAGCGTCTACGGGTTCCAGATCGACGACTTGGCCGAACGGGCCGACGAGACGGGGCGATTCTTCGACTGGCTGCGCGCCTCCTACCCCGACGACCTGATCGAGCTGCACCTCACGGCGAACTTCCGTGCCGTCACACCCGAGGCCAGGACAGCGCTTCACCTGGGCCCACAGCTGCAGGAGGTGACAGATCCCGAGGAGGCCGGGCGGCTCTACGAGGACCTGCGCGAACTCCTCCTGGAGCCCGCCAACGTCCTGGCGGATCTCACCGATCCGCTCACCCTGGACGGTCTCCGCAGGTCGCCCGACACCTGCGCTGTCCTCACCCGCGACAACCGCCAAGCCCTCGCCGTGTCCGAGCTGCTGCACGCGCACGGTGTGCCCCATCGGCTGCGACGCCCGCTCGAGGAACGACCGGTCCCGTTCTGGGTCGCCGAACTACTGCGCCGTACCGAGGCGAACAGCCTCACCGAGGACCGCTTCCGCTCCCTGCTCGCCGCAATCCCCCTGCGGTACGAGGCGAACCCGGCCGCGTTGTGGACGGTGCTGCGCCGCGTCGCCCGCGGCGCCGGTCGGCACGTACTCGACCTCGAGCAGCTCCGTCGCGTCGTCGCCGACGGGCGCTTCCCCGACGAGGCCGCCGACCCGGAGACGGAACGGCTCGTCGTTTCCACCGTGCACCGGGCCAAGGGGCTCGAGTTCGACCGCGTGATCGTGCTCACCCCTCCGTCCGTCGGCGAACTCCGCAAGCAGTACAAGGACGACCTCGACCTGCCCGCAGAGGCCCGGGCCCTGTACGTGGCGATGACACGGGCCCGCCAGGACCTCCACCACGTGGCCGTTCCCGAACTGCCGCTCGTCCGGCGCGCGGGAGCCCGGAAGGCCGTCGGGCGACGGTACGTGGCCGGGTGGCGGCCCTACGACCGGTTCGGAATCGTCGCCGAGGCCGGTGACGTCGCCCGTGACGTGCCCGCGTGCCCTGGGCAGGACGCCCCGGCGGCCCAGGCGTATCTGCTGGAGCGGGTGGCCCCCGGGGACGCCGTGGTGCTGCGCCGGCGCCACGACGTACCGATGGGCGAGCATCAGAGTCCGCCGTACGCCCTGCTGCACGAGGGCCGGGAGATCGGAGAGGTCTCCGAGCGCTTCCGCGAGGACCTGTTCCAGGTCCAGAAGGTGAACCGGACCTGGGACCCCTGGTGGCCGGACGAGATCCACGGGATACGCGTCGACGCCCTGGAGGCTGTGACCGGCAGCGCGGCCGCCGGCGCCAACGCCGGCCTGGGTGACCGCGGCGTGTGGATCGCCCCCCGGCTCACCGGCCTCGGCCGCTTTCGGAGGGCCGGCGCCGGCGAGGAGCTCGACGAGAAGGAGAGGAACACATGACGCACGTGGCAGGCCGACACGCCGAGCACTACCGGGTCCGGGACGAGGAGCTCCTCGTCGGGCTGCGCCGTGAGCTTCTGGGACCGGCCCCCGACGATGCTCCCGAGGACCTGGCCGAGGTCCTCGTCCAGGACGCGCCGATCGACCGCTACGTCGTCGGCGTCCTCTACCCCCGGTCGACGGATCCGGCCGCTGCGGACCTGCTCCGCGCTGCGGAGCAGGAGCAGAACAGCCCGGACGACGCACCTGTGATGTCCCGCAAGGACATCGACGAGCCGGCCGCCTCCGACGAGGCGGGCACCTCCGGATCCCGGCGCCCCTCATCGATGGGCCTCACGTTCGCGGTCGATCCGGAGGAGAGCCGGTCGATCGTCGTCGGTGCCCGGGCCGCCGCCTACGTGCCCACCGACGCGGCCGGGCGTCCCGTCCCGGCCCGCCGGGCCGAAGCACGTACCACCTCCGACCAGCAGGAACAGTGGCATCGCACGATCCTGTCGCTGCCGGACACCACCATCGATGTGACCACCCCTAACCCGAAGATCGAGGTCGAACTCGGGCACGGGGCCGCTCTCCGGGTCAACGTCCGTCGCCCTCACGCGGCCACCGGCACCGTGACCGTCACCGTGACGCTGGTCAACACCCAGCGGGTCGGCGAGTACGACCTGCAGGACGCCGCCTCCCTCTTCCAGTGCGGCCTCACGGTCCGGGCATCGAACGGTTCCGGAGCCTTCGTCGAACGCCCTGCCCCGCACACCTCCCACGACGAGGAGGTGGCCACCAGCCGTCTGCTGCACCGCCACGCACCGACCTTCGCAGTCGGGCACGGGTGCGCCGCCGACTGGGACTGGCCCGCGCCACCGATCGGAGTCACGGACGCCAGGAAGGCCGCTGTGGACGAGATCCGCAGCGAGTTCGTGCCCGCCGTCGAGGTGCTGCTCGCCGACTCCAACCCCGAGATCGACAGTTCGGCTCTGTCCATGCTCGGGCTCGCCGAGGGCTCGGACACCGAGATCCTGAGCGCGCTGCGCGCACTCGCCGACGGGTACGAGCAGTGGATCGAGCGCAAGCGGTCCGAGGCGGGCCTCCTCGCGGCCACTCCGCACGCGAGGTCCGCGGCCGATCAGGTCGACAGCTGCGGCGAGGCGCTGCGCAGGATCCGTGCGGGCATCGCACTCCTCGCCGACACCGAGAAGCCTGAACTGATGCGGGCCTTCCGCCTTGCCAACCGGGCCATGGCCGATCAGCGGGCTCGGAGTGCGTGGGTCAAGGCGGGCAAAAACGGCGTGCCGGACCCGGCGGTCGGCCGCTGGCGCCCCTTCCAGATCGCGTTCGTCCTCCTCTGCCTGTCCGGGATCGACGACCCGAAGCACCCTGACCGCAAGATCGCCGACCTGCTCTGGTTCCCCACGGGCGGCGGGAAGACCGAGGCGTATCTCGGACTGATCGCCTTCACGGCGTTCCTCCGCCGCATCCGGAAGGGAGCCGACGGCGGGGGCGTGACCGTCCTCATGCGCTACACCTTGCGACTGCTCACCCTCCAGCAGTTCGAGCGGGCCGCGATCCTGCTCTGCGCCATGGAGCGCATGCGCCGGGACCTTCCCTCAGAACTGGGCACCGAGGAGTTCTCCATCGGGATGTGGGTCGGCAAGTCGGCGACACCCAACACCCTGGAGAAGGCCGACGAGAAGCTGGACGAGCTCCGCCGTGACCTCGGCCGGCGGCTCGCCACAGAGAACCCCGTCCAACTGCACGCCTGCCCCTGGTGCGGGACCAGGCTGGACGCGCGAGCCTACGCGGTCGACCTCGGCGCCCGGCGGATGCACGTGCGCTGTCCCGGCGAGGGCTGTGACTTCGCGGACGGCCTCCCGGTCCACCTGGTCGACGAGGCCGTCTATGACGCCCGCCCGACCCTGGTCATCGCCACTGTCGACAAGTTCGCCTCGATGCCCTGGCGGCCGGAAACCGCGGCGCTCTTCAACCGGGACGACCCGAAGGACCCCACGCCTGCGCCCGAACTCATCGTCCAGGACGAACTCCACCTCATCTCGGGACCGTTGGGCACTCTCACCGGCCTGTACGAGACCGCCGTCGACGCCCTCTCCGACCGTCCCAAGGTGATCGCCTCCACGGCGACCATCCGCCGCGCGGTCGAGCAGGGGCGCAGCCTCTTCGCGCGCGAAGTACGCCAGTTCCCGCCGGCCGGACTTGACTCCCGGGACTCTTGGTTCGCCGTTGAGACGCCACGGGAGGAGAAGGCCAGCCGCCTGTACGTGGGTCTGCTGGCCCCCGGCACGAGCCAGTCGACCCTGCTCATCCGCACCTATGCCGTCCTGATGCACCGGGCCCGGCAGGCCCGGACGAGCGACCAGGTCCGCGACGCCTACTGGAGCCTGGTGGGCTACTTCAACAGCCTCCGACTCCTGTCCGCGGCCGAACTCCAGGTCCACGACGACGTCGTGGACTATCTGGAGCTGCTGGCCGAGCGGGAAGGCGTGGAGGTCCGGTCCACCACCAACTACTCGGAGCTCACCAGCCGGGTCGACGCGAGCGACATCCCCGCCCGCCTCAAGGGCATCGAGAAGCGGCTTCCCGACGAGGACACGGTGGACGTCCTCCTCGCCACCAACATGATCGCGGTCGGCGTGGACGTGGACCGGCTCGGGCTGATGGCCGTGATGGGCCAGCCCCAGACCACCGCGGAGTACATCCAGGCGACCAGCCGCGTGGGCCGTGCCCACCCTGGTCTGGTCGCCGTCATGCTCAACGCCACCCGGTCCCGCGACCGCTCGCACTACGAGAACTTCCTGCACTTCCATTCGGCTCTCTACCGCGAGGTGGAGTCCACGTCCGTCACCCCCTTCTCCGCACGCGCCCGCGAGCGCGGTCTCCACGCCGTCGTCGTCGCCCTCGCACGCATCCTGCTCCCCGAGGCCCGGGACAACGACGCCGCCGGAAAGGTCGCCTCGTACGAGCACCGGCTCCGTCAGGACGTGAAGAAGATCCTTCTCGACCGTGTCGTCGCCGCCGTCCCCACGGAGGACGACGCGACACCGCCGCCGGAGTTCGAGGCGGCGTCGCGCGCCTTCGACGAGTTCGTCGACTGGTGGTGCGACGAGGCCGACGTCCACGGCGGCCTGCTCTTCGAGCCGCAGCGGGGAGACCGGAGGCCGTCGCTGCTGAAGTCGTACGACGACGAGTCCGAGGACGCCGAGGCGTGGCCCACCCTGTGGAGCCTCCGCGACGTGGACGCCGAATCCGCCCTGTTCCTGGAGGCATCCCGATGACCCCGCCCCCCGCGCGTCGCCGCCGTACCGGTGCGAACGGCGCGCCCGCGCCGAGCCTGCCCCGACGAGGCGCGGTCCGCCGTGCCCAGATGATCACCACGTACGGCGTCGGGTCCCTGATCGCGGTCGACCACGAGTCCTTCGTCGTCTCCGGTCTCGACGGCGCCGACGAGCACTGGCTGCCCGCCGAGTCCCCGCGCATCAGTGAGCGCCGACTCGCCCGACTCCTCGAGGTGGACTACTTCCGGCTGCCGCCCGCCTCCGAGGACACCAGCAAGGACGGGGTCCGGGTCCGCCGGTTCCCGATCATGCACTCCTGTTCCGAGTGCGGCGAGCTTCGCCGGTGGCACCAGTTCAATCCGCCCCCGGGACGCAGCGAGTGCGGATCGTGCGGGGTCGACCTCGTCCCCTCCCGCTTCGTGATCGCCTGTGAGGCCGGGCACCTCGACGAGTTCCCGTACTGGCACTGGGTGCATCGGTCGTCGGCGGGCGGAGCATCCACATCGGGGCAGTGCGGCGGCACCCTCGGGCTGCGTTCCTCCGGACGCAGCTCCTCCCTCCGCTCCATCATCGTGTCGTGCACCTGCGGGGTGCCGGACGTCTCGATGGAGGGCTCGTTCCGCCGAAACGCCTTGAAGGACCTGGGGCTCCGGTGCCGCGGCACACGTCCCTGGCTCGGCACGTCCGTCCCCGCGGATCCCTGCGTGCTGTCCGCCCGCACGCTCCAGCGCGGTTCCTCCTCCGTGTGGCAGCCCGTCCTGAAGTCGGCCCTCTCCATCCCCCCGTGGAGCGACGGGCGGGCCGACCCGCTCGACGAGCACTGGGAGGAGCTCCGCAAACTCGAAGGACGGGACGCGGTGGAGATGTGTCTCCGGTTCGTCTTCAAAGGCGACCCCCCCGTCCCCGTCGACGAGGTCATGGCCCTCCTCGCCGCCGAGCGGGAGGAGGATCCGGAGGGCGACGGAACTCCCTCCTTCGACCGCCGCTATCTCGCGCTGCGTCACAAGGAGTACGAGCGACTCCGCGCGGGAAACGACGAGCGCGAGCGATCCCACAAGGAACAGTTCGTCTGCGAGACACCGGTGGGCGATCCGGCACCCCTGGCCCCCCTCGGGATCACCGGCCCGATGCTGGTGAAGAAGCTCCGCGAAGTCCGAGCGCTCAAGGCGTTCACCCGGCTCGCCGACCCCGACTCGACCACCGAGGGCAAGGAGGCCGCGCTCTCGGCCTCGCCCCTGTCCTGGCTGCCCGCGATGGAGGTCCGCGGCGAGGGCGTCTTCCTCCGACTCGACGAGGACCGGCTGGAACCATGGGCCGGCTCGGCGCCCGTGGCCGCCCGGGCGGAGCGGATCCGCGCGGCACACGAACGGCTCATGCGGCAACGGGCGACGGACCCGGACCTCGTCCCGCCCTCCCCTGCCGGGCCGCGGATGATCCTGCTGCACACGTTGGCCCATGTGCTGATCACCCAGTGGAGCCTGGCTGCCGGATACCCGGCGGCCGCGCTCCGCGAGCGCCTGTACGCCGACGAGGGCATGGCGGGGATCCTGGTCTACACGGCGACGAGCGACTCGGCCGGCAGCCTGGGGGGTCTCGTCGCCCAAGGTGAGCCCTCCCGGCTGGCCGACGCCGTCCGCGGGGCCGTGCACCGGTCCGCATGGTGCTCCTCCGATCCCCTCTGTATCGAATCCGGGGCGTCGGGAACCGCCGGTACCAACCTCGCTGCGTGTCACGCCTGCGTGATGCTCCCCGAGACGAGCTGCGAGCACAACAACACCCTGCTGGACCGTGCGCTGCTCGTGGGTACACCGGAGGATCCTTCGATCGGGTTCTTCGCCCGGCTACTCGCCTGACCATACGTGCGGGAGCGGTGCCTCGTTAGGCTGCCTTCAAACACGTCGATACGAACACGAGGTACCGCCATGCCCAGCGCCCGCACCCTCTCCCCCGCCATCGCCGCCGCCGGTCTCGTGGGCGGTTACGCCGTTGCCCGGTGGACCAAGAAGCGGCCGTTGGGTGGGGTGGTGCTCGCCGTGGCCGGTGGGGTGGCGGCTCGGGAGTGGCAGCGGGTGGGTGGGGTCAAGGCGGCCGTCGGATTGTCGGCCGCTTACGTGGCGGCCTTCGGCGGGTCGCATCCGTTGGCCAAGAAGGTGGGGGCCTGGCCCGCGGTGTTCTCCGTGGCCGGGGGGATGGCCGCCGTGTCCTGGGCCGCCACCCGCGAGCGCGGCTGAGCCGGACTCGGAGGGCCGCCACCCGCGAGCGCGGCTGAGGCTCCGTCCCTCCCTCTGGGCGGCCCGGCGTCAGGCGCCCAGGGCGTGGCTGATCGTGTGGATCGTCAGGCCCGCCAGGGCGCCCACCACCGTGCCGTTGATGCGGATGAACTGGAGGTCGCGGCCGATGTTGGCCTCGATCTTCTTCGAGGTCTGGTCGGCGTCCCAGCCGGCCACCGTGTCCGTGATCAGGGAGGTGATCTCGGAGCGGTAGGTGGTGACCAGGTGGGTGGCGGCCTGTTCGAGCCAGCCGTCGACCTTCTGCTGGAGCTGGGGGTCGGAGGCCAGGCGCTTGCCGAGGGAGATCAGGGAGGCGCGGGCGCGGAGGCGGAGCTGGCTGCGGTCGTCCTCGGCGGCCGCCAGGATGAGGGCGCGGACGGAGGCCCAGGCCGAGGCGATGACGTCCTGGATCTCGGGGCGGGTCAGCAGGTCGGACTTGAGGCGTTCGACGCGTGCCCGGGTCTCCGTGTCGGACTGGAGGTCCGCCGCGTAGTCCGTGAGGAAGCGGTCGATGGCCCCGCGCGCCGGGTGCGTCGGCATGTCGCGCATCTCCGTCACGAAGCGGAGCAGCTCCTTGTAGACCCGCTCGCCGACCTTGCGGTCGACGAAGCGGGGGGTCCAGCCGGGGGCGCCGCCCTGGACCGCGTCCATCACCGAGTCGCCGTGGGTGACGAGCCAGTCGTGGGCGCGGGCGCAGACCAGGTCCACCGCCCGGTGGTGCGCCCCGTCCGTGACCATGCGGTCCAGGGTCTTGCCGAGGCCGGGGGCGACCTCGGCCTGGTCGGCGCGGCGGGTGATCGCCTCGCCGACGACCGCCTGCACGTCGGCGTCCCGGAGCACCGTGAGCGCGCCGCGCAGGGCGGTGGCCGCCTCCGCCGTCACGCGGTCGGCGTGCGCCGGGTCCGCGAGCCAGCTGCCCAGGCGGCGGGCGACGCCGAGGGTTCGCAGGCGGCCCCGTACGACGTCGGCGGAGAGGAAGTTCTCCCCGACGAAGGAGCCGAGCGAGGCGCCCAGCTGGTCCTTCTTCGTGGGGATGATCGCGGTGTGGGGGATGGGGAGGCCGAGCGGGTGGCGGAAGAGGGCCGTGACCGCGAACCAGTCCGCCAGCGCGCCGACCATGCCGGCCTCCGCCGCCGCGGCCACGTATCCGGCCCAGGCGCCCGCCCCGCTGTTCTCCGCCCAGGTCGCCAGGGCGTAGACCACGGCGACCAGCGCCAGCAGGCCGGTCGCCAGGGCCTTCATCCTGCGGACGCCCCTGCTCTTCTCCTCGTCCGCGGCCGTGTACGAGAAACTCACCATCCGCCACACCTCCTCACATCAGGGACTCCCGGCGCTCCTCGTGAGTTCCCCCGGGGCTCCCCCGTACATCTTCGCGATCACGGACTCGATGTCCGGTTCCCGCACCGAGAGGTCCACCAGCGGGTACGCCTCCGCCACCGCGGCCACCAGCGGGGCGGCCGACGCGGACGCCGGGAAGGCCAGGTACTGGCGCGGCCCGTCGGCCCGAACGAAGCGGGCGCCGGGGACGGAGTCGATCGGCGGCAGCTCGCGGGCCAGGTCGACCACGAGCATCCGCTCGCCGTCGCCGGCCTCGTGCAGGCCGGCGAGGTCGCCGTCGTACATCAGCCGCCCGTGGTCGATGACCATCACCCGTGAGCAGAGCTGTTCGATGTCGGTGAGGTCGTGGGTAGTGAGGAGGACGGTCGTGCCGCGCTCCGCGTTCAGCTCGCGGAGGAAGGCGCGGACCCGGGACTTCGAGACGACGTCGAGGCCGATCGTCGGCTCGTCCAGGTACAGCACCTCCGGGTCGTGGAGGAGCGCGGCCGCGATGTCGCCGCGCATCCGCTGGCCCAGGGAGAGCTGGCGGACCGGGACGTCGAGGAGGTCGCCGAGGTCGAGCAGGTCGACGCAGCGGGCGAGGTTCTCCCGGTAGCGGTCGTCGGGGATCCGGTACATGCGGTGCACCAGGCGGTACGAGTCCCTCAGCGGCAGGTCCCACCAGAGGGTGGTGCGCTGGCCGAAGACGACGCCGATGCGGCGGGCGAGGCGGGTGCGCTCGCGCGCGGGGTCGATGCCGGCGACGCGGAGGCGGCCGCCGGTGGGGGTGAGGATGCCGGTGAGCATCTTGATGGTGGTGGACTTCCCGGCGCCGTTCGGGCCGATGTAGCCGACCATCTCGCCCCGCTCCACGGTGAACGAGATGCCGTCGACGGCCCGTACCTCCCGCTTCTCGCGGCGGAGGACACCGGTCCTGCGGCGGACGGTGAAGGTCTTCTCCAGGCCGTCCAGTTCGATGAGGGACATGTGCGCTCAGCTTCCTGTCGATCGGTAGGAACGGACGCCCGCGCGCCACGCCAGGCCCGCGAGCCCGCAGCAGACCAGCGCGACGAGCGGGGCGGCGAAGGCCGCCCAGGACGGCACCCCGGCCGGGGCGGGGCGCCCGAGCACGTACAGGGCGGGCAGCCAGTTCACGAAGGCCAGCGGGACGACGTACACGACGCCCTTCACCAGGTCCTGCGCGAAGACGGTCGGCGGGTACTGGAGCAGCGTGTTCCCGCCGTACGTGAACGAGTTGGTGACCTCGGAGGCGTCCTGGAGCCAGAAGAGCGCCGACGCGCCCAGCACCATCACCGCCATGAAGATCACCGCGCCGCACGCCACCATCCCGGGCACCATCAGGACCTTCCCCCAGGTCCAGGCCACCTCGTCGCGCAGCAGCACCAGGCTCCACACCAGCACCATCAGCCCCTGGAGCACCCGGCCGAGCCGGCGCAGCGCGAACTTGTCCGCCGCGACCTGCGCGAGCAGCGGCGCCGGCCGCAGCAGGAACACGTCGAGCGAACCGTCCCGGATCCGCCGCCCCATCCGCTGGAGCGAGCCGAGCGTGAGGTCCGCGATCCCGAAGGCGGTGCCGGTGGTGCCGTACAGGAAGGCGACCTCGGCGAAGGAGAAGCCGCCGAGCCCCCGCACCTGACCGAACATCAGCAGGATGACGACGAAGTCGAAGAAGGTGACGCAGAAGGAGGTGACCAGGGTCAGGGCGAAGGAGGTCCGGTACGCCATCGTGGAGCGGATCCACATGGCGGCGACCATCCGGTACGTCCGCAGGGCGTCGCCCGGGCCGGGGCGGTCCGTCCGCGGGGCGTCGCCCGGGCCGTCCGTCCGCGGGGCGTCGCCCGGGCCGTCCGTCCGCGGGGCGTCGCCCGGGCCGGAACGGTACGTCCGCACGGCGTCGTCGCCCGGGCCGTGCGTCCGCGCGGTGTCCGCCGCGGAGGTGTCCTCACGGAGCCGCTCAGCCACCCTGCACCACCACCTTGCGCGTCGCCGCCGCCTGGGCCGCCCGGCCCGCCGCCAGCAGCACCGCGAGCCAGCCGAGCTGGAAGCCGTACGCGCGGAGGAGACCCCGGCCGTCCCCGTACCGGCCGAGGTAGACGTCCGCCGGGACCTGGAGCAGGGCGGCCCACGGCAGCGCCCGGGCGAGCTCGCCGAGGGCGCCGGGGAAGACGGTCAGCGGGAGCAGCATCCCGGAGAAGAAGAGGCCGCTCAGCCAGGCGACCTGGACCACGCCCTGGCCGTCGAGGAGCCAGAACGCGCTCATCGCGACCAGGTACCAGAGCGCGAAGGAGACGAACGAGCCGAGGACCACCGCGAACAGGAACGCGATCCAGCCGGCGGGACCGTCCGGACGGGTGAACCCGAAGGCGGCCGCGCCGATCAGCAGCGGGACGGTGCCGCGGCCGAGCAGCTGGTAGGCGGAGCGGCCGGCGTTCGCCGCGCACCACCAGCCCTGCAGGTCGGCGGGGCGGTAGAGGTCGACGGCGATGTCGCCGGTCCTGATCCGTTCGATCAGCTCGTCCTCGAAGCCGCCGCCCATGAGGCCGCAGACGGTGATGAGGGCCTGGCCGATCCAGACGTAGGCGAGGGCGTCGGACATGGAGTAGCCACCGAGCTGGGGGCGTTCGGCCCACAGCGCGATGTAGGTGTACGAGAAGACGAAACCGAAGACCGTGTTGGTGAACAGACCGGCCAGCGTGGCCACCCGGTAGGTGGCGTACCGCCGGAAGCCGCCCGCGGCCACGGTCGCGTACAGCCGCAGCATGGAGCTTCCCTTCAGGGGTCGAGGGCAGAGGGTCGGAAGGCGTGCGGAAGAAGGCATGCCCAGGACGCGGGTCATGCCGGAGGGGCGTGCCCAGGACGCCGGGCATGCCGAAGGGGCGTGCCCATGACGCTGGGCATGCGGAGGAGGCATGCCGATGACGCGCGGGCATGCCGGGAGGGGCGTGCCCACGACGCGCGGGCAGGCCGGAAGAACAGGACGAAGCGCACGACCCTAGTGGCCCAGGACACACCACCGCGAGCGGTTTTCCCGACGGATCTCCCGCCGCTCACCCGTCACCTTCGGGCGTTTCGACCGCATTGTGTGCACTATGTGATGCCATGTCCCCTTCCTTGCGCTCCCCCTCCCCCGCCCCGCCACCCCCCGACCCCGGCGGCGCGGATCCGGGCTGGGAACCGAGGGACCCCACCCTCGCCGCACCCCGCGCCGGCGGCCGGCCCCGGGCCTCCCTCCCCCGCCGCCTGCTGCGCGCCGCCGCCGGACTGACCCTGCTCGGCGCACTGCTCCTCGGCGGCGCCTTCGTGGCCGGCTACCTGCTCGTGGACATCCCCGCCGCCAACGCCGCCGCCGTCGCCCAGTCCAACCTCTACCTGTACCGCGACGGCACCGTCCTCGCCCGCGACGGCGAGGTCAACCGCGAGAACGTCCGCCTCGACCGGATCCCGCTCAGCGTCCGGCAGGCGGTCCTCGCCGCCGAGGACCGCGACTTCCACACCTCGCGCGCCGTCGACCCCAAGGCGATGGTCCGCGCCGCCTGGAACACCCTCAACGGCAAGGGCCGCCAGTCCGGCTCCACCATCACCCAGCAGTACGTGAAGAACTACTACCTGGGCCAGGAGCAGACCCTCACCCGCAAGGCCAAGGAGTTCTTCATCGCGATCAAGCTGGAGCGCGAGAAAACCAAGGACGAGATCCTCCAGGGCTACCTCAACACCAGCTACTTCGGCCGCAACGCCTACGGCGTCCAGGCCGCCGCCCACGCCTACTACGGCAAGGACGTCGAACGCCTCGGCCCCGCCGAGGGCGCCTACCTCGCCGCCCTCCTCAAGGCGCCCAGCGCCTACGACGTCACCACCCACCCCGAGAACCGCCCCGCCGTCCTCGCCCGCTGGGGATACGTCCTCGACGGCATGGTCGGCGAGGGCTGGCTCACCCCCGGCGAACGCGCCGCCCTCCGCTTCCCCGACCCGCAGACCGCCCGTCCCGCCACCGGCCTCTCCGGCCAGCGCGGCTACGTCGTGCAGGCCGTCGAGGAGTACCTCACCGGCCGCGGGATCGTCGACGAGAAGACCCTCGCCGGCGGCGGCTTCCGGATCGTCACCACCCTCGACCCCGACCGGCAGGCCGCCCTCGTCCGCGCCGTCGAGGACCGCGTCACCCACCGTCTCGACCCGGCCGCCCACCCCACCGACCGGTACGTCCGCGCCGGCGCCGCCGCCGTCGAACCCGCCACCGGCCGCGTCGTCGCCCTCTACGGCGGCGTCGACTACACCGAGCAGTACGTCAACAACGCCACCCGCCGCGACTACCAGGTCGGCTCCACCTTCAAGCCCTTCGTCTTCACCGCCGCCGTGCAGAGCGGCGCGCGGACCCAGTACGGCGAGCCGATCACCCCGTACACGCTGTACGACGGCACCGACCGCCGCCCCGTCGAAGGCTGGCCCGGCGCCCCCTACGACCCCGCCAACGAGGACGGCGAGAGCTACGGCGAGATCCCCGTCGGCACCGCCACCGACCTCTCCGTGAACGCCGTCTACGCCCAGATGGCCGTCGACGTCGGCCCCGCCCACGTCCGCCGCACCGCCGTCGCCCTCGGTCTGCCGGCCACCACCCCCGACCTCACCGCCTCCCCCTCCATCGCCCTCGGCCCGGCCACCGCCAGCGTCCTCGACATGGCCCAGGCGTACGCGACGCTCGCCGCGCACGGCCGGCGCGGCGACCACACCCTGGTGGCCTCCGTCAGCCGCGACGGCGAACCGCTGCCGCTGCCCTCCGCCGAACCCCGGCAGGCCGTCGGACGGGAGGCCGCCGACACCACCACCGCCGTGCTGCGGAGCGTCGTCGAGACCGGTACGGGCACGGCCGCGCTCGCCGCCGGACGCCCGGCGGCCGGCAAGACCGGCACGGCGGAGGACGACAAGGCGGCCTGGTTCGCCGGCTACACCCCCGAACTGGCCACCGTGGTCGCCCTGATGGGCCAGGACCCCGAGACCGGCGCCCACGAACCCCTCTACGGCGCCCTCGGCCTCCCCCGCGTCAACGGCGGCGGCCCCCCGGCCGAGATCTGGGCCCGCTTCACCCGCGAGGCCCTCGCGGACACCCCCGTACGCGACTTCGACCTGCGCCTGATGCCGGGCGCGGAACTCCCCGAGGTACCGCCGGTCCCGGACGGGCCCGAGGGGGAGGAAGAGGACTGGTACGAGACGGGCGAGGCGGGCCCGGGCCCGGCGAAGCCCGGCAAGCGCCCCGGCCGCTGAAACCGCCCTCAGGGGGCTCCAGGCCAGGCCGCACCCGACGACCACGCGCTCGGACGCTCCCGCGGCGGCCGAGCACGAAGGTCCCTCTCGCCGGCGACGCCCGCGCACGGCCCCCGGCCCTCCGCGTCACCGCAGGCCGGGCGGGCGACGCCCCGGCCTTCGAGACCGTCCCCGCCGACGACACACCCTAGGTGCCTGCGGGGGTCAGTTCCGCCGCCCAGTGGCCGGCCTCGGCCCAGGGTGTGTCGGCGCCGAGGAGGGGACTGGAGGACAGCTTCCGTCCTCCCTTGTCCTCGCTCGCCCAGAACGTCAAGGAGGGGGTGCTTCTGGAGCAGCCCGACGGCTGCTTGCTGTCGGCGAGCTCCGCGGGCGCGGTGCGGAGCCGGGTCGGATCCTGGGAGAACACCTCCGCCTTGTACGCGCACCTCTCGCCCACCGCGCTGATCGACACGAGACGGATGTCGCGTTTCGCCGCGCCCTGACCGATCGTGACGTCGAAGCGGTAGGTGCCGTCCGTCGCCCGGCCGCCCCACGCGCCCCGGAACCTCTCCGGCAGCGCGCCCGTGGCGGGCGGCACCTTCTCGAACATGGCAGGTGCGTAGGAGGTCTTTCCGTCGTTGTGGTGGTCGTAGAAGCCCGGGTCGTCCTCCCACTGGAACGCACCGTTCCATGAGGCGACGAACGCCCCGGTCCCGTCCGGACGGGAGGAGCTGTAGTCCTCGGTGGCGTCTTCGCAACGGTCCGCCTCGGACCGGGGGCTCACCCTCGTGAGCCGGCTCGAGCCGAGCTTGATCGCGTCACTTCTGGAGGCGGTGACGGTGCTCTCCCAGACGCACAGCCGCACCTCGTTGAGCAGGGAGTACCGGGCGGTGCCCGTCGCGTCGACGAGCAGGCGGGCGAGCGCCCCCTCCCGGTGCAGGTCCCCCTTGCTCAGGCGCGCCTCCCAGCTCCCCTGCAACGCCTTCGGAGCACTCAGCGGAGGTGGTTCCCCCGCCCCGCCCTGCCACGGGCGGAGCGCGAGCAGGCCACCGACGGTGACGAGCACCACGACGGCTGCCGTCCCCGCCACGACGGCCGGGCGACGCCGCTGTTCCGGGGGCCGCGCCGACACCTGCGGGCGTGCCGTTTCGTCGTGTCCCGGCCCCACCGTGGGCGCCTGCGCGAGCGCGTCCGACGGGGCCGCGGCGGGCGCGGGCACGGGCTGAGGCGCGGCGGGCGGCGCGGGCACGGGCTGAGGTGCGGTCACAGGCCGGGGGGTGGGTACGGGCCGGGCGGACGCCGGCGGAGCGGAAGCCCCGCCCGGCACGAGGGCCGTGTGCGGCCGCAGCGGATCGAAGTCCAGCAACTGCGCCGCGTGCCGTCCCAGTTGGCCGAGCAGCGCGCCCGGCAGCCATTCGTCGACGCCTTCTGTGGCGGTGCGGGCGGCGATCTGCTCCGGCGTGGGGCGCTGTGCCGGGTCCTTCCGCAGGCATTCCCGTACGAGTCCGAGGAGCGTCTCCGGCAGCCCGTCCAGATCGGGCTCCTCCTCGGCGACCCGGAACAGCTGGGCGTGCAGCCCGTTGCCGGCCGCCCCGAAGGGCTGGCGCCCCGTGGCGGCGTAGGCGAGGACCGAACCCAGGCAGAACACATCGGAGGCGGTGGTGACGTGGAGCCCCCGCACCTGCTCCGGGGACATGAAGCCGGGCGAACCGATCACCATGCCCGTGCGGGTCTGCAGGCTGTCCCCGCTGATGCTGTCCAGCGCCCGGGCGATACCGAAGTCGATGACCCGGGGCCCGTCCACGGTGACCAGGACATTGGACGGCTTGAGGTCGCGGTGGACGAGGCCCGCCCCGTGGATGGCCTGCAGGGCGAGCGCGAGCCGGTTGGCCAGGACCCGCACCGACCGCTCGGGCAGCGGCCCGTGCCGCTCGGCCACGACGGCGTGCAGATCGGGTCCGGGAATGTACTGGGTCGCGACCCAGGGCGTCTCCGCGTCCGTGTCCGCGTCGAGCACGGCCGCGGTCCAGGCTCCGCCGACCCGCTTCGCGGCGGTGACCTCGCGGGCGAACCGTGAGCGGAATTCCGCGTGTTGGGCGAACTCGGTCTGCACGACCTTGACCGCGACAGTCCGCCCGCCTTCGGAGCGGGCGAGGTAGACCCGCCCCATGCCGCCGGCACCTAAGCGGGCGATGAGGCGGTAAGGGCCTATGCGCGGCGGGTCATCGGCGGTCAACTGGTCCACGAGGAAGGAGAGTAGCCCAACGGCCCAACGGCGAGGGGGGACGGTTTCGTTCCGTGCGGCGGGCGCGAACCGCCCCTTCCCGGCAGGGAATCGCCTGTGTGAGGCACCGCCGCCCACAGGCCCCGCCGCGTCCCGCCTCGTGCGGAGAGCCTGCAACGGCCGGAGAGACACGCCGAAGACAGGCCCTAGTGCCCGGAGGTCGCCTTCAGGCCCACCACGGCCACCAGCAGCAGCACGACGAAGAAGATCCGGGCGGCGGTCGCCGGCTCGCCGAGCACCACCATGCCGAGCACCGCCGCACCGGCCGCGCCGATGCCGACCCAGACGCCGTAGGCGGTACCGATGGGGAGGGTCTTGGCGGCCTGCGACAGCAGCATCATGGAGGCGACGATCCCGGCCGCGGTGAAGACACTGGGCCAGAGCCGGGTGAAGCCCTCGGTGTACTTCATCCCGATCGACCAGCCGACTTCCAGCAGACCCGCGACGATCAGAAGAACCCAGGCCATGACGACGACACCTCCGCGAGACGGACAACAGGAGTGCGTCGTCTTTTCGCGTGACCCGGTACGGCGCGTCTCGTCGGGGTGTCTCCAGCCTAGCAAGGAACGCGCGAAGGCCCTGGTGACACCGGTCACCAGGGCCTTCGCGCGGCCGCTACAGGTACAGCCCGGTCGAGTCCGAGCTCTGAAACCGGTCCGCCGCCACCGCGTGCAGGTCCCGCTCCCGCATCAGTACGTAGGCGACGCCCCGCACCTCCACCTCGGCACGGTCCTCGGGGTCGTACAGCACCCGGTCGCCGATCTCGACGGTCCGGACGTTCTGCCCGACCGCGACCACCTCGGCCCAGGCCAGGCGACGGCCGACCGCGGCGGTCGCCGGGATCAGGATCCCGCCCCCGGAGCGCCGCTCCCCCTCCGGGGAGTCGGTGCGGACCAGGACCCGGTCGTGGAGCATCCGGATGGGCAGCTTGTCGTGGGTGTTCTCGCTCACGGTGACGAACCTACCGGCCGCGCTCAGCCCTTGTGCCGCCGGGAGGAGGACAAGAGCAGCCCGACGACCGCGACGGCCACCAGGGCCGCCGGGACCACGCGCTCCAGGCGCGGGGCGCCGTCCTCGTGGGTGAAACGTGCCTTCACGTCCGAGACGACGCGGTTCACGGCGACGAACGCCCGTCCGGCCGTCTCCTCGACGGTCGAGGCGACCCTGGCCTTGGCGTCTCCGATGATCGTCTTCGGGTGCATCCGAATGCCGATCTCGTCGAGCGTGACGGCGAGCTGGTCGCGCCGGCGGACGATGTCCGCCTCGATCTGCGCAGGGGTCCTGGCGTCCGACACCGCGCTGCCTCCGTAGTCGTAATCGGTCGTTGGTGGACAGTCTGTCAGTTCCGCCGCCGGGAGGCTGTCCCCGACCCCCATTAGGCTCATCGCGTACGCGCACAACCCCGAGGAGAGCGAGCCATGAGCGAGCGACTGCAGCCCGGCGACACCGCCCCCGCCTTCACCCTGCCCGACGCGGACGGCAACGAGGTCTCCCTCGCGGACCACAAGGGCCGCAAGGTCATCGTCTACTTCTACCCGGCCGCCCTCACCCCCGGCTGCACCAAGCAGGCGTGCGACTTCACCGACAACCTCGACGTGCTGGCCGCGGCCGGCTACGACGTCATCGGCGTCTCCCCCGACAAGCCGGAGAAGCTCGCGAAGTTCCGCGAGAAGGAGAACCTGAAGGTCACCCTGGTCGGCGACCCCTCCAAGGAGACCCTGGAGGCGTACGGCGCCTTCGGCGAGAAGAAGCTCTACGGCAAGGTCGTGACGGGCGTCATCCGCTCGACGGTCGTGGTCGACGAGGCCGGCAAGGTGGAACACGCCTTCTACAACGTCAAGGCCACCGGCCACGTAGCCAAGATCATCCGCGACCTGGGCATCTGAGCGGGACCTTCTGGGCGTGGCGCCAGGCCAGTAGCATGGCCTGGCGCACGCGAGCGGCCGTGGTGGAATTGGCAGTCACGCTGGGTTTAGGTCCCAGTGGGGTAACACCCGTGGGGGTTCGAGTCCCCCCGGCCGCACTTACGCGAGCAGCTCCCGTACCACCGGCACCAGCGCGCGGAACGCCTTGCCTCGGTGGCTGATGGCGTTCTTCTCGGCGGGGGTGAGTTCCGCGCACGTCACGGTGCGGCCTGCCGGCTGGAGGATCGGGTCGTAGCCGAAGCCGTTGGTGCCGGTCGGCTCGTGGCGGAGGGTGCCTTCCATGCGGCCTTCCACGACGCGCTCGGTGCCGTCGGGGAGGGCCAGGGCCGCCGCGCAGGCGAAGTGGGCGGCGCGGTGCTCGTCGGCGATGTCGGAGAGCTGGGCGAGGAGCAGGTTCAGGTTGGCCTTGTCGTCGCCGTGGGTGCCGGACCAGCGGGCGGAGAAGATGCCGGGGGCGCCGTTCAGGACGTCGACGCAGAGGCCGGAGTCGTCGGCCACCGCCGGGAGGCCCGTCGCCTGGGCCAGCGCGTGGGCCTTGAGCAGGGCGTTCTCGGCGAAGGTGACGCCGGTCTCCTTGACGTCGGGGATCTCCGGGTAGGCGTCCGCGCCGACGAGGTCGAGGTCGAGGCCCGCGTCGGCGAGGATCGCGTGGAGTTCGGTGATCTTGCCCGCGTTGCGGGTGGCGAGGATCAGGCGCTGTCGGGTCATGCCCCCGATTATCCCGGGGTGCAGACCTTGCCGATCTCGGTGGCGGCGGAGGTGATCGGGGTGATGTCCGGCGTGGCGTCGCCGTTCTTCACCGCGTCGCGGACCGACTCGACGCCCTTGGTGAGGTCGTCGACCGCCTTCGAGAGGTCGGCGTTGTCCGTGGTGTTCTTGAGGTTGCCGAGCTCCGTGGAGATGGAGTTCAGGGACTCCTCGATCTGGGTGACGTCGTTGGAGGCGTTGGAGACGGCGTCCTGGAGCTTGCCCACCGAGGTGGCGATCGCGTCGGCGGTCTTCACGCAGTCCATCGCCTTGTCGAGGGCTCCGCAGCCGGTCAGCACGGTCGTGACGGCTGCCGCGGTGGCGACGGCGAGGGCTATGGTGCGGCGGCGCTTCACTGTTCGGGTCCTCCCCTGGCTGCGTACATATCGACGGGGCGCACGGTACGGCCGCGCGCCCCTTGCCGTAAAGGACGCAGCTCAGGGGTGGGCAGTTCCTCAGAGGGTGGCGTCGAGGGCCTTGCGCTGGAGGTCGGCCAGGTCGGCGCAGCCGGCGGCGGCGAGGTCGAGGAGGGCGTTGAGTTCGGCGCGGTCGAAGGGCTCGGCCTCGGCGGTGCCCTGGACCTCGACGAAGCGGCCGTCGCCGGTGCAGACGACGTTCATGTCGGTGTCGGCGCGGACGTCCTCCTCGTAGCAGAGGTCGAGGAGCGGGACGCCGCCGACGATGCCGACGGAGACGGCGGAGACGGTGCCGGTGAGCGGCTTGCGGCCGGCCTTGACCAGCTTCTTGCCCTGGGCCCAGGCGACGGCGTCGGCGAGGGCGACGTAGGCGCCGGTGATGGCGGCGGTGCGGGTGCCGCCGTCGGCCTGGAGGACGTCGCAGTCGAGGACGATGGTGTTCTCGCCGAGGGCCTTGTAGTCGATGACGGCGCGGAGCGAGCGGCCGATGAGGCGGGAGATCTCGTGGGTGCGGCCGCCGATCTTGCCGCGGACGGACTCGCGGTCGCCGCGGGTGTTGGTGGAGCGGGGGAGCATGGAGTACTCGCCGGTGACCCAGCCCTCGCCGCTGCCCTTGCGCCAGCGGGGGACGCCCTCGGTGACGGAGGCGGTGCAGAAGACCTTGGTGTCGCCGAAGGAGATGAGGACGGAGCCCTCGGCGTGCTTGCTCCAGCCGCGTTCGATGGTGACGGGGCGGAGCTGTTCGGGGGTACGGCCGTCGATGCGAGACATGGGACGAGCCTAGCCGTTTCCGTACCCGGTCCAGATCCGGCGGCGGGCACGCACGAGGGCCCGTTCCCCTGCCGGAACGGGCCCTCGTCAGCCGGGTGTCAGCTGCTCACATCATGTCTTCGATCTCGGCGGCGATCGGGTCCGCGTCGGTGCCGATGACGACCTGGATGGCGGTGCCCATCTTCACGACGCCGTGGGCGCCGGCGGCCTTGAGGGCGGCGTCGTCGACGAGGCTGGCGTCGGCGACCTCGGTGCGCAGGCGGGTGATGCAGCCCTCGACCTCTTCGATGTTGTCGATGCCGCCGAGCCCGGCGACGATCTTCTCAGCCTTGCTGGCCATGTGTTTCTCCCTGTCCGTTCCGTTCGCGGGACACGCGAATCTCGGCGCACCGACGGTCCGCGATGTCACGGTAACCCACGGTTGGCCCAACTTCGCGAGCGAGTGCCGCCGTTCTGCCGAATGATGACGATCACCGGCGGCCTGTCCTCAGCGGGCTCCCGGAGCCTACCGCAAGTGGTCTACACCAGTGTGCAACGAGACGCGGCCCGGGGTTGTTCCGGGACAGGGAGGTCGCCGATGAGTACCGACAGCACAGCAGCCGGCTCCAGGAAGGTCTCGTGGGGAGGCTTCTTCCAGGGGCTGCAGAAGATGGGCCGCAGTCTGCAGCTGCCCATCGCCGTGCTTCCCGCCGCGGGCATCATCAACCGGCTCGGCCAGCCGGACGTCTTCGGGGCCGAGGGCCTGGGCTGGGACAACGTCGCCAAGGTGATGGCGGGTGCGGGCGGTGCGCTGCTGGACGGCAACCTCGGTCTGCCGCTGCTGTTCTGCATCGGTGTCGCGATCGGCATGGCGAAGAAGGCGGACGGGTCGACCGCGCTCGCCGCGGTGGTCGGCTTCCTCGTCTACTACACGGTGCTGCGCCAGTTCCCGAAGGACTGCCCGCCGGGGACGAGGGACATCGGCGGGGGCTGCCTGGGCGCCGAGGACGCCTTCGCGGGGTACACGTACCAGAACCCGGGGGTCTTCGGCGGCATCGTGATGGGTCTGCTGACCGCTTATCTGTGGCAGCGGTACCACCGGACGAAGCTGGTGGACTGGCTGGGCTTCTTCAACGGCCGTCGTCTCGTGCCGATCATCATGACGTTCGTGGGGATCGCGTTCGCGGCGCTCTGCCTGTGGATCTGGCCGCCGATCGGTGACGCCCTGGAGAACTTCAGCGACTGGCTGGTGGGGCTGGGGGCCTGGGGTTCGGGCATCTTCGGCGTGGCCAACCGGGCGCTGCTGGTGATCGGTCTGCACCAGTTCCTGAACGTGCCGATCTGGTTCCAGTTCGGCACGTACGAGAAGCCGGACGGCACGGTGGTGCACGGCGACATCCCGATGTTCCTGGCGGGCGACCCGGATGCCGGTCAGTTCCTGACGGGCTTCTTCCCGATCATGATGTTCGCGCTGCCGGCGGCGGCTCTGGCGATCACCCACTGCGCGAAGCCGCACCGCCGCAAGGAGGTCGGCGGTCTGATGCTGTCGGTGGCGCTGACCTCGTTCGTCACGGGCATCACGGAGCCGCTGGAGTACTCGTTCCTCTTCATCGCGCCGGTGCTGTTCGCGATCCACGCGGTGCTGACGGGTGTGTCGATGGCGGTGACGTGGGCGTTCGGCGTGAAGGACGGCTTCAGCTTCTCGGCGGGTCTGATCGACTACGTCATCAACTGGAACCTGGCGACGAAGCCGTGGCTGATCATTCCGATCGGTCTGGCCTTCGCGGCCGTGTACTACGTGATCTTCCGGGTCGCGATCACCCGGTTCGACCTCCAGACCCCGGGGCGCGAGCCGGACGAGGTGGGCGACGCGATGGAGCGCGAGAACGTGAAGTAGGGCTGTCCGTCCCGGGGCGTTCGAACCCCTGACGGGAGCCGCGGAAGGCCCCCGGACCTCATGGTCCGGGGGCCTTTTGTCACGCCTTCATCACTATGCCCCCGCGCCGAAAATTCGCAGGTTCCTTATCTAAGTCTCACGTGCTACAACTGGTCTACACCACTCATTGGTGTAGACCACGCGGTCCAGACCACCGCGTTCCCGAGACGCCGCCGTCACCCCCTTTCCACTGTCCTCTGGCGGCGCCTTGCCTACTGGAGGAAGTTGATGAGTACGGCCACCGCCCAGGCCGCCGCTCCCGCGAAGAAGCGCGGATCCGGCCTGTTCCAGGGCCTGCAGAAGGTCGGTCGCAGCCTGCAGCTGCCGATCGCCGTGCTGCCGGCCGCGGGTATTCTGCTCCGTCTCGGCCAGCCCGACGTCTTCGGTAAGGACGGGCTCGGCTGGGACAAGGTCGCCTCGGTCTTCGCCACCGCCGGCGGCGCGGTCTTCGACAACCTGCCGCTGCTCTTCTGCATCGGCGTCGCCATCGGCTTCGCCAAGAAGGCCGACGGCTCCACCGCGCTGGCCGCCCTGGTCGGCTTCCTGGTCTACAGCAACGTGCTGAAGGCGTTCCCGGTCGCCGAGGCCGTCATCCAGGACGGCGCCGACGTCGCCGCGAAGTACAACAACCCCGGCGTCCTCGGCGGCATCCTCATGGGTCTGCTCTCCGCGGTCCTGTGGCAGAGGTTCCACCGCACCAAGCTGGTCGACTGGCTCGGCTTCTTCAACGGCCGCCGCCTCGTCCCGATCATCATGGCCTTCGTCGGCACCGCCGTCGGTGTCGTCTTCGGCCTGGTCTGGGAGCCCATCGGCAACGGCATCTCCGACTTCGGCGAGTGGATGACCGGCCTCGGCGCCGGTGGCGCCGGCCTCTTCGGCCTCATCAACCGCGCGCTGATCCCGGTCGGCATGCACCAGTTCGTGAACACCGTCTCCTGGTTCCAGATCGGTGACTTCACCAACGCCGCCGGCGAGGTCGTCCACGGTGACCTCAACCGCTTCTTCGCCGGTGACCCGAGCGCCGGAATCTTCATGTCGGGCTTCTTCCCGATCATGATGTTCGGTCTCCCGGCCGCCGCGCTCGCCATCGCGCACGCCGCCCGCCCGGAGCGCCGCAAGGCCGTCCTCGGCATGATGCTCTCGCTCGCGCTGACCTCCTTCGTCACCGGTATCACCGAGCCGATCGAGTTCACCTTCATGTTCATCGCGCCGGTCCTGTACGCGATCCACGCGGTCCTGACCGCCGTCTCGATGGCCGTCACCTGGGCGTTCGGTGTCCACGCGGGCTTCACCTTCTCCGCCGGCGGCATCGACTACCTGCTGAACTGGAACCTCGCGACCAAGCCGTGGCTGATCATCCCGATCGGTCTCGTCTTCGCGGCGATCTACTACGTGGTCTTCCGCTTCGCGATCACCAAGTTCAACCTCCCCACCCCGGGCCGCGAGCCCGAGGAGGAGGTCGAGGACCTCACCAAGGCGTGAGCCTCACCCCGCACGCGGAAGGGCCCCGGAACCTGTCTGGTTCCGGGGCCCTTCCCGTGTGACCGGTGCGGTCAGACCTCGTAGACCGCGCCCGCCTTCGCCAGTTCCGCCGGGCCGTCGTACACCGCGCGGGCGTCCGCGAGGTTGCGCTCGCCGTCCGTCCACGGCGGGATGTGGGTGAGGACGAGCCGGCCCACCCCGCCGCGGGCCGCGTGCGCCCCGGCCTCCCGCCCGTTGAGGTGCAGCTCGGGGATGTCCTCCTTGCCGTGGGTGAAGGACGCCTCGCAGAGGAAGAGGTCGACGCCCCGGGCGAGCTCGTCCAGCTCGTCGCAGACGCCGGTGTCGCCGGAGTACGCGAGGGACCGGCCGCCGTGCTCGATCCGGATGCCGTACGCCTCCACCGGGTGGCACACCTTCTCGGTACGGATCGTGAACGGGCCCAGCTCGAAGGTGCCCGACCCGAGCGTCCGGAAGTCGAAGACCTCGCTCATCGAGGACGGCGACGGGGTGTCCGCGTACGCCGTGGTGAGCCGCTGCTCGGCGCCCTCGGGGGCGTACACGGGGATCGCGTCGCAGCGGCCGCCCTCGTGCCGGTAGTAGCGGGCGACGAAGTAGCCGCACATGTCGATGCAGTGGTCCGCGTGGAGGTGGCTGAGGAAGATCGCGTCCAGGTCGTACAGGCCGATGTGGCGCTGCAGCTCGCCGAGGGCGCCGTTGCCCATGTCGAGGAGCAGCCGGAAGCCGTCGGCCTCGACGAGGTAGCTCGAACAGGCCGATTCCGCGGACGGGAACGACCCGGAGCAGCCGACGACGGTGAGCTTCATAGGAGCGTGAACCTCCGTGGACGGGTGCGGTCAGGCACGCAAAGGGGAGGGGGAGGCCGTGCGGTCAGACGAGCGTAAGGCGCACGGGGGCCGGTCGCTCCTTCGTGACGGCCCGTTGTGGGCGAACTCACGGGCTCTGTCACCGGTTCGGATGGACGGCGGGGCGCGGCGGCGCGGTGTGCCGGGCGCCGGTAACGTCATGGGGTATGGACACGTCGTGGTGGCCCGCGCTGGTCGCGGTCGTGGTGATCGCGCTGGTGGTGGCGGTCGCGGGTGGGCGGACGCGGTCGTCCGTACGGGCCCGGCCGTCGGGTCGGCCGTCGGGAGGGACCCGTCCGCCGGGGCGGCCTCCGGTCCGGGGATCGGGTGCGCGGGAGCCGCGGGCGCGCGAGATCTGGTGGGCCGAGGTGCCGTTCGAGGACGGGCCCGGCGCGAAGGACCGGCCGTGCCTGGTGTTGTCCGTACGGGGGGACAGCGCGCTCGTCGCGAAGATCACCAGCAGGTACCACGACGAGCGGCCCGGGGTGATCGCGCTGCCGCCGGGGGCCGTGGGGGACGCGCGGGGGCGGCCGAGCTTTCTGGAGACGGACGAGTTGCGGGACGTGCCGCTGCGGGGGTTTCGGCGGCGGGCGGGTGAGGCGGACCCGGTCGTGTGGGACCAGGTCCGCCATCTCGCGCGCTAGCGGGGCGGGCCGTCCGCGGGTGCGGGTTCCGGCGCGTGGGCCCCGAGGGCTTCGTCCAGGGGGACCCCCGAGCGGAACGCATGTCCCGCACCGGGGTCTACGCCCAGAGCTGGCCCTGGACCGTTTCGATGGCTTCCTCTGTCGTCGCGGCCGTGTAGAGGCCGGTGGACAGGTACTTCCAGCCGCCGTCGGCCACGACGAAGGCGATGTCCGCGGTTTCGCCGGCCTTGAGGGCCTTCTTGCCGACTCCGATCGCGGCGTGGAGGGCCGCGCCGGTGGAGACGCCCGCGAAGATGCCCTCCTGCTGGAGGAGTTCGCGGGTGCGGGTGACGGCGTCGGCGGAGCCGACGGAGAAGCGGGTGGTGAGGACGGAGGCGTCGTACAGCTCGGGGACGAAGCCCTCGTCGAGGTTGCGGAGCCCGTAGACGAGGTCGTCGTAGCGGGGCTCCGCGGCGACGATCTTGACGTCGGGCTTGTGCTCCCGGAGGTAGCGGCCGACGCCCATCAGGGTTCCCGTCGTGCCGAGGCCGGCGACGAAGTGGGTGATGGACGGGAGGTCCGCGAGGATCTCCGGGCCGGTGGTGGCGTAGTGGGCGCCCGCGTTGTGCGGGTTGCCGTACTGGTAGAGCATCACCCAGGTGGGGTTCTCGGCGGCGAGCTCCTTGGCGACGCGTACCGCCGTGTTGGAGCCGCCCGCCGCGGGGGACGAGATGATCTCCGCGCCCCACATGGCGAGCAGCTGCCGGCGCTCCTCGCTGGTGTTCTCGGGCATGACGCAGACGATGCGGTAGCCCTTGAGCCGGGCGGCCATGGCCAGCGAGATGCCGGTGTTGCCGCTGGTCGGCTCCAGGATGGTGCAGCCGGGGGTGAGGCGGCCGTCCTTCTCCGCCTGCTCGATCATGTGGAGCGCGGGGCGGTCCTTGATGGAGCCGGTCGGGTTGCGGTCCTCCAGCTTCGCCCAGATGCGGACGTCGTCCGAGGGCGAGAGCCGGGGGAGGCGGACGAGCGGCGTGTTGCCGACCGCCGCCAGCGGGGAGTCGTAACGCATGGGATCAGACCATGCCGCCGGCGACGGCCGGCAGGATCGTGACGCTGTCGCCGTCGGTCAGCTTGGTGTCGATGCCGTCGAGGAAGCGGACGTCCTCGTCGTTCAGGTAGACGTTGACGAAGCGGCGGAGCTTGCCGCCGTCCACGATGCGGGCCTCGATCCCGTTGTGGCGGGTCTCCAGGTCGGCGAAGAGCTCGGCGAGGGTCGCGCCGCTGCCCTCGACGGCCTTCTCGCCGTCGGTGTAGGTGCGGAGGATGGTCGGGATGCGGACCTCGATGGCCATGGCGTGGGCTCCTGTCGGAAGACTCGGAAGTGACGTGGTGGGCGTGCTGCTGGGGCCCCCGCGCGGAGGGGGGTCGTACGTACGTGCGCTCGGCCGGCGCTCAGAGCGCGGCGCGGGAGGAACAGATCGCGCTGGCGAGGCGGCAGAGGTCGACGTGCAGGCGTGCCACGAGCAGCACAGTGCCCGGAGTCTCTTCGCTCACGTCGTGGGAAACCATGCGGTCATCGTATCGATTCCCGTACCGGGTCCCGGAGTGTGATCTCAGATACTGGATGATTTCCGACCACCTGCCGGACAGCGCCCGCGCGTGCCCCGGCCGTCTCCCTAGACGTACTCCTCCACGACCTTGACGTCCTCCTCCTCGACGACCCCGTCGACGATCGTGTACGAGCGGAACTGGAAGGGGCCGGCGGCGTCGGTGTCGGCCGTGGAGACCAGGACGTAGTGGGCGCCGGGCTCGTTGGCGTAGGTGATGTCGGTGCGGGACGGGTACGCCTCGGTGGCCGTGTGCGAGTGGTAGATGATCACGGGCTCCTCGTCCCGGTCGTCCATCTCGCGGTAGAGCTTGAGGAGGTCGGCGGAGTCGAACTCGTAGAAGGTGGGCGAGCGGGCCGCGTTGAGCATCGGGATGAACCGCTCGGGGCGGCCCGAACCGACGGGTCCGGCGACGACGCCGCATGCCTCGTCGGGGTGGTCCGCGCGGGCGTGTTCCACGATCCGGTCGTACAGGGCCCGGGTGATGGTCAGCATGACGACAGGATAAGCAGACGGGCCGCTCCGTACCGAGGAATGGTACGGAGCGGCCCGGATGCCGAGACGGTGCAGGTCAGGAGCGCTTGGCGAAGGCGGCGCCCTCGGGGTTGCGGGCCTTGAGCACCAGGTAGGAGACGGCGAGGAGCAGGCCCCAGACCGGCGCGCCGTAGAGCGCGACGCGGTTGCCTGCGTCCATGCCCATGGTCACCACGACCAGACCGATGAAGGCGAGGGCGAAGATGCTGGCCCAGATGCCGCCGGGGGCCTTGAAGGAGGACTGGGGCAGTTCGCCGCGGTCGGCCTTGAGGCGGTAGCGGATCTGGCAGACCAGGATCATGATCCAGGCCCACATGCCGGAGATGGTGGCGAAGGAGACGACGTAGTTGAACGCCTCGCCGGGCCACTGGTAGTTGATCCAGACGCCGACCATCATCAGCCCGGCGGAGAAGGTGGTGCCGACGAGCGGCGTGCCGCTCTGGGTGAGCCGGGTGAAGAGCTTCGGGCCCTGGCCGTTGAGCGCGAGGTCGCGCAGCATGCGGCCGGTGGAGTACATGCCCGAGTTGCAGGAGGAGAGGGCGGCGGTCAGGACGACGAAGTTCACGATCGCGGCGCCGATGCCGAGGCCCATCTTCTCGAAGGCGGCGACGAACGGCGAGACGCCCGGCTGGAACTCGGTCCACGGGACGACCGACAGGATCATGATGAGCGCGCCGACGTAGAAGACGGCGATGCGCCACGGCACGGTGTTGATGGCCTTGGGCAGGACGGTCTCCGGGTCCTTCGACTCGCCGGCGGTGACGCCGACCAGCTCGACCGCGAGGAAGGCGAACATGACCATCTGGAGGGTCATGAGGGTGGAGCCGATGCCGTTCTCGCCGGCGAAGAAGCCGCCGAGGTCCCACAGGTGGGTGATCGAGGCGGTGTCACCGGCGTCGGAGAAGCCGATCGTGAGGATGCCGGCGCAGATCAGGATCATGCCGACGATGGCGGTGACCTTGACCATGGAGAACCAGAACTCCAGCTCGCCGAAGAGCTTCACGGAGATCAGGTTGGCGCCGTAGAGGATCACGGTGAAGACGAGGGCGGAGATCCACTGCGGGATGTCCCACCAGTACGTCATATAGGTGGCCGCGGCGGTGACTTCGGTGATGCCGGTGACGACCCAGAAGAGCCAGTACGTCCAGCCGGTGACGAAGCCCGCGAAGGGGCCGATGAACTCCCGCGCGTACTCCGAGAAGGAGCCGGAGACGGGGCGGTACATGAGGAGCTCGCCGAGCGCCCGCATGATGAAGAAGATGACGAGGCCCGCGAGGGCGTACGCGAGGATCAGGCTGGGGCCCGCCTTGGAGATGCCCTTGCCCGCTCCGAGGAAGAGGCCCGTGCCGATGGCGCCGCCGATCGCGATCATCTGGATCTGGCGGGCGCCGAGTGCCCGGTGGTAACCCTCGCCGGAGGCGGAGTCCGCGGCCTCATTGCCGTCGTGCTGCTTGTCGACCCGCACTGAGGTCATGGTGGTGCGCCTTTCTCCATGCTGATCCGCGCGACGGTGTCTGCTGCGGATCAGGTCCTGATCCCCCCGGATATGGATGGAGTGCCACCGGCGGTCAGCCGGCTCAAGCGCCCTCGGGAACAGGGGTGGCGTCCCCGAGTGGTCGTGAAGATTTATCACGGCGTGAGGGGTGATCGGCGGAGATGCGTGTGGCGCACGCCACGAAAAGGAGGGGGCGAAAGGGACACAAGAGGGCGAGGTGCACGCCCTGATAACAAGTTCGTTATCCGGATTTGAGCGTCCGCTGAGCGAACATCCCGCCCTCGCCGTCCGTCAGGACATGAGCGTCTCGACCAGTGACTCCTGAAGCGCGCCGAGCCAGAGGTACGCCATCACCATCGGCTTGCGCGGATCGCTGTCCGGCAGCCGGTAGAGCCGCTCGCTCTCCTCGTCCTCGGTGATGTCCAGCCGGGTGGCGATGGTCAGCCGCAGGTCGTTGAGAGTGCCGAGCCAGGAGCGGGACTCGTCCGGGGTCAGCTTGAGGACCGCGGACTCCTCCGGGCCCTCGCTGGCCAGGCCGTCCAGGGCGCGCACCACCGCGAGGGCGTCCTCGCGCTTGCGGGCCCGCAGGTCGTTCTCGGTGAAGCGGCGGAAGTCGGCCGCGGCGGCCCGCAGCTCCTCGCTGTCGTCCGCGTACGCGTCGGGGAAGAGGCGGCGCAGGGCGGGGTCGGACGGCGGTTCGCTGGGTCCCTCGGCGAAGAGGGCGGCGAGCGGGTCGGCGTCCGCGTCGGGTTCGTCGCCCGGGCCGACCAGCTCCAGGAGCTGCACGGCGAGCGAGCGCAGGATGGAGACCTCGACCTCGTCGAGGGCGACGGCCGCTCCGCCGCCCGGGACGGCCTCGAAGTGGCCGGCCATCAGCCGCGGTCCTGGGAGAGCGTCGCCCACAGTCCGTAGCCGTGCATCGCCTGCACGTCCCGTTCCATCTCCTCGCGGGTGCCGCTGGAGACCACCGCGCGGCCCTTGTGGTGCACGTCGAGCATCAGCCTGTGCGCCTTGTCCTTGGAGTAGCCGAAGTACGTCTGGAAGACGTAGGTGACATAGCTCATCAGATTCACCGGGTCGTTGTGCACGAGGGTGACCCAGGGAACGTCGGGCTCGACGACCGCGGAGACCTCCTCGGCCGACTCGGTCCGTTCGATCTCGATAGGCGCGATGCTCACTTACCCCATGCTGCCACCCGGGACCCCCTGTCGCACAAACGGGCCACCCCTCCAGCGCAGTATTCGTCAAACTGACGAATACTGCGGTAGCATCATCGGCATGAACGCTGCGGACCTTGGGCTCCCGGTGGACGTGCCGTCGACCGCGCTCTTCACCGACCAGTACGAGCTGACCATGCTCCAGGCGGCCCTCCGGGCCGGCACCGCCGACCGGCGCTCCGTCTTCGAGGTCTTCACCCGGCGGCTGCCCGAGGGGCGGCGGTACGGCGTCCTCGCCGGCGTCGGCCGGGTCCTGGACGCCGTCGAGAACTTCCGCTTCGACCCGGCCGTCCTCGGCTTCCTGCGCGAGCGGGCGATCGTCGACGAGCCGACCCTGGAGTGGCTGGCGGGCTACCGCTTCTCCGGCG
This sequence comes from Streptomyces sp. NRRL F-5727, assembly GCF_000719555.1. GTDB lineage: Bacteria > Actinomycetota > Actinomycetes > Streptomycetales > Streptomycetaceae > Streptomyces. The sequence continues at coordinate 54,233 of NZ_JOGX01000039.1, forward strand.
ACATCTGGGGCTACCCCGAGGGCGAGGTGTACTTCCCCGGCTCCCCCGTGCTGCGCGTCGAGGGCTCCTTCGCCGAGTGCGTGCTCCTGGAGACGGTGATCCTCTCGATCCTCAACCACGACTCGGCCATCGCCGCGGCCGCCTCCCGCATGTCGGCGGCGGCGGGCGGGCGCCGGCTGATCGAGATGGGCGCCCGCCGCACCCACGAGCTGGCCGCCGTCGCCGCCTCCCGGGCCGCGTACGTCGGCGGCTTCGAGGCCACCTCCGACCTCGCCGCCGGCTTCCGCTACGGCATCCCGACCGTCGGCACCTCGGCGCACGCCTTCACCCTGCTGCACGACAGCGAGCGGGACGCCTTCCGGGCCCAGATCGACAGCCTCGGCCGGGGCACGACCCTGCTCGTCGACACCTACGACGTCGCCGAGGCGGTCCGCACCGCCGTCGAGATCGCCGGGCCCGAGCTCGGCGCCGTCCGCATCGACTCCGGCGACCTGCTGCTCGTCGCCCACCGGGTCCGGGCCCAGCTGGACGAGCTCGGCGCCCGGGACACGAAGATCGTGGTCACCTCCGACCTCGACGAGTACGCGATCGCCTCGCTGGCCGCCGCGCCGGTGGACGCGTACGGCGTGGGCACCCAGCTCGTCACCGGCAGCGGCCACCCCACCTGCTCGATGGTCTACAAGCTGGTCGCCCGCGCCGCCTCGGCCGACCCGAAGGCGCCGCTGGTGCCGGTCGCCAAGAAGTCGCTGGGCGGCAAGGCGTCCGTCGGCGGCCGCAAGTGGGCCGCGCGGCGCAAGGACGCCGACGGGGTCGCCGCGGCCGAGGTCGTGGGCACCGGACCGGTCCCGGACGCGCTCGCCGCCGACCAGCTCCTGGTCGAGCTGGTCAAGGGCGGCGAGGTGGTGGCCCGGGAGCCGCTGGAGGCGGCCCGGACCCGGCACATCGCGGCCCGCGCCGGGCTTCCGATGTCCGCCATCCAGCTCTCCCGCGGCGAGCCGGTGCTGCCGACGGAGTACATCTAGAGATACGTCCAGAGCCCGGTGACTCCCCCTCCCGAAGCGGAGGCGGAGTCTCTAGGCTCGGGCCCACCCCTTCCGACCACCCGAGGACCCGCCATGCACCGCGCACTGATCGTCGTGGACGTACAGAACGACTTCTGCGAGGGCGGCAGCCTCGCCGTGACGGGCGGTGCGGACGTCGCCGCCGCCATCACCGAGCTGATCGGTGAGGCGGCCGGCACCGCGTACCGGCACGTCGTCGCCACCCGCGACCACCACATCGACCCGGGCGCGCACTTCGCCCCGGCCGGGCAGGCGCCGGACTACGTCGACTCCTGGCCGGTGCACTGCGTGGCCGGCACCGAGGGCGTCGGCTTCCACCCGAACTTCGCCCCCGCCGTCGCCGGCGGCGCCGTCCAGGCCGTCTTCGACAAGGGCGCCTACGCCGCCGCGTACAGCGGCTTCGAGGGGCAGGACGAGAACGGGGAGACGCTGGCGCGGTGGCTGCGCGAGCGGGACGTGACCGAGGTCGACGTGGTGGGCATCGCCACCGACCACTGCGTCCGGGCGACCGCCCTGGACGCGGCCCGCGAGGGCTTCCGCGTCCACGTCCTGCTCGACCTCACCGCCGGCGTGGCCCGCGAGACCACCGACCGGGCCCTCGCCGAGCTCCGGGAGGCCGGCGTGGAGCTCACCGGCGAGCCGGTCGTCGCCTGAGACCCGAAAAGCCGGGGCTCAGGCCGCCGGGACGCAGGCCGCCGGGGCTCAGGCCGCCGGGGCCTTCGGCAGGGCGCGGGCCGGGTGCCACAGCTCCTGGGCGGCGCCCGGCGTGGATCTCCACAGCAGCCCGTCCGGGTGGTGCAGCACGGCCGTGATCTCGTCCCCCGTGGGCGGCTCGGCGTTCCCCCGCAGGTAAACCGACCGCAGGCCCAGGTTTCGGAGCCTGGTCAGGGCCCGGGCGCGGTTCGCGGCGTGGACGAGGAAGCGTACGGTCGCGCCGTCTCCGGCCGGACTGGGCAGTCCTATCGCGACCACCACACTGCCTCCCGGCAACTTGCAGAACCCTCCACCGGGCATGCGGAACCACTCCCCCGTGAGCCGACTGTCAATAAGGAGTCCGTGAGAACTCGGTCAGCTGCACCTAAACACGATCGGCCGCCGCCCGCTAGAGGGCGACGGCCGATCACGCTTTGACCTGCGGTTTCACCGGGTCACTAGTGGATCACCGGGTCGACGGGCCCACCCGGACCGTGATCGTCTGGCCGTTCTTCGGCTCCTTGACGACCTCGATCTTGGTGTTGGTGTCAGTGACCTTCACGCCGGCGCGCTCGGTCTCCTGGAACCAGTAGGTGCCCTTGCGGTCGTCGAAGACCGGGTTGCCCGGCTGCGAGCGGACCCAGGTCGGGACGTCCTTGAGGTGCAGCTGGAAAGCGTCCGTCCGGTACGTTCCGAAGGGGGAGTCGTACGCCTGGACGCGGTTGCGCATCAGGGTGCCGTTGTTCCACTTCAGCGGGGTCGGGTGGGCGTCGATCGGAAGGATCAGGCCCTGGCCCGGGTGGACGGAGGTGTTGTTGTCCTTCTGGGACAGGTCCCACTTCCAGATGAGCAGCCCGTTCTGGTACGGGTAGTGCTCGACCCAGTTCTCCTTCTCGCCGGTGAAGCCGAAGTTGTACGGGCCGACCTTGAGGGTGGCGTCGTACGAGACGTACTGGCGGTTCTCGGCGATGTAGTACTGCTCGTACTCGTTGGTGAAGCCCTTGCCGACCCGCGAGAAGCCCTTCGGGGTCCAGCCGTTGTCACCGTTCTCCGCGCCGTCCGCGAAGACGGCGGCGCCGTCGGCGGTCAGCGTGATGGCGTCGGCGGTGAAGCCCTTGCCGCCCGCGCCGCCGTCCGTCTGGTAGCGGAAGCGGAGGTCGAACTTCTTGCCCGCGTACGCCGAGAGGTCGTAGACGAGCTTCTTGTGGGCGCCCGAGACGTCGGTCAGCGCCGGGGAGCCGGCCGCGTCGCGCGGGAGGGCCACGCCGTCGGCGGTGCCGTCCACGGCGGTCCAGTTGGCGCCGCCGTCCGTCGACACCTCGGTGTAGAGGTAGTCGTACTCGGCCTCGATGTCGTACCAGCCCTGGAGCTCCAGGGAGGCGGACGACTTGCCCGTCAGGTCGACGGAGCGGGTGAGGGTGTTCTTGAGGTCGTCACCCATGTCGCTCCACCACTGGGCCGCGCCCTCGGCGGGGGCGACGATGTCGGTGGTGACGGCCTTCTTGGGCAGCTCGACGATGAGCGCCTGCGGGTTCTTGGTGTTGTACTCCGCGACGCCCAGCTTGTGGGTGGTCTTGGAGGCGCGCAGCTCGTCGCTCACCTTGGCGTAGTTGAGCCAGCCGAGCTGGAGCTTGTCCCAGGCGTTCATGTCGCCGGGCATGTCGCCGATGGAGTCCTTGCCCAGGCCCAGCCAGGAGCCGGAGGACATCAGCGACCAGTAGCCGGTCGAGTTCTCGCCGCCCGCGGTGTCGTACAGGTCCGGCAGGCCGAGGTCGTGGCCGTACTCGTGGGCGAAGACGCCGAGGCCGCCGTTCTCCGGCTGCATCGTGTAGTCGCCGACCCAGATGCCGGTGTCGCCGATCGGGGTGCCGCCGGCCTTGTTGTTCGCCGGGCCGGTCTTGCCCGCGCTGGTGCCGTAGGCGTACCAGCGGTGCGCCCACAGGGCGTCGGTGGCCTGGGCGCCGCCGCCGGCCGACTCGTCCTCGCCCGCGTGGACGATCTGGAAGTGGTCGATGTAGCCGTCGGCCTCGTTGAAGTTGCCGTCGGCGTCGAAGTCGTAGCGGTCCCACTGGTCGTAGGTCGCCAGGTCGGCCTTGATCTGGGCGTCGGTCTTGCCCTTGGCCTTCTGGTCGGCGACCCAGGCGTTGACGCCGTCGCGGACGGTGTCCCACACGTTGGCGCAGTTGGACTGGCCGCAGTAGTTGGAGCCGTAACGGGCCTCGTTGTACGGGACCTTGACCCAGTCGGAGACCATGCCGTCGACCGAGTAGCGGCCGGACGAGGTGCGCTCGTAGTAGGTCTTCAGGGACTGCTTCTGCTGCCCGGTCTTCGGGTCCTTGCCGGAGCCGAAGTACAGGTCCTGGAAGTGCTTCTGGTCGTAGTCGGGCTGCCACGCGGTCGAGTTGTCCTTCGACCGGTCGGGCTCGGCTATCGCGTTGTGCAGCGGGCCGGGCGTGCCGCCGAACTTCGGCTTCAGCTCGTCCGTCTCGTCGTCCTTGCGGTCGACGAGGGTGGTGGTGTCCACCTGGTCGCCGAACTCGACCAGGATGGTGAAGATCTTGTCGGTCTTCTCGCGGCCGAGCTCGACGTACTTCTTCGCGTCGAGCTTCACGACCTGCGAGCCCCCGCGGCGCTCGACCTTGGCCTCGCCCTTGAGGACCTGCTCCAGGGCGGCCTTGCGCTGCTGCGCCTGCTGCTCGCTGAAGGGGCCTTCGAGGTCGTGGTCGACCGTGGTCTTCTCGGCGTCGTGGCCCGGAGCCGGGTCGTGGCGGACGTCCGCCGCCGAGATCCTGCCGTCCTCGTTCGCCCAGGCGGTGCTGAAGGTCGAGGCGGTGGCGGCGGTGGCCGCGAGCGCCACGACGACCGCGGACGCCCGAATCGCCCGTCGTCTGTTGGTCACTTGGTGTCGTTCCTCCCCGGCGCCCACGCCTCGGGACCAGGAGGTGGGGTGTCCCGTCCGGCAGGGCGCGCGTCACAAGTGACGACATTCGACCGGAGAGAGACGAGAAAAGACAGATCTTGACTTGCACACACCAAGTGCACTATGCGGGTGTCGAAATCCGGTATGCGGACGGTCAGTACGGGTACGACCCGGGAGAGTTCGGGTGCGCGAGGCCCCTCGGGCCCGCTCCGTGCCCGGCCCGTGCCACCCGTGCGCCCCCCGTGCTCCGGCACCGTGGGTCAGGTCACGCTTACCCGCCGTTCCGCCCGGGCATCGAGCGTCGTAGAGTCGACCGGGAGTCCGGAGGGGCGGTATCCGTCATGCAGCGTCCGAACGCAGCGCAGTACGCCTACGGTTCGGCCGTCGTCGTCCTCGCGACCGCCGCGCTCCTGCTCCTGACCGGCGCCACCGGCCCCCTCGGCATCGCCGCGGCCTGCCTCGCCGGCCTGCTCCTCGGCGTCCTCGTGGCGGTGACGATGCCGGGCGGGACGCGGCCCGTCAAGTCCCCCGCCGGAAGCGGCACCGGGGCCGGGAACGACGCGGTCCGGGTACCGGCCGCGCAGGTGGGCGCGGGAGCCGATACCCGGACCGGTCCGTGAGACCCCGTCCGTTCCGCCGGCGGTGCCGGCCCTGACTACTGGGGCACGGTGACGACCACCGTCTTCGCCGCCTTGTCGTGCAGGCCCTGCTTGTAGGGCTTGTCGACCATGATCAGGATCAGCAGGAGCAGCGGCCAGAGGCAGGCGCAGCAGATCAGCGCGGGCAGCCAGAGCACGATGGCGCGCAGCAGCGACTGGCTCATCGGGGGCGTGGACCCGTCGTTGAGCATGGCGACGCGCAGCTTCATCAGCCGCTTGCCGACGGTCTGTCCGCGCTGCGCCGTCAGCACCGTGTCGTACGTGACGTAGGCGACGATCGTGAGCAGCTGGAAGACCAGCTGGCCGCCGCCGGTCCAGGTGGTCTGGAAGTCGTCGCCGTCGACCGTCGCCCGGTCGTAGATGTCGAACGGGATGCCGATGATCGCCAGCGGCACGGCGATGATCACCCAGTCGATGAGCCGGGCGAGGACCCGGCGCCCGGTCTCGGCGAGCGGCGGCATCCCGGAGAGCGGGTCGGTGCCGCCGTAACCGCCGCCGTAACCGCCGTACGGGGGCGGGGGCGGGTACGGGTCGTCGTACGGGCTCCCGGGCGGCGGAGGGCCCGGCGGCGGGCCCTGGGGCGGCTCCGGTGGCCGCTTGGCGAACGGGTCGTCGTCGGGGGGCGGGCCGGGCGGCGGCTGGTCGGTGCTCATGGGGGCATCGCATCCCGGCCGCCGGGGGCCCGCAACGGCTGGGCCCCCGTTCGGGGGACCGGCCCCCCGGCGGGCCGGCGGGGTCAGGTCCGGGCGACGAAGGTGCCGGCCGCCTTGTCGTGCCAGCACTGCCGCCACGGGCGGTCGAAGACGCACCAGACCACGTTCAGCACGCCGATGACCAGCACCCCGAGGAAGGTGTACAGGAACCAGCGGCGCAGCGACCGGCCGAAGGTCGGCGGCTCGTGCGCCTCGATGTCCCGGACCTGGATCCCGCACAGCTTCTTGCCGAGCGTGCGGCCCCACCTGGCGGTGGGCAGCGCCTCGTAGAGCAGGCCGAGGACGAACATCAGGCCGAGCGCGATGCCGAACTGGACCGAGGTGGTGCCGTCGACGAGCCAGACCTGGACGGTGACGCCCGACCGCTTGGCGGCCTCGATCTTGTCCTGGATGTGGTCGAGGGCGGCGGTGACGAAGGGGTAGCCGGCGCCGGCGGCCATCGCGCCGAGGAGGAGGGTGTCGACGACCCGGGCGAGGAGCCGGCGGCCGAGCCCGGCCGGGGGCGCGGACGACTGCTCGCGCGCGGCCTTGAGGAAGGGGTCCTCGACCGGCGGCTTCCACGGCACGACCGGCTGCTGCGCCTGCTGTTCGGCGGGGGCGGGCGGCTGGGGCTGGGCCCAGGAGGGCGCGGCGGGGGCGGCGGGCGTGGGAGCGGGCGCCGGCGCCGGCGCCTGCTGGACGTGCGGGTGGGGCTGGGGGATGGTGGTCCTCCTGCCCCCCCCCCCCGCCT
>NZ_JOGX01000040.1 GCF_000719555.1 Streptomyces sp. NRRL F-5727
CACCCTCACCACCCCCACCGCCACCGCCGACCGCTCCTTCGCCGTCGCCGTCCACCCGCTGCTCGCCTCCGCACCCCGCCTGGCCGGACTCATGGCCGGCCGCCCCGGCCGGATCATCGCCGTCACCAGCACGGGCGCACGCCGGGTCGTCCCGCGCTACGCGGGCGCCGGAATCGCCAAGGCGGCCCTGGAAGCCCTCGTCCGCTACCTCGCGGCCGAACTCGCCGGCCAGGGCATCACCGTGAACGCGGTCTCCGCCGCCAAGCTGGACAAGGGCGACGGCAGCATGCCCGCCGAACTGGCCAAGACCCTCGCCGCCCGCACACCCGGCGGCCGGCTCACCACCCCCGAGGACATCGCCGACGTCGTGTCCCTGCTCTGCGCCGACGAAGCCGGATGGCTCCAAGGGCAGATCCTCACCGTCGACGGCGGCCTCGGCCTGCTCGCGGGCTGAAAGGGGAACGCACATGACGACCGACGCCCGGACCACCGCCACGCCCCACCACGACGACGAACTCCACACCGACGTCCTCGTCGTGGGCGGCGGGCCCGCGGGGCTCGCCCTCGCCCTGATGCTGCTGCGCTCGGGGATCCGCGTCACCGTCCTGGAGAAGTCCACCCGCCTGGAGCGCGAGTACCGCGGAGAGATCCTCCAGCCCGGCGGACAGCGCATCCTGAGCACCCTCGGCGTCCTGGACGCGGCCCGCGCGGCAGGCGCCTGCGCACTCGACGGCTTCCAGCTCGTCGACCGCGACCGCACCCTCCTCGACATCGACTACCGGCGGCTGCCCGCCCCCTTCGACCACCTCCTGGCGATGCCGCAGCGCCACCTGCTCCAGGCGCTCCTCGACGTCTGCCACCGGCTGCCCGGCTTCCACTACCTCGACGGACACCGGATCAGGTCCCTCCTCGGACACCCGGGCAGGATCACCGGGGCCGTCGCCGCCCGCCCGGGCGGGCAGCGCACCGTCCACGCCCCCGTGGTCGTCGGAGCCGACGGCAGGTTCTCCAAGACCCGCACGCTCGCCGGCATCGCGGCGGGCCGCACCGACACCTTCCAGCACGACGTGCTCTGGTTCAAGGTGGACGCCCCCGGCCGGCAGACCCGGCACGTGCGCATCCACCGGACCGGCGCCAGCCCCGTCCTCGTACACGACTCCCACCCCGACCGACTCCAGATCGGCTGGACACTGCCGCACCAGAGCTGGCCGCGGATCGCCGAGCGGGGAATCGGCGCGGTCAAGCGCGAGCTGATCGCCGCGCTCCCGCAGTTCGCCGACCTCATCGACCAGTCCGTCACCGCCCTGTCCGATCTGTCCCTCCTCGACGTCTTCGCCGGCAAGGCCCCCCACTGGGTCCGCGACGGACTCGTCCTCATCGGCGACAGCGCCCACACCCACAGCCCGCTCGGCGCCCAGGGCATCAACCTCGCCCTCCAGGACGCCGCGGCCCTCCACCCGGTGCTCGTCGACGCCCTCCGCGACGGCGACACCACCAGCCGGCGCCTCGCAGCCTTCGCCGACGCCCGCATGCCCGCCGTGGACGCCGTCACGAAGATGCAGGAGATCCAGGCCAAGGGAATGTTCGGGGCCGGCGGGCCGGTCGCCGACCTGCTGCGCTCCACCGCCGCCCGGGTGATCCGCCGCACCCCGCTCGGCGTGAAGATCACCCACCGGGTCGCCCACGGACACCCTGCCGTCGACGTCCGCACCGACCTGTTCACCACCGCCCCCGCCCACGACGCCGCCGACATGGCCCACCCGAAGGGATGACCCCCATGCGCATCATCGACCTCTCCTCACCCGTGGACGCCGCCGCGTGGGAACCCGATCCCGTGATCCACGAGATCCTCACCCCCGCCGAAGGCGCCCGGCACATGAGCGCGGAGATGAAGGAACACTTCGGCCTCGACCTCGACCCGTCGGTCCTGCCCGGGGGCGAACTGCTCTCCCTGGACACCTTCACCCTCACCAGCCACACCGGCACCCACGTCGACGCCCCCTCGCACTACGGCTCGACGGCCGACTACGGCACCCCCCGCCACATCCACGAGATGCCGCTCGACTGGTTCCACCGCCCCGCCATCCGCCTCGACCTGCGCGACCAGCCCGTCGGAGCCGTCGGCGTCGACGTCCTCGAGAAGGCCATCGCACGCGCCGGCCGCACCCCCGACCCCTACGACATCGTGCTCCTCAACACCGGAGCCGACGCCCACCTGGGCACGCCGAAGTACTTCACCGACTTCACCGGCCTCGACGGCCAGGCCACCGACTTCCTCCTCGACCTCGGCGTCAAGGTCATCGGCACCGACGCCTTCAGCCTCGACGCGCCGTTCGGCGACATGATCCGCCGCTACCAGCAGACCGGCGACCCCGCCGTCCTGTGGCCCGCGCACTTCGCCGGCCGGCGCCGCGAGTACTGCCAGATCGAGCGGCTGCACAACCTGGACGCCCTGCCCGGAGACTTCGGCTACACCGTGTCCTGCCTGCCCGTGAAACTGGTCGGCTCCGGCGCGGGCTGGGCCCGCGCGGTGGCCCTGGTCGAGGAGTGACAGCGGCCATGACGACCCCACCCCTGCGCCTCGCCCTGATCGTCGGCTCCACCCGCACCGGCCGCTTCGGGCCGACCGTCGCCGGCTGGTTCGCCGACCGGGTACGCGACCACACCGCCTTCGACGTCGACGTGATCGACCTCGCCGAACTCCAGCTGCCCCCCGCCCTGCCCGCCTTCGGTGCCGACCCGGGACCCCAGGTCGAAGCGCTCGCGGGCCGCCTCGCCCGGGCCGACGCCTTCGCCGTGGTGACCCCCGAGTACAACCACAGCTTCCCGGCTCCCCTCAAGGACATGATCGACCGCTTCCGCACGCCGTGGCACGCCAAGCCGGTCGGCTTCGTCTCCTACGGCGGCATGTCGGGCGGCCTGCGCGCCGTCGAGCAACTCCGGCCGGTCTTCGCGGAGCTGCACGCGGTCACCGTGCGCGACCAGGTCAGCTTCCACAACGTCTGGGAGGTGTTCGACACCGACGGACGCCCCCTCAACCCGCCCGCGGCCGAGACCGCCGCCAAACAGCTCCTGGACCAGCTCGCCTGGTGGGCGCGGGCCCTGCACACCGCCCGAACCGCCCACCCCTACGCGGCCTGACGTCCACCCGCCCGACACGGCCTGGCGCCCCTCCACCCCCGCACGGCCTGACGCCACCGTCCCACCCGTCGGCCCGCCCGGCCGGCCGGCGAGCGGCTCCGGGCGCACACCCCGCGCCCTCGAGCCGGTCTCGATCACCGTCCACCACAGTGAGCCGTGGGCCCGCCCCGCCGCCCGCGCCGGGCCCACGCACCCCGCACGCGCCCCCACCCGTCGAAGGACCCCCTCATGCGCCACACCCCACCGCGGACCGGCAGCCGCAAGCCCCCGCCGCCCGCCGCCTGGCGCGGGCTCCCCCCGGTCTTCTGGTGGATCTGGGCCGGACTCGTCGTCAACTGGATGGGCTCCTTCGCCGGCCCCATGCTCGCCTTCTCCCTCACCACGGACCGCGGCTACTCCGCCTCCTCCACCGGGCTGGTCGTCTCCCTGCTCGGCGCGGGCGCGTTCGCGGGCAACCTCCTGGGAGGCGCCCTCGCCGACCGGGCCGGCCGGCGCCGCGTCCTCATCGCGGGCCACTGCCTCGGCGCGGCCGGCATGGCGACGCTCGGGCTCACCGGGCAGGCCGCGACCGTCGCCCTGGCGGCCACCGCCGTCGGTCTGGGAGCCGGTGCGGCCCGCACCGCGGCCGGCGCCGTCCTGGCCGACGTCCTGCCGGCCGAGGACCGGCAGCGGGCCTTCGCCCTGAACTACTGGGCGGTGAACGCCGGAACGGCCGTCTCGGCGGTGCTGGCCGGCCTCCTGGTCGTCCACGGCTACCTCCTGCTGTTCCTCGCCGACGCCGCGGCCACCGCACTGTGCGCCCTGATCGTCTGGGCCAGGGTGCCGGAGACCCTGCCCGCCGCCCGCCGGCACACCGGGCACGGGCCGGCCTCCGCGCCGGTGCGCGGCGACCGGCCCTTCGTCCTGTTCGTCCTGCTGACCGCCGTGTTCGCGATCGTCCTCGAGCAGCGGTCCGGCGCACTGGCCGTGGTGATGGCCGGACAAGGACACACCCCGACCGACTTCAGCGTGGTCAACGCCGTCAACGCGCTGCTGGTCGTCGCCCTCCAGATCCCGCTGTCACGGCTCGTCGAGCGACGCTCCCGGGGCGGAGTGCTGGCCGCGGCAGGACTGCTCGTCGCGGCCGGTCTCGGACTCACCGGCCTCGCCGACGGCCTCGCCGCCTACGCCGCCCTGACCGTGCTGTGGACGCTGGGCGAGATGCTCCAGGCCCCGGCCGGCAGCGCGGTGACCGCCGGGCGCGCCCCGGAGGCCCTGCGCGGCCGCTACCTGGGCGCCTACGGCGGTGCCTGGTCCGCGGCCGCGTTCCTCGGCCCCGCCGCCGGCGGCTGGTGCCTCGACCAGTGGGGCGCCCCCACCCTGTGGGCGCTGTGCGCCGCCCTGGGCGCCGTGGCCGGCTGCGGCTGGCTGCTCGCCGTCGGCGGCGAAGACTTCCGTACGGCGACCGCCGTACGGTCCGGGGGCGCGTCCGCGCCCCCGGTGGCCCCGGCCGCGAACGGCCGGGAACCCGACCGGAAAGGACGACCCTCATGAACCCGATGACCGCCGCCACGCAGAACCAGCCGCTCGACGCGGAGGCGCTGACCGTCAGCAACTGCGTACCGGCCCGTCTCGACGACGAGACGGCCCCGCACCGCCTCGACGAGACGGCCCTGCTGGTCACCAACTGCGTACCGGCCCACGCGGCCTGATGCGCTCGCCCGACCCGAAGCCCGGCCGCGGCGGCACCGAGCCGCCCGCGCCGGGCTCCGGCCCCCTGTCCCGTTTCGTCACCCGCACCCGCGTCGCCCGGGGCCTCGGCGGCACCCCCGCCGCCCTGCACCTGGCCGTCGCCGACCTGCCCGAAGGACCCCCCTGGCAGAGCGACCGCCAGACCTTCGGCACCTCGTGGGAGTCGGCACAGGCCGCCACCCTTCGCGCCGTCGGCGAGGCGGTGGAGCGCACCTGCGGTGACGCCGCCCCCCAGCCGGGCCGCCTGCTGCACGGCAGCTACGAGACACTGCGCCGCCGCGGCGCCGCACCCCTGGACCCCGCGACACTGGCCCTGTACTCGCCCCGGCAGTACGCCACCGCGGGGTTCCCCTTCACGCCCTTCACCCGGGACGCGCCCGCCGCCTGGGTCGAAGCCCACTCGCTCACGCGCGACGCACCCGTCCACGTACCGGCCTTCCTGGTGTACGCGGCCTGGCGCCGCATGCCGGCGGCACGCGCGGAACCCCTGTACGCCTTCCCGCCGCTGGGTGGAACAGCCGCCGCGGCCACGCGCGAGCAGGCCCTGCTGGGAGCCCTGGGGGAGGTCGTCGAGCGGGACGCCGCCGCCGTCTGGTGGGCCAACGCCCACCCGCTGCCCGCCCTGCCCCTCACCCCCGAACTGCGGGCGCTGACCGGGGGAGGGCAGCGCGGGTTCGACATCCGGCTGGTCGGCATCGACAACGAGTTCGGGATCCCGGTGGTCGCCGCCGGCGTCCGCAGCCGCGACGAGGGCTGGCTGACCTACGGGTTCGCCGCCCGCGACAGCGCACCGGAGGCGGCGGCCAAGGCGCTCGCCGAGGCGTACACGCTCCAGCACACCTGCCGCACCCTGGACACTCCCGGCACCGCGCCCCGGACGGCGACGCGCGCCTCCGCCCTCAGGCCGCATCGACCGGACCGTCGCTATCTCGACTCCTACCGGGCCTCCACGGGCGAGGTGGCCGGCATGACCGAGCAGCTGTGCCACCTCCAGCTCCATCTGGATCCCCGGGCCGCGCCGCGGATCGCGCCCTGGGCATGGGATCTGCCGACCGGCCGGTGGCCGCAGGAGCGCCCGCACGACCGCGGCCTGCCGGCGGCCCTGCGCGCTGTGGAGGCCGCGGGCTTCGAGGCGGTCGCCGTCGATCTGACGACCGCCGAAGCCGCCGGGGCCGGTCTCCACGCCTGCCGGGTCATCGTCCCCGGCACCGTCCAGGCGGCGCCCGCCGCCTACCCCGCGCGCGGCGTGCGCCGCATGCAGGACACGGCCGTACGGCTGGGGTGGCGGACCCACGCGCTGGAGGAGGAACACCTCAACTCCTTCCCCGTCCCGCACGCGTGAGGCGGGGAGCCGGCTCTCGCCGCCTCCCCGCCCGGCCCGCGCCTACTCGCCCCACTTCATGTAGATGACCGGGGGCTCACGACCGGGCAGCTGGCGCAGGGGGGCGTGGTCCAGCCCCAGCACCTCGCGCAGGGCGGTGGTCTCCCCGGGCCACTTGGGGTGGGCCAGCTCGTCGAAGGCGAGGATGCTGCCCTTGGTCAGGTACGGCTTGATGCACTCCAGGAGTTCCTTGGTCGGCTGGTAGAGGTCCAGGTCGAAGAAGGCGAGCGCGATCACGGTCTCCGGGTTCTCCTCCAGGTACTTCGGAACCGTCTCCCGCACGTCGCCCTGCACCACGAAGGTGCGCTGGGTGTGCCCGAACGGCTCGCTCGCCTCGTGGGCGGCGAGCACCTCGCGCAGATGGTCCACCTCGCCGTCGGGCACCGCGAAACGCCCGGCCACCGCACTGGTGCTGACCCGGTCCACCTCCGCGATGTCCGGGAAGCCGGTGAAGGTGTCGAAGCCGACGATGCGGCGCAGGGAGTTGTACGGCTCGTAGATGCTGCGCAGCGCCGTGAGCGCGGCGAGGTGCCGGCCGTGCAGCACACCGAACTCCATGACGGTGCCGGGTATCTCGGGCAGCATCCGGTACAGGGCGTCCATGCTGAGCAGGTCGGCGAGCTGGTGGCGCCGCAGATAGACCGGCAGGTTGTCGATGAGGTACTCGGGCGGCATGGGCGTCTCGACGAGGAGCTTGGTCAGCCGTTCGCGGACGTCCCGCTCCTGCGCCGACTCGTGCGGGACGAACCGCGGGTCGGTGAACTTGTCAGCGGTCATGAGAGGTTCCCTTTCGGCATTCGGTGAGAGCGCGGGAGAATTCCTTGCGACGGGGCCGGCCCGGCCGGTTCCATTTCTTGCCGCGCACGGGAATAGAGGGGCCGGTGGAGGACTCCCGGCAAGCGTACGGGCGGACCCCCGAAGCACCCAGCCGAAGCCGTCGGCGTTCATCCGGATCTCAAGCGGTGCTCAAGCCCGCGACGCGCGAACACCCGCACGCGCGACGCCCCTTGAAACCGGCTGAACAGACACTCCCGGCGCGATGGAAGGAACGTCGGCCCGGCCTTGACGAATTCCTCCGCTCCGGAGGACTTTTACCACTCAACTCGCCGAGGGAAGGCCACGGACGGATGTCGACTCAGTACTGGGCCGGAAAAACAGTCGTGGTGACGGGAGCGACGGGATTCATCGGAACCCACTTCGTCACGGAACTGCTGAGCCGAGGGGCACACGTCGTCTGCCCGGTCCGCGGCGACGCCCCCCGCCTCCCCGCCGCCACCCCGGACGAGACACGGCTCAGAACGGTGCCCGCGGACCTCCTCGACGAGAACGCCCTGCGCGGCACCTTCGAGACCACCCCCGGAGGCGTGGACGCGGTCATCCACTGCGCGGCGGTGTGGGGAAACGCCGGCTTTCGCTACGACCACCCGGCCCGGGTATTCGAGGAGAACCTCAGGATCACCACCCACATACTGCACTGCGCACGCCGCTACGGCGTCCCCGACACCGTGCTGATGGGATCCGGCGAGGTCTACCGGACAGAAGTGGACCGCCCTTTCCGGGAGACCGACTTCGACGGCTCCTTCACCTACACGCCGGATGGCTACTACCTGGCCAAGGTGTACGAGGAGACACTGGCGGAGACCTACCGCCTCGAATACGGGATGCGCATATTCCAGCCCCGGCCCAGCAGCGTCTACGGGCCGGGAGACGACTTCGGCCCGCACACCAACAAGGTCATCCCCATCATGTTCCGCAAGGCCATGGCCGACGAGGGGATCACCCTGTGGGGAGACGGCCTGCAGACACGCACCTACATCTTCGTCACCGACCTGGTGCGCGGCGTCCTGGAGACGGTCGAGAAGAACGACCACCACATCGTCAACATGGGAACACCCGAAGTCGTCACCATGCGCCGGCTGGCGTCCATGGTGTACGCCGCACTCGGCCGACCGGAGGACATACGGCTCGACAGGAACAAGCCCGCGGGCCGCCGAAGCCGCACCCTCGACCTCTCCCGCCTCCACGAGACGATCAGCTTCGCACCACGCGACCTCGACCAGGGCCTGCGACAGACAGCCGCCTGGCTCCGCAGGACCCCGCCCCCGGCCGGCTGACCGGCCACCGACCCCACCGGGCGGCGCAGGTAACGGATTTGGCCGGCCGGCAACCGATGCGGTTGGGTGTGCGTGTCATCGAATTCGATCATGGTCCGTTCTTCCGCGGGCCTGATCAGGGCATCGGAGGAGTCCGCGTGAAGGCAGTCATACGGGGGGCGGCGGTCGTGGCGGTCATGGCGCTGGCCCTGACCGGGTGCAAGGACGGGAGCACCCCGGCGAAAGCCACGGCGGCGACGCCGCCGGCCACGACCGGCGGAGGGTCGTCGGCGCCGGCCGACGGCGAGGGCGTGACACCCAACCTCCCGCCGGTCTGGGTGGACACGACGGGCCTGTACGCCGCGCTCCCGTCCGACGGCAGCATCGGCGACGTCATGGTCGGCGGCGACCCCGTCGTGGTCCAGGGCGAGGACGCGGTCAAGGGCTGCTCCGAGCTGACGACATCGCCGTGTGCCGGGATCCAGGCCATCGGGAACAGGGACATGGAGGCCCGCGGCTCCGCGGACGAGGCGCGCGTCGAGTTCACCCTCTTCACCTTCGCCACGGCGGAGGAGGCGTCCTCGACGATGAAGATCCTGGCGGAGCACGAGCGCAAGGAGAGCGCGGAGCACGACGAGCCGGCGAAGCCGGTGACGCTCGACGCCGGCGCGGACGAGACCCAGGCGATGCAGGACGGCGACAGCTTCGAGGTCGTCATGCGCATCGGCGCGGTCGTGGCCCACCTGCACGCCGGCGACACCGAGCTCGGCAACGTGGAGTACGCGGCGAAGGTCCAGATCGCCCGCGTCACGTCCGTCTCGAACGGCATCAACCCGGACCGCTGACCCGGGGAACCCATGGCCGCCTCCGCGCTCCCCCAGCGGGGCGGCGGGGGAGTCCCGCCGTCCCGGGACCGGTCACCAGGGGACGACGCCGGCGTCCTCGAAGAACGAACCGGTCGGGCCGCCGTCGGGCAGGGTGGCGAGCCGGATCGGTGTGGCCGCGCCCTGCTCGGGGGTGCGGGGTCCGTGGAAGCCGTTGAAGTCCGTGGCGACCAGGCCGGGGCAGGCTGCGTTGACCAGGATGTTCGTACCGGCGAACTGCCGGGCGTACTGGACCGTGAGGGCGTTGAGGAACGACTTCGACGGCGCGTAGGCCGCCATGACCGGGCCGATCCCGGTGCGGGGGTCCGTCTGCCGGGCCAGGGAGCCGACGCTGCTGGACACGTTGACGATGCGTGGCGAGGCCGAGCGCCGCAACAGCGGCAGCATCGCGTTGGTCACCCGTACGACACCCATGACGTTGGTGTCCACGACCCTGCGAAGCACCTCCAGGTCGAGCGCGGTCGGGTCCTGCTCCCACCCCGGGCCCATCTCGCCCGAGATCCCGGCGTTGTTGACCAGGACGTCCAGGCGCCCGGCCAGCCGTTCGACCAGTTCCGCGGCACCGGTGACGCTCCGGTCGTCGGTCACGTCCAGCGGCACGCCGAACGCGTCCACGCCGACGCCGCGCAGCCTCCCGACGGCGGTCTCGCGCCGGACGGCGTCACGGGCCCCCACGCCCACCCGGTACCCGAGTCCGCCCAGCCCGGCCGCGATCTGATACCCGATGCCCTTGTTCGCGCCGGTCACCAGCGCGGTCTTCGTTTCGCTCATGTCGATGAGGGTGGCCCGCGGGCGAACAGCGCGGCCAACACCGATCCGGTGCCCTGTCATACCCGCCAGGTATCACCGCGTAGGCTGCGGCCGTGGACACCCTGGAGACCCGCCTGGAGACCCGCGAGCTCAGGTACTTCGTGGCCGTCGCCGAGGAACTGCACTTCGGGCGCGCCGCCGAGCGCCTCGGCATGGCCCAGCCGCCGCTGTCGCGAGCGATCCAGCAGCTCGAACGGCGCCTCGGGGTCGTCCTGCTGCAGCGCAACCGCCGCGGTGTCCGCCTGACCGCCGCCGACGAGGTGCTGCTGCGGGAGGGCCGGGCGGCCCTCGACGCGACCGCCGCCGCCGCGCGCCGCACCCGGCGCGCCGGCGGCGCCGACAGCCCCGGCGGCCCCCGCGAGCGGCTGGTCCTCGCGGTGAAGGCCGCCGCCTCCCACGAACTGCTGCGGACGCTTCTCGACGCCTACGCGGCCGAGCCCGACAGCGCCGAGATCGAGGTACTGCCCTGCGGCATCAGCGAGCAGGGACAGCTGCTGCGCGACGGACGCGCCGACGCCGCGCTCATGTACACGCCGTGGAACTCCCTCGCCGGGTTCGACAGCGAGCCGCTGACGACCGAGGGGCAGGTCGCCGTCCTGCCTGCCGGGCACCCCCTCGCCGCCCGCGCGACCCTGTCCCTGGCCGAGGTCAGGGACGTCCCCGACCTGCCGCTCGCCCGCTGGCCCACCCGCGGCGCCTACGCACCCGGCCCGGGCCCCGAGATCCACGACCAGACGCAACTGGCCCAGCTGATCGCCCTCGGACGCACCCTGGCGGTCGTCCCCGCGTCAGCCCGCTCCTGGCTGTGGGCCGAGCACACGGCCGTCCCCGTGACCGACGCACCCCCCGTCGTGACCCACATCGCCTGGCCCCCGCACAGCCGCTCCCTCACCCTGGCCGCCCTGGTCCGCACCGCCACCCGCACTGTCAGAGCAGCCGCCAGGTGAGGGAGTTGGAGCTCGCCGCGCGGACGGCGGGGTCGCGTACGGCGGCGGTGGTGTCGGTGACGGTGGCGGTGACGCGCTGACCGCTGCGGGTGGCGCCGAGTTCGGCGGGGGTCACCGACAGGTCGCCGGTGGCCCAGGTGACCTGCCTGCCGTCGACGTACCAGGTCAGGTGCAGGCCCGCCAGGCCGGTCACCGGCGCGAGCCGCACGGTCAGCGGCTGGGTCGGGCCGACCCGCCGGCCCGTCGGCACGGTCGAGGTCAGGGCGTCGGCGTGGGTGTAGAAGCCCTTGATCATCGCCTCGCGGCCGACGTGGTTGAAATCGGTGGAGGCGAGGGTCCGCATGAGGGAGGTGTCGGTCGGGCGGTAGACGCCCGTCTCGTAGTAGTCGCCGCCCTCGTACGTGCCGATCGGCGAGCCGGTCGGGTCCTGCTCGCCGACCCAGCGGTACCACTTGCTCGTGCCGAGGTCGGCGGCGGTGGAGATGTTGGTGCTGGCGGACGACTTGTACGGGTAGGCGCCGTAGCCGGCGTACTGGTACTCGTCGGCCAGCTCGCCTATGGAGTGGCCGAGCTCGTGGGCGCCGATGAGGTACGACTGCGCGTGGTCGGAGGACATGGTCGCGATGCCGCGGTACGACGCCCCGGCCGGCGGCCGGGAGAAGCTGTAGCCCGCGCCGCCGTACTTGGCGGAGTTGGCGATGACGAAGACGATGTCGGAGGCCGGGGCCCGGCCGGCGTGGGCGGTGACCTTGGACTCGTCGACGCAGAGCAGCCGCTCCATGCCGTCGCAGAAGAAGTAGGAGCTGAGGGCCGTGTCCCTGACGACGTCGGCCGTCGGGTCGCCGGAGACGCCGGACTCGGCGGAGTCGGCGTCCACCAGCCAGATGTTGAACAGGCCCCGGTAGCTGGCGTACGGCTCGACGGCGAAGACCGCGTCGATCGTCGCCTGCGCGTCCGCGCGGAAGTCGGCCTGCTGGGCGGCGGTGTAGCCGTCGCCCATGACCACCAGGTCGAGACGGCCCGTGACGGGCCCGGTCTCCTGGACGGCCGTGACCGTCGCGCCGACGGCTGCACCGGGGGTGGAGGTCTGGTGACGGGCGATCCTGTCCGGGGCGTGCGCCGGGACGTGCCGGTGCCGGGGATGACCCTCGGGGCCGCCGAAGTACTCGACCTCGTGGGTCTCCGCCGCGCCGGAGACGCCGGCGAGGCCGGGGACGGGTCCGGAGACGGGAACGGCGGTGGAAGTGGCGGGGTGGGGGGCGGGGGAGGGGGCCGGAGCGGGGGCCGCTCCGGCCGCGCTCGCGCCGGCGAGCAGGGCCGCGGTGGTGAGGGCGGCGCCGACGGAGGCGATCCAGCGGGTACGGCTGCTTCCGCGTCTGGGCACGGTGAACCTCTCTAAAGCGACGAGTTAAGCGTGCTTAAGTAGCCGCTTAAGCTAGGGGTTCGGCGGCCGGACGCACAAGGCCCCGGCGAGAGACGGACGTACGGACACGGCGCGGGCGGCCACGGCCGCCGGCAGCGCCCGGAGCCGCGAGCGGAGGCGCTGGCATGATGGGACACATGGCGAGACGGGACGACCCCGAGACCATCGGCCGCAGAGTGCAGGAGCTGCGCCGACAGCGCGGGCTGACACAGCGTCAGCTCGCCGAACCCGCCTACACACCGGCCTACGTCTCCACCCTGGAAGCCGGTCGGGTCCGCCCCTCCGACGAGGCGCTGCGACACCTCGCCGACCGGCTCGGCGTCCCCTTCGAACAACTCGCCACCGGACAGCCCGCCCGCCTCGCCACCGACCTCCGCCTCGGGCTCACCGAGGCCCAGCGCGCCCTCGCCGACGGCGAGGCCGAACAGGCCGCCGACCGGTTCACCGGCCTCCTCGCGCAGGCCGAGGCACACCACCTCGTCCAGGAACAGGCCACCGCGCGGCTCGGCCTCGGCGAGTGCGCCTTGGAGACCGGCGACCTCCAAGGCGCCCGCGAGCACTTCGAGGCCGCCGAGCAGACCCTCGCGGACGCCTCACTCCCCGCCCGCGTCCCCGCCCGCCGGGGCCGCGCCGTCGCCCACTACCTCGCCGGCGAACTCCGGTACGCCGTCTACCTCCTGGAGACCACACTCGACGAACTCAACCGCACCGGCCTGCACGACCCCGACGCCCTGCTCCGGCTCTACACCGCCGCGATCGGCCCCTACATGGACCTGGGCGCACAGGCCCGCGCCGCGCAGGCCGCCGAACTGGCACTCGCCCTCGCCCCACAGGCCGGGGATCCGGCGCTGATCGCCCGCATGCACCGCTCGGTGGCCCGCACCCTGCTCGCCGAGGGCCGGATCGCCGAAGCCGACGCCTCGCTCGCCAAGGCCGCGGAGATGTACCGCCAGCTGGAGATCCGTACCGAACTGGCCAACTGCCGGTGGATGCGCGGCTACGTGTACGCCCAGAACGGCGAACTCGCCCGCGCCGAGGAAGAACTGCGCGCCGCCCGCGCCATGCTGACCTCCCGCCGCGCCACCCTCTACACCAGCCAGGTCACCGTCGAGCTCGCCGACGTGCTCCACCGGCGCGACAAGTCCCAGGAGGCCGCGGAACTGCTGCGCGAGGTACTCGGAGGGCTCTCCCCGGAACGCGGCGCCGTCCACGCCGCCGCCGCCCACCGGCTGCTCGGCATCATCGCCGAGGACACTCGCGACACCGAGGCCGCCGAAGAGCACTACGTCCGCGCGATGAGCCTCCTCGAACGCGCGGGCGCCGCCGGGGACCTCGCCGACCTGTGCCGTCTCCTCGGCGACCTGCTGCGCCGCACCGGCCGGGTCGAAGCGGCCCTCGACGCCTACCGCACGGGCCTGGGACACCGCACGGCCGGCACCACCACCCTCGGCCCCGCCCCGGCCCCGCCACCCCTCCACGACGAAACCCCGTGAACCGAGCCTCGCCCTCGACCCGCCGTCGCTTCCCGTTCGGCGGCGGCGCGCCGCTGCTCGCCGGGGCCGCCGGCGCGGGCGCCTGGGCCGTGCTGCGCTCGGACGCCATGAAGCCCCCGCTGCCGGTACGTACCGTCGCGGTGCTCGTCGAGGCGGCCGACGACCCCGCATGAACGCCGCGCGGTTGGCAGCCGACGAACTCAACGCCCGCCCCGACCGCGGCTACGACCTGCGGCTGCCCCGGGTGACCGCCGACGCCCCGGCCCGCGTGAGCGGGAGCCTCGTGCTGCTGGCCTTCGACGGCCCGCCGCCCGTCGCCCTGGCCGCGCAGCAGGCAGGCATCCCGTGTCTGTCGGTGTGCGACACGGCGGTCACGGGCCCGAAGGGATTTCCGCGTACGGCACGATCGCCTGCATGAATCCCGTCACTCCGATGGCGCGCGCGGTGGGGGACAGGGTCACCAGGAGGACGTGGAGGGCAGTCAGGGCGGCCGGCCGGAGCCGGGCATTCGGCTACCGGGCCGTCGGGCGGCCCAGGTACCAGACGGGTCCGGGGTCGGGCACGTTCAGCTGCGTGAATCCCAGCCGGTCGTAGAAGGCGCGGGCCGACGTGTTCGCCTGGACCATGCACAGGTGTACGGCGGGCACGCCGTGCTCGTGCAGCGCGGCGAGCAGTGTGTGGATGAGCGAGCGCCCGTACCCCTGGCCCTGCCAGGAGGGCAGCAGGTCGATGTGCAGGTGTGCCGGATGGCCGGACAGCTCCCCGTGGACCATGCGCTCCGGCGTGTGCAGGAGGGCCGCCATCCCGTCGGCGGGTGTGTCGGCCGCTCCGGCGGGCGGCGGGAAGCGAGGGGTCACCCGGGGCAGCCATTCCCGGCGGAACCGGGCGGCGAAGGCGGCGGTGTCCGGCGCCCCGAGGACGTAGCCGACGGCCTGTCCCGTCCCGTCGTCCAGGACGAACGCGAAGTCCGGCTCCAGCTCGACGTAGGGGTAGGCGAATATCACGGGGAGCAACTCGGGGTCGGGGTAGAGCCCGGAGGCGTCACCGCCCTCGTGGGCCGTTCTGACGCAGATCCCGGCCACGGCGGGGCGGTCGGAAGGACGGTAGCGGCGGATGAACGGTCGTGTCATCCGCGCCACGATTCCAGAATGGGAGCGCTCCCGCAGCATGTTTGTCCACGTCCACGTCCAGGTCCGCTACCGAGCAGGTCGACGCTTTCGCGTCACCGTCCACCATGCGGTGGGGTCCGGCGACGCCCGCTCAGGAGTGGCTGAGGCAGAAGCCGCGCACGGCCCGGTTGAACTCCTCGGGCCGCTCCAGGTGGCTGACATGCCCCGCGCCGGGGATCACGACCAGCTCGGCGTCCCGGATCGCGTCCTGGAACTGTCGCGCGACGACCAGGGGCGAGCGCACGTCCTGCTCTCCCCAAAGCAGCAGGGTGGGCACCGAGACGGTGGGCAGGAGATCCCGCTGGTCCGTCTCGGCCATGAGGAAGAGCTGCGTCCGCATGCTCTCCGGGCGTACGACGGCCGCCATCGCGTCCAACAGCGGTACGTACGCGGCGGGCGGCTCGCCGGCGAACAGTCCGGGCAGGGTCGGATCGAACTCCTCGCGCGGCGCGGCCAGCATCCGGCGCGCGCCCTCGACCCTGGCCCGCACCTCCTCCGGCGGCAGGGAGCCCTTCCAGCCCGCGTAGGTGTCGACGAGGATCAGCGTCCTCACGAGGTCCGCGTGGTGGCGATAGAACTCGAGGGCCAGCGTGCCACCCCAGGAGAGACCGGCGACATGCGCCGGGCCGAGCCGCAGCGACGCCACGACCGCGGCCAGACAGTGGGCGTAGTCCGCGAGGCCGAAGGACTCCGGTACGTCGGAAGAACGGCCCGCTCCCGGCTCGTCCCAGGCCACGACCGTGAACGACTCTGCCAGTGCGTCGAGTTGCGGCCGCCAGACGCGGGAGTCCTGCGCCGCGCCATGCAGGAACACCACGGGCGGTCCCTCGCCCACGCGGTCGTAAGCGACCTCTACCCCGTTGACCTGCACCGTCGCCACGACCTCATGCTAAGAGCTGTCCCGTAAATGATCTTCGGGTCGCCTCGGGCATGGTTGATCCCGGTGGAACCCGTTAGTCTATCCGCCGACAGCGAGGTTGTACATCCGGGCGATGCCGAGCATGGCCTGGTGGACGCCGTCGCCCTTCAGGCGGCAGTCGCGGAGGATCCTCCAGGTCTTCATGCGGGCGAAGACGTGCTCGACGCGGGCTCGGACCTGCTTGTGGGACTTGTTGTGCTCCTCTTTCCAGTCGGGCGGTCTGGCCGCGCCGCCGGCGGTGGGGGATGACGAGTCCGGTTCCGGGGTAGCCGCCGTCGGCGATCGTGAGGGTGTTGCCGACGGCGGCCTTGGCGCCGGATTCCTCCCATGCCTTGCAGTCGTTGCGGTTCCCGGCGAGCGATCGACCGACTACGACGACCCGGCGCGTGTCGGCGTCGATGACGACCTGGTGGTTGGTGGAGTACCGATAGTTCTTCGACCGCTCGGCGATGGCGTGATCCCGGGTGGGGACCAGAGCGCCGTCCACGATGAGCACAGCGTCCTTCGCGAACCGCTTGCAGGGCTGGAGCGCGAGTAGCGGCCCGAGATGGTCGATGACCCGGTCGGCCGCCGACTTCAATACTCCGAACAGCGGCGCGAGCTGCCGCATGGTCAGGTTCGTGCGCCAGTAGGCTGCGACCATCAGGGCCCTGTCTTCCAGCGGAAGGCTCCAAGGCCGGCCCCTGCGAACCGTGTCCGCACCCTCGCGCCGCAACACCGTCACCAGTTTCCCGAAGGCACGCGGGCTCAGCCCGGAGAACGGGGCTATCCAGACACCTCACGGCGCCAAGCCGTCAAGCCGGGCAGCGGGCACGAGCTCACCGTTCGATTTCGAGGGCCCTGCCGGTGGTCATCAGAGAGCGTCCTTGATGTGGCCTCGGGCGAAGTCCCATGGGGCGGGTGCATTGGCAGCCGCGTACTCATCTGCGATGCCAAAGACGCTCCCGCATCCTGGACATTCCGCCTGGCCAAACAGGTGAGTCAGGCCCCAGGCGAGCCGTTGCTGGCCATCCCGTACGGCTGATTCGTGCAACATCCTCCCGGTACCGGTCAGCTCGTGCGGGACGGCCGGCCTGAGCGGGACCTGGTGGACATCCCCCAGATTCCAGTCCCGGATTGAGGAGTAGCATCCGTAGTCGCCGATCGCGATCGTCACCGGTGCGTCGCAGTGCGGACAGGCGACAGTGACGAAGGAATCGGTGAAGTCGTCCAGGGCCTCGAACCACAAGGGCTGGCCGTCGAACGCGAGCATGGCCCGCAGCCGGCTCAGGTAGACCTTCCCGTCCAGGCCAGACCGCAGCCGGGCGGCGGCCATGGCGCGAAGCTCGGCCAAGGTAGCTGCACAGCGGGCGACTTCTTCGTCGGCGCCGTGAGGTTGAAGGAGGCCACTCGCTATGGCTCCGGCCAGATCGAGCGCCCAGTCCGCGGCGTTCTCGGTCTTGGCGATGTCCGCCAGCTGCGGCAGTGCGGCGATGCTCGCCGGGGTGATCGTCCCCTGGTGGCACAAGCGCCCCCAAAGCCCGTTGATGGCCTCTTGGTCACGACCGCTGGCTCGGTCCAGCAGCCCGGGTATCGCGTGTGCCGGGCCGTAGGCGTCGTGGAGTGTGGACCAGTCGATCATCCGGTGATTCAAGCACGCTGCGGAGCGACCTCCGCGGCGGTGAGTCGTGAGCGGGATCACCTACGCCACTGCCAGTGCTGAGGACTGCGGCGCCGGGAACGCGGTGTGCTCATCGAACAGGCGGCGGTTCTTGAGACAGTGGTGGAGCTGGCCCAGCATCCGGTTGAACAGATTGCGCTGGCCAGCGGCGTGCCAGTCTCCGTGGTCGTCACGTCGCCGCCGGTAGTGCGCTTTGGCACCGGGCGAGGCGGTGATCGCTGAGAACGCCCAGAGGTAGCCGGCGTGGCTGAGCCGGTTGTTCTTCACCCATCGTCTGGTGATGCTGGACTTCTTGCCGGAGGCCCGGGTAACGGGTGAGGCGCCCGCGTAAGCCTTCAGGCCGCGGGCGTCCGCGAAGCGGGTGCGGTCGTCTCCGATTTCGGCCAGCACCCGGGCGGCAAGCTGGATACCGAGGCCGGGGAAGCTGAGGATGATTTCCGAGTCCGGGTGCTGCGGGAACGTCTCCTCGACGGCCTGGGCGAGGTCTGCGGCGGCGGTGCAGGCGGCCGTGAGCTGTCCAAGCAGGGCGAGCGTCTGCTTGCCGAGCGCATCCTCGACAAGCTCGGGCTGACGGGCCCAGTCGGTGCGGAATGCCTCGCGCAGCCGCTCGACATCCGCCTCGATGCCGCGCTTGCGGCCCGCACCCTTGAGAGCCGCCGTGATCTGGGTGCGAGTCAGGCTCGCGGCCTTGGCCGGTGTCGGCGCGAGCTTCATCAGCTCGCGGGCCTCCGGTCGGCACAAGCCGTTGTCCCACTTGGCGAAGGCCTCCAGAGCGGCGGGGTAGTACTCGCGCAGCAGCGAGCGAAGCTGGTTGGCAACCTGCTGCCGGTTCCAGACCGCGTCCTGCTGAGCGCGGGCCAGTACGGCGATGGCGCGGGCCAGCTCGCTGTCGTTCGGCAGCGGCCGGTGGGCATGCATATCCGTGCGCAGGAGGTTCGACAGGACCAGGGCGTCGCCGGGGTCGGACTTCTTGCGGGAGACCGCGTGCCGGTCACGGTAGCGGGCGGCAGCCATCGGGTTGATCGCGAACACCTTCCGCTTGCCTGCCCGCAGCACCGCGACCAGCAGACCGCGGGAGGTCTCGATCGCAACCGGAATCGGGGTGTCCTCCGTGTCGCCGTACTCGGCGAGCAGGTCTATCAGGCTCCTGTAGCCGGCCGCGTCGTCGGTGATGTGTCGCTTCGCAAGTAGCTGGCCGGTGTCGTCGACCAAGGCAACGTCGTGTGTCCTCTCGGCCCAGTCGGTTCCGCAGTAGATCAACTCTTTCCTCCCCAGAGATGCGGTGTTTGCGCTGGTTGCGAGCGCATGCGGGCCACGCAGCGACCTAATTCCAGGACTCGACCACCCGGTCGGTCCGCCACCTCACTAGCCGTTCGTGGCGCCAGCGCACCCCACGGGCCCCGGTCTCCTCGGGAGCTCTGACGGCTCTGGAGTATCAGGAGGTCACCGTGCGGCGGGCTCGCACCACCAACACCAACGAGTGATCAAGCGGCCAGTGCTGACGGTGGCGGCCTCGAAGACACCGAGCGCCGCCGCTCTGGATAAAGGGATCGAGTGCCCAGACGGCTCCAGGCGTACGTTCGGTGCCCGCGAAGCTGCCACCACCTGCACTGTGGAAGGCCGGGATGAGCGAAGGGCATCGGTCCCCGGCGCTCGAACGGACTGGTGGCCAGCCCCGTCCCACGGCCCGTTACCAGGGAATTAGGAAGGCTCCGACGCTGTGATCACACCAGTCACTGCGTGATCATTCCACTGCTTCAGGTTCTCCCTGCTCGAACGCAATGCGACAGCGTTCTACCTGGTCGGCCACCTGCTCCATGTACCAGCGCATGACCTCGTAGGGGACGACGCGCTCGTCAGGGCTCCAGACGCGGACGGTCGGTTGCAGATTCGGGTCCTCGTCCGGGACATGTGTCACCAGGAAGGCAGCGCCAGGCAAGTGGGTCACCGCGACGGCGGGGCTCTCGGCGTCGCCCTCTGCCGACGCCGGCTTGGCTTCGCTCAGTTCCACAGCCCAGGCGTCGTCAGGCAAGGCGTAGTGGAACAGGACGGCGTAGTGGCGACCTGCGTGCTCTTTGAGTTCCCATGGCATGTCGGCAGGCTGCCACAGGTGCCCTGTTGGAGGCTCGCGGGTATCCGGGGCTCACCTGGGCGCAACCCGTCCAGCGTTTGCGGGACAGCCCTTAGGGCGTCGACGATGAGCAAGGCGGGTTCGCCGGGCGCCAGCGGACGGACCAGGGTGCCGGTCGCGCGCAGCAGGTCGCCGGGCTGGATCCGGTTCAGCAGTTCGTGGACAATCCTCGGGTCACCGCTGGTGCAGGTGACGACCGTGTCGTGGATTTCTTCTTCGACGGAGTCGACGTCGGTGGGGACGATCGGGTCGAAGGTGGCGGTGTCGGGGAGGTGAGAGTCAGGCGTCGGTCGTCGCGCCGCTCTTGGGCGGGTCGGAGACGAACCGGTTCTCGCCGGGGTGTGCCGTGTTCCAGAGCTCCGCGCAGACCTTGTGGACGGGCTCTTTGGCGTGGGACCTCAGCGGGGTGGTGGTGCCGCACAACACGTACGGGGCGGGCTGGCCGAAGTGCCGGCCGTCGCGCCATTTTTTGAGGAGCGGGAAGGGCACCGCGGGCTGCTCCGGCGGTGTGGGCACCGCGCGGGGGTGGCGGCGCCGGGCGGTCACGGCTGCAGGCCGGGCAGCTGCTGGAGGACCTGGGCGACGAGTTCGGGCGCCGGTCTCCACGCGGGGAGCGCGCCCGTGGCGGGCACCTGGAGGGGCAGCTCGCGGACGTCGTCGAGGACCAGGTGGTACGCGTCGCGGTGCGCCCATGGCCTGGTGCAGTGCTCCGGACCCTGGGCGAGGTGGCAGGCGGTGAGCCGGGCGACGCCGATGACCGCGCCGCGGTGCAACTCCCGGCCTCGGATCGCGGTCGCCACCAGCGGGTCGCGCAGCAGGGCGGGGTCCGGCTTCGCCTTCCCGGCGTGGATGAGGACCCAGCCGCGCCACGGCCAGTGGGCGGGCCGGTTCTCCGGGGTCTTCCCGGCGAGGATGCGGGTGGCCCAGGGCTGGCGGATTGTGATAGCCCGCACCCAGGTACCCGGGTCGGTGAGGAGGGCGGGTCGCTCATGCCGCCCGTCCCCACGTGGCCGTACCGGGCCGTCCGAGGCGGCGGCCGTTGAGGGAGGGGACCGTGGCATGCTCGGCGGTGGCGAGGACCGGGCGGCCGGTGTGCTTGCCGTCGTACGGGGCGGCATCGGCGGCCCGGTGAAGCGCGGGCAGGTCCCGGCTGCCGACGGCGGCCGGGGTCGCGGCGCCGACCGAGGCGCCGACGTCGACGGTGCGGCCGTCGTCCAGGACGACCGGGGTGTGCAGCATCCGCACCAGCTGCTCCAGGCGCTGGACGCGGCGAGCGGCGGGGAGGTCCAGGGCGAGCGCGAACTCGTCGCCGCCGAGCCGCCCGACGGCCGCGGACGGCCCGGCCCAGGCGGTGAGGCGAGCGCCGAACGCGGCGAGGACGGCGTCGCCGGCCGCATGCCCGAACTGGTCGTTGATTGCGTTGAAGTGGTCGGCGTCGGAAGCGCGCGGGTTCCCGGAATCCTGAACGTCGGTAAGCCGGGACCTGCCTGCCAGCTGATGGTTGCGGCGGTCCCACGCGCGGGTTCCGGCTTAGCTGACGGGACATGGTGAGAGAAGCCCGGTTCAATGAGGAGGAGTGGGAAGACCGCGGCTGACCTGAAAGACACATCCCGCCTGAGACTTCGACCACGGCTACGACTCACCCGGCGACCGCCCTGACAAGCTGCTCTGTACGATCACCGAATACTGGGCGCTGGTCCGCCTGTCCTGTGCGGAGATCAGCAAGTGGTGCCCTGTCCGGATAGTTGAGGGAGTTGGCGGGTGTCCGCGTTGGACTTCTACGCTCACGTGGCCGTTTGCGGTGAGGTCCTGGGAGTTGGACTCGGTGCCGACCCGGAAGCCTGGGAAGCCGCCCTGGGGGTGACGTGCCTCGATGTTCCCGGTGGTGGCCTACTGCGGCGGGACTACGGGCTCGTGGAAATCAACTTCTCGCCGGACCAGCCAGGGCGGCAAGGACAGATGTCGTGCTTCGGCTTCGGCGTGAAGATCCAACGACTGCTGTACGACCACTCCCCGAGCACTGTGCCGTCCCCGCTCTCGCGGGAATACGGGGAATTCGCACCCAGAGTCCCCTTCAAGGAACTGCAGACCGCCATCCTGGCCCTGGGCCACACGATCGAACTCGACAAGCACAACACGTCGAGTGACATGGACTGCTACCGCGTATCCGCGTCCGCCGCCCGCATCCACGTCGTCGCTGACCCTGACCCGTACGGGTCAGGCGCCCCAGATCCAGACGGACGTCAGAGGGGCGACGTCTGGTCCGTCGACGTCTGGTCCGTCGACGTGTGGTGACCAGCCAGCGACCTCCCAGCAGCGCCCGTGACATCTCTTCGCTACGAGGAGCGCCGGGCAACGATCACCTGCGCGGCGGGCAACGATCTGAAGAGCGCGCGCCACCCAGCTGATCAGCCACACTCAAGCCCCCGTGCCGCATCCAACCGGCTAGCCCACAGGCCAATGTGGGTTCGACATGTCGTCATCGCTCATGTGCGCCCGCTGCCAGATCCCTTTCCAGTTGAACGGCGTCTCCGGGACGAACCGGTGCCGCTGCCCGCACGGACATGGCGCCAGTACCCACGCGCACCCACGGCACAGCTCCACCCAGCCATGCCCGGTCGAGTTCGACACCAGCGGTCCCTTGTCCCCGCAGGCGGGGCAGCCGGGGAGGTCGGCGCCGTCCAGAATCGCGTTCTGTCGCCGGACGTACTCAGGCAGCCGCAGCGACGGATGGCGAAACGGGTCTTCGTACCAGGCGCGGTTCGGGCCCTCCCACCAGCTCCGCAGCCACCACGGTCGCGGGTTCACTACAGCCCGCCGTCCCGCCCGCTTCTCCGCCCGGCGTTGCGCGGCGTACTCCTCCGCTCGCGCGAGCCACAGCACCCGCGCCTCATGCAGTTCCTCCACCGCCCGCACCAGTGCGTCCGGGTCCGCCTCCAGACGCCGGGGGATCGCGGCGCTGAGCGTGAGGTGGTGGTACGTCGCCCGGAAGCCGTACGGAGCAAAGAGGGTGATGCAGGTCCGCAGCGCGCTGTGCCGGCGGCGGAGGGGGAGACGGGCGTCGTGCACGTGCGCTCGGTGGGTCAGGAAGCTGGTCATTGTGTGGGCGCCAGGTCCAGTGCCCCTGCCAGGGCGGCAGTGACAGCGCCGGCGTGTGCCGGCAGGTGTTGTTGAGCCCAGATTCCGGCAACACCGAGGAAGTCCTGCAAATCCTGCTGGGCGCCCGCGACGAGCCTGCGTGCCTGGTCCACCGACAGCTCGATCACCGGGCTGTCGTCCGTCCCGTAAGCGTCGAACGTCAGCCGGACAATGTCGCCGACGCGTTCGGCCACCGACGACGGATCGTGGCCGAAGTAGGAGCAGCCGGTACCGTCGAGCACCTCCAGCCAGTCCCGCCAGGTCTCTAGGCCGTTGCAGCAGCCCGGATCGACGAAGACGGTGTCGGTGGCATTCTCGGTCACCCGGAACCCTCCGGCGGCGAACAGATCAGGCATGGTGAGCAGCCCGTGCAGGAATGTGCCGAGCGGGTCGGTCGGGCACGGCCCGTGCTCCTCCTCCGGCTCGAAGTCGTTGCAGGCAGCGATCTGCATAACCGCCGTGCCGACCTCCGCCGGAGTGAGCTCCCCGTTCAGCACGAGGTAGCCATATGACTCGTGCTCGCTAACCGGCCAGAGCGCGAAGTCGGCGGCGGCGGAGATCTCCAGAACGGGTTGCATCACAATCACATGGGGATGATGCCGGACCCACTGCTACACCGCCACGGGCTTTCAGCTGGCATCGGGCTCGGAGCGGGCCCGCTAAGGGCTGTCGGCTGTCCCGTAAATGATCTTCGGGTCATCTCGGGCATGGCTGATCACGGTGAAGCCCGTTGGCCTATCCGGCGAGAGCGAGGTTGTGCATCCGGGCGATGCCGAGCATGGCCCGCGGCCGCCGACGTTGTCGCGGCGGTGGAATCGGCGAATCGTTCCCTGGTCGCGGCCGTTGACCGCCCCACGGCCCAGACCGCGCAAGACGGGCCGTTCGGCGCGCCGCGCGTGCCTGAGGTCGGTGGGGCGGATTTCTCAGCCCTGGGCGGGGACGTCCAGGGCGGTCCCGTAGAGGCGAGAGACCCGGAGCAGAATGGTCACGCGCCGGTCAGGCAGTGGCCGCGTGCCAGGGGTCGCCTCGTCGGCCGGGTCCACTATCTCCACCTCTCCCTCCGCCACGGCGAACGACCAGACGTCCGGGCCGCTGACGTGCAGTGAGGCATGCGGGTCGCGGCGCAACTGACGGACCTTGAGGCGGTTGGCGGTGGAGGAGACCCGCAGTACCTGCTCCTCGGCGTTCCAGTCGTAGAGGACGGTCGACAGGTGCGGGTGGCCGGTGCTCCTGACACTCGCGAGTACGCCGAACTGCTGCTGGCTCAACAGCCGGGAGAGCTCCTGGGGCGTGAGCGCTCGGGGGGCCGGCCCGTCGTTCCGGGTGGTGCCGGCGGTGGACTCGGTAGCGGTCAGCTCGCTCATGGCGGTCGGCCTTTCGGTGGTCCGGGTGAGGCGGGTTGGATGGGCGGGCAGTCGGGGTGCGGCATCCCGCCGACTGCCGCAACAAAGGAGACCGTAGCAGATAGTTTTGTTGCAGACTATTGAGGGTCGCAGGACCGTCGTCAGGGGTGGTCAGGTGGTGCCGGGACTCGACCTTCTGTACGTGGCGTTCAGCTCGGCCGCCGCTTCTCCGCTTCGGCAGGAGCCTTGCCCGAGCCTGACCACTCGGATTGGTCTCGTCGACCTTGAGATCGCAGGTCAGATACGGTGTGGGCATGATTGAGGGGCTTCCTTCCGGTGGTGACGTGCCCAGCGAGACGCTGCTCGCCGGCTACTTCGTTGCGGCGCCCGAGCAGGTCAGATTCTCGGGGCTCCCCTCTGCGGAACAACTGACATCGGCGTCCGACTGTCTGACCGATCGGTTTCCGGACGACGGCTGCTGGTTCGGCACGGCGCGGGAGGCGCTTGCGGCCTGCCTGCCTCTCCAGCTGCCCGTGGACGCGCGCCTGTTCGCCCTGCTCGTGCCCTCTGAGCATGTCGGCGGATTCGTCGCCGACATCCGCGCGGCCGGGACGGACGAACCGGTGCTACTGGCCCACCTCGACGGTCAGGGCGCCGACGAGGCTGCCCGGGAGGTGGCCGACGGCGGGCGCGAGCTCGGCTGGGAGGTACTCGGCTACGACTGTGGCCTGCTCCATACCTGGCTCTGCAACGACCTGTACGAGGAGGGCAGGCTCCACCTCGGAGTGGATACCGATGAGCGTGGTCTGCTGCCCGACCGGCAGGCCGCCGTGCGAGTCGCCGCCTGGGCGAACTCTCGGGAAGACACCAAGCCGGTCACCTGGTTCCCCGCCGCCCTGATCGAGTGGGACACCCCGATCGAGAGCGGCCTCGCCCCCGTCACCACGGAGGCCCCGGCGCCCTCCGCACACGGGTCCTGGTGGGGCCGGATCCTCTAGCGCGGCTTCGCCGACCCCGAAGCAGCGAAGCCGGCGCGTCACGGGTTCACCGCGTCGAAGGGCTCGTCGTGCCGGCGCCGGCCGGCGGTGCCGTCGTCACGGAGGTGCCGCATGAACTCCGCGACGAGGCAGCCGTCGGGAACGTCATCGTGAGCGCCCATTGCGGATGTGAGGGGAGTAGGCGTCGGTGCCCGCTCCCAGTCCTCCTCGCCGACAGCCCGCTCTGGGGAGTGTCTCGACGCCGGCGTGAGTCCAGGGCGTGTCGGCGCCGGTCACCGTCGGCCGGGCGATCTCCTGGCCGCCGTGGTGGAGCCGCCGGATACTGCCGGTGGTCAGGTTCGCGACGGTCGTGTTCGACGGGCAGCTGGGGGTCTCGCCGGTGTGGCGAGGTGAACAGCCTTGTGACGACGAGGGTTTCGGGGCAGGTGGTCCAGCTCGATCTGGACCATCGCAGGGGCGGCGGGGATCGCCGAACGGGTCCTCGCCCAACGTGCCGAGTCGCCGGTCGCAGGGGGCCGCGACCTCGGCGCGCACACACAACCGACGCGCGCGAACATGAAGCGCTTCGGGTCAACTGCGGAGGTCCCCTGCGTCCGGGACTTTCGCCCTCTTCTTTCCCGGTCGCGGTCGACCTTCATCCCGAATGAAGAAAGGGAGATCCCGGATTTTCGAGGCCGAGCGCCAGCGAAAGGCGCTGTGTTCCGTGGATGGTCGGCGGGGGACGGCGGGACCCTGGCTCCAGTAAGTCCCGCGGCGGGGAGTCCTGTTCATGGTTCACGCCGGGCCGAAGACCCTCCCCGACGGGTCGAAAGTCCCATCCGACGATCTGTCGAAGTTGCTTGTTGGATCCCCGAAAAATGGTCTTGTACGGTGAATTTGCGCACACCGCGGAACCCTTTCCAGGGAAATTCCGTCCGCGGATCTGTCGAAATTCCGCCTTCAGGCCCCGACTGTCGTGGGCCATCAGGAGCCGACATGAACAGCACGCACGCATCCTCACCGTCTCCAGCCTCCGTGTTCGCGCCGCAGGGCGTCGATTCCCCACGGGAGGAGGGGGCTTCGCGGTCCGCTCCGGAACGGTCCGGGCCTCGGCGGCGGCGGTGGCGGCGACGGCCGATCGTCGTGGTCGAGGCCGTCGTTCTGACGCTCTTGGTCCTCGCCGTGTTCGCCACCGGCCTGTTGATGACCGGATAGGCACACGCCCCCGCCTGATCAGCCCTCCCGCGCCTCGCAACGCGCTCATGTGACCACCGGAGTTCACCATGACCGACCTGCAGACACCCCCTTCCCTCCCCGCCACCGCGGCACCGTCTCCACCAGGCGCGACGCCCGGCGAGCGGCCTGGCCCGGCGGGTGACGCCACGGCCCGGTCGCAGGGCGGCAAGCGTGCCGGTCTCGCGCTGACGACGATGGTCGGCATGGTCGTCGGCTCCATGGTCGGGGCCGGGGTGTTCTCGCTTCCGGGCCGCTTCGCCCAGGAGACCGGTGTGGGCGGGGCCCTCATCGCCTGGGCCGTCGCGGGTACCGGCATGCTGATGCTGGCACTGGTGTTCCAGCGGCTCGCCGTCCGCCGGCCGGACCTCGACTCGGGGGTGTACGCCTACGCCAAGGCCGGGTTCGGGCAGTACACCGGCTTCCTGTCCGCCATCGGCTTCTGGGCCAGCGCCTGCGTCGGCAACGTCACCTACTGGGTGCTGATCATGTCCACGATGGGCGCGCTCTGGCCCGCCCTCGGAGCGGGCGACACCCTGCTCGCCGCCGTGCTGTCGACCGCGGGCCTGTGGGCCTTCTACTTCCTCGTCCGGCGCGGCGTACGGGAAGCGGCCCTCCTCAACCGCATCGTCACCGCCGCGAAGGTGGTGCCGATCCTCGTCTTCGTCGTCCTGGCCCTGTTCTTCTTCGATCCGGGCGTCTTCGCCGACAACCTGGGCGGCGCCGCCTACGCCGGATCGCTGTTCGACCAGGTCGCCGGCACCATGCTGATCACCGTCTTCGTGTTCCTCGGCATCGAGGCGGCCAGCGTCTACTCACGGCACGCCCGGCGCCGGGAGGACGTCGGCCGTGCCACCGTCCTGGGGTTCCTCGGCGTCTTCGCCGTCTTCGCGTCGGTCACGATCGTGTCG
Organism: Streptomyces sp. NRRL F-5727; assembly: GCF_000719555.1. Lineage (GTDB taxonomy): Bacteria > Actinomycetota > Actinomycetes > Streptomycetales > Streptomycetaceae > Streptomyces. The sequence continues at coordinate 27,385 of NZ_JOGX01000040.1, forward strand.
TACGGGATCATGCCCATGGGCGAGATCGCCGAACTGCGCCAGCCGTCGATGGCCGGCGTCCTGGAGCACGCCGTCGGGCCCTGGGGCACGGCGTTCGTCAGCGCCGGGCTGATCGTCTCGGTGCTCGGCGCGTACCTCGCGTGGACGCTGATGGCGGCCGAGGTCCTCCACGTGGCGGCCCGCAACGACGACATGCCCCGCTTCCTCAAGCGCACCGCACCCGGCGACGTACCCACGTCCGCGCTGCTGATGAGCACACTGCTGTCGCAGGCGGTCCTCGTGATCACGATGTTCTCCGAGAACGCCTTCAACTTCGCCCTCGACCTCACCAGCGCCCTCTCCCTGATCCCGTTCCTGCTCGCCGCCGGATTCGCGGTGCGCTCCGCCCTCGCCGCCACGACCACGCAGGCTCCCGGCCCCGCGCCGTTCGGGCAGCGGCGCGCGGTGCAGCTCGTGGTCCCCGTGGCCGCCACCCTCTACTCCCTGTTCCTGCTGTACGCGGCCGGCCCCGGCTTCCTGCTCCTGTCGTTCCTGCTGTACGCCCCGGCGACCGCGCTGTACGTGCTGGCCCGCCGCGAACAGGGCCGCCGCGCCTTCACCCGGCCGGAACTCGTGCTGTGCGTCCTCGTCGTCCTCGGCGCGGCGGCGGCCGTCCTCGCCCTGGCCACCGGCTCGATCGCCCTCTGACCCCCGGTGCGCGCCTTCGGGCACGACCCCCGCCCGCCTTCGCGCAACCACCTCCACCCGGAAGGGAACCGCCGTGACCACCCTGTCGCACACCCCCGCCTCCGCCCCGGCCGCCGCCATCCAGACCTCCCCGGCTTCCCCGGCCGTCGGGCACGGCGTCCACTCCGAGGCCGGCACTGCTCATCGCGGCGACCCCCGGCACCGACCGCGGCCGCCCACCGACCGCCGGCACCGGTCCGGGCCCTTGGACCGGTGCGGTCGGGACCTTCGGGCAGCTCCGCCCGGGCCCCGTCCGTGCTGTCCTTATTGAATGGTGAAGCACCTGATGGAGCACCTGATGGAACACGCCTCCACCGCGGCACCCACGCCCTCCCCGCGCCCCACCGACCGGACGACGCGCACCACGCTCGCGGATCCGGCCCCCGACGAGCAGTGCGCGCCCCGGCACCGTAGCGCCCTGCTCGCCCTGCTCCCGGCCCTCGTCCTGGTGGCCACCGTGGTCATCGACGTGGCCACCTGCGAGAGCTTCCGGGGGATCATCTGGGTCGCCCTAGTCCCCGGCCTCGCCGCCCTCCTGTGCGGCCTGCGGACGACCGCCCTGTACGGCCTCCTCACCGTGGGCACCTACGCCGCGGTCGACATCCCCTACCCGGGCGGAGCCCTGACCGGTCTCCCCGGCCTGATCCTGGTCATGATCAGCGCCGCCGGAGCTCTCGCCGTGTGCGGCGCCCGGCTGAGCGCCGCCCGCCGGGCCGATCACATCCGTGAGGTCGCGGAGACGACCCGCCGCACCGTCCTGCGACCGCTGCCCTCCTCCTGGGCCGGCCTGGACCAGGCCGCCGCCTACACCACCGCCGACGTCGCCGCGCGGGTCGGCGGGGACTTCTACGACATCCAGCCCTCGTCGTACGGCACCCGCCTGGTCCTCGGCGACGTTCAGGGGAAGGGACTCGACGCCGTGGCCTGCGCCTCCGCGCTGGTCGGCAGCTTCCGCGAGGCCGCCTTCCACGAGCCCGACCTCGCCGACGTGGCCCTGCGCATGGACCAGCGGGTGCGCCGTCACCAGGAACACGTCCAGGCCCTCGGCGGCGACGAGAGCGAACGCTTCGCCACCGCGGCCCTCATCAGCTTCCCCACGAACGGGACGGCACGGCACCACGACGACGCCCACGTCGAGCTCGTCAACTGCGGTCACCTCACCCCGCTCGCCGTCGGACCGGACGGCGTCCGCCCTCTGGGGGGCGCCGCCACGCTGCCCCTGGGCATGCTCGGCCTCACCGGCGAGAAGCCTTCCGTCGACGTCGTCGCCGTGCGCCCCGGCGAGACGCTCCTGCTGGTCTCCGACGGGGTGACCGAGGCCCGCGACGCCGAGGGCGCCTTCTACCCCCTGGCGGACGACCTGGACTGCGCCCTCCGCACGGACCCGGCCCTGTCCGAGCCCCGTCGCCTCGTCCGGCACGTGCGCGCGGCCGCCGCTCGGCACACCGCGCACGGCCTGACCGACGACACCACCGTCCTCGCCGTACGCCGCAGCCCGGCCCGCGGCACGGCCGGCTGACCGGCTCGCTGACCGGCTCGGCGAATCGTTCGAGCGCGGCTTCCTCGGTCGCGCCGTGGTGACCGGCCCCGGGAGCCTCGCGAGCTCGACCCGGTCCCGGCGGGGCCGTGGACCGTCAGCCTCAGTGGTCTGCACAGCACGGCGTCGGGTCCGGCACCTCGAAGGGCACCAGTACGCCGCCCGCGGCGGGCATGGCGGTCAGGACGAGTTCGCCGTCGGCTGTCCATCGGGGGCGTACGTGGCCGTTCGTGACCAGGCGGGTGTGTGAGGCCGGCGGGTGTGGGGTGCCGAGGACGGTCACGCGGTCGATCGCCGAGCGCGCGAGGACGTCGGTGACGGTGAGCGTGCCCGTGAGCAGGGCCGAGCCGGGGTACAGCACCGCCCGGCCCACCGCGTCGGGGATCCCGCGCGTCACCTGGTGGCCCTGTGCCGTGAGCCGCTCCTCGACGGTGCTCACGAGCGGCCCGGAGGGCAGGGCGAGGGACACCACGACGCGCGGCCGGTCGTCGCGCACCAGGTGCGTGCATCCGAACACCACGTCAGGGAGGTCGAGTTCGGCGGCCAGTGCGTGGAGGAGGTGGTCGGCGGCGGGCAGGTTCCCGGTGTCTGCGTCGATGGTCAGGGTCTGCGGGGTCATGACGGCAGGATCCACACCGGGTTCGAGTAGAACCACAGGTCGCGCCACGGGTCGGCGTCGCCGATCACGTCGATGGCCGGGCCCGCCGGATCGACCGCGGCACCCATCGGGCCGACGGCGGTGCGGTTGCCGTCGGTGCCGCGCATCCGGAGATAGACCGGGCGGTCGACGCGGCCGAGGTCGTAGGTGAGGCGGACGCTGCCGGACGCCTTCCTCACCTCGTACGACGTCACGACCCTGGCCGTCGGCGCGGTGAAGGTGTCCGGGTCCGCGACCGGCCCGGTCACGTCGCCCTGGATGACGTCCACGCGGGACAACCGCGGTACGAAGCCGGCCCAGTTGGGGCCGACGGCGAGGGCGATGTCGGCGGTCAGCGTGACGTTCGTGCCCTTTCTGACGTGCAGGGCGCCGCCCAGCGTGGCCCAGCGGTGGCCGCCGGCCACGCGGACGTCGAGACCGCTGATCAGTCGACCGTGGTCCACCCAGATGCGACCCGCCCGGATGCCGTCCATGACGGCGGCGTAGCCGAAGCCGTCGGCGCCGACGTGTGTGCGGCTGTACTGACCGGGCCAGTAGTCACCCTCGGTGAGGTCGATCTTCCCGCCGTAGACCGGGTCCCCGTGCCTGCCGTCGGCGGCGTAGTCGCCGTGAGGGCCCCGGACGGCGGTGTCCGTGTAGACGTGGTGCGAGTCGGAGTTGGCGGTGATCCACCAGGGCTTGCCCTCGGCGAGGAGGCTGTCCCACAGCCCGCCGACGGTGGCGGTCATCCAGTCGAACCCGCCCCAGGTGCGGTAGCTCTCCAGCGGGTAGCCGGGGAAGGAGTTGGCTCCCGGGCTGCCGTCGTACAGGCCCCGGGCGCGGCCCATGCCGAGGCCCTTGGCGATGCCGGCGGCCTGGTGGCCGGGGGCGCCCTCCATGCCGACGGCGATGCGGCGGTCCTCTCCGGTGGCATCCCGCCAGGCCCGAATCTCGTGCGGTGAGTCGATGCCCTTGCGCGAAGGATGGTTGGCGAGCATCAGCACGTCCTTGACCTGGCGCCGCCGGACCTGGTCGGCGAGGAAGCCGAGGCCCGCGATGGCCAGCGCCTCGTTGGCGGGCGTGGAGTCGCCGGCGCCCTTGACGCTGCCGTCGTAGTCGTTCTCGAACCGCTTGAGGACGGAGACCTCGTTGCGGCCGGGGTGGACGAAGACGGTGCCGTGCTCGGCACCCGGGATGTTCCACTCCAGGCCCTGGAAGACGAGGGTGTCCTCGTAGGCGGCGCGGGCCTCGCGGATGTCCGGGTTGACCTTCTCGACGCCGATCCTGGCGTGGGTCGCGTTGCCGTGGTCGGTGATGACCAGCCAGTCCAGGCCGTGCCTGGCGCCCTGCCGGACCTGGTCGACGACCCGGTACTTGCCGTCGTTGCTGTACTGGGTGTGGACGTGGTGGTCGCCGGCGAGCCACAGGAAGCCGTCCGGCCGGCGGGGACCGGGGGCGGCGGCCGCGGTGCTCTGCGGGGCGAGGACGCTTCCGGCGGTCAGGCCCGCGCCGAGCAGGCCCGCCCTGCGCAGCAGCGAGCGGCGTGACCGCTGCTCGGGAGTCAGGGCCTCGTCGGGCACGCGGACGTCGAAGGCGGCGGGCAGCTCCGTCGCCGTGTGCTCGTCACCGTGGTCGTGTCCGTGCCGGTGATGACCGTGCCCGTGGCCGTGCCCCATGAAGCGCCTCCTGGCTACCGCTTGCTCGCGCGGGCGCTGCTGCGCCGCTTGAGGAGAGTCGAGGTGAAAGATGAAAATTGAACGACTGGTGGGTGAGCGGCGGGCGACCCGGGCGCGGCGGTTCGCGTTCGCCCCCCTCGTCTTCTCAAGTCCCCTTGCTCAGAGCGGTGTTGTGGGCCGAACCTGAGCACTGTTCACGTCCCGACCACTCCTCCGACCGGAGCAACCCCCCCCATGAGAAGACTTCTCGGTACCCTCGCGGCCGCGGCCCTGCCCCTGACCGGCCTTACCGGCCTGAGCGCCGCCAGCGCCACGCCGGCGGCCGCCACCGCCACCACCACCGCCGCCGCCTCTGCCACCGCCGCCACCAGCGGGTCCTTCAGCGTTCTCACGTACAACATCGCCGGTCTCCCTCTCGGCCTCGGCGACAGCGACCCGGAGACGAACACGCCACTCATCGCAGAGCGGCTCGGCCCGTACGACATCGTGAACGTGCAGGAGGACTTCAACTACCACGCTTCCCTGTACGCCCACGACACCCATCCCCACCGCACGGCGACCAGCGGCGGAGCCGCGATAGGCGACGGCCTCAACACCCTCTCCGACTACCCCTTCGAGGACTTCCAGCGGGTCAGGTGGAACCAGTGCACGGGGACCAACTGCCTGACACCGAAGGGCTTCTCGCTGGCCCGCGCGCGGCTCGCCGAAGGCGTCTTCGTCGATCTCTACAACGTCCACACCAACGCCGACAGCACCGATGACGCCCTGGCCGCCCGCCGCGCCAACATCGAGCAGCTGTCGGACTTCATCCAGGCCAACTCCTCCGGCAACGCCGTGATCGTCATGGGAGACACGAACACGCGGTACACGCGCGCGGGCGACAACATCCGCACCCTGCTGTCCGAGAACGGCCTGAAGGACCCGTGGGTCGACTTGGTCAAGGGCGGTACCGCGCCCCCGCAGGGCGGCGACCCGCTGCTCTGCGACTCCGCCGCCCCGACCGACGACTGCGAGGTCGTCGACAAGGTCCTGTACCGCGGCAGCGCACTCCTGAGCCTCGATGCCACCCGCTACCACAACGAGTGGGCGTCCTTCCTCCGCTCCGACGGTAAGCACCTCTCCGACCACTTCCCGCACACGGTCGACTTCTCCTACACCCTCGCCCCGTCCCTGAGGGCGAGCGACTTCTTCGGAGGCCCGCACGGCACCGCGTTCAACGACGCGGACGACCTGCCGGCCACCGTGTCCCCGCGCACCCTGACCCTGCGGGGCGGCTCCCGGCTGGACGCGGTGTCGCTGACGCACGACGGCGGTACGGCCCTGACCCACGGCGGCACGGGCGGCACGGCGACGTCCCTGACACTCGCCGCCGGGGAGCATCTCACCTCGGTGAAGCTGACACGGGGCCAGAAGGACGGGCGCACCCGGGTCTTCTCGGCCTCCTTCACGACCGACCGGGGCCGTACCCTCTCCTCCGGCGTGGCGTCGTCGGACACCCGGACCTTCGCCGCACCGTCCGGCTGGCAGATCGTCGGGTTCACGGGCAGGTCGGGCGACGAGATCGACAAGCTGGGCGTGCTGTACGCGCCGATCGGCTGAGAAGCCCTCGCCCCCGGGGATGCCCGGGGGTCTTGGCGTCGCCCCCTCGCGGGCGCCCGGACCGGTGCGCCGAGGAACGTACCGGACACCCGGTCGGTCTCGCGTCGCCGGTGCCCCTGGTCAAGCCGCGCGCATCTCGCGCCGGTAGCCGCCGGGGGCCTGCCCGTACTCGCGTTTGAACGCCTTGGCGAAGGCGTACTCGGAGCCGTAGCCGGTGTGCGAGGCGACCGTGGACAGGGGGTCCTCGGTCTCCCGCAGGAGCCGCGCGGCGGTCGTCATGCGCCAGCGGGTCACATACGCCATGGGCGGTTCTCCGACCAGGTCGTTGAACCGGCGGGCGAAGGCGGCACGCGACAGCCCCGCGCGGGCGGCCAGTGACTCCACGGTCCACTGGAAGCCGGGCTTCTCGTGGATCGCCGCCAGCGCCGGCCCGACCGCCGCGTCACCGAGCGCGGCGGCCCAGCCCCTGGCGCCGACCGCCGGACGTTCCTCCAGCCAGGCGCGCAGGATGTACAGGAGCAGCGAGTCGATCAGGGCGGGCACGATGCCGCCGGAGCCCGGTCGCGGCTGCTCCAGCTCCGAGCGCAACAGCTGTATGGCCGAGGCGAGTTCGGGGTGCCGGGCAGGGTTCGCGGGCAGATGGATGATCGCCGGCAGTTGTCGTACGAGGGGATGGGGCCGGGCCTTGTCCAGGTGGTAGTTCCCGCACAGCAGGTTGGTGGTGGCGCCCTCGCCGCCGATGGTGACGGTGCCGAGCGGTGAGCCGGGGCTGAACTGCGAGGCCCGTTCGACCTCGGCCGGGGTGTCGGGGTGGTCGGCCAGGATGTGGCCGCGCCCGTCCCGCAGGAAGACCACGTCGCCGGGGCCGAGCGGGAGCGGCGCCTGGTGCGCCGCGTCCTCGAGCGGGACGAGCCAGCACGTGCCCGACAGCACCACGTGGAACCCCGCGCCGGCCACCGGGGGCAGCCTCAGTCCGAAGGGCACCCGTCCGGTGGTCCGGACGGAGACCGGTCGGCCGGTACGCATCGAGGCCAGCACCTCGGTGAGGATGTCCACCTTCCGCTCCTCCGCCCGCTCCCCTGCGCGACTCTCCCTGTCCCCGTCTGCACTCTAACCCGCTCTGCTCAGGCGACCGTCAGGACCACCTTGCCACGGGTGCGACCGGAACCGACCAGCTCGTGGGCCTTCGCCGCCTGCTCCAGCGGGAGCGTCGCCGAGACGTGCGGGCGGATGCGGCCGGCGTCGATCAGGGCGGCGATCGCCTCCAGCGAGGCGTAGTCCGGTTCGACCGAGACTCCGGCGAAGCGGCGGCCCTCCTTCTCGACGCGGGCGGCGAGCTCGGTGTTCCAGTGCTCCATGATGCTGACGAGGGTGCCGCCGGGCTTCAGGACGTGCAGCGCGCGCTCGCCCTCGGAGCTGGAGTCGAAGACGACGTCGACGTCCGCCACCGCTTCGGTGTAGTCGGTGGTGCGGTAGTCGATGACCTCGTCCGCCCCGAGTTCGCTGACGAAGTCGTGGTTGGCGGCGCTCGTCAGGGCGGTGACGTGGGCGCCGCGCGCCTTGGCCACCTGCACCGCGAAGTGGCCGACGCCACCGGCCGCCCGGTGGATCAACACCCGCTGTCCTTCGGTGACCCGGGCCGCGTCGACCAGGCCCTGCCAGGCGGTGAGGGCGGCGAGCGGCACGGCGGCGGCCCGCACGTGGTCCAGCGACGCGGGCTTGCGGGCCACCTGCCGCGAGGGCACCGCCACGTAGTCGGCGTAGCCGGTGGCGGCGCGCGGGAAGAACGGCATGCCGAAGACCTCGTCCCCGGGCTTGAACCGAGCACCGGGTCCGGCCTCCTCGACCACACCGGAGATGTCCCAGCCGACGCCGAACGGCGGCTCGCCCAGGAGCGGGTAGGTGCCGGAGCGCACGGCCACGTCGACCGGGTTGACGCCGCTCGCGTGAACCCGGACCAGGACCTCGCCGCCGAGCGGCGCCGGCTTGTCCCTCTCGGCGAGCTCGAGGACCTCGGGGCCGCCGAAGGACTTCTGGATGACAGCGCGCATGGTGAACTCCCTTGAGCAGTGGTGGACTCGGGGCGACCGCCCCGTCTGCCTCCACACTAGGAAGATCGAACGAGATGCTGAATATCCTCCAGTCTTCGAAAGATGTCCGAGCGTCCACCCACGGGCTGACGACCCCGAGCGACGGAACGGTCCGGGAACTCCCCGCGGGCCGGCCGGCCCTTGGGTGACCTCCGGCTCGTGTGACCGCGTGGAGGGTCTTCCCGAACGGCAGGGGTGGGGACAACCCCACCCGTGATCCACCGGCCGCCGTCATGGTCCCTGACCTGCCCCGTTCCGTACGTTCGACAGGACGAACCCGAACGTACGGAGGAACCCATGGCGCGGGAAGCCGCCCCCTTGACGGCAGCCGTCGAACTTGCCGGAGTACAACGCCGGTACGGCAAGGGAGACCGCGTCGTGCACGCCCTGCGCGGCATCGACCTGAGCCTCCCGCACGGCAGCTTCACCGCCGTCATGGGACCGTCCGGATCCGGCAAGTCGACCTTCCTGCAGTGCGCCGCCGGACTCGACCGCCCCACCGCCGGGTCGGTCCGGCTCGGCGGCACCGAGATCACCCGCCTCGGCGAGAACGAGCTCACCCGACTGCGCCGCAGTCGTCTCGGCTTCGTCTTCCAGGCGTTCAACCTGCTTCCCTCGCTCACCGTCGAGCAGAACGTGCTGCTCCCGCTGCGGCTCGCGGGCCGCCGCCCCGACCGGGACCGCGCCGCCGAGGTCCTCGGGCAGGTCGGCCTCGCCGACAAGGGCGCCCGGCGGCCCTCGGAGCTCTCCGGCGGCCAGCAGCAGCGGGTCGCCATCGCCCGCGCCCTCGTCACCCGGCCGGACGTGATCTTCGGCGACGAGCCCACCGGCGCCCTCGACACCACCACCGCCGCCGAGATCCTCACCCTGCTCCGCGACGCCGTGGACCGGCTCGGCGCGACCGTCGTCATGGTCACCCACGACCCGGTCGCCGCCGCCTACGCCGACCACGTCCTCTTCCTCGCGGACGGCGCCCTCGCCGACCGCCTTCCCCGGTCCACCCCGGCCCGGATCGCCGCCCTGATGACGGACCTCACCTCCACGGCGACGGCCACGTCCCGCGCCCGGGCCGGGGCGGTCGCCTGATGCCGCTCCGACCCAACGGCCTCGCCCGGGCCGCCGTCCGCTTCAAGCCCTCCTCCTTCGTCGGCACCTTCGTCGCGCTGCTGCTCGCCGCCGCCGTCGTCTCCGGGTGCGGGCTGCTGCTCCAGACCGGCCTCACCGCATCCGTGCCGCCCGGCCGTTACGCCGGTGCGGCCGTCGTCGCCGCCGCTGACCAGCAGGTGCACGCCACCGTCGGACGGGGCCCGGAGCGCGAGACCTTCTCCGCCGCCCTGCCCGACCGCGCTCGCCTCGACGCCTCCCTCGTCCACGCCGCCGCCCGCGCCCCGGGCGCCGCCCGTGCCGTCGGCGACGTCAGCTACCCCGTACGCGACGCCGCCGGCACCCCGCTCACCGCCTCCGGCTGGGGCTCCACCGCCTTCACCGGCACCCGGCTCGCCTCCGGCACCGCCCCTGGACCCGGCGGGGTCGTGCTCGGCGGCGGCCACGCGCGCGTGGGGGAGCGCGTCACCCTCGACACCCCGCTCGGCCGGCGGAGCTTCACCGTCTTCGGAACCACCGGCACACCGGGCGTCTGGTTCACCGACGCCCAGGCCCTCGCCCTGTCCGGCCACCCCCGCACCGTCGACGCCATCGCCGTCCTGCCCGCTCCCGGCACCGACCCCGGCGCGCTCGCCGTCGAGGTCGACCGCGCCCTGCGCGGCCGGGCCGAGGTGCGCACCGGCGACGACCGCAGCCTCGCCGAGGGCGCCGCGCTCCCGGCCGCCAAGGAGCTCCTGGTCGCGCTCGGCGGCTCCTTCGGCGGCATCGCCGCCCTGGTCGCCGTGTTCACCGCGGCCGGAACCGTCGCGCTCGGAGTGGGCCAGCGCACCCGCGAGTTCGCCCTGTTGCGGGCCGTCGGCGCCACCCCGCGCCAGCTGCGCCGCTCCATCGCGACCGAGGCCCTGCTGCTCGCCCCGCTCGCCGGCGCCCTCGGCTGCCTGCCCGGACTCGCCCTCGCGACCTGGTGGTTCGGACAGCTCCGGGACAAGGGTGCGGTTCCGCAGGGCGTACGGCTCGACACCGCCCCCCTGCCGTACGCCGCCGCCGTCCTCGTCGTCGTCCTGGCAGCCCTGGGCGCCGGGCTCGCCGCCGCCCGCCGTCCCTCCCGCGTCGCGCCCGGCCTCGCCCTCGCCGAGGCGCAGACCGAGCGGCGCGCGATCGGCCGGGTCCGCACCGTCCTCGGCGTGACCGCCGTCGCGGGCGGCGCCGTGCTCGCCGGGGTCGCCGCCGCCGGTTCCGGCGAGGACGCCGCCAACGCCGCCCTCGGCGTCGTCATGCTCTTCATGCTGGCCGTGGCGCTCCTGGGCCCGCTCCTCGCCCGGCTCAGCGCCACCGTCCTCAGCCTGCCGCTCCACGCCGCCGGGGCGTCGGGGCACCTCGCCGCCGCCAACTCCCGTACCAACGCCCGCCGGCTCGCCTCCGCGCTCACGCCCATCGTGCTCGCGACGTCCTTCGCCTCCACCCTCGTGCTGCTGCACGCCAGCACCGACCGCGCCACCGAGCACCAGCAGCGGGCCGGCGTCATCGCCGACCACGTCGTGACCGCGCCGGGCGGGCTGCCCGTCGACGCCGCCGCCCGCGCCGCCCGCCTTCCGGGCGTCACCGCTGCCGTGGCCGTCCAGCACACCGGCGTCCTGCTCCCGGACCGCGACACGGGATTCCGGAGCGCCACCGCGCTGGCCGTCTCCGCCGACCCCCGCCCCGTGCTCGACCCCGACGTGCGCACCGGCTCCCTCGCCGGCCTGCGCCCCGGCACGGTCGCCGTCGACGCCAACCTCGCCGACGCCGTGGGCGTCCGCCCCGGAGAACGCCTCCCCCTGCGGCTGCCCGACGGCCGCACCGCCTCGCCCCGCGTCGTCGCCACCTACGGGCGCGGCCTCGGCCTCGCCGAGGTCACCCTGCCCGCCGCCGACCTGGCCGGCCACCGCACCATGCCCTACGCCGACGAACTGCTGGTCCGCGGCGGCACGCCGGACCGCCTCACGGCGCTCGGCACCGTCACCGACGCCGCGGGCCGGGCCGCCGCGCAGAGCCGGGACCGCGAGGTCAACGCCTGGGCCAACACCACCATGGCCGCCGTCCTGGGCGGATTCGCGGCCGTCGCCGCCGCCAACACCCTGGTGATGACCGTCCTCGCCCGCCGCCGCGAGCTCCGCACCCTCCGGCTCGTCGGCACGACCCGCCGCCAGGTCCTGCGCATGCTCCGCTGGGAGAGCCTCCTGGTCGGCGTCACCGGAACCGTCCTGGGCGGAGCGATCGCGCTGGCCACCCTCGTGCCCATGACCCACGGCCTCACAGGCGAGGGCCCCTACCTGCCGCCGCTTGTCGTCGGCTCCTTCGCCGCCGCCGCGGTGCTCCTCGCCCTGGTCTCGACCTCCCTCCCCGCCCGGGCCGTGCTGCGATGAGAGTCCGTCGTTCGGGGGAGGCGGGATCAGCCCTGCCGGCGCAGGGCGTCGATGTAGGCGTCGAGTGCCGGTGACGTCTGGGACCGCCGGCGGGTCACGGCGTAGAGCCGTCGGGTCAGGCTGGTTCCGGCGATGTCGCGGATGGCCAGGCTCGGGTCCGCGGCCGGCAGAGTCAGGTCGGGCAGCAGGGTCACCGCGCCCGCTCGGCGGACGAGTTCGAGCTGGACGTCGGCGTCGTTGGACCGGTGCCGGAGGTCGGGGTCGAATCCTCCGTGCGCCCGGCAGGTCCCGATGATCATCGCGTGGTGGCCGGTGCCGCTGCTCGAGGAGGCCCACACCTCGTCGCGCAGCGAGGACAGGGCGACCGGCCCGGGGCGGGCGGCGAGCGGATGCCCCGCCGGCAGAACCAGCCGCGTCCCTTCCCGCAGCAGCAGGCGGTGGTCGACGCCGTCGGGACGCGGACGGGGATGGCCCTCGTACTCGTCGCTGATGACGAGGTCGACGGTGCCCAGGCGCAGCTCGGGCAGGGCCACTTCGAGTTCGAGTTCGGTGATCTCGACCTCGACGAGCGGGTGCAGGCGTGCCACTTCGACCAGCGCGGGGATGAGGAGACGGCGGGCCGCCGACTGCAGACCCACGGCTCGGATCCTGCCCCGGACTTCCCGGCTCAGGTTCGCCAGTTCGGTTTCGGCGGCCTCGGCGGCGTCCAGCAGGACGGTGGCGTGACGGGCGAGCACCTTCCCGGCGTCGGTGAGCCGCACTCCCCGTCCGGCCGGCTCGACCAGGCGGGCACCGGCCTCTCGCTCGAGTACCGCCAGCTGCTGGGAGACCGCCGAGGGGCTGTAGCCGATCGCGGCGGCCACGGCGGCGAGGGTCCCGCGCTCGGCGAGTTCGCGAAGCATCCGCAGGCGGTGGAGATCCGAGAGAACCATCCACAAAGCCTAATGAATCAGCTCCACGATTCGCCGCTGGTCCTTACCGGCGAAGTGGGAGACGCTGGAGCCCGCCGCGGTCCGCACGTCCCCGGCGGGCCCCTTCACCCTCCCCGCCCCACGGAAGGCACCCACGCCCACATGAACGCGCCCACCCCCTCCGTCCCCGCGTCCGGGATCGCGTCCTCGGTCGGAGCGTCGGTCATCTTCGGAACGATCTTCATGATCCCCCCGCACCTCCTGCCGCTGGATCCCGAGCAGATCCTGGGATACCGCATCGTCGCGATGGTCGCCTTCCTGGCCGCCTTCTTCTGCGTGGCGCGGATGTGGGACCAGGCGGCGGCGCTGGTCGGCCGCCTGCGCGCAACACCGCACCTGGTCGGCGTCCTGGTCCTGGACGCCGCCCTCCTGGGGCTGCAACTGTGGCTGTTCGGATGGGCGCCCCAGAGCGGGCACGGCCTCGATCTCTCCCTGGGCTATCTCATCCTGCCGCTGGTCATGGTGGTGGTCAGTGTCGTGGTCTACCGCGAGAAGCTCTCCCGCAGGCGGATCGCGGCCGTCCTCTGCGCCGCCGCGGGAGTCACGGCGGCCGTGGTCCTCGCCGGCGGGCTGCGCTGGCCCACCCTGCTGGTCGCGCTGGGGCTCCCGCTCTACTTCGTCAGCCGGCGCGCCTTCGCCCTGGACTCCGCCGCCGCCCAGCTCCTCGAACTCACCGCGATGCTCCCCTTCTCGGTCCTCGTCCTGACGGTCAAGCCGTCGCTGGACACGGTCATCCACCGCCCACGACTCATCGCCGGACTCGTCCTGCTCGGCCTCCTCAGCGCCGCCGGGTTCGCCCTGTACCTGACCGCCAGCCGCGTCCTGCCCTTCTCCCTGTTCGGGGTACTCGGCTACGTCGAGCCGGTGCTGCTGGTGCTGGTCTCCCTGACGTTCCTGGGCGAGCCGTGGCAGCCGGCCGACTCCTTCGTCTACCTCCCGATCTGCGCCGGACTCGTCCTTCTCGCGCTCGAGCCGACAGCAGGAGAATCCGGCGCCCCGAAGCACCCCGCCCCTCGCTTCGACAGCGCATGCGCGTGATCCGGCGGCCGCAGGCCGGGGTCGAGGCTGCCGCGTAAACCCACCTGCGGATGATCGGCGGGCCGCTCCGTGCCCGTGCACCCTGTCCGCTCAGAGCCAGTTGCGCTCCCGGGCCGCCAGCGCGGCCCGGAAACGGTTCGGTGCGCCGAGGCGGCGCATGAGCGCGGCGACGTGGCTTCGGTAGGTCCGTACGGACATGCCGAGCTCGCGCGCGCCCGCCTCGTCCTTGTCCACCCGGGCCATGGCGTGCAGGACACGGCGCTCGGCGTCACTCGGAAGGTCGTCCGCGAACGCGCACGAGCGGGACCAGCGGGATTCGAAGAGCGTCAACAGGTGCGCCACCAGGCTTGGTTGGCGGACGACCAGGGCGCCGCGGGTGATGTCCAGCCGGTCGGTCGCCACCAGGGCGATCCGCCGGTCGAAGATCACCATCCGTTCCAGCGGCCCGTCCGTGCCCCGTACCTGGGCGCCCCGTTCCGACAGCTCCGAAACGAACCGGCCGACTTCAGGGGAGCCGAGCGCGCGGGTGTGCACGATGGTCCGCATGCGCAGGCCGCGCCGCAGGTACTTCAGGTCGGAGTTCCTGACCGCGTCGAACGCGGCGGTGAGGATCGGCCCCGGGTGCGTGGTCAGCCGCTCCTCGCGGGCGAAGAACGAGAACTCGTCCACGTACGCGACCACTTGGTCGAGGCCCTCGACGTGCTCCAGCTCGGTCGTCCGCCCGCGCTGTCCGGCGCGCCGGTCCTCGGTCAGGCTCTCCACGAGATGCCGCGAGGAGGCGACGCGCCGGATCTCCCCCTGCAGGCCGTGGATCCGCGTCCGCGCCAGCCGATCGACCACGGACACCGGGTCCGTACCGCTGAACCTGCGCTGGTCCGGGGTGACCACCATGCCGAAGTCCCGGAGCCTGTCGAGCGCCCTCACCGCGCTCTCCGGGTCGATCCCGCACCCTTGGGCGATCGCGGCGACCTCCATCCCGGGTGACCGCAGGGTCAACCGGTAGACCGCCTCCTCGCGCGCGCTCACCCCGAGGAGCGCGAGTGCGTTGACTTCCGCCGTGTCCATTCCGAATCCCCGTTTTTCCTGTCGGCCGTACGAAACGACGTCGATCGTCCACCATGCCTCACGCGCCTTTTAGGGACCTAGGTCCTTACCGCCCATAAGTCGAGGCTATGGGGCCATAGACCGCGTTGACCTGCAGGAAGCTGCGGCCGCGGTCCGCAGGAAGTGCCCCCGGTCTCCTTCTCGACAGCCCTCCGACCGCCCGTAGTTTTGCTCGGGTCCGTGGTGGCTCATACAGGAGAAGAGAAACAGTGAGGCGGAAACACGCAACCCGTACGGCGATCGTCGGGCTCGCGAGCGGAATGCTGCTGGGCGGCGCTGCGGCGACAGCGCCCGCGGCGGACGACGGGGCCGGCGGCGCCCCGGACGGCACCATCGTCGCCACGTCGTACAGACTCGTGGCCTCGGACTACATCGGGGACTTGGACCTGCCGGAGGGTGGGGACGGACAGGTCGGCGGCCTGCTCAAGGTGACGACCAGCGACGGCCGCACCCTGTTCGCCTACTGTCTCGACGCCGCCACCCCGACGGAGGACGGCGCCGCATACCGGGAGGCCGGCCGGTCCGACGTCCCCACGCTGAAGGACAACCGGGACGCGGGGAAGATCGACTGGGTGCTGCGGCACGCCTACCCGGTCGTGTCCGAGGACGCGCTCGGCGAGCTGATCGGCGCGAAGCTCTCCAAGGGCGCGGCGGCCGGTGCGACCCAGGCCGCCCTCTGGCGCTTCTCCCACCAGGGCAAGGCGGTCCCGTGGAACCCGGCCGCGGCCGACCTCGCCGACTACCTCGTGGCCCACGCCGAGGACGCCGAGGAGCCGGTCCGGCCGCTGTCCCTCGCCCCCGGCAGCGTGACCGGGGCCGCCGGGTCGCTCCTCGGCCCGATCGGGATCAGCACCTCGGGCGACCGGGTCGCCGTCACCCTCGACCCCGCGGCCGCCGCCGCCGGCGTGACGCTGACCGACCCGGAGGGCACCGTGCTCTCCGGCGCCGACGGCAAGCCGACCCGGCCTGCGAAAGACGGTGACGCGCTGTACGTGAACGTGCCGTCCGACGCGCGCCAGGGCGGCGCCACGGTGTCGGCGACGTCCCTGGTGCCGACCCGGGTGGGCCAGAAGCTCGTCAGCGCGGACAGCCAGCCGCTGGCCCTCGTGAGCGGCGACCGCATCCCCGTCACCGCGGACGCGAGGGCGGACTGGACCGCCGCCGCCTCGCCGTCGCCCACGGCGGACCCGAGCGGCTCGGCGAGCGCGGCCCCCGGTCACTCCACGTCCCCCACCGCACCGGGCGGTGCCACGACCACCCCGGGCACTCCCGGCACGTCGGCGAGCGCAAGCGCGGGCCCGCACCCGGGCGGCACTACGACCACCCCGGCCACCCCCGGTACGTCGGCGAGCGCGAGCGCGGGTCCGCACCCGGGCGGCACCACGGGCCCGGACACCACGGGCGGTGCCACGCCTCCGCCCACCGCCGGAGACCCGGAGCTGGCCTCCACCGGCACCGGCGGCGTCCTCGGGTTCCTCGCCGCCGCAGCCGGCGGGCTGGCCACGATCGGCGGCGCCGTGGTCCTCCTCCACGAGTACCGCCGCCGCTTCCGCACCGAGGACTGAGCCGGCCCGAAGGCCGACGGCAAAGGGCCCCCGGGCCGGCGGTGATGCCGGTCCGGGGGCGGGCAGAGCCGAGTCAGCGGTCGACCAGCCGTGGACGCGAGGCATCGCCCATGGACTCCGCGTCGCTGCCGTCGCCGTCGTCGGTGCCGACCGGGCCGCGCGGAAGTATCCGGTCCAGCCACGTCGGCAGCCACCAGTTGGTCCGGCCCAGGAGCGTCATGGTGGCCGGTACCAGCACCATGCGTACCACCGTGGCGTCGATGAAGATCGCGGTGGCCAGGCCGAGCCCGAACATCTTCGTGGACGGGTCGTCGGCGACGGCGAAGGACAGGAAGACCGCCACCATGATGAGGGCGGCCGAGGTGATGATCCGGGCGGTGCGCGAGACGCCCTCGACGATCGCCGTGCCGTTGTCGCCGGTGCGCAGGTACTCCTCGCGCACGCGGGAGAGGAGGAACACCTCGTAGTCCATCGACAGGCCGAACAGGATGGCGAAGAGGAACATCGGGATGAACGACACGATCGGAACCGTCGCTTCCAGCCCGATGAGCGAGCCTCCCCAGCCCCACTGGAAGACCGCGACCATGATGCCGTAGGCCGCGCCGATGCTCAGCAGGTTCAGCAGGACCGCCTTGAGCGGGACGAGTACCGAGCGGAAGACCAGCAACAGCAGCAGGAACGACGTCGCCAGCACGGTGGCGACGAGCACCGGCAGGCGTTCGCTGGTGCGCCGGCCCACATCGGACAGGCTCGCGGCGGCGCCGCCGACGTGGGCCCTGGCCGGGCCGTCCCCGATCGTCGCGGGCAGCACGTCGGTGCGCAGCCGGGCGATGGTGTCGGTCGTGGCCTTGTCCTGAGGACTCGTGGTCGGGAACACCACGAGCGTCGCGATGCCGGTGGCCCGGTCGACGTGCGCCGGCGCGACGGACGCGATGCCCGGATCCGCCGCGACCGCGGCGACGAGTCGGTCCAGCACTCCCGGATCACCGGTCGGGTCCGCGGCGATGACGAGGGGACCGTTGGTGCCCGGACCGAACCCCTCGGCGACGAGGTCGTACGCGCGGCGCTCGGTACGGCTCTGCGGCAGTGAGCCGTCGTCGGGCAGGCCGACGCGCAGGCCGAGCACCGGCAGCGTCGCGGTCAGCAGCAGCCCCGCCGCGCCGACCGCGTACGGCACCGGGTGCCGGCTGACGTGCCCGACCCAGCGACGCCACCCGGCGGCGGGGGCTGCCCCTGCCCCCGGGTCTCGCCGCCGCGCGAGCCGGCCCGGCTTCCTGCGCTGCAGGGCCCGGCCGACCCGGCCGGCCCGGGCCAGGCGTGGGCCGGCGGCGCCGAGGAAGGCCGGCAGCAGCGTCACCGACGCGAACACCATGATCAGAACGACGATCGAGACGGCGACCCCGCCCACCGTCATGAACGGCACGTTCGCGACCGCCAGGCCGAGGATCGACACGACGACGGTGCCGCCTGCGAAGACCACCGGCCGCCCCGCCGTCGCCACCGCTCGCCCGGCCGCCGCCTGCGGATCGAGCCCGCGCGCGAGGTACTCCCGGTGCCTGGCGAGCACGAACAGCGCGTAGTCGATGCCCACTCCGAGCCCGACCATGCTGCCCAGGACCGGTGCGAAGGTGGGGACCTCCGTCACCCCCGCCAGTACCGTCATCGTGGCGACCCCGACGGTCAGCCCGAAGACCGCCATGCCGATCGGCAGCGCGGCGGCGACGAGCGAACCGAACGCCAGGAACAGGATCGCGGCCGCGGCGAGGAGGCCGATCAGTTCGCTCACGCCGCCGTCGGGGTCGGAGAAGGCGTAGAAGAGGTTCCCGCCCATCTCGACACGCAGCGGCAGTTCGGCGCGCAGCCGGTCGCCGAGATCGACGAGGGCGTGGAGGTCATCGGCCGACAGCCGGCTCTGGTCGGGGTACTGCACCCGGACGACCGCGATCCGCCCGTCGGCCGAGACGAGCCCGCCGCGCACGGCGGTGTCCCCGCCCGCGTCGAGCGCCCCCGCCGGGTCGCTCGTGCCGAGCACGTGCGGCAGCCGCCTCACGTCGCTCTGCAGCCGCGTGAGAGCGGTGCGCGCGCTGCCCTGGTCGAAGAAGGTCGCAGCGTCGTCGAGGGGAGTGACGACCACTTGGGCGGTCATCCCCTCCTGGCCGGTGCCGGCCCGCTCGATCAGTTCCGCGGCCCGCTGGGAGTCGAGTCCCGGAGCGGTCATCGAGTCCGCGGTACGCCCGCCGAAGGCGACGGCGGCGAGGACGACGAGCGTGGCGGCGACCAGCCATGCCGCGATCACCCGCCAGGGATGGCGGGCGGCGCTTGCGCCCAGGCGCAACAGGGCTTTCGAGAGCATCAGGTCCTCCAACCACCTCGGCGGCCGTCCTTGTACGGCCACCCGTGCCGAGGCTCCTCGCCGCGGCGCTCCGCGGCATCGGCCCGCGGGCCGCGGATCCGTCGGCCCCGGGGCGGAGTGACGACCCGTCCTTTCGGCCGATGCGCGGCACGCCTCGGCCCCTAGGCTGAGAACCGTGCTCCGAGACGACCTGCGAACCCTGCGAACCCTG
Source organism: Streptomyces sp. NRRL F-5727 (assembly GCF_000719555.1). GTDB lineage: Bacteria > Actinomycetota > Actinomycetes > Streptomycetales > Streptomycetaceae > Streptomyces. The sequence goes on from NZ_JOGX01000040.1 coordinate 46,401, forward strand.
TGGACCGAGCCCCGGCCGCACGGCGCGCCCGCCCGGGTGGGGCGGGACTGGGCGCTGCTCGCCGTGGGTCTTGCCGGCGTGGCGCTGGAGGCCACCCTGCGCGAGGACGTCGTGTGGCGGCCGGCGGCGGTGGTGGTCGCCGTGTGGCTGTGCCTGCTGCCCCTGTGGCGCCGGACCCGCCCGCTGGCGATGGTGACGCTGGCGTTCGGCGCGATCCTCCTGCTTGCGGTGGCCTCGCTCGTCGTCGCGCCGCGCGAGCCCGTCGGCCTGTACACCGGCGCGGTCGTGCTCGTGCTGGTGTACGCGCTGCCCCGGTGGGGTTCGGGACGCGAGATCGTGCTGGGCGGCGCGGTGATCCTCGCGGTCGGCACGCTGTGTGTCGTCATGGACGAGACCCCGCTCGTCGAGAAGGTCGTGGGCCTGGTCTTCCTGCTGCTGCCCGGCGTGGTCGGGGCTGCCGTACGGTTCCGGGTGACCGCTCGCGAGCGGCAGTTGGAGCAGGTGCGCTCCCGCGAGCGCGAGCAGCTCGCCAGGGAACTGCACGACACGGTGGCCCACCACGTGTCGGCCATGGTGATCATCGCCCAGGCGGGCCGGGTGCTCGCGGGCACCGACCCGTCCGCCGCCGTCCAGGCGCTGGAGGGGGTCGAGGAGGAAGGGGCGCGCACGCTGGAGGAGATGCGCGCCATGGTCGCCGCGCTGCGCGACCGCGGCGTCGGCGCCGAGCTGGCGCCCCCTGCCGGAGTCGCGGATCTGGAGCGCCTGGTACGCACCCCGGGCGGTCGCCTCAGGGTCGACCTGGGACTCGACGGCGAACTGGACGCGCTGCCCCCGGCCGTGGACGCGGCCGTCTACCGGATCGTGCAGGAGTCGGTGACCAACGCGCTGCGCCACGCGGTCGACGCGACCGAGCTCGTCGTTCGGGTCGCCGCGGAGCGGCACACGGTACGGGTGAGCGTGCGCGACAACGGCCGACGCACCGGCCGGGGCCGCGACGGATACGGACTTACCGGATTGCGCGAACGCGCGACCCTGCTCGGCGGCACACTACGAGCGGGCCCGGGCACCGACCGCGGCTGGCACGTCGAAGCCGAACTGCCCGGAGCGAGGAGCGAGAGCGGTGTCCATACGCGTCCTCGTCGCTGACGACCAGGCGATCATCCGTACCGGGTTGCGGATCATGCTGAACGCCCAGCCCGGCATCGAGGTGGTCGGCGAGGCCGCCGACGGGCGGGAAGCGGTACGCCTGGCCCGCGAACTGCGCCCCGACGTCTGCCTGTTCGACATCCGCATGCCCGTACTCGACGGGCTGGAGGCCACCCGGCTGGTCGCCGGCCCGGGCGTCGCCGACCCGCTGGCCGTGGTCGTCATCACCACCTTCGACCTCGACGAGTACGTCTACGGCTCACTGCGCGCGGGCGCCCGCGGATTCCTCCTCAAGGACACGGGACCGGACCTGCTGGCGCAGGCCGTACGGTCGGCGTCCGACGGTGAGGCGCTCATCGCGCCCAGCGTCACCGTCCGCCTGCTCCAGACCTTCGCGGACCTGCCCGCCGGCCGGCCCGTCGCCCAGCCGGTCTCGCCCGTCACCGCCCGCGAGGAGCAGGTGCTCCTCGCCGTCGCCCGCGGACTGACCAACACCGAGATCGCCGACGCACTGCACATCAGCCTCAGCACGGTGAAGACGCACCTGGCCAGCCTGATGGCCAAACTGGGCGCCCGCAACCGGGTCGAGATCGCGATGTGGGCCTACGAGACGCGCCGCCTCCTCCCCGGAACCTGAGCCGGGTGCCCGGCGCGCCGTCGCCGGCCTTCCGGGCGACCTCCTACGGCTCGCGGCCGCACCCTCGACGTGTCGGCCGCCCCGCGCGACGAGCGGCTCAACCGGCGTCGCCGCGCCTGGTGGTCTGCGCGGCAGGATCGGGTACGGCCGGCGAGGCGACCCAGCTGCGCAGCAGCCGCACCGCTTCAGCGGTCGGCGACTGCGGCTCGACGTTGTAGACGCACAGCGTCTGCTCGGCGTCGCCGGGGACCTGGAAGGACTCGTAGGCGAAGTGCATCTCCCCGACCAGCGGGTGTACGTAGTGCTTGTCCCCGTGGGTGCGGCGCAGCACCTTGTGGTCGTTCCACCAGCCGGAGAACTCCGGTGAGCGCAACGTGAGTTCGCCGACCAGGTCGGCCAGTTGCCGGTCGTTGGGGTAGCGGCCGGCCTCCAGGCGCAGGATCGCCACGGTTTCGGCGGCGATCCTCTCCCAGTCCCCGACGCGCTCGCGCGCCTGGGGGTCCAGCAGGTAGTACCGGGCCAGGTTGCGGCGCTGGGCGGGCAGCGCCTCGAAGTCCGTCAGCACCGCGCGGGCCAGCTGGTTGGCGGCCAGCACATCGGTGCGCCGCCCCAGGATGAACGCCGGCACGTGACCGAGCGTCTCCAGCATCAGGAACAGTCCCGGCCGCACCCGCTGGGGCCGCTGGGGGCCGCGCCCCACCGCGCCGCGGCGGGCCAGCAGCAGGTCGCCGAGGTGTTCGCGCTCCGAGGCGTCCAGTCGCAGGGCCCGCGACAGCGCCTCGACGACCTCGGGCGACGGGTTGCCCGCCCGTCCCTGCTCCAGTCGCGTGTAGTACTCGGTGCTCATTCCGGCCAGCCGTGCCACCTCGTCCCGGCGCAGCCCCGGCACGCGCCGGACGCGGCCGTCCGGGTCGAGTCCTGCCTCTTCCGGTCTGATCGCGGCCCGACGGGTGCGGAGAAAGCCGGCGATCTCTTTGCTGCGATCCATACCCCCAGTGTGACCACGGCCCGACCGGGCCGTCCGCCCCAGGGTGGCCCTCCCAGTACCAGCCGGGACAGGGCCGGCTATGGCCGCGCCGGCGGGGCACCGGGCCGCTGTGATGGAGAACGTACCGAGACCCACTCGGCGCCCACCCCGATCCCGACGGAGGAACACCGTGTCCACCCTTGCCCCCACCACCCCGCTCCGAGACCGCGTCGCCGTGATCACCGGCGCCTCCAGCGGCATCGGTGAAGCCACCGCCGAGAAGCTCGCCTCGCTCGGTGCTCGCGTCGTCGTCGTGGCCCGCCGCGCCGACCGCCTGCAGAACCTGGTCGAGCGGATCGCCGAGAACGGCGGCACCGCCGTCGCCATCGCCGCCGACGTCACCGACCCCACGGCCGTCCAGGCCGCGGCGGACCGCGTCGAGGCCGAGCTGGGCGGCGCCGACCTGCTCTTCAACAACGCCGGCGTCATGCTGCCCGCCCCGATCGAGGAGCGGGCGGCCGGCCAGTGGCAGCACCAGATCGACCTGAACATCGCCGGACTGATGCACGTCATCGGTGCGTTCACCCCGCAGCTGGTCCGCGCCGGACAGGAGCGCGGCGTCGCCGACCTGATCAACACCTCGTCCATCGCGGCGCAGAACATCTTCCCGACCTTCGCCGTCTACTCCGCCACGAAGGCGTACGTCACCCACCTCTCGCGCCACCTGCGCGCCGAGCTGGGCTCCAGGAACGTCCGGGTGTCGGCCGTCGAGCCCGGCATCGTCGGCACCGAACTGCAGAGCCACGTCACCGACCAGGGCGCCCTGGACTGGCTGGAAGGCTCCAAGAAGTCGATGGAGTGGCTCACCGCGCAGGACATCGCCGAGACCATCGGCTTCATCGCCGCCCTGCCGCCGCGCGTCAACCTTCAGCAGGTCACGATCATGCCGACCGCCCAGGCCGGCTGACACCCCGAGCGCCACGGACACGCTCAGCCGGCGAGGCCGAGGGCGTTCAGCGCTTCGGCGACGTCACGGCGTGCGGCCTCGTCCAGCCCGCGCAGCGGGCGCGGCAGGTTCGGCTCTTCCGTCAGCCCGAGGTGGGAGGCGGCGGCGGACATGACGCGCAGGCTGCCGTGGCGGCGGAAGAGTGCCCACAGCGGCTCAAGGGCGTCGGACAGCTCCGTGGCCGCCCCCACGTCACCGGCCTGGGCGGCACGGGTGAGGGCGAGCGCGGTCAGCGGGAAGGTGCCGCCGATCACCGAGTACCAGGCGTCGCATCCGGCGCTGAGACCACGGGCGGCCGTCCAGTCCCCGCTCACCCCGATGGTGACCGTGTCGGGGATCAGCGCCCGCAGGGCGTCGACGCGGGCCTCGGCCTGCGCCGGATCATCCGGCACGCCCGGGATCTTGATCGAGCCGACGTTCGGCAACTGGGCGATCCGGCCGTGCAGTTCGTCGCTGAAGTGCACATGTGTGGTGCCGGGGTTGTCGTACACGCACAAGGGCACCGACAGCTCGCGGGTGACGTCCTCGTACAGGCCGAACACCTCGTCCTCGGTGAGCGGCTGGTACGTCAGCGGCGCGAGCAGCACCGCGGAGGCCCCGGCCTTCTGGGCGTCCTCGGCCAGGGCGAGGACGTGCGAGGTGCGCAGCGCGCCGATGCCCGCCATGACGGGCGTCCCGTCGGCGGCCTCGACCGCGATCTTCAGGGCGTGGGCGCGCTCCTCGCGGGTGAGGTAGGCGTAGCCGCCGGTGGAGCCGAGCGCGCCGACGGAGTCGACGCCGGCGGCGGCGAGACGGGCGACGAGCGCGGCGTACGCCGTGGTGTCGATGCCGTTCTCGTCGGTGGGGGTGAGGGGGAAGGCGCTGAGGCCGTGGAACACGGTGACTCCTTGAGGAGGGGAGACGGTTGTCAGTCCGCGGGGCGCAGGTCGGCGACGACCGCGGCGAGGTCGGTGGCGAACGCCTCGGCCTGCGAAGCGGTGAGGGTGGAGCTGGTGATCCGGATCGCGCCCCGGCGGGTGGACGGGTCCCGGACGAAGAGGTCGCCGGGGCGTACGGCCCAGCCCCGCGCGGCCAGCGCCCCGACCACGGACCGGCCGTCGACGTCGAGTTCGACCCAGACGTTCAGCCCGTCGGGCCGGTAGGGCACCTCGATGCCGTGGGCGTGCAGCCGCTGGATGAGCAGGTCGCTGCGGTGCGCGTACGCTTCGCGGGCCTGTTCGTGGAGTTCCTGCACGCCGGGGTCGACGAGCAGTTCGTGGGCGGTGTGCTGCAGGAGGCGGCTGACCCAGGTGGTGCCGGCGCTGAGCCGCGCCTCCAGGCGTGTGGCGCTCTCCGCGTCGGCGGCGACGAGGGCGAGACGCAGGTCCGGGCCGAGGAACTTGGAGACGGACCGCACGAGTGCCCAGCGTGCCGTGGTCGGAGGGGTGATCCGGTGGTACGGGCGTGCGGAGACGGCCGAGAAGTGGTCGTCCTCGATCACCAGGACCTGCGGGTGGTCGGCGAGGATCGCGCGGAGCTCGGCGGCCCGTACCTCGGTCAGGCTCGCGCCGGTCGGGTTGTGGGCGCGCGGCGTGCAGACGACCGCGCGGGCGCCGTTCTCGAGGGCGGCGCGCAGGGCGTCGGGGCGCATGCCCGCGCCGTCGACCGGGACCGGTGCGGACTGGTAGCCGTTCAGCCGCAGGGTGCCGATGCTCGCCAGGAAGCAGGGGTCCTCGACCGCCACGAGGTCGCCCCGGGCCAGGTGGGCGTTCAGGAGCCGCTCGGTGGCGTCGACCGCTCCGTGCGCGACCAGCGTCCGGAACGGCTGGTCGATGTCCTCGGCGAAGTCGGCCGCCGCCCACGCGGCCAGCTCCTCGTCGACGGCGGGCGTGCCGTACAGGGGCTGGGAGTACTGCCCGCTGCGCGCCGCGGCCAGGATGTCCGGCAGCAGCCGCGGGTCCGGGTTGCCGCTGGCCAGGTCGACGCAGGCGCCGCCGACACCGACGCCCTCGCGGGCGAGCTGCGGCACCGCGGCGATCACCGTGCCGCCACGCCCCCGGGTCTCGGCCACCCCGGCCTCCACCAGCCGCCGGTACGCCAGGGCGACCGTGTTCCGGTTCACTCCGAGCTCGGCGGCGAGCGCCCGCACCGGCGGCAGCATCGCCTGCGGCGCGAGCGCGCCCGATGCGACCTGGTCGCGCACGCTGCCGGCGATCTCCGCCGCGGTCGTACCTGTGATCGGCACGTGATCACCTCCGCCGGCGACTCTAACACTTTGTCCTATGCCAAACTTTCGAGGCGCGGAGGCTCCGAGCGGAAGCCGTGGCCCACCTCGGCCGCGAGCCCGTGGTAGTGGCGGAAGTTGTAGATGAGGGGGCTCCACACCCCGGGGTCGACGTGGTGCGTGCCCGGGACGACGATGCGTTCGTGGGCGTGGACCCGGAGCACCGCGCACTCGACGGCGAGGAAGCTGCCCCGGCCGCCCGGGGTCAGCGCGACGGCCCTCGCCTCCAGCTGGAGAGAGGATTCGGCGACCCGGGGAGGCCGTACGAGGTCGGAGGGCTGTGGCGTCAGGCCGGCGGCGGCGAACTTGTCGGGCGCGAACCGGTACACCGCCCGCTTGCTCTCCGGCACCGGATCGGCGCCGGTGAGCGGCGCGAGGCGCTCGACCCGCTCCCACAGCTCGGGCGACGCGACGCTGATCACCACGTCCGGACGCTCGGCCAGGTTGCGCACCGTCTGGCTCTCGCTGCCCAGGCCGAGGACGACGTTCTGCCCCAGCGCCCAGGCGGACGAGATGGGCGCGAGGTTGAAGGTGCCATCCTCGTTCTCCGGGGTGAGCAGGGCCACCGGGGTCCCGAAGTAGAGGATGCTCGGATTGATCACTCGATGCGTGTCGGTCGACATGCGTCCGACGCCAGGCGCCGGACCCTTCGACGGCGGTCGAAGCGTCGGCTGCCGACAACGGCCTCGTGACCCTCACCGACGTCTCCACCGATGAACCGGATCTCGCTGCCCTGGCCGGACTCCTCGCCGACCGGACGCGCGCCGCCTTCTGTCTCGCCCTGCTGGACGGCCGTGCCTGGACGGCGACGGAACTCGCCGGTTTCGCGGGCGTCTCCCCGTCCACCGCGACGAGCCATCTGACCAAGCTGGTGACGGGCGCGCCTGCTGGCGGAGGAGCGCAAGGGCCGCAACCGCCACGTCCGGCTCGCCGACCCGGGCATCGCCGAGATGATCGAGGCACTCGCCGCACGGGCTCCCCGGCATCCGGTGCCGGTGCGTTCCCTCAACGCGTCCCGCCGTCACCGGGAACTCGCCTTCGCGCGTGTCTGTTACGACCACCTCGCCGGCTCCCTGGCTGTCGCGATCACCGACGCGATGACCGCCGAAGGGCTCCTGTCCTGGGACTACGGTCCGACGCTCACCACCGCGGGCGCCCGCCGGCTGAAGGAGCTGGGCATCGTCGACGAACCCGCCGGCTCGTCCACCCGGCCGCATGTCCTGACGTGCATCGACCGGACCGAGCAACGGCTCCACCTGGCGGGCGGCATGGCAGCCGCGATCTTCCGGCACGCGGTCGCGGAGAAGTGGCTCGTCCACGCGCACGACACGCGGGTGGTCAGGCTGACCGCCGACGGCCGCACCGCGCTCGGCCTGCACCTACGCCTGCCGGACACGGTACTGACAGGAAGCTGAGGCAGGCCCCCGCCCTGCACACTGCCGTGCCGCCACACCAGGAGCACTGCTTCCCGCACCACGGAGCGGCCCGGCGGCTTCCTGGAACGGCCCTCTCGCCGTCCTGCTCCCTCCTGCTCGCGCGGCGGGGGAGTCCCCTTGCGGGGGCCGGCCGACGCCGAGGGCGCCCTTCTGCGCCCTGCGACGGTCCCCGAAGGCAGGCCGGCACCCGGCCGGCGGCCCTTCGCTCCTCCATGCCGTCCACGCGTTCGCTGGAGGACCGCCTCCGGCGGCGGACGAGCCTTGACCTTGACCCATGGGTCAAGGTCTACCGTCCGGACATGAATGCGACCCATCGCCTTGTACGCCTGGTGCGCCGCCCTGGTGGACTGCCGACCTCGGACGATTTCGCCCTGGTGCAGGCACCCATCCCCCTGCCCGAGGCCGGACAGGTACTCGTCCGCAACACCCATTTCCTCGTCTTCCCGGGCTTGCGCACCCTCATCGGGGGCGAGACGCGCGATGTCCCACTGCCCCCGCTGCACCCTGGAGACGCGCTGTTCGGCCCCGCGATCGGCGAGGTGGTCGACGGAGCACTGGAGAAGGGCCGACGGGTGGTGCACCTGCAGGGCTGGCGGGAGTACGCGACGCCTGCCGTTGCCGAGTGCCGGCCGCTGGACGGCATCCTGCCGGACCCGGTGGCCCATCTCGCCCAGGGCTCCGCGGCGTACGGCGCGCTGACCCGGCTGGCCGAAGTCCGCGAGGGCGACACCGTGTTCGTGACCGGCGCCGCGGGTGCCGTGGGCACCATGGCGGGCCAGATCGCCCGGCTGCTGGGCGCTGCCCGGGTGGTCGGGAGCACCGGCTCACCGGACAAGGCACAGCGCCTGAGGCAGGACCTCGGCTATGACGCCGTCGTGCTGCGCGGGGCAGGGCCGGTCGGCCGACAACTCGCCGAGGCGGCACCGGACGGTGTCGACGTCGTCGTGGACACCGTGGGCGGCGAACAACTCACGGCCGCCGTCGATGTGGCGAACCGGGGTGCACGGCTCGCCCTGGTGGGCGCGTTGGACGGTCAGTTGTCTCCGGACCGGGCGGGCGGGAGCGCGCCGACCGTGCTCGACACCTACCGTCTGCTGACGCGGGGCATCACGGTCGCCGGCTACAACGGTATGGACCACCCGGATGTGGAGGCGGAGTGGGAGGCCCGCTTCGGAGACTGGCTGCGGGCGGGCGAGATCCGTTTCCCGTACACCCCGGTCCACGGAATGGAGCGCGCCCCGGGGGCGTTGCCCGCATTGATCGCCGGGCGCTCCTTCGGGGCGTCCATCGTGGAGTTGTAGGGCGGAGCGGGCATGCGGATCGGCGAGGCAGCGGCGGCGGCCGGGACCACACCACGTGCTCTGCGCCTGTACGAGGCCCGTGGCCTGCTGAGGCCCCCACCGCGTACCTCGTCCGGTCAACGGGAGTACGACTCCGCCGCGGTGGCCCGCGTCCGAGTCATCCGCAGCCTTCTGACACTGGGCCTCACCCTCGAGGACCTCCGCTCCCGCGCCCACCGCCTGGACCTCCTGGTCCAGGAGGGGACGCCGGCATCCTGCGCCGGCCGTCCCGGCGAGTTGAGCGACGTGGTCGCCGATCGCCTGGCGGCCTTGGACGCCGAGATCGCACGCCTCACGCGCCTGCGACAGGCTCTCGCCGCAGCCGCGGGAGACGTGCGAGATGCCCCGGGTCAGCCGCCGCCGGACGGGCAGCGCGCAGGGCGGGACCCGGCTGTTCCGGCTCGGCGCTCCAGCGGGTGAGCGTGACGGCACGTGGCCTCCCGGCCCTCGCCGTCCTCGGCTCCGCCGGCCTGCTGCTGCCCTGTGCGGCCCCCGCCGCGGCCGCCCCGGCCGCCCAGCCCGTCCCGGTCCTCCACGGCGACTTCAACGAGCCCGCCATGAAAGGAGACGGCGCCACCACCGTCGGCCTCGACTTCCGGAAGCAGCCCAACCAGCCCTACTCGCCCGGCACACCGCAGGCGACCCGACCGCGTCAAGGGCACCCCGGGCAAGGGCGTCGGGACGGCCCGCAGTCACACCTTCACCGCCGGCGAGAACGAACCGCTGCTCACCTTCACCCCGCGGGTCGCCGACGCCAAGACACACGTCACCTGTACACCGGTGATCGCCCGCGTCCGCGCGACCGACCGACCGTCGTCGACAAGACCGTCGGCAAGACGGCCCTCGGCACCTCCTGCACGCAGTCATCGACGGGCCCTCCAGCGGGGACTGCTGAAGACGCCGGCACCGACCGCCCCCGGGGCACGGACGCGGAACACTGCCGCTGAACCGACCGGGCCGTGCGGCGAAAGCGCGGCACGGGGGCCGGGACAACGTGGGGCAGCCACTCCCTCGAGGAGACCACCGGCACCAACGCCATCGCCACCGCCTTCGAACCACGACGTGGCGCTCATGGACGGCGACGATCTCGTCGGCGAGGCCGACCAAGGCAACCTCGGCCCGCTCGGTGTCATCGGCCGGGCACCGATGTCAGACGGGCAGCGCGTGCAGCTTCTTGCCATGCAGGGCGAAGACGTGCTGCCCGTCTGTGGCCACCAGCCACGCGTGGTAGTCGCCGGACTTGTCGTTGAACGTCCAGCGCACGGCACCGGATTTCGCGTCGATGGCGATCACGCCGCCCTGCTTGTCGAGGTCCGTGGCCGCGTACAGGACGCCGCCCGCCTTCACGTACTGCCGCGGCACCGTGAGGTTCGCATCGGCGAGCGCCCGCGACTTCCAGATCTCCTTGCCGGTACGGGGGTCGAGGGCACGCATCGTGCGGTCGCTGTCGGCGATGTAGAGGACACCGTCCAGGACGGCCGGCTCCTTGAAGGCGACGTAGCTCTCGGCGGTCTCCGTCGACCACTTCACCGAGCCGTCGGCCAGGCCGAAAGCCTGAAGCCTCGGCCCCTGCGGAACGATCACCAGGTCCTGGTACACGGCGAAGAAGCCGTAGTTGGTCCTGGTGGTCTTGTGGGTCCACACCTGCCTGCCGGTGGCGGTGTCGCGCACCGTGAGGTTCTTCTTGAAGTCGGTGTAGACGAGGTGGCGGCCCGCGGCATGGGCGTGGATGCCGTTCTGTTCGGTGCCGACGTCACGCTGCTCCTTCCACGCGAGTCGGCCGGTGCTGCTGTTCAGTGCGGCGATCACATTGGTCTTGGACGAACCGTCGCTCTCGAGGATCTCGGCGACGACGTACACCTGCTTGTCGTCGACCGCGACGGGCCTCGGCTGCCGGTATGCCTTGCCCAGGTGGCTGCGCCAGGTCTCCTTGCCCGAAGCCGGGTCGTAACCGGCGACGGTGCCGTCGTACGTGGCACTGGCCAGGTACAGCGTGCCGCCGCCGAGCAGCATCGGTGCCCCTGGGATCGCGCCGTCCTCCAGCGACCACCGTTCCTCGCCCGTGGCGGCGTCCAGCGCGGCCAGCGGTTCACCGCTGGCGATCACCACGCCGCCCGCGACCACGAGTTCGTCGTTGTCACCGTAGGTCTGCGCGGATGTCGTCCTCGTCCACAGCGGCCGAGGCGCCTGACCGTCCTCGCCGGCGCCCCCTCCTGCCGGCTCGTCGCCGCCGACCGGCTTCCCGCCGTCCCCGGATCCCCCGGAGCCGCCCGGATCGGAGCCGTCCTCGCGACAGCCGGCCGCGCCCGCTGCCAGCACGGCCAGCGTGAGACCGCCGCCGGCCAGCCGCAGTGCGCGCCGCCGGGAGAATCCGACACCCGGCCGGCCGTCTCGTCGCATCGTCATGTTGCCCTACCCCCGTGAAGCGCCGGATCAGAGATGTGCGTGGCCCGACGCCGGACAGGCGTACGAACCGCGGTGGGGACGCTATCCGTCTCCACCCGTCACCGTCGCTGCCGGGTCTCAACCGGAACGGACTCGTGAACCAATCGGGACACTGAGCCCCTTTCATCCTGCGTCTTAGGGTGAAATGGCCTGGTCAGCGGGTGTGGTGACGAGGCAGGGCCCCCTCGTCGCCGGCGTGGTGACTCCACTCGCCACACCGGCGACCGAAGGGGCCCTGTTGGTTCCGTATCCCGCGATGCTCGACGTCCCGCATGAGCACGTCGAGCAGGGCGCCTGGCTGCTTCACGAACGCCGCCGGGCCCGCAACACGCGCTGGCGCAAGCTCGGCTGCTTCAAGCAGGCGCTGCTCACCCTCGTCCACCTACGCAAGAACGGGACGTTCTCGCAGCTCGGAGCCGGTTTCGGGATATCCCAGGCCACCGCCTGGCGCTACGTCAACGAGTCCTTGGAGGTCCCGGCCGGCTGGGCGCCCGGTCTCCATGAAGCTCTCACCGCCTCGGTGAAGGCGACCACGTCATCATTGACGGCACTCTGATCTCGATCGACCGGATCCGCGCGGCACGTGCAGGTCATCGCCCGTCCCGATGGCGCACCGCTGGGGTTCTTCCGCGCGACTCCAGGCAGGACCCATGACCTGACCGCGGCACGAGCCCACGGCATCATCCAGGTACGCCTGACCCGGCAGGTCCTCGTGCTCGCAGACCGCGCCTACCAGGGTGCCGGCGCCGCGGTCCGCACCCCGTACTACCACCACCGCGAACAGCCCGCCCACTACCCGCAGTTCAACCAGGATCATGCCCGCCTGCGAGCTCCGGGAGAACGCGCCTTCGCCCAGCTGAAATCCAGGCGGCTGCTCCGGCGAGCCAGATGATCCACCCGCCGCATCAGCGCCATCGTCCAGGCTGTCCACACGTTGCTGACCTGCAACTGTCCAGGAGGAGGCGGCCGACGAAAACAGGCCGGCCTTCTCGCCTATGGCTTCATGTCGAGACGCACGAGCGCGCCGATCTCCACGAGTTGGTCCGGCAGGGCCAAGTCGGAGACTCCCATGACCGTGCTGGTGGGCCGGTGCTCCCCGAAGTACTCGGCGTGAAGGCGTGCTGTCGTGTCGAAGTTCTCCCGCAGGTTCCTCACCAGAACCGTGGTCTCCACTATCTGGCTGCGCTCGGCTCCGAACTGCCTCAGCACCAAGTCCAGATTCTCCAGTGTGGTGCGGACCTGCAGTTCGAAGTCGCCGGCACCCACGAAGTTGCCGTCACGGTCATGAGACAGCTGCCCCGACACGTAAACCGTGTCACCGACCTGGGTGGCCTGGCTGTACCCGTACAGCGACTCCCACGGCATGCCGAACCCGAATACCTTCACCTGAGGACTCATGACTCACTCCCTTGATATGGCGCGCGGGGCCGTAGGTGCAGGCAGGCCCCATGCGTGGAGAAGTTACGGGTCCGTACGGGAGATGCTTGTCTGGTAGCGCCGCCTGAGTGTTCTCTGCACGCACAGAATTGGCTGCAGTGGGCTCCTCCAGGCGCCGGGGTGATGAGTGGCACCCCTACCGACGAGGAGGGCCCTGCCTCCTCATCGCCTGCTCCACCACCTGCGGAACATCCGCCTCGGACGGTCTTGGCTCCACGGCCGCCGCCCCCCTTCGGCTCGCTTTTTGGGCGTGGTGGTGCGGCGGATGCGGTCGGGTGTCAGCGGAGTGCGGAGCCGTCAGTTTGATCGGCTTCGTCTTCGGGTGTCCAAGTCCAGGGCTTTGCCGCGGGGGATGGACCCTCGATGGCGCTGCGGAACTTCTCCTTCAGGGTCTTCGGCGGCGCTTCCTTCTCTTCTCGCCGGTGGACGAGCTGGGCTGTGGTCACCCGAATGTGGCATTCGCGGTGGCGCTGCTTCACCAGCACGATCCACGCACCGTCCTGAGTGCGCAGCGCGTGGCGGGCGGGCTCGTCTCCCGGGCGTGCGTGGCGGGCCAGGATGCCCGGCAGGTAGTTGAGGGCCGCGTCCTCGGCGGCCGCGGCCGCCTCTATGGGGTCCGGGCCGATGCGGTGGGTGCCGGTGAGCATCCAGCGGTGCAGTTTCAGTTCCGTGCCGTCGGCGCGTTG
>NZ_JOGX01000041.1 GCF_000719555.1 Streptomyces sp. NRRL F-5727
TCTCCGCCCCGCTGCCCCCGCCCCGCGCCCCGCAGCGCCCGGCCGCCGCCCCCGCCGGCGTGCCGACGGCCGCGCCGGTCGAGACCACCGCGCGGCTGCGGCCCGTGCGGGTGCCCGCGTACGGCACGGACGAGACGCCCGTCGAGACGACCACCCGGCTGCGGCCCATACGGGAGCGGCGGCGGGGGAGGGCCCTGGCCGTCGGCGCCTGTGTCGTGCTCGGGATCGGACTCATCGGCGGCGCCCTCGCCGGGGTGTGGCTCGCCGCCTCCGGCGACGGGAAGCCCGCCGAGCCGGCCGGGTACGCCGTCGCCAAGGAGCTCTGGCACAACGCGCCCGTCGACACCCTCTTCCCCCGCACCCTCACCGCCCCCCAGGCCGGCCCCGGCCCCTCCGCCCGCACCTGGACCCGGATCGTCGTCGCCCCCGACGCGCCCTGCGCCCCCGCCTCCGTCGCCCCCAGGCTGCTCGCCGCGCTGCGCCCCCTGGACTGCCGGCGCGTGCTGCGCGCCACGTACACCGACGCCACCGCCAGCAGCGTCCTCACCGTCGGCCTCGTCTTCACCCGGGCCGACGTCACCGCCCAGCGCGCCCTCGACGGCCGCAGGCTCGCCGCCCGCCTCGGCCAGGACGTGCCGCCCGCGCTGCCGGGCCCCGGCACCGTCGCCGCCGGCTTCGGCCCCGCCCAGCGCGCCGGCTGGTGGGTGACCGCCCCCGCCGACCTGCCCGTCGTCGTCACCGCCGTCTCCGGCTTCGCCGACGGCCGGGCCGTCGAGCGCGCGGTCCCCGCCGACCAGGCCATGAGGAAGGGCCGCACGGACGCCGTGGCCCAGTCCGGCCTCGGCCACGAGGCCCTCGGCATCGCCGAGCGGCTGGAGAAGCAGCTCCGCACCACCGCCCAGAACGCGGCGAAGGAAGAGGAACAGCGGTGACCCGGCCCCGTACCCGCGTCCGCGCGGCGGTCACCGCGCCCGCCGCCGTCCTGCTCGCCGCCGCCTGCGCCGTGCTGCCCGCCGCCGCGCCCGCGCACGCCGACGCCATCCGCGACCGCCAGTGGGGCCACGAGACCCTGCGCGTCGACGAGGCGTGGCGCACCACCAAGGGCGAGGGGATCACCGTCGCCGTCCTCGACACCGGCGTGGACGCCGACCACCCCGACCTCTCCGGCTCCGTCCTGCCCGGCAAGGACTTCATCGGCTTCGGCGCCGCCGAGGGCGACGCCACCTGGGCCCGGCACGGCACCGCCATGGCCGGCATCATCGCCGGTCACGGCCACGGCTGGGCCGACGACAGCGGTGTCCTCGGCATCGCCCCCGGCGCCCGGATCCTGCCCGTCCGGGTCATCCTCGAAGGCAAGGACAAGGCCCGCGACAAGGCCCGCAAGACCCGCGGCACCGCCCTCGCCCAGGGCATCCGCTGGGCCGCGGACCACGGCGCCGACGTCATCAACCTCTCCCTCGGCGACGACTCCGAGTCCGCCCACCCGGACCCCGGCGAGGACGCCGCCGTCCAGTACGCCCTCGGCAAGGGCGTCTCCGTCGTCGCCTCCGCCGGCAACGGCGGCGAGAAGGGCGACCACATCTCCTACCCGGCCGCCTATCCCGGCGTCATCGCCGTCACCGCCGTCGACCGGTACGGCACCCGCGCCTCCTTCTCCACCCGCCGCTGGTACGCCACCGTCAGCGCCCCCGGCGTCGACATCGTGATCGCCGACCCCGACCGCAGGTACTACGAGGGGTGGGGCACCAGCGCCGCCGCCGCGTTCGTCTCCGGCGCCGTCGCCCTGGTCCGCTCCGCCCACCCGGACCTGACCCCGGCCCAGGTCAAGAAGCTGCTCGTCGACACCGCCCGCGACCGCCCCGACGGCGGCCGCAGCGACGCCAAGGGGTACGGCACGGTGGACCCGGCCGCCGCCATCGAGGCCGGCGCGGCGCTGAAGGGCGGCGACCCGAAGAACGCCACCGCCGGCCACCGCGGCCAGTACTTCGGCCCCGGGCCGCTCCCGGCCGCCGAGGAGAGCACCGGCCCCGGCCTCCTCGCGCCCCTCGCCGGCGGTCTCGGCGCGCTCCTCCTGCTGGCCGCCGTCCTCCTCCACCGGGCCGGCCGCACCCGCTGACGGCCCGGCGGCCGGAGCCCGGGGACCGGCCGGTTAGGCTCGGGGGGTGGAGCTCAAGAACATCCCGGACCCCGGTTTCTCCGACGACGACGGCACCGCCGACCCGGCGCTCGCCGCGGCCCTCGCGGCCTGGGCGGAGGACCGGACCGCCCACGGGCCCGTCCTCGACGCGCTGCGCGGCGCCCGGCTCCTCGTCCCCGTCGTCGCCATGCTCGGCGAGGTGGAGACCGACCCGGAGACCGGGCTGAAGCGCGAGAAGACCAGCGACATGGCGGTGCCGACGCTGACCGCCGGCGACCGGCGCGGCCTGCCGGCCTTCACCTCGATCGCCTCGCTCGCCCTGTGGGACCCGGCCGCCCGGCCCGTCGCCGTCCCGCTCCGGCAGGCGCTCGCCGCCCTCGTCCACGAGAAGGCCGACACCCTCGTCCTCGACATGGCCGGCCCGGTGCCCTACCAGGTGAGCGGCTCCGCCCTGCTCGCCCTGGCCGAGGGCCGCACCAGCACCGACCCGCTGGACGACCCGGCGGTACGCGACGCGGTCCGCGCCGCGGTCGCCGCCGAGCCCGCCGTCCTCCGCGCCCACCTCGGCCCCGGCACCGCCGACGGCACCCTCGCCCTGGTCCTCGCCGACGACGCGGCCCCCGCCGAGGTCGCCCAGCGGGTGGCCCGGGCCCTGGCCGCCGACGAGACACTGAGGGCCCGCCTGGTGCGGGGCCTCGACCTGGCACTGCTGCCGGCCGCGGCCACCCCTCCGGGCGAGCCCTTCTACGTGAAGAACCAGTCCTAGCCGTACACGGGCCCGTGGCCGCGGTCTTCCGGGGGGGGGCGACGCCCGCACCCCCGCGGCCCTTCGGGCCGGCGCACGGTCCGGCCGGCTTCCTAGCCGTACACGGGCCCGTGGCCGCGGTCTTCCGGGGGGGGCGACCCCCGTACCCCCGCGGCCCTTCGGGCCGGCGCACGGTCCGGCCGGCTCCCTAGCCGTACACCGCGCCCGTGTACTTCTCGCCCGGGCCCTGGCCCGGCTCGTCCGGGACGATCGACGCCTCGCGGAAGGCGAGCTGGAGGGACTTCAGGCCGTCGCGCAGCGGGGCCGCGTGGAAGGACGAGATCTCCGTCGTGCTCGCGTCCAGCAGGCCCGCGAGCGCGTGGATCAGCTTGCGCGCCTCGTCGAGGTCCTTGTGCGCGTCGCCCTCCTCGGTGAGGCCGAGCTTGACCGCGGCGGCGCTCATCAGGTTGACGGCGACGGTCACGATCACCTCGACCGCCGGGACCTCGGCGATGTCGCGGGCCATGGCCTCGAAGTCGGGGTCGTCACCGGCCTGGTCGGGGGCGGTCGTGGACTCGTTCTGGGGGGTCTCGCTCATGCCCCACACGATAAGCGGGCCGACGGTTCGCGCCGACCGCCGGGTCCTGCTAACCTTGTGTAACGACCGGCCGGACACCTGTGTGCCCGGCCCACAAGTGGAGGCTCCGATCTCCCACCTGACCGCCCTCGCGGGCGGCGGGTCACCGGTCAGGTGGCGCCCATCGTTCCGTACGGACGATGGAGCCGCCCGATGTGCGCCCCGCGGTTGACCGCGACGGTGCTCCGGTTTCTTTGGAGCCCCGTTTGTGTCCCGTCCGGGGCATTTTTTGTGCACTCGCTCGGTTGGTCACATCGATTTGGATTGACGTGTCCGTCCGCCAAGGCGGTCGCGTGGTGCTACCGAGGAGGATCCATCAGCGCCGAGCCCCGCATCAACGAGCGGATTCGCGTTCCCGAGGTGCGTCTTGTCGGCCCCAGCGGCGAGCAGGTGGGCATCGTCCCCCTTGCCAAGGCCCTGGAGCTCGCGCAGGAGTACGACCTCGATCTTGTCGAGGTCGCGGCGAACGCCCGTCCGCCCGTGTGCAAGCTCATGGACTACGGGAAGTTCAAGTACGAGTCGGCCATGAAGGCCCGTGAGGCGCGCAAGAACCAGGCGCACACGGTCATCAAGGAGATGAAGCTCCGGCCGAAGATCGACCCGCACGACTACGACACCAAGAAGGGCCACGTCGTCCGCTTCCTGAAGCAGGGCGACAAGGTCAAGATCACGATCATGTTCCGTGGTCGTGAGCAGTCCCGGCCCGAGCTTGGTTACCGCCTCCTGCAGCGCCTCGCCGAGGACGTCCAGGAGCTGGGCTTCATCGAGTCCAACCCGAAGCAGGACGGCCGGAACATGATCATGGTTCTGGGTCCGCACAAGAAGAAGACCGAGGCCATGGCCGAGGCGCGTGAGGCCCAGGCCGCCCGCAAGGCGGAGCGCCAGGGCACCGCCCCCGCGGCCGACGCCGAGGAGGCTTCGGCCGACACGTCGGCCGAGAACGCCGAGGCGTGATCCGACGGGGCTGCCCCAGCGGCAGCCCCCGGGTCCCGCCCGGTACGACCACACGAAGAATTGACGTTCCCGGTTGTCCGGTGCCCGCACCGGGGGAGCGCCACTGACGAGGAGATAACGGCGCCATGCCGAAGAACAAGACGCACTCCGGTGCCAAGAAGCGCTTCAAGGTCACCGGCTCCGGCAAGATCATGCGGGAGCGCGCCGGCAAGCGCCACCTGCTCGAGCACAAGTCGTCCAAGCTGACGCGTCGCCTCACCGGCAACGCCGAGATGGCCCCGGGTGACGCCGCCAAGATCAAGAAGATGCTGGGCATCTGAGCTTGATCTCCCGCCCTCGGTCGTCGAGGGCATCCGGCCAAGACCGGGACCCATCCGTTTTCCGGGTCGTGTGAACACACCACGGCCCCGCTACAAGGAGTAAGAAGTGGCACGCGTCAAGCGGGCAGTCAACGCCCACAAGAAGCGCCGGGCGATCCTCGAGCAGGCCTCCGGCTACCGCGGTCAGCGTTCGCGCCTGTACCGCAAGGCCAAGGAGCAGGTCACCCACTCGCTGGTCTACAACTACAACGACCGGAAGAAGCGCAAGGGCGACTTCCGTCAGCTGTGGATCCAGCGCATCAACGCCGCTGCCCGCCAGAACGGCATGACGTACAACCGCCTCATCCAGGGTCTGAAGGCCGCCAACATCGAGGTGGACCGCAAGATCCTCGCCGAGCTGGCCGTCAACGACATCAACGCGTTCGCCGCGCTGGTCGAGGTCGCGCAGAAGGCCCTCCCGGCCGACGTCAACGCCCCGAAGGCCGCCGCCTGATCTTCCAGGCCGCAGTGCTTCCGACCGGACCCGCAGGCCCCGCGCCTGCGGGTCCGGCGCGTTGACCGCCCCTTTCCGCCGCACCCGACGAGACCCCGACGAGACAGAGAGCCCCAGGCACATGTCCACCCCCGAGCTGATCTCCCCGCGTTCCCCGCGCGTCGTCGCCGCCCGACGGCTCGCCAAGCGCAACTTCCGGGGCAAGGACCGCCTCTTCCTCGCCGAGGGACCCCAGGCCGTCCGCGAGGCCGTCGCGCACCGGGGCCCGGACGGCGCCCCCACCCTCGTCGAGCTCTTCACCACCGTCGAGGCCGCCGAGCGGTACGCGTCCATCGTCGACGCCGCCCGCGCCTCCGGCGCCCGCGTCCACCACGCCTCCGGCGCCGTCCTCGCCGAGGTCTCCCAGACCGTCACCCCGCAGGGCCTCGTCGGCGTCTGCCGCTTCCTCGACTCGCCGTTCGAGGAGATCCTCGCCGCGCGGCCCAAGCTCGTCGCCGTCCTCGCGCACGTCCGCGACCCCGGGAACGCCGGCACCGTGCTCCGCTGCGCCGACGCCGCCGGCGCCGACGCGGTGATCCTCACCGACGCCTCCGTCGACCTGTACAACCCGAAGTCGGTCCGCGCCTCCGTCGGCTCCCTCTTCCACCTCCCCGTCGCCGTCGGCGTCCCCGTCGAGCAGGCCGTCGCCGGGCTCCAGGGCGCGGGCGTCCGGATCCTCGCCGCCGACGGCGCCGGCCAGGACGACCTCGACGACGAGCTCGACGCCGGCACCATGGGCGGCCCCACCGCCTGGATCTTCGGCAACGAGGCGTGGGGGCTCCCCGAGGAGACCCGGGCCCTCGCCGACGCCGTCGTCCGCGTCCCCATCCACGGCAAGGCGGAGAGCCTCAATCTGGCCACCGCCGCCGCGGTCTGCCTGTACGCCTCCGCCCGCGCCCAGCGCCCCCGCCGCACCGTCTGACCACCCCGGCCGCCGTACTTCACCGCTGTGATTCGGCCACCCGGTGTGCTCTTCCGGCTCCCGTTGGTCACCCTCGCCCAGTAGAGTGACGCACTCGGGGCCCACTGCAGCACACGGAGGGGTGGGAGCAGGGGATGACGGCCGGCACGGAGAGTCCCGCGCGGACCGCGCAGCGACGAGCCGACGGGGCGCGCGCGCCCGAGCCGTGGCCCGGGATCGACCCGGACGACCTGCCCGACGGGCTCGTCGTCGCCGACGAGCGGGGCCGCGTGGTCTGCTTCAACGCCGCCGCCAGCCGCATCACCGCAGTCCCCGCCCCCGAGGCGCTCGGCCTCCCGCTCGACCAGGCGCTGCCCCTGGAGGACCTCAAGGGGCACCGCTGGTGGCCCCTCACCGACCCGTACGGCGGCCTCGCCACCCGGCGCGGCCAGCCCGAGCGGAACCTGCTGCTGCCCGGCGGCCGCGAGGTCCTCGTCTCCGCCCGGTACGTCCGCGAGCACCCCACCGGCCCCGTCCGCCGGGTCGTCGTCTCGCTGCGCGGCACCGAGGCCCGCCGCCGCTCCGAGCGCAGCCACGCCGAGCTCATCGCCACCGTCGCCCACGAGCTGCGCTCCCCGCTCACCTCCGTGAAGGGCTTCACCGCCACCCTGCTCAGCAAGTGGGAGCGGTTCACCGACGAGCAGAAGCGGCTGATGCTGGAGACCGTCGACGCCGACGCCGGCCGCATCAAACGGCTCATCGCCGAACTCCTCGACATCTCCCGGATCGACTCCGGCCGGCTGGAGGTCCGCCGCCAGCCCGTCGACATCGCCGCCGCCATCGGCCGGCACGTCCAGGTGCACACCACCGGCGGCCAGGCCCCCGACCGCTTCTTCGTCCGGACCCGGCCCGGACTGCCCGTGCTCTGGGCCGATCCCGACAAGATCGACCAGATCCTCGGCAACCTCCTGGAAAACGCGGTGCGCCACGGCGCCGGAACCGTCACCATCGAGGTGGCGCCCCGCACCGCGGGCACCGACGGCACCGGCGAGGAGGGGACGGAGGTCACCGTGAGCGACGAGGGCCCGGGCATCCCCGAGGAGTCCATGAACCGCGTCTTCACCCGCTTCTGGCGCGGCAGCAAGCGCGGCGGCACCGGACTCGGCCTCTACATCGTCAAGGGCCTCGTCGAGGCCCACGGCGGCTCCATCACCGTCGGACGCGGCCCGCGCGGCGGCGCCGAGTTCCGATTTATCCTGCCCGTCGGCGCCCCGGCTCATCTCGTCTGACGTCTCACCCACCGAGACCTGACGGGATCCACAGCCACCGGGGCCCCCACGGGCTCATCAGCGTGTCCCCACCCCGTTAGACTCGACCTTTGGCACGTTTGCGCCCTTGTCGTCTGTCGTCGAACCGGGGTCGCCCCAGCCAAGCCCAACGGAAGCACGGGAAGAGATGTCGGCACCCAATAAGTCGTACGACCCGGTCGAGGTCGAAGCCTTGAAACCGGAAGAGATCGAGCGCATGCGGGACGAGGCGGTCGCCGCCTTCGCCGCCGCCGGCGACCTCGACGCGCTCGCGCACGCCAAGACGGCGCACACCGGCGGCACCTCGCCGCTCGCCCTCGCCAACCGCGAGATCGGCGCGCTGCCCCCGCAGGCCAAGGCCGCGGCCGGCAAGCTCGTCGGCCAGGCCCGCGGCGTCGTCTCCAAGGCGCTCGCCGCCCGCCAGGCCGAGCTGGAGGCCGAGCGCGACGCGCGCGTCCTCGTCGAGGAGGCCGTCGACGTCACCCTGCCGTACGACCGGATCCCGGCCGGCGCCCGCCACCCCCTGACCACCCTGATGGAGCGCGTCGCCGACGTCTTCGTCTCGATGGGCTACGAGGTCGCCGAGGGCCCCGAGGTCGAGGCCGAGTGGTTCAACTTCGACGCCCTGAACTTCGTGCCGGACCACCCGGCCCGGCAGATGCAGGACACGTTCTTCGTGCAGGGCCCGGAGGGCACCACGGGCGACGAGTCCGGTGTCGTGCTCCGCACCCACACCTCGCCGGTCCAGGCCCGCACCCTCATCGACCGGGAGCCCCCGGTCTACGTGGTGTGCCCCGGCCGCGTCTACCGCACCGACGAGCTCGACGCCACGCACACCCCGGTCTTCCACCAGATCGAGCTGCTCGCCGTCGACGAGGGCCTCACCATGGCCGACCTCAAGGGCACCCTCGACCACATGGTCCAGGCGCTCTTCGGCGCGGACATGAAGACCCGGCTCCGTCCGAACTTCTTCCCGTTCACCGAGCCGTCCGCCGAGATGGACATGCTCTGCTACGTCTGCCGCGGCGAGTCCGTCGGCAACCCGGACCGACCCTGCCGCACCTGCGGCAGCGAGGGCTGGATCGAGCTCGGCGGCTGCGGCATGGTCAACCCGAAGGTGCTCGTCGCCTGCGGCGTGGACCCGGAGAAGTACAGCGGCTTCGCCTTCGGCTTCGGCATCGAGCGGATGCTGATGTTCCGGCACAACGTGGAAGACATGCGAGACATGGTCGAGGGTGACGTCCGGTTCACCCGGCCGTTCGGGATGGAGATCTGATGCGGGTCCCGCTTTCTTGGCTGCGGGAGTACGTCGACCTGCCGGCGACGGAGACCGGCCGCGACGTCCAGGCCAAGCTCATCACCGCCGGCCTCGAGGTCGAGACCGTCGAGCAGCTCGGCGCCGGCCTCACCGGCCCGCTGGTGGTCGGCAAGGTCCTCACCATCGAGGAGCTGACGGAGTTCAAGAAGCCCATCCGCTTCTGCACCGTCGACGTCGGCCAGGCCAACGGCACCGGCGAGCCCCAGGAGATCATCTGCGGCGCCCGGAACTTCGCCGTCGGCGACAAGGTCGTCGTGGCCCTGCCCGGCGCCGTCCTCCCCGGCGACTTCCGGATCGCCGAGCGCAAGACGTACGGCAGGGTCTCGCGCGGCATGATCTGCTCCAGCGAGGAGCTGGGCATGGGCGAGGACCCGAACCACGGGATCATCGTCCTGCCGCCGGAGCACGAGGTCGGCCTCGACGCCACCGCCCTCCTGGAGCTGTACGACGAGGTCCTCGACATCGCCGTCACCCCGGACCGCGGCTACTGCCTGTCGATGCGCGGCGTCGCCCGCGAGGCCGCCATCGCGTACGGGCTGCCGCTGCGCGACCCGGCGCTCCTCGACGTGCCCGCGCCGAACTCGTACGGCTACCCGGTCCAGGTCACCGACCCGATCGGCTGCGACCGCTTCACGGCCCGCACGGTCGTCGGCCTCGACCCCGAGGCCCGGTCGCCGATCTGGCTGCAGCGCCGCCTCCAGAAGGCCGGCATGCGCACGGTCTCGCTCGCCGTCGACATCACCAACTACGTGATGCTGGAGCTCGGCCAGCCGCTGCACGCCTACGACCGCACCCGACTCGACGGCCCCATCGGGGTCCGCCGCGCCGAGGCCGGCGAGAAGATCACCACCCTCGACGGCACCGCGCGCGTCCTCGACGCCGCGGACCTCGTCATCACCGACAACCGCGGCCCCATCGGCATCGCGGGCGTCATGGGCGGCGCCCACACGGAGATCGCCGACCCGGTGACCGACCCCGAGACCGGTGCCGTCACCGGCTCCACCGAGGTCGTCATCGAGGCCGCGCACTTCGACGCCATCTCGATCGCCCGCACGGCCCGCCGCCACAAGCTGTCCTCCGAGGCGTCCAAGCGCTTCGAGCGCGGCGTGGACCCGCAGGCCGCCGCCGCTGCCGCCCAGCGCACGGTGGACCTGCTGGTGCTGCTCGCCGGCGGCACCGCCGAGGCCGGCGTCACCGAGATCGCCGCCCCGTCGGCGCCCCGCACCATCACCATGCCGGCGAACCACCCCGACAAGGTCGCGGGTGTGGCGTACGGCCGCGAGACCGTCGTCCGCCGCCTCCAGGAGGTCGGCTGCGACGTCTACGGTCAGGACGAGCTCGTCGTCACCGTGCCCTCGTGGCGCCCCGACCTGAACGAGCCGAACGACCTCGCCGAGGAGGTCATCCGGCTGGAGGGCTACGAGAACCTGCCCTCCACGCTGCCGAAGCCCCCGGCCGGCCGCGGCCTCACCGAGCGCCAGCGCGTCCACCGCCGGGTCGGCCGCGCCCTCGCCGGCGCCGGCTACGTCGAGGCCCTGAACTACCCCTTCATGGGGCAGCAGGCCCTCGACCAGCTCGGCCTCGACGCGGACGACGCCCGCCGCAAGGTCGTCACCCTCGTCAACCCGCTCTCCGACGAGGAGCCCGCGCTCCGCACCACGCTGCTCCCCGGCCTGCTCGCCGCGCTGCGCCGGAACGACAGCCGCGGCAGCCACGACCTGGCCCTCTTCGAGACCGGTCTGGTCTTCCGCCCGGAGGGCGAGCCGAAGGTCGCCGTCCGTCTCCCGGTGGACCGCCGTCCCACCGACGAGGAGATCGCCGGCGTCAACGCCGCGCTGCCCGCGCAGCCGCGCCGCGCCGCCGTCGTCCTCGCCGGCGCCCGCGAGCAGTCCGGCTGGTGGGGCAAGGGCCGCCCGGCCGACTGGGCCGACGCGATCGAGGCCGCCCGCACCGTCGCCGCCGAGGCCGGCGCGGAGCTGCTGATCGAGGCCGACCAGCACGCCCCGTGGCACCCGGGCCGCTGCGCCGCGTTCCACGTGGTCGTCGACGGGGTCAAGACCCTCGCCGGCCACGGCGGCGAGCTCCACCCGCGCGTCGTCAAGGCGCTGGGCCTGCCGGCCCGCTCCTGCGCGATGGAGCTGGACCTGGACGTCCTGGAGAAGGCGAGCGCCGGCCCGGTGAAGGCCCCGCGCATCTCCGCCTTCCCGGTCGCCACCCAGGACGTCGCCCTGGTCGTCGACCAGGCCGTCGCCTCCTCCGAGGTCGAGCGGCACCTGACCGAGGGCGCGGGTGAACTCCTGGAGTCCATCCGGCTGTTCGACGTCTACACCGGCGACCAGGTCGGCGAGGGCAAGAAGTCCCTGGCGTACGCGCTGAAGTTCCGCGCCGAGGACCGCACCCTCACCGTCGAGGAGGCCACCGCCGCCCGCGACGCCGCGGTCGCCCGGGCCGCCGAGCACACGGGCGCCGTCCTGCGCGGCGCCTGACGCCACCGCAGCACCCACGGAGGGCCGCCCCGGGACCAGCTCCCGGGGCGGCCCTCCGCCGTGTTCCGGCCCCGCCCCGCCCGTACGGGCCCTCGACCGGCGGCCGCCTGTGCGGGTGGCGCGCCCCTGGCGTGGGGCGGCGCGCGGAGGGTGCTCACTCCTTCGGGTGAGATCGCCGGGGGGTGTTCCCCCGTGGTCCGTACGGTCGGCAGAATCGACGCGGCCACAGGGGCGGACCTGTGTGCCGCGGGGCCTTCGGGCGCTGTCGGGGCTCGGGAAGGGCCGTACATGATCCGTACCAGCCGTGACGACCGCCGCCGTACCAGGACCCTCAGCGCCGTCGTCGGCTCCCGGCTCCGCAGGTCGGCGCCGATCGCGCTCCCCGTCGGCTGGGGCGCGGTGGCGGTGGCGTGGAAGTTCGGCTGTCCGCTGGCCCGGCAGCCCGGGCTGCCGATGCGGATCGCGACCAGCATCGTCTTCCTGACCGTCGGCACGGGGCTCGTCCTCGGGGTGCGGTGGCAGTTGCGGCGCGAGCTGGCCCGGGTGCGGGCCGTCGCCGAGGCGACCCAGCAGGTGCTGCTGCGCCCGCCGCCCGCCCGGCTCGACGGACTCGCCCTCGCCGCCGGGCAGTTGTCGGCCACCCGCGGCGCCTCGGTGGGCGGTGACCTGTACGAGGCGGTGGCGACGCCGTACGGGGTGCGGATCGTCGTCGGGGACGTGCGGGGTCACGGTCTGGCCGCCCTCGGCGCGGTCGTCGCCGTGCTGGGGAGCTTCCGGGAGGCCGCCCACGACGAGGCCGAACTCGGGGGAGTGCTGCGGCGGTTGGAGCGGGCGCTCCAGCGCCATCTGCGGGAGCGGGCCCGGGACGAGCACCCGGCGGCCGGCGGGGGAGAGCCCGAGCATCCGGTGGCCGAGGAGTTCGTGACGCTGCTGCTCCTGGAGGTCCGGCCGGACGGGCGGCTCGCCGTCCTCGACTGCGGCCACCCCGCCCCGTACCGGCTCGGCGCCCGGGTGGAGCGGCTGTCGGTGGGCGAACCGCTGCCGCCGCTCGGCGTCCTGCCGCTGCCGGCCGCGCTCGTCCCGTACACCGCCGCCCGGCTGCTGCCCGGCGAGACGCTGGTGCTGCACACCGACGGGGCGGAGGAGGCGCGGGACGACCGCGGCCGGTTCTTCGGCCTCGAAGCGGCGCTCGCCCGGAGCGCGGGACGGCCGCCCGGGACCGTCGTCCGGCAGACCCACGAGGCGCTGCTGCGGCACACCGGCGGCCGCCTCGACGACGACGTGGCCTTGCTCGTCGTCCGCAACGACCGCGTCCGCGTGCCGGCGCAGCCCGCCGAACCCGGGCTGCGCCGTCCCCGGCCCGCTCCCTCCACCCACTGCTGAGCGAAGGGTCCGGGGATACGGGCGCCGCCCGCCCCGCCACGGAGTGTCGGGCAGATCAGCGGGGCGGGCGGCGCGGACCGGGCGGCCGCACTGTACGAGGGGGAGCCGGCGGCCCGGTCGTTCTCGCCTGGCTGGCGAGAAGCCCAGTCAAGCGGTACCGCTCCGCCGGCGGGAGCGCGCACGGACCGGAAGAACGGGTACTTCATTCACACCCCGTGCGAAATCGCACCGGGCGAATTCAGCCACCGCTACGCTGAGTTCACCGAGCGACCGGAGTGGCCATGCAGCCCAACACCCTGCTCGACGCCCTCCTGGACGAGGCGGGCGTCTCCAACGCCGGGCTCGCCGACCGTGTGAACCGGGCCGGACGGGCCAGGGGCCTTGCCCTGCGTTACGAACACACCGCCGTGGCGCGGTGGTTGAAGGGCCAGCGGCCGCGCGGCCAGGTGCCCGACCTGATCTGCGAGGTGCTCGCGGCCCGGCTGGGCCGGCCGGTCACCCTCGACGACATCGGGCTCGGCGTGCCCGGCGGCGGGCCGCCCGCGCCCGGTACCCCGCTCTCCGGCTTCGTCGACCGGGCCACCGCCCTGTGGCGCTCGGACGAGCAGCAGCGCCCGTATCTGGTCTCCGCCCCGGCGGTGACCGGCACCCCGGCGGTGATGCCGGTGTGGGAGTGGGAGAACCCGCCGGAGGACGCCGACGTCTCCCGTACCGGGCTGACCCGGGTGGAGCCCGCCGACATCGCCCTGCTCAGCGCCGCCCGCGCGCACTACGAGCAGATGTACCGGAAGGCCGGCGGCATCGCGACCCGCGCCCGGATCGTCGGCTTCCTGACCACCGAGGCCGCGCCCCGGCTGCGCGGCTCCTACAGCGACGCCCTGGGGCGCTCCCTGCACCGGGCCACCGGGGGACTGGTGGCGGTGGCCGGGATCTGCGCGTACGACGCCGACGCGCACGGTCTCGCGCAGCGCTACTTCCAGCAGGCGCTGCGGCTCGCGAAGGCCAGCGGGGACCGGGCGTTCGGGGCGTACGTGATCGCGCTGATGGTCAACCAGTCGCTGCTCCTGGGGGAGTTCCGGCAGGCGGTGGCCTTCGCGGAGGCGGCGCTGCGGGCGGCCGACGGGACCATCACCCCGGCGCTGGCCGCCGATCTGACGGCGATGCAGGCGAAGGCGTACGCCCGGCTCGGCGACGGGCGGGCGGCGCTGGACTGCATCCGGCGGGCCGAGGCGGCGGCGGAGCGGATCGCGCCGGCGGCGGAGCCGGCCGAGACGGGGTACGTCCAGCCGGGACTCGTCAACGTGCAGGTCGCGGAGGCGCTCCTCAGTCTGGGTGATCTCGCGGGGGCGTACGAGCAGGCGGCCACGGCGGCGGGGGCGCCCTCGCACGACCGGGGCCGGGTGCACCGGCTCGCGCTGCTCTGCCAGGTCGAACTGCGGCAGGGCGAGGCGGACTCGGCGGCGCGGACGGCGGTCGAGATGACCGAACGGGCGCGCGGGATGGAGTCCCGGCGGCTGCGGGACCGGCTGCGACAGGCCCGGGAGCACCTGCTCGCCAGCGACGCGGGGGACGCGCGGGAGGCGGCGGAGTTGATCGACGGGGCGTTGCGCGTTCCCCTCTGACCGTCGAACTGATGCGATATTGCCACCGAACACGCGCCTACCAGTCGGAAGGTGGCAAGAACGTGCAGTGGACGAAACTGAGTGAACGCTCCGTCTATGAAAACCGTTGGTTCCGAGTGAACCTCGCGGACGTCGAACTCCCGGACGGCCGCCACCTCGACCACTATCTGATCCGACTCCGCCCCGTCGCCGTCGCGACCGTCGTCAACGACGCCGACGAGGTCCTCATGCTCTGGCGCCACCGTTTCATCACCGACAGCTGGGGCTGGGAGCTGGCCGCCGGCGTCGTCGAGGACGGCGAGACCCCCGAGGCCGCCGCCGCCCGCGAGATGGAGGAGGAGACCGGCTGGCGGCCGGGGCCGCTGCGCCACCTCCTCACCGTCGAGCCCTCCAACGGGCTCAGCGACGCCCGGCACCACCTCTACTGGACGGACCAGGCCACCTGGACCGGCCCGCCGGCCGACGGCTTCGAGTCCTCGCGGCGGGCCTGGGTGCCGCTGAAGGAGGTCCCGGGGCTGATCGCCCGGGGCGAGATCCCGGCCGCGAACATGGCGGCGGGGCTGCTCATGCTCCGCCATCTGCGGCACGGCTGACGTCCGGCCGGCGACGGGGAAAGGTGAACGGCCCGTACCTGTGCGGGGGTACGGGCCGTTCCGGTCGCGGAGAGCGACATCCGTGGGACGCCGGAGGCGTCAGGGTGGGGTCAGGCGTAGACGTAGAAGCCGGAGCCCGTCTTGCGGCCCAGCCGGCCCGCGTCCACCATCCGCTGGAGCAGCGGGGGAGCGGCGTACAGCGGCTCCTTGAACTCGGAGTACATCGAGTCGGCGATCGAGGCGATCGTGTCGAGGCCGATGAGGTCCGAGAGCTTCAGGGGGCCCATGGGGTGGGCGCAGCCGAACTCCATGCCGTTGTCGATGTCCTCGCGGCTCGCGATGCCGGACTCGAACATCCGGATCGCCGAGAGCAGGTAGGGCACGAGCAGGGCGTTCACGACGAAGCCGGAGCGGTCCTGGGCGCGGATCGCGTGCTTGCCGAGCACCTTCTCGGCGAACGCCTGCGCCCGGCTGATCGTGCCCTCGGAGGTGGTGAGGGCGGGGATCAGCTCGACCAGCTTCTGCACGGGGGCCGGGTTGAAGAAGTGGATCCCGATGACGTGGTCGGGGCGGGAGGTCGCCACGGCCAGCTTCACCAGCGGGATGGAGGAGGTGTTCGAGGCCAGGATGGCGTCGGGCCGGGTCAGCACCTGGTCGAGGACCTGGAAGATCTCGGTCTTGACCTGCTCGTTCTCGACGACCGCCTCAATGACGAGGTCGCGGTCGGCGAACTCGCCCAGGTCGGTGGTGAAGCTCAGGTTGGCCAGCGCCGCGTCCCGCTCCTCCTCGCTGATCTTGCCGCGTTCGGCGGCCTTGGTCAGCGAGTTCAGCAGCCGGGTGCGGCCGATCTCCAGGGCCTCACCGGTGGTCTCGGCCACCTTCACCTCGAGGCCGCTCCGGGCACACACCTCTGCGATGCCCGCGCCCATCTGGCCGCAGCCCACCACTCCGACGCGCTCAATGTCGGCCATGGAGTCCGTCACCT
Organism: Streptomyces sp. NRRL F-5727; assembly: GCF_000719555.1. Taxonomy (GTDB): domain Bacteria; phylum Actinomycetota; class Actinomycetes; order Streptomycetales; family Streptomycetaceae; genus Streptomyces. The sequence continues at coordinate 15,921 of NZ_JOGX01000041.1, forward strand.
CGTGCCTTTCGCTCTGCTCTGGCGGCGGGCCCCCGTGTGATTCCGGTGCGCACGCCTCGACCCCATGACGTTACTCCGATTCGCGCGATGATCGATCGGCCGGGGAAGGGCATGCTGTCCCTGGGGGTGTGACGTATCCGACAGCTGAGGGGTACAAGTGCGGCCTATCGGGAGAAGAGGGTTTGTGACGACCGCAACGGGAGCGGCATTCGCCGTCGCGGGTCCGGGTGCCTCCGGCGCCTCCGCCCGGCGCCCCTCGATACGGGAACGGGAGCGGGGCCAAGAGCCCTCGCGGGCCGCTCGTTCCGGCGGTTTCCGGGGCATGTGGGTGGCGACGGTCGCCAACCGGGACTGGCCGTCCCGCGCCGGTCTCACCGCCGCCGAGCAGCGGGCCGAGCTCCTCGCCCACCTGGACAAGGCGGTGGAGCGGCGGCTCAACGCGGTCGTCCTCCAGGTGCGGCCCACCGCCGACGCGCTGTGGCCTTCGCCTCACGAGCCCTGGGCGCAGTGCCTCACCGGCACCCAGGGCCGCGACCCCGGCTGGGACCCGCTGGGCACGGCCGTCACGGAGGCGCACGCGCGCGGTCTGGAGCTGCACGCCTGGTTCAACCCGTACCGGGTGGCGAACCACACGGACCCGGCCCGGCTCGCCGCCTCCCACCCGGCCCGGCTGCACCCGGAGTGGACCGTGGCGTACGGCGGCAAGCTGTACTACAACCCCGGCCTGCCCGAGGTGCGCCGCTTCGTCCAGGACGCCGTGCTCGACGCGGTGCGCCGCTACGCGGTGGACGCCGTCCACTGGGACGACTACTTCTACCCGTACCCGGTGGAGGGGGAGAGCTTCGCGGACGACGAGGCGTACGCCCGGCACGGCGCGGACTTCCCCGACCGCGCGGACTGGCGGCGGCGCAACACCGACCTGCTGGTCTCGGAGACGTCCGCCCGGATCAAGGAGGTCAGGCCGGGGACGGCCTTCGGGATCAGCCCCTTCGGGGTGTGGCGGAACATCGCCGACGACCCCGCGGGCTCGGACACCCGGGCCGGCGTGGCCACCTACGACGACCTGTACGCGGACACCCGCAAGTGGATCCGGGAGGGCTGGATCGACCACGTGGTGCCGCAGCTGTACTGGCACATCGGCCACCCCTCCACCGACTACACCACGCTGCTCGACTGGTGGCACGCGACGGTACGGGGGACGGGCGTCGGGCTCTACGTCGGCGAGGCGCTGTACAAGGCGGGCGACCCCGGCCAGCCCGAAGCGTGGCAGGACCCGAAGGAGCTGTCACGGCACCTCGCGCTGGCCGCGGAACGGCCGGGCGTCGGCGGGCACTGCTTCTTCGCGGCGAAGGAGGTCACGGAGGACCGCAACGGCGCTCTCGCCACCGCCGTGGCCGACCACTACCCGAGCCGGGTCCGGCCGCCCCGGACCGCCTAGCGCTGCTGTCCGGGGTGGCGGACGACGGTGTCGGGGCCCGGCGACATCAGGGCCTCGTGACCGTCGTCGTCGAACTTCACCTTGTACGGGGGAGCGCCGTTCTCCCCCCTCACCTCGAGGACCTGGGCCGTACGGTCGTGCTGGCCCACGGTCCGGCCGTGCACCAGCAGTTTGTCGCCCACACTCGCCTGCATCACGGACCTCCTCGCGCGCGAAACGACCTCTGCCCTGCCATTGTGACGCAGGTCACGTCCGGGCGCCGCCTCCGGGCTCAGCTCTTCGCGCGCTGGGTCGCCGCGATGCAGACCAGTACGCCGGCCGCCGCGACCGGGGCGGCCAGCGGCAGCGACTCGCCGAGCAGGAAGACCGACCAGAACAGCGTCATCAGCGGCTGGGCGAGCTGGAGCTGGCTGGCGCGCGGGATGCCGATGGCGGCCATGCCCCGGTACCAGACGTACAGGCCGAAGAAGGTGGAGCCGGCGGCCACCCAGACCAGGCCGATCACGCCGTGGGCGGTGAGGTGCACCGGTTCGAGGGCGAGCGCCACCGCCGAGGCGGGGGCCATCAGGGGCAGGCAGAGCACCAGCGCCCAGCCGATCACCTGCCAGCCCGGCATCAGCCGGGCGAGCCGGCCGCCCTCCGTGTAGCCGGCGGCGCAGACCAGCAGCGCGCCGAAGAGGTAGAGGTCGCCCGCGGAGAGCGCGCCGCCGCTCTGCTGGACGGTGAAGGCGATCACGACGGCGGCGCCGGAGACGGCCGCGAGCCAGAAGGTGCGGGACGGGCGGCGGCCGGTCCGCACGGCGGCGAAGGCGGCCGTGGTGAGCGGCAGCAGGCCCACCACGACGGCGGCGTGGGAGGTCGTCGAGGTCTGCAGGGCGAGCGTGGTCAGCAGCGGGAAGCCCACCACCACGCCGCCCGCGACCACCGCGAGCCCGGCCCGGTGGCGGCGCTCCGGCAGCGCCACCCGGCCGGCGAGCAGGAAGGCTCCGGCGATCAGCGCGGCGAGGGTGGAGCGGACGGCCACCAGCGACCACGGGCCGAAGCTCTCCAGGCCCCACACCGTCGACGGGAAGGTCAGCGAGAAGGAGACCACGCCGAGCAGGGCGAGCAGGGTGCCCTGGAGCGGGGCGGCCCCGGCGGCCGTCACCGTCGCCGTCGCGGGAGCGCTTCCGGCCGTCGCGTCGACCGCTATCGTCATCGGGGTAGTAGCGCTATTCTGTGCTCTCATGCATGAGCGTAGCAGCGTGGCCGAACTGGCGAAATCCCTGAGGGCGGAGCTCGACCGCTACTCTCCAGGTGGAAAGCTGCCGTCGAGTCGGGCTCTGGTCGAGCGCTACCGGGTCTCCCCGGTGACCGTCACCCGCGCCCTCGCCCAGCTCGCCGCCGAAGGGCTCGTCGTCACCCGCCCCGGCGCCGGCGCCTTCCGGGCCGAGACCCGCGCCCCCGCCACCGCCGGCGACACCTCCTGGCAGGAGGTGACCCTCAGCGCCGACGCCGCCTCCGAACTCGTCCCGCGCGCCGTCGACGCCTCCGGCGTCCTCGTCACCCTCGCCGCGCCCCCGCCCGGCGTCATCGAGTTCAACGGCGGCTACCTCCACCCGTCCCTCCAGCCCGAGGGCGCCCTCTCCGCCGCCCTCGCCCGGGCCGGCCGCCGCCCCGGCGCCTGGGGCCGGCCGCCCACCGACGGCCTCACCGAGCTCCGCGAGTGGTTCGCCCGCGAGATCGGCGGCGGCGTCACCGGCGCCGAGATCCTCATCACCGCCGGCGGCCAGTCCGCCCTCACCACCGCCCTGCGCGCGCTCACCGCGCCCGGCACGCCCGTCCTCGTCGAGTCGCCCACCTACCCCGGCATGCTCGCCGTCGCCCGCGCCTCCGGCCTGCGCCCGGTGCCCGTCCCCACCGACGCCGACGGCATCCGCCCCGACCACCTCGAAGCCGCCTTCCGCGCCACCGGCGCCCGGGTCCTGGTCTGCCAGCCGCTCTTCCAGAACCCCACCGGCGCCCTCCTCCCGCCGGACCGGCGCCGCGAGGTCGTCCGCATCGCCCGCGCCGCCGGCGCCTTCGTCGTCGAGGACGACTTCGCCCGCCGGCTCGTCCACGAGGACGCCGGACCCGTCCCGCCGCCGCTCGCCGCCGACGACCCCGACGGCGTCGTCGTCCACGTCTGCTCCCTCACCAAGATCACCTCGGCGAGCCTCCGCGTCGGCGCCCTCGCCGCCCGCGGCCCCGTCCTCGAACGGCTCCGCGCCATCCAGGTCGTCGACAGCTTCTTCGTCCCCCGCCCGCTCCAGGAGGCCGCCCTCGAACTCGTCGGCTCCCCGGCCTGGCCCCGCCACCTGCGGACCGTCTCCCAGGAGCTGAAGGCCCGCCGCGACGCCCTCACCGCCGCCGTCGCCGTCCGCCTCCCCGAACTCGCCCTGCCCCACGTGCCCTCCGGCGGCTACCACCTCTGGCTCCGCCTCCCCGACACCCTCCCCGAGTCCACCCTCCTCGCCGCCGCCCTCCGCGCCGGCGTCACCGCCGCCCCCGGCCGGCCCTACTTCTGCGCCGAACCCCCGGCCGGCCACATCCGGCTGAGTTTCGCGGGTGTCGCCGGGCCCACGGAGATCGCCGAGGGCGTCCGCAGGCTCAGGACGGCCATGGACGAACTCCTTCCGTGACCCCCGGCGGCCCGGGCCGGCGCGCGCGAACCCCGCGCCGGCCCGGAAAACCCGCCTGACACGTGCCCGGGGCTTTGGCATCCTCCGGCCATGAACGACACCACCGCCGCCCCCCTCCACGGGACGTACGAGATCTCGGCCGACCCCGCCCGGCTGGACGCCGCCCGCGTCCACCACTGGCTCTCCACCGACGCCTACTGGGCCCTCGGCCGCACCCGGGAGAAGCAGGACAGCGCCATCGCGGGCTCGCTCAACTTCGGCGCCTACCACCGCGACACCGGCGAGATCGCCGCCTACGCGCGCGTGGTCACCGATCACGCCACCTTCGCCTGGCTCTGCGACGTCTACGTCGACCGCCCGGCCCGCGGCACCGGCCTCGGCACCGCCCTCGTCACCGCCGTCCGCGACCACCTGCAGCCGTACGGGCTCCGCCGGATCATGCTCGCCACCGCCGACGCCCACGGCGTCTACGAGAAGGTCGGATTCACGCCACTGCGGAATCCGGACAAGTGGATGGCTCTCGGACAGGACTGAACCGGGGCCTCCCGGTCCCCCCGCCGCGCCCCTTGACCCGCGGCCCCACCGGCCTCACGATCGCGGCCATGGGTCTTCGGGTCACGCTGGTCGCGGCGGCGCGCAGCTCCTCCCTGCTCGCCGAACGCTTCGACGACGACCGGCCGCTCGACCAGGCCGGATGGTACGAGGTACAGCACGCCGCGCCCGCGCTCCTCCCGCTCGGCGCCGCCGAACTCCGCTACTGCTCACCGACGCTCCGCAGCCGCGCCACCGGCACCGCCCTCGGCTACGCCCCGCTCGCCCAGCCCGCCCTCCGCGACTGCGACATGGGCCGCTGGCGCGGCCTCACCCTCGCCGAGGTCGCCGCCCTCGAACCGGCCGCCGTCGACGCCTGGCTCGCCGACGCCCGCTCCGCCCCGCACGGCGGCGAACCCCTCCTCGCCTTCATCTCCCGCATCGGCGGCTGGCTCGACACCCGCCCCGACGGCGACCCCGCCGGCGGCGACGTCACCGTCGTCGCCGTCGCCGAGCCCTCCGTCGTCCGCGCCGCCCTCGTCTACGCCCTCCGGGCCGCCCCCGCCACCTACTGGAGCGTCGACGTCCGCCCCCTCTCCACCGTCACCCTCATCGGCCGCCCCGGCGCCTGGCACCTCCACCTGGACGCCCCCGCCCTCCGCTGAACCGCCGCACCCGAGGCGGGCGGCCCGGCCGGGACGGACCGGCTAGCCTGGGGGCACGATGAACCGTTTGACCACGTCATGGGGCGACGTCACGCTCACCCGCCACCCCGAGGACCCGCGCGATCCGCTGCGCGCCTGGGACGCGGCCGACGAGTACCTGCTGAACCACCTGGCCGAGACCGGTACCGGCCTCTCCGGCACCGTCGCCGTCCTCGGCGACCGCTGGGGCGCCCTCGTCACCGCGCTCCACGCCGCCGGGGCCGGGGAACTCGTCCAGATCTCCGACTCGTACCTCGGCCGCGAGGCCACCCGCGCCAACCTCGCCCGGGCCGGCGCCGCCCCGGACGCCGTCCGGCTCCTCACCACCCAGGACCCGCCGCCCGAACGGATCGACGTCCTCCTCGTCCGCGTCCCCAAGAGCCTCGCGCTCCTGGAGGACCAGCTGCACCGGCTCGCCCCCGCCGTCCACGCGGAGACGGTGATCGTCGGAACCGGCATGGTCAAGGAGATCCACACCTCCACCCTGACCCTCTTCGAGCGGATCCTCGGCCCCACCCGCACCTCGCTCGCGGTGAAGAAGGCCCGGCTGATCCACACCACCCCCGACCCGGCCGCCGCGCCCGGGCCGAACCCCTGGCCGTACCGGTACGCCCTCCCGGCCGACACCCCCGCGCCGGGGCTCGCCGGCCGCACGGTCGTCAACCAGGCGGGCGTCTTCTGCGCCGACCGCCTCGACATCGGCACCCGCTTCCTCCTCGGCCACCTGCCGCACGGCCTCGGCCACGCGCGCGTGGCGGACCTCGGCTGCGGCAACGGCGTCGTCGGTCTCGCGGTGGCCCTCGCCGAGCCCGACGCCGAACTGCTCTTCACCGACGAGTCGTACCAGGCCGTCGCCTCCGCCGAGGAGAACTTCCGCACCCACGCGGGCGAGGGCCGCAAGGCGGAGTTCGCCGTCGGCGACGGCCTCGCGGACGTCCCCGCCGGCTCCCTCGACCTCGTCCTCAACAACCCGCCCTTCCACAGCCACCAGGCCACCACCGACCGCACCGCCCGCCGGATGTTCGCCGACGCCCGGCGCGCGCTCCGGCCCGGCGGCGAACTGTGGGTCGTGGGCAACCGCCACCTCGGCTACCACGTCACCCTCCGCCGCATCTTCGGCAACAGCGAACTGGTCGCGAGCGACCCGAAGTTCGTGGTCCTGCGCGCGGTCAGTCGCTGACCGGACCGGCGGCGCCCCTCACGTGTCCGGGAAGACCAGGTCCAGGGTGCGGAGGCGGTCCGCGTCCGTCGTGATGTCGAGGCTGACGATCCGGTCGCGGCGGAAACCGAACGCCACCGCCGCGACCGGGCCTCCGGCCGCGAACGCCACCACCCCGACCGCGCCGTCGACCAGCGCGGGCCGGACCGCGTCACCCGGCCGGGCCGACAGGGCCGCCGAGGCCGCCAGGGCCACCGCCCCGGCCCCGTGCACCGGCCCCCGCTCCGCGTAGGCGACGGCCTCCGGGTCGAGCAGCCCGGCCAGCGCGACGGCGTCACGCGCGCGTGCCGCGGCCAGGAAGGCGTCCACCAGCGCCCGCCGCCGCCCCGGAGCACCCCCGTCCCCCGCCGGGCCGCCGCCCCGCAGCCGCTCCCGGGCCCGCCGCGCCCGCCGGGCGGCGTCGGCGGCGGACCCGCCCATGACCCGGGCGGTCTCCCCGGAGGCCAGCCCGAAGACGTCGTGCAGGAGATACGCGAGCCGCTGACGGGCGCCGAGCCGGTCCAGTACGGCGAGGAAGCCCATCAGCACGGTCTCGTCCAGGCCGTCCGGAACCGGTTCCGGGCCCGACCGGTGGTTCCCCGCCGCCCCGCGCACGTGCCCGCCCGTGTGCGCCTGCCCGCCCGCGTCGAGGCACGCGCGGGCGACGAGGGCCGTCAGGCAGAGCCGTGCCACCGCCGGGGCGTCCGCCCCGAGGCCGGCCCGGACCCGGCCGAGGACGGCCTCCGCCTCCCGTTCCGCCCCCGCGCCCAGGAGCCGCAGGGCCACGCCCCGCAGCCGCTCCTCGTCGGCGTCGAACCACGCGCCCAGCGCGGTCACCACAGCGTCGTCGTGCATGGGGCACTCACTTCCCGTCAGGTTCCGTCACCGGATTGACGGTCCGGCGGCGGCCGTTGTGACGCGGGGCTCGACGAGACGCCGGAGCCGGTCGTGCGCCTGGGTCACCCCCCCGGAGGACTTCCGGGCCGCGGGGCCCTGCCCGCCGTTCCCGGCTCCGCGAGGAGGAGACAGACGGCCGCCCGACGCGGTGGCCCACCACGTCCGCGGCGGCCGCCGGCTCGCCCGCCACCCGGCAGGGCCGGGGCGGAAAGGCGTCGGTGCCGCTGTCGTCCGTGACGAGCACGGCCGTCCCGACACCGAGCAGCCCCCAGCCGTACTCGGCGAGGGCCGCGACCGGCCGTCACTTCTCCGTCGCGCGCTCCAGCGCCGCCAGCTCCCGGTCCGCGCGCTCGGTGACGAGGGCGAGGACGCGGCCGGCGGCCGCCAGGTCGTCGGCCGGGATGTCGCTCCAGACGCGGGCGGAGAGGGGCGCCGCCTCGGCGGCGACGGTGGCGAGCAGGTCGCGGCCGGCGTCCGTGGGCAGGAGGTGGGGGCCGTCGGCGACGAGCAGGGCCTTGGCCCGCAGGGTGTCGAGGGCGGCGCGGGCGTCGGCCGGGTCGCCCTTGACGCTCGCGCGGATCCGGGCGACGAGCTCGTCCGGGGTCGGCGGGGTGTCGGCGGTGACCGCCGCGCGCAGCGCGATCTGCTGCAGGAACGTGACGCCGTGCCGGCCCAGGACGTGCTCCAGGACGCCGCGGGCCGCGTAGTGGGCCAGGCCGAGCATGCGGGCGTCGGCGGCGGGCGCGGTGGTGGGCGTGGTCGTGGTCATGGTGTTGCCCCCTGAGTGGTCTCGTCGGTGGTTGTGCCGGTCTGTTCTCGTACGGAGGGTGCGGAGGGATCGAGGGACACGTCGAGCAGGGCTGTCAGCTCCGCGGTGAACGCGCGGGTCCGCTCCGCGTCGAGGCCGCCCAGCGGTTCCAGGAGCCGCTGGAGCAGGTCCTGCACCACGGCGATCGCCCGCCGGGTGACGGTCCGCCCCTCCTCGGTGAGGGAGAGCTGCACGGCGCGCGGGTCGCGGGGGTCCCGTTCGCGCTCGATCAGCCCGGCCGCCTCCAGGGAGCGGGCGAGCTTGGAGACGTACAGCGCCTCCATCCCGGTGTGGTCGGCGAGCCGCCGCTGGCTGGGCCGCTCTCCGGCGCGCTGCATGCCGTGCAGCGACGCGACCAGCGAGTACTGCGCGTGGGTGAGGCCCAGCGGGGCCAGCGCGCGGTCGACCGCGACCCGCCACTTGTTGGCGAGCCGCCACACCAGAAAGCCGGGCGTGGGGCCCGGGGATCCCTTGCTCATGACGGATACGGTACATGGCTACTATGTCCATGGCTACTAAATTCCGGCACCGGTCGAGACGGTCTGCGGGTGCGACCCACCCCGCCCCCCGGCACCCTGGGGAGTGAACCCTTCGCCCACCCTCATACACCTCGTTGCATAAAACTACGGCGCCACGTATAGTCATGCCATCCATGAGGAGGGTTTCGATGACGGTACGAGCAGCAGTCGCAGGCGCGAGCGGATACGCGGGCGGGGAACTCCTGCGCCTGCTCCTCGCGCACCCCCACGTCGAGATCGGCACCCTGACCGGCCACTCCAACGCCGGACAGCGGCTCGGCGGCCTCCAGCCCCATCTGCTGCCGCTCGCCGACCGCGTCCTCGCGCCCACCACCGCCGAGGAGCTGGCCGGCCACGACGTCGTCTTCCTCGCCCTGCCGCACGGCCAGTCCGCCGCCGTCGCCGAGCAGCTCGGCCCGGACGTGCTCGTCGTCGACATGGGCGCCGACTTCCGGCTGAAGGACCCGGCCGACTGGGAGACGTACTACGGCTCCCCGCACGCCGGCACCTGGCCCTACGGCCTCCCCGAACTGCCGGGCGCCCGCGCCGCGCTGGAGGGGTCCAAGCGCATCGCGGTGCCCGGTTGCTACCCCACCGCCGTCTCGCTCGCCCTCTTCCCGGCGTACGCGGACGGGCTCGCCGCCCCCGAGGCCGTGATCGTCGCCGCGTCCGGCACCTCCGGCGCCGGCAAGGCCCTCAAGCCGCACCTGCTCGGCAGCGAGGTGATGGGCAGCATGACCCCGTACGGCGTCGGCGGCGGCCACCGGCACACCCCCGAGATGATCCAGAACCTCAGCGGCCCGGCCGGCGAGCGGGTCTCGGTCTCCTTCACCCCGACCCTGGCCCCGATGCCCCGCGGCATCCTCGCCACCTGCACCGCCGCCGCGAAGCCCGGCACGACCGCCGAGGCCGTCCGCGCCGCCTACGAGAAGGCGTACACGGACGAGCCCTTCGTCCACCTCCTCCCCGAGGGGCAGTGGCCCGCGACGGCGTCCGTCCTCGGTTCCAACGCCGTTCACGTCCAGGTCGCGTACGACGCGAACGCGCACCGGATCATCGCGATCAGCGCCATCGACAACCTCACCAAGGGCACCGCCGGCGGCGCGGTGCAGAGCATGAACATCGCCCTCGGCCTTTCCGAGGACACCGGACTCTCCACGATTGGAGTCGCTCCATGAGCGTCACCGCAGCGCAGGGATTCACGGCGGCGGGCATCGCCGCCGGGATCAAGCAGAACGGCAACCCGGACCTGGCCCTCGTGGTCAACACCGGGCCGCGCCGCGCCGCCGCGGGAGTCTTCACGTCCAACCGCGTCAAGGCCGCCCCGGTCGTCTGGTCCCAGCAGGTCCTCGCCGACGGCGAACTGACCGCCGTCGTCCTCAACTCGGGCGGCGCCAACGCCTGCACCGGCCCGAAGGGCTTCCAGGACACCCACGCCACCGCCGAGAAGGTCGCCGAGGTCCTCAGCGGGCAGGGCACCGAGGTCGGAGCCGGCGAGGTCGCCGTCGCCTCCACCGGCCTCATCGGCGTCCTCCTCCCCATGGACAAGCTGCTCCCCGGCGTCGAGAAGGCCGCCGCCGAACTCTCCGCGCACGGCGGCGAGAAGGCCGCCATCGCCATCAAGACCACCGACACCGTCCACAAGACCGCCGTGGCCACGCGCGACGGCTGGACGGTCGGCGGCATGGCCAAGGGCGCGGGCATGCTCGCCCCCGGCCTCGCCACCATGCTCGTCGTCCTCACCACCGACGCCGACGTGGACGCGAAGGGCCTCGACGCCGCCCTCCGGACCGCCACCCGGCTCACCTTCGACCGGGTCGACTCCGACGGCTGCATGTCCACCAACGACACCGTCCTGCTGCTCGCCTCCGGCGCCTCCGGCACCACCCCCGCCCAGGACGACTTCGCCGACGCCGTCCGGGAGGTCTGCGCCGACCTCGCCCGCCAGCTCATCGGCGACGCCGAGGGGGCCAGCAAGGACATCCGCATCGAGGTGATCAACGCGGCGACCGAGGACGACGCCGTCGAGGTCGGCCGCTCCATCGCCCGCAACAACCTCCTCAAGTGCGCCATCCACGGCGAGGACCCCAACTGGGGCCGCGTCCTCTCCGCCATCGGCACCACCTCCGCCGCCTTCGAGCCCGACGAGCTGAACGTCGCCATCAACGGCGTCTGGGTCTGCCGGAACGGCTCCGTCGGCGAGGACCGCGACCTCGTCGACATGCGCTACCGGGAGGTCGTCATCACCGCCGACCTCGCCGCCGGCTCCGAGTCCGCCGTGATCTGGGCCAACGACCTGACCGCCGACTACGTCCACGAGAACAGCGCGTACTCGTCATGACCAACGCCACGCGGAAGCACACCGCCCTCCCGAAGGCCCAGACGTTGATCGAGGCCCTGCCCTGGCTCACCCGCCACCACGGCAAGACCGTCGTCATCAAGTTCGGCGGCAACGCCATGATCGACGACGAGCTGAAGGCGGCCTTCGCCCAGGACGTCGTCTTCCTGCGCCACGCCGGCCTCAAGCCGGTCGTCGTGCACGGCGGCGGCCCGCAGATCAGCGCCGCCCTCGACCGGCACGGCATCGTCAGCGAGTTCAAGGCGGGCCTGCGGGTCACCACCGAGGACGCCATGGACGTCGTACGGATGGTGCTCGCCGGCCAGGTCCAGCGCGAGCTCGTCGGGCTGCTCAACCAGCACGGCCCGCTCGCCGTCGGCCTCACCGGCGAGGACGCCCACACCATCACCGCCACCAGGCACCTGCCGGAGATCGACGGCGAACGGATCGACATCGGCCGCGTCGGCGAGATCACCGCCATCGACACCGGCGCCATCCAGGCGCTCCTGGAGGACGGCCGCATCCCGGTCGTCTCCTCCATCGCACGCTCCCAGGACGACGGACATGTCTACAACGTCAATGCTGATACGGCGGCTGCGGCACTCGCTGCGGCGCTGGGCGCCGAGACCCTGATGGTCCTGACCGACGTCGAGGGCCTCTACGAGGACTGGCCGAACAGCGACGAGGTCATCAGCCGGCTCACCGCGAGCCAGCTGGAGAAGCTGCTGCCCGAGCTCTCCAGCGGCATGGTCCCCAAGATGGAGGGCTGCCTGCACGCCGTCCGCAACGGCGTCACCACCGCCCGCGTCATCGACGGGCGCGTCCAGCACTCCATCCTGCTGGAGATCTTCACCGACGAGGGCATCGGCACGATGGTCGTGCCGGACGCAGAGGGGGAAGCATGAGCAACGACCGGCTGACCGAGCGGTGGCAGGGCTCGCTCATGGACAACTACGGCACCCCGCGCCTCCCCCTGGTCCGCGGCGAGGGCGCCAAGGTATGGGACGCCGACGGCACCGAGTACCTGGACCTCGTCGGCGGCATCGCGGTGAACGCCCTCGGCCACGCCCACCCGGCGGTCGTCGAGGCGGTCACCCGACAGATCCAGAGCCTCGGACATGTCTCCAACCTCTTCGTCGCCGAACCGCCCGTGGCCCTCGCCGAGCGGCTCCTCGGCCTCTTCGGCCGGCCGGGGAAGGTCTTCTTCTGCAACTCGGGCGCCGAGGCGAACGAGGCCGCGTTCAAGCTCGGCCGGCTCACCGGCCGCACCCACATGGTCGCCACCGAGGGCGGTTTCCACGGCCGCACCATGGGCTCCCTCGCCCTCACCGGCCAGCCCGGCAAGCAGGCCCCGTTCCTGCCGCTGCCCGGCGACGTCACCCACGTCCCGTACGGCGACGCGGAGGCGCTGAGGGCCGCCGTCACCGAGGAGACGGCCTTCGTCGTCATCGAGCCCATCCAGGGCGAGAACGGCGTCGTCGTGCCGCCGCCCGGCTATCTGAAGGCGGCCCGCGAGATCACCCGCGCCACCGGCACCCTCCTCGTCCTCGACGAGGTGCAGACCGGCATCGGCCGCTGCGGCCACTGGTTCGAGCACCAGGCCCACGAGGGCGTCGAGCCCGACGTCGTCACCCTGGCCAAGGGGCTCGGCGGCGGCCTGCCGCTCGGCGCCACCGTCGCCTTCGGCGCGGCCGCCGAGCTGTTCGCCCCCGGCCACCACGGCACCACCTTCGGCGGCAACCCGGTCGCCTGCGCCGCCGGCCTCGCCGTCCTCGACACCCTCGGCGCCGACGCGGCCCTCGACCACGTCAAGTCCGTCGGCGAGCGGCTGCGCTCCGGAATCGAGGCCCTCGGGCACCCGCTGGTCTCCCATGTCCGTGGTGCGGGGCTCCTGCTGGGTATCGTGCTCACCGAGCCCCTCGCGCCCCAGGTGCAGCAGGCGGCTCAGGACGCCGGCCTCCTGGTGAACGCGCCCGCCCCCGACGTCGTACGGATCATGCCTCCGCTGGTCCTCACCGACGCCGAGGCGGACACCTTCCTCCGGGCCCTGCCGGCCGTCCTCGACAAGGCGTACAAGGCGTACGAGGCGTAACAGGCGTACGAGGCGAACGGGCAAGGACGAACCGGAGAATGAGGCGACGATGACCGACGCGCAGGGGAACGAGCACGGAGGGCCGTCGGTCCCGCAGACCCGCACCGCACGCCACCGCAGGATCGTCGACATCCTCAACCGGCAGCCGGTGCGGTCGCAGAGCCAGCTCGCCAAGCTCCTCGCGGACGACGGGCTGAGCGTCACCCAGGCGACGCTCTCCCGCGACCTCGACGAGCTCGGCGCGGTGAAGATCCGCAACACCGGCGGCGAGCTGATCTACGCGGTCCCCAGCGAGGGCGGCTTCCGCACCCCGCAGGCCCCCCTCGGCGAGTCCGCCAAGGAGGAGCGGATGCGCCGGCTCTCCGGCGAACTCCTCATCTCCGCAGAGGCGTCCGCCAACCTGGTGGTGCTCAGGACCCCGCCGGGCGCCGCCCAGTTCCTCGCGTCCGCCATCGACCAGGCCGAACTCCACGCGATCCTCGGCACCATCGCGGGCGACGACACCCTGCTGCTCATCTCCCGCGACCCCACCGGCGGCCAGGCGCTCGCCGACCACCTGCTGCGCCTGGCGCAGAAGGGGAACTGAGCGCCGTTCAGTAGCGCGTGACCGCCGTCGGCCCCCGCCGGGTGCCGACGGCGATGTGCGGCCGCCGCGCCGGATCGGCCCAGGCGAGGATCGCCCGCATCGCGTCCGCCGGCACGGAGACGCAGCCGGCCGTCGCGCCCTTCCCGTTCACGTGCAGGAAGATCCCGGCGCCCCGCATCCGCACCGGGCGGGCGTAGTTGAAGCCGATGACGAGCGCGTGGGCGTACTGCGTGCCGTACGCGACGATGTGCTCGGCCTCGGCGGCGCGGCAGTCCGCCGGCAGCCCCTCGACCCAGCGGTTGTACGCGCGCGAGTCGTTGTCCTGGCACCACCACGAGTCGTCGGTCGCCCGCACGTACCGGTAGCGGGTCCCGGCCGGCGCGGCCCGGATCCCGAAGGCGTACGGCAGGTCGAAGAGCCCGGTCGGCGTGGTGTTCGTCCCCTGTCGCCGGGTGGCCCCCTCCGCCAGTCCCTTCGCCCCGAACCGGGCCGGCGCCGACCCCGCCCGCACCCACCGCCCGCCGCGCCGGTCCCACCAGGTGACGGTGCCGGTGGTGGCGGAGGTGTCCGCGGCCACGGCGGTGATCAGCTGGGAGCCGCCCCCGGTGTCCGCCATCCGCGCGGGCAGCGGGACCGTCCGGGGGGCCGGCGCGGAGGCGAGGGAGAGCAGCACGGCGCCGAGCGCGAGAAGGGTACGCATGGCGGCGAGGCTAGGCGGCCGGCCGGCCGCCGGCCACGCTACTGACCCGACCGGGGGAGCGGCGGCAGCGGCAGCGGAAGCGCGGGCAGCCCGTCGAGGCTGGTGGCGATGTGCTCCTTGCCCTCGCAGTAGGTGTTGAACTCGTCGTCCGTCTTGCGGTTGAAGAAGTCGGCGTGCAGCGACCGCTCCTCCCGGTACTCCATCAACGGCACCGCGAAGCCGCAGGAGTCGCTGATCCGCCGCGCGTGCACGAGGACGATCGCCCGCGCGCTGATCTGGTCCTTCACCGCCTCCTCGGGGAACCGCCCGAAGAGCTCCGGCCAGCGCGGGTCGTCCCGCAGCACCACCTCGCCGTCGCCGTGCACCCGCACCACCGTCGGAGGTCCGGAGAAGGCCGTCCACATGAGGGTGATCCGTCCGTTGCCGGGCTCCCGCAGATGTGCGAGCGTCTCGGCGGTGCTGCCGCCGAAGTCGACGTAGGCGAGGGTCCGTTCGTCGAGGACGACGAGGGTCCCCTTCCGTCCCTTGGGAGAGAGATTGACGTGCCCGTCACCGGACAGGGGAGCGGTGGCGGTGAAGTAGAGGGGCTGGTCCTCGATGAAGGCGCGCAGCCGCCCGTCGATACGTTCGTACGTTTTTCCCATGGCCGCATCATCTCTGGTGGAGGCCGCTCCCTGTCGGGCCGTCCCACGGAAGGGACCGGGTCAGGACCACAGCGCCCGCCGCGCCTCCCGTACGACGGCGGGCTCGGGGTCGTCGAGGAGCGCCCTCATCCGCCGGGGCTCCGCCGCGTCGAGCAGCCGCAGCCCGGCCACCGCCGAGGCCCGCACCCTGCCGCTCCGATGCTCCGTCAACTCCCTGAGCAGCGGCGCGTCCACGGACCGCGAGCCGCACTCGCCGAGCCCGAGCGGTGCCCGGTCCGGCACGTCGGGGCCGGCGCAGGCGGTCCGGTACACGGCCACCGGATCGCCGCCGCCCTGCCGCAGCACCCACCGGGCACACGCCCGGGTCCGTCCCGAACGGTCGTAGAGGTACGGCTCCGCCTCCGCGTGCCGGCCCGCCCCGCGCAGCGCGGTGACCCCGGCCGCCCGCACGCGCCCGAACCGGGCCCCCAGCAGGACGGGCACGGTCGCGTCCGGTTCGTCCGCGGCCACCGCGGCCGAGGCGGCCCGCTCCTGCACCAGGGGGTCGTGGTCCCCGGCGGCGACCAGGGCGAGGCCGAGGCCGTCGTACAGGCCGCGGTCGAGGACGACGGAGAGCGCGGCCCGCCGGGTCACGGCGTCGCGGCAGCCGAACAGCAGCCCGTTCACCCGGGCCGGGTCCCCGTCCCGCAGCAGTCCGTCGAGGAGTTCCGCCGCCGCACCGCCCCGCAGCCGGCGGTCGAGCCGCAGGATCACCGGCGCGGTGACCGCGAGTGTGCCGGCGGAGGCGCCGGGCAGCGCCTCCCGCAGCAGGTGCAGCGCACGCGCGCGTACCGGCGCCGCCCAGTCCGCCGCCCGCACCGCGACCAGCGGCAGCACCTCGGGCCGCCCGACCGTGTACGACAGGGCGGCCTGACGGATCCGTCCGTCCGGGTCGCACAGCGCGAGCGCGAGCCGCGCCTCGGTGGGTGCCTCCCGCACCAGGCCGACGGCCCGGTCCCGGAACCCCCGCCACCCGGGGCCGTGGACCCCCGTGAGCCATCCGTGGGAGGGCGCGAGGGCGCCGCGCCGGACCGCCTGCCGCACGTCCTCGTCAAGGTCCGTCCACGCCTTCGGCCGCGTCACGTCCAGCACCCGGTCCAGGGGGAGCCCCCGCCCCAGGCGCCGTACCGCCGCCGTCCGCGCTTCCGTCTCGTGTGCCATGCGGGGGAGGCTAGACGCCGCCGGCCGGCCGGCGCTCGCCCTTTTCCCGGGCGGCCTCGCGGGCTGCACGCGCCGCGCGGACGCGTCTCCTGTGGTCCGCCCACCAGTCGGCGATCCGCTGCACGTTCGCCTCGGCGAGGGTCCGGATCTCGTCGCCGTACGCGCCTTCGGCGACCTCGCGGTCCCACACCGCCTGCAGGGCCTGGTCGCGGGCGACCGCGCGCACCTCGGGCTGCGGGTCGTCCAGGAGCCGCAGGGCGTTGAGCAGGGCCTCGGGCGTGCACCGCTTCCTGAGCAGCGTCATGGCGAGCGCCCGCCGCGCCGGCGCCTCGCCCGGGGCCGTGAGGGCGATCAGCAGTTCGGCGGAGACCTCGCGAGCGGCGCGGCGGAGCGCCCGGCGGGCCACCCGGGCCACTTCCGGCGCCGCGTCCGTGAGATGCGGCAGCGTCTCGTCCCAGCCGAGCCGGTGGCGGTGCGCGAGGAGGACCAGTGCGTGGGCCCGTACGCGCGCGTGCCGGTGGCCGAGCAGCCCGCGCAGGGCCTCGGCGTCGTCCCGCAGGGCGCGCAGCACGACCGCGCCGACGCGCGGGTCGGGATCGTCGGCGTACGGCGGGAGCGCGTCGTCCGGCAGGGCGCGCAGCAGCCGCAGCCCGCCGACCGCGCGGGCCCGTACGGCGCCGTCGGCGTGCCGGGTGAGCTCCCGGAGCAGCGGGGCGTCCCCGGCGTGCCGCTGCTCCG
Source organism: Streptomyces sp. NRRL F-5727 (assembly GCF_000719555.1). Taxonomy (GTDB): domain Bacteria; phylum Actinomycetota; class Actinomycetes; order Streptomycetales; family Streptomycetaceae; genus Streptomyces. Next base: position 32,973 of record NZ_JOGX01000041.1, read on the forward strand.
CGAGGCCGGTGACCGCGGCGGGCGTGACGGCGGCCGGGTCGGCGCAGAGCGTGCGCAGGTGCGCGTGCGGGTCGCGGCCGGCCTCCCGCAGGCCGTGGCGGGCGAGGCCGCGCACCCAGGGGGAGGGGTCCGTCAGGTGCGGGACGAGGTCGTCGGCCCGCAGGCGCGCCACGGCCGTGCCCCGTACGACGGTGTCGGTCGCGTGCGTCAGGGTGCCGAGGGCGGTGGCGCCGTCGGGCCGTTCGGCGAGGAGCCGCGCGGCGAGGCGCCGGACGTGCCGGTCGCGGTGGCCGAGGGCGAGGCCGGCCAGGTCGTCGGCGGAGGGGAGCCCGGCCTCGGCGGCGTACCGGAGGGCCAGGACGCGCACCTCGGAGCCCTCGCACGCCTCCAGGAAGCCGAGGAACCGTTCCCGCGCGGCCGGGTTCCGCCGGGTCCTGAGCGCGCCTCGGAGCCCTTCGAGCCGCTCGCTCGCGTCACGGGCGGTCAGGGCGATGTCGTACAGCGCGTCCTCGTCGAGGATCCCCGCCTCCGCTCCGGCCCGTATGCCCGCCTTGCGGGCGTCCCACCGGTCCGGGTCCGTGCTCGCCCGCAGTTCCCGCACCGCGACCTCCGGGACGGACCCGGTCCGGGCGAGCACCGCGGCGCGCCCCCAGCGGCCCTCCCGCCGCATGCCGACGCGCAGCGCGAGCGCGACGAGGGCCCGCGCGGTGGCGTCGTCGGCGGTGGCGAGGGCCCGGGCGAAGACGGCCCGGGCGCGCTCCCGTACGCCCGCGTCGCCGTCCGCGCAGCGGAGCAGCAGCAGCGGAAGCGGCGCCTCCGGCCCGGCCGCGTCCAGGGCCGCCGCCCGGACCCTCGGGTCGGCGTGGCACAGGCCCAGGGCCAGCTCGGAGGGGGTGGGCGGCCGCCCCCAGGACACCGCGCCGGCCTCCTCGTCCCAGTACGGGGCGGTGTCCCAGTCGGCGACCTCGCGGGCGTCGAACCAGTGGGCGCCGAGCAGGAACGTCGACGTTCCTCTCCGCCACCCGGCGACGCGGCGCAGGGTGCCGGAGAAGACGTCGTCGTCGAGCCCCACCCAGTCCTCCGCCCGCCCGGCGCCCACGGCCGAGGCCGTGTCCTTGCCGTGCAGAAGCCGTTCTCCCCCGCGAAGGTAGTGCGTGGGGCCCAGCAGCCGTTCGCTCGTCATGCGGCGGACCGTATCCCGGTACCCGCCTTCCCGACCTGGGGTTTTCCTCCCGGCCGGCGCTTGATTGACGAATCATGCGGAGTTCTGCATACTCATGCATCAAGGGTTTCGGATGATCGAGGCGAGGAGCAACCAGAAGTGAGCAGCAACAACGGTGACGTCCGGCTCTGGGGCGGCCGCTTCGCCGACGGTCCGGCCGAGGCCCTCGCGAAGCTCTCCGCCTCGGTCCACTTCGACTGGCGCCTCGCGCCGTACGACATCGCCGGTTCCCGCGCCCACGCGCGCGTGCTCCACCAGGCGGGGCTGCTCACCGAGGACGAGCTGACCCGGATGCTGGACGGACTCGACCGGCTGGAGGCGGACGTCGCCGACGGCTCCTTCGTCGGCACCATCGCCGACGAGGACGTCCACACCGCCCTGGAGCGGGGCCTCCTGGAGCGGCTCGGCGCCGAGCTCGGCGGCAAGCTGCGGGCCGGCCGGTCCCGGAACGACCAGGTCGCCACCCTGTTCCGGATGTACCTCCGGGACCACGCCCGGATCATCGGCGGGCTCATCGCCGACCTCCAGGACGCGCTCGTCGGCCTCGCCGAGGCGCACCCGGACGTCGCCATGCCCGGCCGCACCCACCTCCAGCACGCCCAGCCGGTGCTCTTCGCCCACCACGTCCTGGCCCACGTCCAGTCCCTCTCCCGGGACGCCGAGCGGCTGCGCCAGTGGGACACCCGGACCGCGGTCTCCCCGTACGGCTCCGGCGCCCTCGCCGGCTCCTCCCTCGGGCTCGACCCGGAGGCGGTCGCCAAGGACCTCGGCTTCGAGCGCGGCTCGGCCGGCAACTCGATCGACGGCACGGCCTCCCGCGACTTCGTCGCCGAGTTCGCCTTCATCACCGCGATGATCGGCGTCAACCTCTCGCGGATCGCCGAGGAGATCATCATCTGGAACACGAAGGAGTTCTCCTTCGTGACCCTCCACGACGCCTTCTCCACCGGCTCCTCGATCATGCCGCAGAAGAAGAACCCGGACATCGCGGAGCTGGCCCGGGGCAAGTCCGGCCGGCTCATCGGCAACCTCTCCGGCCTGATGGCCACCCTCAAGGCCCTGCCGCTCGCCTACAACCGCGACCTCCAGGAGGACAAGGAGCCGGTCTTCGACTCCTGCGACCAGCTGGAGGTCCTGCTCCCCGCCTTCACCGGCATGATGGCCACCCTCACCGTCAACCGCGAGCGCATGGAGGAACTGGCCCCGGCCGGCTTCTCCCTCGCCACCGACATCGCCGAGTGGCTGGTCAAGCAGGGCGTGCCGTTCCGGGTCGCCCACGAGGTGGCCGGCGAGTGCGTCAAGGTCGCCGAGTCCGAGGGCAAGGAGCTGGACGAGCTGACGGACGAGCAGTTCGCCAAGATCTCCGAGCACCTCACCCCCGAGGTCCGCACCGTCCTCAACGTCCCCGGCGCCCTCGCCTCCCGCGACGGCCGGGGCGGCACCGCCCCCTCGGCGGTCGCCGCCCAGCTGATCGAGGTCAAGGCCGACCTCGTCATCCAGCACGCCTGGGCCACCGCCAAGAACTGAATCCGCTCCTACAGCGCCGCCGCCCAGTCCGCGAGCGCGTCGAAGTCCGGCCGGAGCAGTCCGAGCCGCGGGTCGACGTGCAGCAGCAGGGCGGCGGCGTCGTGCCGTCCCTCCACGTACGCGTGGTCGTGCGGCGTGATGTCGTCGTCCACCCACGCGAACGGCCGCCCCCGCGCGTACTCCAGGACGTACCGGGTCTTCCAGAACGTGCCGTGCGGGGCGGCCCCGTGCATGCTCGGCCAGTCGATGAACGGCAGCTCGGGCAGCCCCAGATGCGGGCCTATCCACTCGTTGGCCTCGCCCTTCCAGGTCGTCGCCCAGACCAGCTCGTACGCCTCCGAGAGCGCGAGCAGCTCCGGTCCGTGGTCCGGGTTCAGCCACACCCGCAGCGGCTTGGTCTCGCACCAGCCGCCCGGCCGCATCCGGTGCGTCCGGTACCCCTCGGGGCGGCGCTCGCGCTGCGCCGCGTAGGGGTTGAGCGGTCCGTCCACGTCGATCAGCAGCAGCGGCTTCGTCATGCCCCCAGCATCCCGTCCGGCCCCTCGGTGAGGCATCGGAATTTCGAATGAGACAAAGATGTCTCACCCGGTGTATGGTCGTCTCATGTCAGTCGACCGCACCCAGGTGCTCCGTACCGCCGCCGCCCTGCTCTCCCGCAAGGCGACCGCCACCATGGACGAGGTCGCCCGGGCCGCCGGCATCGGGCGGGCCACGCTGCACCGGCACTTCGCCGGGCGGGACGCGCTCGTGCGGGCGCTGGAGCAGATGTGCATCGAGGAGGCCGAGGCCGCGCTCGACGCGGCCCGGATCGAGGAGGGGCCCGCCGACGAGGCGGTCCGCCGGCTCGTCGCCGCCTCGCAGCCCGCCGCCCCGCTGCTCTCCTTCCTCGTCACCGAGAACCAGCTGTTCGAGGGGGACGGGCAGAACGAGGGCTGGGCCCGGCTCGACGCCCGGCTCGCCGCCCTCTTCCGGCGCGGCCAGGAGGAGGGCACCTTCCGGATCGACCTGAGCCCCGTCTGGCTCTGCGAAGCCTTCTACGGGCTGATCAGCTCGGGCGCCTGGGCCGTCGCCGACGGGCGGGTCGCCGCCAACGACTTTTCTTACATGATCGCCGAGCTGCTGCTCGGCGGAGCGCGCAGGAGCGTGGAGAAGTGACCACCGAAACCGTCCGCTACGACAAGGGCAACGAGGAGAGCCATACCGGGGGCGTGCGCCGTCCCGGCCGGTGGCTCGCCCTCGCCGCGCTCGTCCTGGCCGTGCTGCTGGTGGCCGTGGACGCCACCGTGCTCGGCCTGGCGACCCCGTTCCTCTCCGAGGACCTGAAGCCGACCGGCACCCAGCTGCTCTGGATCGGCGACGTCTACTCCTTCGTCATCGCCGGCCTGCTGGTCTCCATGGGCAGCCTCGGCGACCGCATCGGCCGCAAGAGGCTGCTCCTCGTCGGCGCCGCCGCCTTCGGTGCCGTCTCGGTCCTGAACGCCTACGCCTCCAGCCCCGAGATGATGATCGCCGCCCGCGCCCTCCTCGGCGTCGCCGGCGCGACCCTGATGCCGTCCACCCTCGCCCTCATCCGGAACCTCTTCCACGACCCGCGCGAGCGCAGCCTCGCCATCGGCGTCTGGGGCGCCATGGCCGCGGCCGGCGCCGCCGTCGGCCCGGTCGTCGGAGGCTTCCTCCTGGAGCACTTCTGGTGGGGCTCGGTCTTCCTCATCAACCTGCCCGTCATGGCCGTCCTGGTCGTCGTCGGCATCCGGCTGATCCCCGAGTCGAAGAACCCGGACCCGGGCCCGTGGGACCTCCCCAGCGTCGCCCTCTCCCTCGTCGGCATGATCGGCGTCGTCTACGCGATCAAGGAACTGGCCTCGCACGGCCTCACCCTCGACGTGGCCGTCGCCGCGCTCGCCGGCGCCGGCGGCCTCACCTGGTTCGTCCGCCGCCAGCTCACCCTGCCGGCCCCGCTCCTGGACATGCGCCTGTTCCGCAACCGCGGCTTCTCCGGCGCCGTCCTCGCCGACCTGCTGACCATTCTCGGCCTCGCCGGCCTGGTGTTCTTCCTGTCCCAGTTCTTCCAGCTGGTCCAGGGCCGCTCGCCGCTGGAGGCCGGCCTCGCCGAGCTGCCCGCCGCCATCGGCTCGGTGACCGCCGGCCTGCTCGCCGGCCGGGTCGCCCGCCGGTACTCGGTCCGCTCCGTCGTCGCCGGCGGCCTCGCCGCCATCGGTCTCGCCCTCGCGGTCCTCACCGTCATCGGCCGGTCCACCGGCTACCCGTTCCTCGGCGCGACCCTGCTCGTCGTCGGCGTCGGCGCGGGCCTCGCCTTCACCGTCACCGCCGACGTGATCCTCTCCAGCGTCCCCAAGGACCAGGCCGGATCCGCCTCCGCCGTCTCCGAGACGGCGTACGAGCTCGGCGCCGCCCTCGGCATCGCCGTCCTCGGCTCCATCGTGACCGGCGTCTACCGCGGCTTCACCACCCCGGCCGGCGTCCCGTCCGACGTCGCCGCGGCCGCCCACGACTCGCTCGGCGGCGCCGTCGAGGCGTCCGCGGCGCTCGACCCGGCCTCCGCCGGCGCCCTCGTCACGGCCGCCCAGGACGCCTTCGTCGACGGCCTGCGGATCGCCGCCGGCGTCGGCGCGGCCGTCCTCCTCGCCACCGCCGCGGCCGCCTGGTTCCTCCTCAGGGACCAGAAGCTCGCGGACGGCGCCGAGCACTGACGCACCCGCCCCACGCACGAGGGCGCCCCCGGACGGATCCGGGGGCGCCCTCACGCGTACCTGGCTCGCCGACTACGCGGCTTCCTTCGCCTTCGTGGCGTACATGTCCACGTACTCCTGGCCCGACAGCCGCATGACCTCCGCCATCACCGAGTCCGTCACCGCCCGCAGCACGTACCGGTCGCGGTCCATGCCCTCGTACCGGGAGAACTCCAGCGGCTCGCCGAAGCGGACCGTCACCTGCACCGGGCGCGGGAAGCCCGCACCGCCCGGCTGCGCCTTGTCCGTGCCGATCACCGCGAACGGCACCACCGGCGCGCCGGTCATCAGCGTCAGCCGCGCCACGCCCGTACGGCCCCGGTACAGCCGGCCGTCGGGGGAGCGGGTGCCCTCCGGGTAGATCGAGAAGATCTTGCCCTCCTCCAGCACCCGACGGCCCGTCATCAGCGCCGCGACACCGCCGCGGCCGCCGTCCCGGTCCACCGGGATCATGCCGACGCTGGTGAAGAACCAGGCCATCAGCCGGCCCTTGATCCCCTTGCCCGTCACGTACTCGTCCTTGCCGATGAAGAAGACCTGGCGGTCCAGGCAGATCGGCATGATCATCGAGTCGATGAAGGTGAGGTGGTTGCCCGCGAGGATCACCGGACCGGTCCCGGGGACGTTCTCGGCGCCCTCGACACGGGGGCGGAACATCAGACGCAGGATCGGACCGAGGGTGGCCTTGACGATCGCGTGACGGGACAACGGTTCCTCCGGTGTCGGGCGGGCGGCTCCGGGAGCCGACGGTGCAGCACGCGACGATACTCGCGGGTCACCGCCCCGCGCACATCGGGTTCACCGAACGGATACACGGTGTTGACGCGTGTTTGCGCCATGTTCCGCCCAGGTCCGCCGCCCGTAGGGGATCACTGCCTACCGTCGGGTCCACCCATCGACAGGTGCGGGACATCACACAGGAGGACCCCCATGACCCAGGGCGCACCCAGGACCCCCGCCCGCCGGGCGCTGCTCGGCGCGGCCGGCGCCGCCGCGATCGGCGTCACCGCCGGCCTCACCGCCGGCCAGGGCACCGCGCGGGCCGCCGAGACCGGCCGCCCGCACGGCCAGGGCCACGGGCGCGGCTACCGCTCGCTCCCCGTCCCCACCGTCATCGCCCACCGCGGCGCCAGCGGCTACCGCCCCGAGCACACCCTCGGCTCGTACGCGCACGCGCTGGACCTCGGCGCCCACGTCATCGAGCAGGACCTCGTCCCCACCAGGGACGGCCACCTGGTCTGCCGCCACGAGAACGACATCACCGGCACCACCGACGTCGCCGACCACCCCGAGTTCGCCTCCCGCAGGACCACCAAGACGGTCGACGGCGTCTCGTACACCGGCTGGTTCACCGAGGACTTCACCCTCGCCGAGCTGAAGACCCTGCGCGCCAAGGAGCGGATCCCCGGCATCCGCCAGGAGAACACCCTCTACGACGGCCGCTGGACCGTCCCCACCTTCGAGGAGGTGCTGCGCTGGGCCGACGAGGAGGGCCGCCGCCGGGGCCGCGAGATCTGGCTCCACGTCGAGACCAAGCACCCCTCGTACTTCCGCTCGATCGGCCTCGGCCTGGAGGAGCGGCTGGCGAAGCTGCTCCGCCGCCACGGCCGCCACCGCGCGAACTCCGCCGTCTTCCTCCAGTCCTTCGAGCCCAGCAGCATCCAGCGCCTGTCGAAGCTGGTGGACTCCCCGCTGGTGGTCCTGCTCTCCGGCGCGGCCACCCGCCCCTGGGACTTCGTCGAGGCCGGCGACCCGCGGACCGTCGCCGACCTCGTCACCCCGGCCGGACTGCGCTGGATCGCCTCGTACGCGCAGGGCATCGGCCCCACCCTCGACCTGGTCATCCCCAAGGACGCCACGGGCCGGCTCGGCACCCCCACCACCCTGGTGCGGGACGCGCACGCGGAGGGCCTGATCCTCCACCCGTACACCCAGCGCAACGAGAACGCCTTCCTGCCGGCCGACTTCCGCCGCGGCACCGACCCGGCCGCCTACGGCGACGCCTTCGGCGCCCTGAAGCGGTACCTCGAGACCGGCATCGACGGCGTCTTCTCCGACAACCCCGACACCGCCCTGCTGGCCGCCGCGGACCTCGACGCCCGCTGACCCGGGCCACCCGGCCGGCGGCGTACGCCGACCGGGTGGTTCCCCGCCCGGGGCGCAACCGCGCCGCCGCGCCGCCGCATCGTGCCGGTCATGACCTCCCCGGAAACCCTCCTCGCCACCCTCACCCCGCTGCTCGCCGCCGAGTCGCGCGCGGAGGCCGCGGCCGCCGGGATCGAGCCCGGCGACCTCGAACAGGCCGTCTGGCTCCGGCTCCTGGAACGGCTCAGCGCCGACGGCGCCCCCGAGCGCCCCGCCGACTGGCTCCGCCGCGCCGTCCGCGCCGAGGCCCGCCGGGCCCGCCGCACCACCGGCCGCGAACGCCCGTACCACGACGGGGAGACCCGCCCCGAGGCGTACGGCTCCGGTCCCGAGGGCTCCGCCCTCACCGCCGAACGCCGCCGCACCCTCCGCGCCGCCGTCACCCGGACGCCCGGCCGCTGCCCCCGCCTGCTGAACGCGATGCTCGACCCGGCGGACCCCACCTACCGGGAAATCGCAGGAACGTTGGGTATCTCACAAGGCAGTCTGGGGCCGATGCGTTCCCGCTGCCTGGGATGCCTGCGCAGAATGCTCGCGGCAGAGGTTCCCGCATCCGGCCGACGGGGAAGGGTGCGGGGTACCGATCGGTGACCAGATGAGCGGGAGGCATGCACACATGGGCCTGAGTGTGACCATCTCGGCGGCGGACGCGCGCGACGCGGAGCAGATCCTGAAGCTGCAGTACCTCTGCTACCAGAGCGAGGCCGAGCTGTACGGGGACTGGTCCATCGAGCCGCTCACCCAGTCGCTCGACGCGGTCCGCGCCGAGCTGGCGGAGGGGTACGGCCTGGTGGCCCGGCTCGGCGACGAGGTGATCGCCTCCGTACGCGCCCGGACCGACGAGGACGGCACCGCGCACATCGCCAAGCTCATCGTCCACCCGCGCATGCGCCGCCACGGCATCGGCGGCCGGCTGCTCGACGCCATCGAGCGCCACTCCGCCGGGACGGACGCGGCCCCCAAGCGCTTCCAGCTCTTCACCGGCCACCGCAGCGAGGGCAACCTCCGCCTCTACCGCGCCAAGGGCTACGCCCAGGTCGACGCCCGCGAGGTCGGCCCCCGGCTCACCCTCGTCACCCTGGAGAAGGCCGCCTGACGCCCGCCGCGCACGGCCCTCAGGCCGTGCGGGACCGGCGCAGCCACCAGACGCCGCTCAGCGGCAGCAGCACCGGGATGAAGACGTAGCCGTAGCCGAACTCGGACCACACCGTGGAGTCGGGGAAGGCCGACGGCTCCAGCAGCGTCCACGTCCCCACGACCAGCACGCCCGCGAGCTCGGCGGCGCAGCACACCAGCGCCGCCCTGCGGGCCGTCTCCCCGCCCCGGACGAGGGTGTACGTGATGAACACGTAGACGACCGCCGCGACCGCCGAGAGCGTGTACGCCAGCGGCGCCTCGTCGAACTTGGCGCTGATCTCGTAGACCGAGCGCGAGGCCGCGCCCACCGACATCACGCCGTACAGCCACACCAGCAGCATGCCGGGGCCGGTGACGAGCCGGGTCCGTGCCTGGGTCTCCGCCATGGTCAGCCCACCGTCCAGATGTCGAAGAGGCGCACCTCGAGCACGGCGAGCACGACCGCGCCCGCCGCCACCGTCGCCGAACCCCAGCGGGTCCGCTCGGCCAGCGACATGAAGCCGGCGATCGGCACCGCGCACAGCGCGCCCAGCAGATAGGAGACGAAGATGACCGTCCCCTCCTCGGCCTGCTCGCCGCGGGCCAGCTGCACGATGCCGACGATCAGCTGGACCAGGACCAGGAAGGTCACCACGGCCATGCCGATGAAGTGCCAGTCCTTGGTGGGCTGGTCCCGGTAGGCGGCGAAGCCGCACCAGGCGGCGAGGGCGAGCGCGGCCACCGAGACCGCGATCGTGAGGGCGTCAAGCATGCGCCCGAGGGTATTACGGCCCGAATGCCCCGATGCCCCCGCCCCCACCGCCCAGCCCCCGGCGCGGGCCTCGGGCCCCTATGCCCCGCCTCCACCGCACGGCCCTCGCCGCGGGCTCCGGGCCCCGATGCCCCGCCTCCACCGCCCGGCCCTCGCCGCGGGCTCCGGGCCCCGCGGCGCCGGCCTTCCGCCGCGCCTGCCCCGCCGCCCGCCTGCCGGAACACGCCCTCCGGACCGTGGTCTTGGCCACATCGACCGCCGCCCGCCGCCCTTCCCACACCCCCGCACCCCCCTCTCCGCCGCAGGCGGCGCAGGGGCCGGGGCGCCGGCCGGCCTGTCCGTTCCATGTCTCAGTGGCGTCCGGAATGCGGACAGCGGACTTTCGTTCGCGACTGCGCATGCTTTACTTGCAGCCATGACCACGACGAGCAGCCGCATCCTTGCGACCGAGGCGAACACGACGCCCGGTGCTCGTTGTATGTGTCGAATGTGCGCCTTCTGAGGGCCCCCGCCTGAGCCTCGCGCCCCGAAGCGAGACCCCGACGGCCGAGCCGATCCGTCCGCCCCACCGGCGCCGGACCGTGCCCGCCCCGCGCACACCGCCACCCCGGCCGACCGCCGGAGCGGCTCCCCGTGCGCCTGACTGTCCGAATGACGAATGCCCCGTGCACGGCGGACCCACGCGTCGCGCACTCGACAGTGACGGAAACCCCTGTGATCACCACTTCGGGCCTGACCAAGGTCTACGAGTCACGTGGCCGCCAGGTCACCGCCCTGGACGGCGTCGACCTCCACGTCCGCGAGGGCGAGGTCTTCGGCGTGATCGGCCAGAGCGGCGCCGGCAAGTCCTCCCTGATCCGCTGCGTCAACCTCCTGGAGCGCCCCACCTCCGGCACGGTGACCGTCGACGGCGTCGACCTCACCGCCCTCGCCGGCAGGGGCCGCCGCGCCGGCAAGGACCTGCGCCGGGCACGCAGCAGCATCGGCATGGTCTTCCAGCACTTCAACCTGCTGTCCTCCCGCACCGTGAAGGACAACATCGAGCTCCCGCTGGAGATCCTCGGCGTCCCCGCCGCGGAGCGCTCCCGCCGCGCCCTCGAACTCCTCGACCTCGTCGGCCTCGCCGACAAGGCGAAGAACTACCCCGGCCAGCTCTCCGGCGGCCAGAAGCAGCGCGTCGGCATCGCCCGCGCCCTCGCCGGCGAGCCCAAGGTCCTCCTCTCCGACGAGGCCACCAGCGCCCTCGACCCGGAGACCACCCGCTCGATCCTCCAGCTCCTGCGCGACCTCAACCGGCAGCTCGGCCTCACCGTCCTGCTCATCACGCACGAGATGGACGTCGTCAAGACGATCTGCGACTCCGCAGCCCTCATGCAGAAGGGCCGGATCGTCGAGTCCGGCACGGTCGCCGAACTCCTCGCCACTCCCGGCTCCCAGCTGGCCGCCGAACTCTTCCCGGTCAGCGGCCACGCCACCGCCGCCGACCGCACCGTCGTCGACGTCACCTTCCACGGCGAGGCCGCCACCCAGCCGGTGATCTCGCAGCTCTCCCGCACGTACAACATCGACATCTCCATCCTCGGAGCCGCGATGGACACCGTCGGCGGGAAGCAGATCGGCCGCATGCGGATCGAACTGCCCGGACGGTACGAGGAGAACGTCGTCCCGATCGGCTTCCTGCGCGAGCGGGGCCTCCAGGTCGAGCCCGTCGACGAGCCCCGGGACGCCACGGACCCCGCCGCCCCCGCCGTCCCCGTACAGCAGCCGCACGTGCTCGTGAAGGAGAGTGCCAAGTGACCTGGGAAGAGATGCGCCCCCTGCTCGAACAGGGCACGGTCGACACCCTCTACATGGTCCTCTGGGCCACCGTCGTCACCATCGTCGGCGGCCTCCCGCTCGGCATCCTCCTCGTCCTCACCGACAAGGGCGGACTGCTCCAGAACCGGCCCGTGAACAAGGTCGTCGGTGCGATCGTGAACATCGGCCGCTCGCTGCCGTTCATCATCCTGCTGATCGCCCTGATCCCCTTCACGACCTTCGTCGTCGGCACCTTCATCGGCCCCACCGCCATGATCGTGCCGCTCGCCATCGGCGCCATCCCCTTCTTCGCGCGCCTCGTCGAGACCGCGATCCGCGAGGTCGACCACGGTCTCGTCGAAGCCGTCCAGTCCATGGGCGGCGGCATCCCGACCATCGTCCGCAAGGTGCTGCTCCCGCAGGCCCTGCCCTCGCTGGTCGCCGCCGTCACCACCACCGTCATCGTGCTCATCGGCTACTCCGCGATGGCCGGCGCGGTCGGCGGCGAGGGCCTCGGCTCCAAGGCCGTCACCTACGGATACCAGCGCTTCGACACCACCTTCATGCTCGTCACCGTCGTCGTCCTGGTCGCCATCGTCACGATCGTCCAGCTCCTCGGCGACGGCGTCGTACGGCTCCTCGCCCGCCGCGGCCGCACCGCCTGACGGCACCTCAGACCTCTTCGCCACGCGAAGACCACAGCCCGGACTTGTTGTCCAGGCGTCCACCGCTCCACATGAAAGAGGCACTCTTCGTGCGTAAGAACATCAAGCTCGCCGCCGGCTTCGCGTCCGTCACCGCCCTGGCCCTCGGCCTCACCGCCTGCGGCACCTCGTCGGACCCGTCCTCCGCCGAGGACGCCGCCGGCTCCGCCGACAAGGCGCTCGTCGTCGCCGCGTCCCCGACGCCGCACGCCGACATCCTGAAGTTCGTCAAGGACAACCTGGCCGAGAAGGCCGGACTCAAGCTGGAGGTGCGGGAGTTCACCGACTACGTCCTCCCGAACACCGCCACCCAGTCCGGCCAGGTCGACGCCAACTTCTTCCAGCACAAGCCGTACCTCGACGACTTCAACAAGAAGAACAAGACCACCATCGTCCCCGTGGTCAACGTCCACCTGGAGCCGCTCGGCCTCTACTCCAAGAGCCTGAAGTCGGTGAAGGACCTCAAGGCCGGCCAGACCGTCGCCGTCCCCAACGACACCACCAACGAGGGCCGCGCGCTCCACCTCCTCGCCGAGAACGGCCTCATCACCCTCAAGGAGGGCGTCGGCACCGACGCCAAGCTCTCCGACATCACCGACAAGAAGGGCCTGGAGTTCAAGGAGCTGGAGGCCGCCACCGTGCCCCGCGCCCTGAGCGACGTCGACGCCGCCGTCATCAACGGCAACTACGCGATCGAGGCCGACCTCTCCCCGGCGAAGGACGCCCTGGTCCTGGAGAAGGCCGAGGGCAACCCGTACGCCAACTTCCTCGCCGTCAAGGAGGGCGACGAGAAGGACGCCCGCGTGCAGAAGCTCGCCGAGCTCCTCAACTCGCCCGAGACGAAGAAGTACATCGAGGACACCTACAAGGGCTCCGTCATCCCCGCCTTCGGCGCCGCCAAGTAAGGCCACCGGTACAGTCCTTGAACGGAAGGCCCCGCCCGCCCCGTCCGGCGCGCGGGGTCTTCCGCGCGTCACCCCCATGTCCGACCCGGCCATGCGCACGCCGCGTCCCATGCTGCATGCTGTGCGTTCACGGTCTCAACGGACGGTCTTCGGTACGGAGCTGCGCATGACTACCACCTTTCCGGACATCTCCATCAGCACGGACCGGCTGGTGCTGCGCCCGTACGAAGAGGCCGACATCCCCGCCTTCGTCGAGATGATGAACGACGAACTCGTCACCGCCTGGACCTCCGTTCCCCACCCCTACGCGCGTGCGCACGCGGAGGACTGGGTGCGCAGGATCGCTCCTGCCGAACGGACCGAGGGCCGCGGCATCGTCTTCGCCGTCACCGAGTTCCTGACCCAGCGTCTGGTCGGCACCGTCCACCTGTACGACACCGACTGGCGCGTCCGCGCCACCGAGGTCGCCTACGTCACCGCCCCCTGGGCCCGCGGCGAGGGATACGCCACCGAGTCCGTCCTCGCCGTCGCCCAGTGGCTCTTCCGCGACCGCGGCTTCGAACGCCTCCAGCTGCGCACCGCCGCCGACAACACCGCCTCCCAGCAGGTCGCCCAGAAGATCGGCTGCATCAGCGAGGGCGTCCTGCGGAACGCCTGGATAGCGCGCAGCCTCACCGAGGGCGGCGAGTGGACCGACATCCGCACCGACCTCATCGTCTGGAGCCTCCTCCCCGAGGACCTCGACGGCGTCGCCGACCAGATGGCCGAGGCCGGATACTCCTCGTACACCGACTGGAGCTGAGCCTCCCGGGGGCCGACCCGGGGTACGCTCGACCCGCCCCGACCTGCGACGACACCACAGGAGACAGACGCGATGGCCGACCGGGTCACGGTGATCGGCTGGGACGGCTCGCCCCTCACCGCGGCGGCCCGGTCCGCGCTCTCGGCCGCCACCCTGGTGGCCGGCGCCGCCCACCACCTCGCGCTCCCCGAAGTGCCCCCCGGCGCCGAACGCGTCCGGCTCGGCAGCGTCGGCCTCGCCGCCCGCCGGATCGCCGGCCACCGCGGCACCGCCGTCGTCCTCGCCGACGGCGACCCCGGCTTCTTCGGCGTCGTCCGCACCCTCCGCGCCCCCGAGCACGGCCTGGAGGTCGAGGTCGTCCCCGCCGTCTCCTCGGTCGCCGCCGCCTTCGCCCGGGCCGGCATGCCCTGGGACGACGCCCGCGTCGTCGTCGCCCACCAGCGCACCCTGCGCCGGGCCGTCAACGTCTGCCGCGCCCACCCCAAGGTCGCCGTCCTCACCTCCCCGGGCGCCGGCCCCGCCGAACTCGCCCTCCTCCTCGACGGCGTCCACCGCACCTTCGTCGTCTGCGAGGAGCTCGGCACCGACCGCGAACAGGTCTCCGTCCTCACCTCCGACAAGGCCGCCGACCACACCTGGCGCGACCCCAACGTCGTCCTCGTCATCGGCGGCGCCGGCGGCACCGGAGCCTCCGCCGCCCCCTGGCTGATGGGCCACGACCCGGCGGCCGGAACCGTCCGCGGCTGGGCCGGACCGACGGAGGAGCACGCCTCCGAGGGACGCCCCGGCGTCGGCCAGGACCCCACCCTGCGCGCCGTCCAGCTCGCCCGCCTCGGCCCCCGCACCGGCGACCTCGTCTGGGACGTCGGCTGCGGCGGCGGCACCTTCGCCGTCGAGGCCGCCCGCTTCGGCGCCGCCGTCATCGCCGTCGACGCCGACCCGGCCGCCCGCACCCGCACCGAGGCCGCCGCCCGCCGCGACGGCGTCCTCCTCCAGACCGTCACCGGCCGCGCCCCGCACGTCCTGGAGAGCCTGCCCGAGCCCGACGTCGTACGGATCGGGGCCGGCGGCGTCCCCGTGGTCACCGCCTGCGCCGACCGCCGCCCCGAACGGATCGCCGCCCACGCCACCACCCGCGACGAGGCCGAGGCGATCGGCTCCGCCCTCACCGACGGCGGCTACGCCGTCGAGACCCTGCTCCTCCAGACCGTCGGCCTCGACCCCGCCGACTGGAGCGAGCGGGAACGCTCCGTCGTCTTCCTGCTCGCGGGCCGCCGGACCACCGGCGCCCCGTGATCCGGGTGTCCGCCCGGGCAGGTAGGCTGGCCGATTGTTGTACCGCACGGGGACGTTCGGCGTGTTGTTCGTCAATGTCCCGAAACGGCGACCGTCTTGACCCGTTCTCGACGGTCACCGGTGTGCGGGACACCGGGGGGACCGCGCGACGTGGCGCAGTCCACAGCGCACCGTGGCGGAACCGCCTGCCACGATGGGCGCGGGCCGCGACAATGCATGGGTGTCGGCGTGCCTCCGTGCCGCGCGGCGCACGCGCTCGTTCTCGTTGACGGGCGCAGCTCTGAAGGAAACACAACGATGGGCGAGGGGTACGCATGACGGACACCGGCCAGGTCCCGGGCGAGGGGCTGCCGGAGAACGCAGGCATGGTCGAGCAGCCGGGCATCCCCGCTCCGGGCGCGTACACCTTCCTGGACCCCTCCGGCCCGCTCCCCGAGGACGACGACATGCTGCTGATGCCGGGCACCCAGGGCGCCTGGAGCGAGCAGGCCCCGGGCGCCGTGCCGGCCCCGCCGATCGCCGTCCCCGCCCCGCCCGTGGTCCCGCCGCAGGGCGGCCCCGAGGGCACGGACCCCGGCGTGGTGCCGCCGCAGGCCGCCGCCCCGCTGGGCGACCCGCTCACGGACCCGCTGCCGGACCCCCTCACCGGCCCGCTCCCGGACGGCCTCGTCCTCGCCGACCAGCTGACCGCCCCGGTCACCCCGGCGCACGGCGTCCAGGTGCCCGGCGCCACCCCGCCGCAGGGCGTGCCGCTCGCCCCGCAGCCCCCGCTCGGCACCCCGGCGCACGGCGTCCCCGTCGCCCCGCAGGAGCCCGTCGCCACCGCCCACGGCTACGAGCCCGGCATCCTCGACACCGGCGCCCACGAGGCCGCCGGCCGTGACTCCGGCTCCGTCGACCTCGGCGGCGTCCGCGTCCCGCCGCCGGCCACCCCGTCCCGGCGCCCGCTCCACATGGGCCCGCCGGTCCCGGAGACCGCCACCGGCGGCGTCGTGCGCTCGCTCGCCGACCGCGGCCCGGCGGCGCCCGTGCCGGCCGCGCCGCAGGTCCCCGCGCCGGCCCCCGAGCCCCTGGTGGCCACCGGCCCCGCGCCCGTCCCCGTACGGACCCCCGGCCCGCCCACCACCGGCCCCGAGTACTTCGAGATCGCGCAGGACCAGCAGACGGCCCCGCAGGGCGCCGAGCCGTGGGCCGCGCAGCCGCAGGAGCCCCTGGCGCCCGCCGAGGCCCCCGCAGAAACGGTCGTCCCGCAGAGCGGGCTCTTCGTGCCGGTCGAGGGCTCGGTCCCGACCGCCGAGCAGCCGGCCCCGACGCCGACCCCGGCGGCCGGGACCCCGATCCCCGGGCCGGAGGCCGTGACGCCGGAGACCCCGGCTCCGGACGCCGTCGCGCCCGAGGCCGTGGCGCCCGAGGCCGCCGAGGCCCCGGCCCCGGAGGCCATCGTCCCCGCCCCGCGCGAGGGCGAGCCCGTCGCCGAGGCGGCGCCGGTGGCGGCCCCGGAGGCCGTGGCGCCGGAGGCCGTCGAGCCCGCCGAGGTGCCCGAGCCCGTGGCCGAGCAGCCGGCGGAGGCCCAGGAGCCCGTGGCCGAGGCCGTCGTCGCCGAGGCCGTGCAGCCCGCCGCGCCCGCCGACGTACCGGCGCAGCCCGAGCCGGAGGCCGAGCCCGAGCCGGAGGCCCCGGCCGCGGAGAGCCCGGCGGCCGAGCCCGCCCCCGAGGCCCCGGCCGCCGAGGCCGAGGCCGAGACCGAGACGCCGGCCGAAGCCCCGGTCGAGGCCGAGGTCCCCGCCGCCGAGCAGCCGGCCGAGCCGGTCCCGGCCGAGGAGCCGGCGGCCGCCGAGGAGACCCCGGCCGAGGAGGCCGTCGCGGCGGCCCCCGCCGAGGCCGTCACGCCCGAGGCCGTCACCGCCGAGCCGGCGCCCGCCGAGTCGGCGTCCGCCGAGCCGGTCGAGGCCGAGCCCGTCGCCGCCGAGGCCGTCCCGGCGGTCGCCGAGCCGGTCGCCGAGCCCGTCGCCGCCGAGACCTTCGCCGACGCCGCCGAGGCGCCCGCCGAGGCCGCCGTCATGGCCGTGGCCGAGGAGATCCCGGTCGTCGCCGACGACACCCCCGAGGACCGGGACGAGCCCCGCCCGGCCGCCCCCGGCTACGACGACGCCGAGCGCGAGGCCGTGCTCCGCGTGATGCGCGAGCGCCGCGACATCCGCAACGGCTTCCGCTCCGACCCGATCCCGCACGAGGTGCTGCTCCGCGTCCTGGAGGCCGCCCACACGGCCCCCAGCGTCGGCCACTCGCAGCCCTGGGACTTCGTCGTCATCCGCTCCGCCGAGACCCGGCAGACCATGCACGAGCTGGCCCAGCGCCAGCGCGAGGCGTACGCCAAGTCGCTGCCGAAGGCCCGCGCGAAGCAGTTCAAGGAACTGAAGATCGAGGCCATCCTCGACACCCCGGTCAACATCGTGGTGACCGCCGACCCGACCCGCGGCGGCCGGCACACCCTCGGCCGCTACACGCAGCCGCAGATGGCCCCGTACTCCTCGGCCCTCGCCGTCGAGAACCTCTGGCTCGCCGCCCGCGCCGAGGGCCTCGGCGTCGGCTGGGTCAGCTTCTTCGACGAGCGCGAGATGGTCCGCGAGCTCGGCCTCCCCGAGCACCTGGAGGTCGTCGCCTACCTCTGCGTCGGCTACGTCGACGAGTTCCCGGACGAGCCCGAGCTGATGCAGGCCGGCTGGGCCAAGCGCCGCCCGCTCTCCTGGGTCGTCCACGAGGAGACGTACGGCCGCCGCGCCCTGCCCGGCGAGGAGCCGCACGACCTGCTCCAGGAGACCGTCGCCGCCATCCGCCCGCTGGACGCCAAGGCGCTCGGCGAGGCGTGGGAGCGGCAGAAGCGGATGACCAAGCCGGCCGGCGCGCTCGGCATGCTGGAGATCATCTCCGCGCAGCTCTGCGGCCTCTCCCGGGTCTGCCCGCCGCCGATCCCCGAGCCCGCCGCCGTCGCGATCTTCGCCGGCGACCACGGCGTGCACGCCCAGGGCGTCACCCCCTGGCCGCAGGAGGTCACCGGCCAGATGGTCGCCAACTTCCTCGGCGGGGGAGCGGTCTGCAACGCCTTCGCCAACCAGGTCGGCGCCGAGGTCTGCGTCATCGACGTCGGCGTCGCCGGCGAGCTGCCCGCCACCCCCGGCCTGCTGCCCCGCAAGGTCCGGGCCGGCTCCGGCGACTTCACCACCGGCCTCGCGATGACCCGCGAGGAGACGATCGCCGCGATCGAGGTCGGCATCGAGACCGCCCGCGACCTGGTCGCGGCCGGCAACAAGGCGCTCCTCACCGGCGAGATGGGCATCGCGAACACCACCGCGTCCGCCGCCCTCATCTCGGTCTTCACCGGCGTCGACCCGGCCGAGGTCACCGGCCGCGGCACGGGCATCAACGACGAGACCCACGCCCGCAAGGTCGACGTGGTCCGCCGCGCCCTCGACCTGCACAAGCCGGACCCGCAGGACCCGATCGGCGTCCTGTCGCAGATCGGCGGCCTGGAGCACGCCGCCCTCGTCGGCTTCATCCTGGGCGCCGCCTCGCTGCGCACCCCGGTGATCCTCGACGGCGTCTCCACCGGCGCGGCCGCCCTGGTCGCCCGCGCCATCGCCCCCGAGTCGCTGGCCGCCTGCATCGCGGGCCACCGCAGCGCCGAGCCCGGCCACGTCGCCGCGCTCAACAAGCTGGGCCTGCGCCCGCTGGTCGACCTGGACCTCCGCCTCGGCGAGGGCACCGGCGCCCTGTTGGCCCTCCCGCTGGTGCAGAGCGCGGCCCGCGCCATGCACGAGGTCGCGACCTTCGACTCCGCGGGCGTCACCGAGAAGTAGCCCGTACGGCCCCGGCGCCGCCGCCCTCCACCGGGAGGCGGCGGCACCGGGGCCGCCGCACGTCCGCGACCAGGGTCACAGGGTGTCCGCGCCAGGTCACCGATATCGTGGTCACCGGGCCTCCCGCCCGCCCCACCAGCCGCTTCACCGCCGCAGCGGCCCCCCAAGCCCCTTCTGAGGAGCCGCCCGCACATGGCCGAGCACGTCGAGCACCCCGCCTACCCCGTCGGTCTCCGCCTCGCCGGCCGGCGCGTCGTCGTCCTCGGCGGCGGCACGGTCGCCCAGCGCCGTCTGCCCGCCCTCATCGCCGCCGGTGCCGACATCACCCTGATCTCCCCGTCCGCCACCCCCTCCGTGGAGGCCATGGCCGAGACCGGCGAGATCACCTGGGTCCGCCGCCGCTACGAGGACGGCGACCTCGCCGACGCCTGGTACGCGCTCGTCGCCACCACCGACCCGGCCGCCAACGCCGCCGCCTCCGCCGAGGCCGAGCGCGCCCGCGTCTGGTGCGTCCGCTCCGACGACGCCGAGGCCGCCACCGCCTGGACGCCGGCCACCGGCCGCGCCGACGGCGTCACCGTCGCCGTCCTCACCGGCCACGACCCGCGCCGCTCGGCCGCCGTCCGCGACGCGATCCTGGAGGGCCTGCGGGACGGCTCCCTCGCCGCGCCCGCGCAGCGCGCGCGTACGCCCTTCGTCGCCCTCGTCGGCGGCGGCCCCGGCGACCCCGACCTCATCACCGTCCGCGGCCGCCGGCTGCTCGCCGAGGCCGACGTCGTCATCGCCGACCGGCTCGGCCCCCGCGACCTGCTGGACGAACTGCCGCCGCACGTCGAGGTGATCGACGCGGCGAAGATCCCGTACGGCCGCTTCATGGCCCAGGAGGCCATCAACAACGCGCTGATCGAGCACGCCAAGGCCGGGAAGTCCGTCGTCCGCCTCAAGGGCGGCGACCCGTTCGTCTTCGGCCGGGGCATGGAGGAGGCGCAGGCGCTCGCCGCCGAGGGCATCGCCTGCACCGTCGTGCCCGGCATCTCCAGCTCCATCTCGGTCCCCGGCGCCGCCGGCATCCCGGTCACCCACCGCGGTGTCGCCCACGAGTTCACCGTGGTCAGCGGCCACGTCGCCCCCGACGACCCGCGCTCGCTCGTCGACTGGGCCTCGCTCGCCAAGCTCACCGGCACCCTGGTGATCCTCATGGGCGTCGACAAGATAGGGAAGATCGCCGAGGCGCTCGTCGCCCACGGCAAGGCCCCCGACACCCCCCTCGCCCTCGTCCAGGAGGGCACCACCGCGACCCAGCGCCGGGTGGACGCCACCCTCGCCACCGTCGCCGACGTGGTGAAGGCGGAGGAGGTCCGTCCGCCGGCCGTCATCGTGATCGGCCCGGTGGTCGCGGAGGGCCCCGGCAAGCTCACCCGCTGACACCCACCGAAGGAGCGCGCTGACGGGCGGCGGCGACCGCCGCCCGTCCCGCGCATTGGCACCACACCCCGGACAAGGCAGTATCACCCCGTGGCCGAACTCATCACGATCACCGACCCCGACGACCCCCGCCTGCGCGACTACACCGGCCTGACCGACGTCGAGCTCCGCCGCCGGCGCGAACCCGCCGAGGGCCTCTTCATCGCCGAGGGCGAGAAGGTCATCCGCCGCGCCAGGCAGGCCGGTTACGAGATGCGGTCGATGCTGCTCTCCGCCAAGTGGGTCGACGTCATGCGCGACGTCATCGACGAGGTCCCCGCCCCGGTGTACGCGATCCAGCCCGACCTCGCCGAGCGCGTCACCGGCTACCACGTCCACCGCGGCGCCCTCGCCTCCATGCAGCGCAAGCCGCTCCCGGAGGCCGGCGAACTCCTCGCCGGTGCCCGCCGGGTGGCGGTCATGGAGTCGGTCAACGACCACACCAACATCGGCGCCATCTTCCGCAGCGCCGCCGCCCTCGGCATGGACGCCGTCCTGCTCTCCCCGGACTGCGCGGACCCGCTCTACCGCCGCTCGGTGAAGGTCTCCATGGGCGCCGTCTTCTCCGTCCCGTACGCCCGCCTGGACACCTGGCCGCGCGGTCTGGAGGCGGTACGGGAGGCGGGCTTCAAGCTCCTCGCCCTCACCCCGGCCGAGAAGGCCACCGCCATGGACGAGGCCGCCCCGCACCGACTGGACCGGGTCGCCCTGATGCTCGGCGCGGAGGGCGACGGCCTCTCCGCGCAGGCGCTGCGCGCCGCCGACGAGTGGGTCCGCATCCCGATGGCCCACGGCGTCGACTCGCTCAACGTGGGCGCGGCCGCGGCCGTCGCCTTCTACGCGGTGACGGCGGGCCGCCCCGAGGCGTAGCCCGCCCCCGGATCAGCCCTGGAGGGCCTGGGCGGCGGCGATGCCCAGGGCCACCAGCAGCGTCACCACCACGAAGACGACCAGCCGCTGGCGCAGCAGCCGCGGGTTGGCCGGGCGGCGGCCGGTGGACGTCGTCCGGTTCCCCGGACGGGACCCGGACCGCGACTGCGCCACACGGGAGCCGCCGCCGGTGCGGGCGGGCGCCGAGGGCCGCGAGGACGCCGCGGGCCCGCGCCCCCGGGCGGCGGCCCGCTCCGGCTCCCGGCCCCGGGTGTCCCGCTCCGTGTACCGCTCGGTCGGCCGCAGCGTGCCGCGCTCCTCCACCCGCTCGCGCGGCGCCGGCGGCCGGGCGGCCGGCAGCCCCTGAGCCTCGCGGGCGGCGATCTCCTTGAGCCGCATCGACAGCTGGAGCGTGCTGGGCCGGTCCTCCGGGTCCTTCGCCAGGCAGGCCCGGATCAGCGGCGCCAGCGCGTCGGGCACCCCCTGGAGCTGCGCCTCCTCGTGCACCACGCGGTAGAGCATGACCTCGGAACTGCCGTGTCCGAAGGGGGAGTCGCCCATCGAGGCGTACGCGAGGGTGGCGCCGAGCGAGAAGACGTCCGTCGCCGGCGTCACGGCGGCGCCCCGCACCTGCTCGGGCGCGAGGAAGCCGGGGGAGCCGACCGCGGTGCCGACGTGGGTGAGGGTGCTGGCCCCGGTGGCCCAGGCGATCCCGAAGTCGATGATGCGGGGGCCCTTGGGGGAGAGCAGGATGTTCGACGGCTTCAGGTCGCGGTGGACGACCCCGGCCTCGTGGACGGCGACCAGGCCCTCGGAGAGCGCGGCACCGATCGACGCCACGTCGGCGGCCCGCAGCGGACCCTCCTCGGCGACCCGGTCGTGCAGCGAGGGGCCGGGCACGTACTGGGTGGCGAACCAGGGCCGTTCGGCGTCCAGGTCGGCGGCGACCAGCCGGGCGGTGCAGCCGCCCCGGATCCGCCGGGCCGCCGACACCTCACGGGCGAACCGCGACCGGAACTCCTGGTCCTCGGCCAGATCGGGCCGGATCACCTTCAGGGCGACCCGCTGACCGCGCCGGTCGGAGCCGAGGTACACGACCCCCATCCCTCCGGCGCCCAGCCTGCGGTGGAGCCGGAACGCCCCGACGATCCGCGGGTCCTCGCGCCGGAGCCGCATCATCGCCATGTCCGTCCCCTCGTCCGTTCGACGTGGCACAGCTTACGTAGTGCCGCCCCCGCGCGCTCATAGGCCGCGCCCTCCCACCGGCATCGATTGTCAGTACTGAGGGGGAAGGACGCCCCGGCCCCCACCGAACCTCCCCGTCAACACCCCTTCCCGCACAACCCACTTGACCGGGCCCTCCGACAACTCCCGTCGCCCCGCCCGCGCCACCGCGTCCGCCCCGCACCCCCTGCCCTGACCCGCCCCGACCGCCC
>NZ_JOGX01000042.1 GCF_000719555.1 Streptomyces sp. NRRL F-5727
GCCGGGGGTGATGGGGGTGTTGTGGTTCATGCCGGGGGTCTTCCGCTCCCCGGCCCGGTCCTAACGGCCTGTTACAAGGCGGTGGCCTAACCAGGACAACCCCGCACTAAAGTACGCGCGTTCGACTGCCGAGAGGGGGCCCGCGGACCCCCCGTCGGCAGCCGGCGCGGGACTCACCCCTCCAGCGCGTCGCACTCCTGCGCCCGCAGGGCCCGGGCCAGGTCGTCGCGGGACTCCAGGACGAGCCGCCGCAGCGCCGGGGCCGCGTCCGCGTGCTCCGCCAGCCAGGCGTCGGTCGCCGCCAGGGTCTCCGGACGGTCCTGGAGCGCCGGGAAGAGCCCGCGCACCACGTCCATGCCGATCTGGATCGACCGCTCGGCCCAGATCCGCTCGATCACCGCGAAGTACTTCTCCGCGTACGGGGCGGTCAGCTCGCGCTGCGAGGGCTGCGCGAAACCGGCGATGACCGCGCCGACCAGCGCGTTCGACAGGGTGTCGGACTCGACGACCTGCGCCCACGCCTGCGCCTTCACCGCCGCCGACGGGCGCGCGGCAAGGAGCCGCACCTGGTGGCGCTTGCCGCTGGCGGTGTCGTCCCGGGCCAGCTCCTCGCCGATCCGCGCCTCGTCGGCCCGGCCCTCCTCGGCCAGCGTCGAGAGCAGCGCCCAGCGCAGCTCCTGGTCGACGTCGAGCCCGTCGATCCGGGCGGTGCCGGCGAGCAGCCCCTCCAGGAGCTGGAGGTCGGCGTCGGAGGAGGCGGTCGCGGCGAAGAAGCGCGCCCAGGTCAGCTGGTGCTCGCTGCCCGGCTCGGCGAGCCGCAGCTCGCGCAGCCCGCCCTCGGCGAGCAGCCGGCCGCCCTCCGCGCGCCACGCGGGGGCCGCGTAGTGGGTGACGGCGGTCCGCGCCCAGGCGTGCACCATCTGGAGGACGCCGATGTCGGTCTCGCGGCCCGCGAAGGCGAGCACGGCGGCGACGAAGTCGCGGGCCGGCATCAGCCCGTCCCGGGTCAGGTTCCACAGCGCCGACCAGCACAGCGCGCGGGCCAGCGGGTCGGTGATGTCGCCGAGGTGCTCGCGGAGGGTGTCGAGCGAGCCCTCGTCGAAGCGGACCTTGCAGTAGGTGAGGTCGTCGTCGTTGACGAGGATCAGGTCCGGCCGCTCGCTGCCGGCCAGCCCGTCGACGACGGTCCGGACGCCGGCGACGTCGGCCTCCACGCGCGCGTACCGCACGAGTTCGCCGTCGGTGAGCCGGTAGAGGCCCACGGCGATCCGGTGCGGGCGCAGCTCGTCGCCCTCCTGGAGGACGGCGAGCTCGGTGATCCGGCCCTCGGCGTCGTAGGTGACCTCGGGGGCGAGCACGTTGACGCCGGAGGTCTGGAGCCAGGACTTCGACCAGGCCCGCATGTCCCGGCCGGAGGTCTCCTCCAGGACCGACAGCAGGTCGCCGAGGCGGGTGTTGCCGTAGGCGTGGCGCTTGAAGTAGCGGCGCGCGCCCTCCAGGAAGGCGTCCCGGCCGGCGTAGGCGACGAGCTGCTTCAGGACGGAGGCGCCCTTGGCGTACGTGATGCCGTCGAAGTTCAGCTTGGCGTCCTCCAGGTCACGGATGTCGGCTGTGATCGGGTGGGTGGACGGCAGCTGGTCGGCGCGGTAGGCCCACGCCTTGCGGTTGTTGGCGAAGGTGACCCAGCTGTCGGTGAAGCGGGTGGCCTCGGCGAGCGCGAAGGAGCCCATGAAGTCGGCGAAGGACTCCTTCAGCCACAGGTCGTCCCACCAGACCATGGTGACGAGGTCGCCGAACCACATGTGGGCCATCTCGTGCAGGATCGTGTTGGCGCGCCGCTCGTAGGCCGCCCGCGTGACCTTGCCCCGGTAGATGTACTCCTCGGTGAAGGTGACCATGCCGGGGTTCTCCATGGCGCCGAGGTTGTACTCGGGCACGAACGCCTGGTCGTACTTGCCGAAGGGGTACGGGTAGTCGAAGAGCTCGTGGAAGAGGTCGAAGCCCTGCTTGGTGACGAGGAAGACGTCGTCCGCGTCGAAGTGCCTCGCGAGCCCCTTGCGGCACATCGCGCCGAGCGGGATCTCGACGTCGCCGCGCCGGTAGGTGTCGGTGACGTAGTGGTACGGACCGGCCACCACACAGGTGATGTACGTGGAGATCGGCTGCGTCTCCGCGAACCGCCACACCCCGTCGGCACCCTGTTCGCCGGCGCCGTTGCTCCACACCGTCCAGCCCTCGGGCGCGGTCACCTCGAAGCGGTACGGCGCCTTGAGGTCGGGCTGCTCGAAATTGGCGTACACGCGGCGGGCGTCGGCCGGCTCGTACTGGGTGTACAGGTACACCTCGCCGTCCTCGGGGTCGACGAAGCGGTGCATGCCCTCGCCGGTGCGGCTGTAGGCGCACTGGGCGTCGACGACCAGCACGTTGTCGTCCGCCAGGCCGTCCAGGGCGATCCGGGCGCCGTCGAAGACGACCGCCGGGTCCAGCTCCCGCCCGTTGAGGGTGACGGAGGTGACCGACGGCGCGAGCAGGTCCACGAAGGTCGTGTCGGCGTCGCCGGTGCGGCGGAAGCGGATCGTCGTCACCGAACGGAAGGTGCGGACCGCCTCCGTGGACTCGCCGACCGCCGAGCGCAGGTCGAGCGCGACGTCGTAGCCGTCGACGGACAGCAGCGCGGCCCGCTCATGGGCCTCGTCGCGGGACAGGTTCTCACCGGGCACGGTCACTCCTTCGTGGCGTGTTCGAAACAGCACCGATCCTCCCATGCGCACCTTTCACCCGGCGCACGGGAATGCCGACACGGCCCCGGGGTGTTGCCGCAGATCGGCGCATATCCCCGTTTCCGCGCTGCAAGGAGTGACATGTCCGAGAGCAGGACCACCGCCGAGTTCTTCTTCGACCCCCTGTGCCCGTGGGCCTGGATGGCCTCCCGGTGGATGCTGGAGGTGGAGAAGGTCCGCCCGGTCGACGTCCGCTGGAAGGTGATGAGCCTCGCCGTCCTGAACGAGGACCGGCTGGACGAGGTCTCCCCCGCGTACCGGGAGATGCTGGAGACCCAGGCGTGGGGACCGGTCCGCGTCGTCATAGCCGCCCGGCAGCTGCACGGCGACGAGGTGGTCGGCAAGCTCTACACGGCCCTCGGCACCCGCTTCCACAACAACGGCGAGGGCCCGACCCGCGAGGCCGTCGTCGGCGCGCTGCGTGACGTCGGCCTCCCCGAGGACCTGGTGGAGTACGCCGACAGGGACACGTACGACACCGAGCTGCGCGCCTCCCACGCGGAGGGCATCGAGAAGGTCGGCCAGGACGTCGGCACCCCGGTGATCGCGGTCCCCGGCCCGGACGGCGACGAGGTCGCCTTCTTCGGCCCGGTCGTCACCCCGACCCCGCGCGGCGAGGCCGCGGCCCGGCTGTGGGACGGCACGCTGCTCGTCGCCTCGACCCCGGGCTTCTACGAGATCAAGCGCACCCGGACGGCGGTGCCGAGCTTCGAGTGAGCCCTCGGAGCGGACGGCCCCCGTGGTTCACGTCACCACGGGGGCCGTCCTCTTTTCCGCCTGCCCGGTGAAGGTTGAGAAGACGATCACGAGCAGGAGTTCTCCGGTGTCTCAGATGCCGATGAGCGGCGTGCGCCCCTTCGCGTCGGCGTACCGCTTCTGCACGTCCTGCCAGTTCACGACCTGCCACATGGCGTCGATGAAGTCGACCTTCTGGTTCTTGTACTGGAGGTAGAAGGCGTGCTCCCAGGCGTCGAAGACCAGGATCGGGACCGAGCCCTGGCCGACGTTGCCCTGGTGGTCGTAGACCTGCTCGACGATGAGGCGGCCGCTGATCGGCTCGTAGGCGAGCACGCCCCAGCCGGAGCCCTGGGTGGTCGCCGACGCCTTGGTCAGCTGGGCCTTGAACTTGGCGAAGGAGCCGAAGGACTCGGTGATCGCGTCCGCGAGCTCGCCCACGCCGTCGGCCGCCAGCGGCTCGCCGCCGCCCTCGCCGGCCTTCGGGCTCGCCATGTTGTTCCAGTAGATGGAGTGGAGGATGTGGCCGGAGAGGTGGAAGGCGAGGTTCTTCTCCAGGCCGTTGATCGCTCCCCACTGCTCCTTGTCGCGGGCCTCCTCCAGCTGCTCCAGGGTGTCGTTCGCCCCCTTGACGTAGGCGGCGTGGTGCTTGTCGTGGTGCAGCTCGATGATCTGCGGGTTGATCACCGGCTCCAGCGCCGCGTAGTCGTACGGCAGCTCCGGAAGTGTGTAGATCGCCATGTGTGCCGAGCCCTTCGACTGACTGCTTATTGCAACCCTTATGCAAGTGCAGGCTAACAGCACCTGCGGGCGATGTTGATCAGCCCTTCGACCTAGGCCACCGCGCCGCGCCGTACCGCGGGAGCCGACCCGACCCGCCCCGGCCCGGAACGCGCGAACGCCCCGCCGGGGCCGGCGGGGCGTTCGTACGGAGCGGGGGTGGGGTCAGGCCGCCTTGGCCCGCGCCTTCTGGAGGGCGAAGCCGACGGCGGCGAGGACCAGCGTCAGCGCGCCCGTCGCGTACAGCTGCACCCGGGTGCCCTCCTCACGGGCCATCAGGAAGAAGACCGCCGCCATGCCGGCCAGCGCCACCCAGGTCAGCACCGGGAAGGCCCACATTCGCACGACCAGCTTCTCCGGCTCCTCGCGCTCGGTGCGGCGGCGCAGCACCAGCTGGGAGGCGGCGATGAAGAACCAGACGACGAGGATGATCGCGCCGATGGTGTTGAGGAGCCAGATGAACGCCTTGTCCGGCGACCAGTAGCTCAGCAGGACGGCGCCGAAGCCGACGACCGAGGAGAGCAGCACGGCCGGGCGCGGCACGCCGCCGTACAGCCGGCCGACCGCCTTCGGGCCCTGGCCGCGGCCGACCAGCGAGCCGGCCATGCGGGAGGCGCCGTAGATGTTGGCGTTCATCGCGGAGAGCAGGGCGATCAGGACGACCACGTTCATGATCTGGCCGGCGGCCGGGATGCCCAGGTGGTCGAGGGTGGCGACGTACGGGCCCTTCTCCACGACCGCCTTGTCGTCCCACGGGACGAGGGTGACGATGACCGCCATCGAGCCGATGTAGAAGAGCGCGATGCGCCACATCGCCGTACGGACCGCCTTGGCGACGCCCTGCACCGGGTGCTCGGACTCGGCCGCCGCGATGGTGACCGTCTCCAGGCCGCCGTACGCGAAGACGGAGGCGAGCAGGCCGACGATCAGGCCCTCGGAGCCGTGCGGGAAGAAGCCGCCGTCGCCGGTGAGGTTGGCGGTGCCGGGGGCGTCGGTGCCGGGCAGGACCCCGAGGATGGCGAGCACGCCGATGCCGAGGAAGAGGACGATCGCGCCGACCTTCAGCGCGGCGAACCAGAACTCGAACTCGCCGAAGTTCTTCACCGCCGCGAGGTTGGTGCCGCAGAAGACCAGCATGAAGAGCGCCACCCAGGCCCACGCGGGGGTGTCCGGGAACCAGCCCGTCATGATGTTCGCGGCGCCGATGCCCTCCAGGCCGACGGCCACGCAGAGCAGGAACCAGAAGGCCCAGCCCGCGGTGAAGCCCGCCCACGGGCCGAAGGCGCGCTCGGCGTGGACGGAGAAGGAGCCGGAGGCCGGGTTCGCCGCCGACATCTCGCCGAGCATCCGCATCACCAGCATGACGAGCACGCCGGAGATCGCGTACGCGACGACGATCGACGGCCCGGCGGCGGCGATGCCGGCGCCGGAGCCGACGAAGAGGCCGGCGCCGATGACGCCGCCGAGGGCGATCATCGACAGATGGCGCTGCTTGAGGCCGTGGGAGAGGCCCTCGGCGGGAGCGGCGGTGCCGTCCTCGCGGTCGGCCTGCGCGGGCGCGGTGGTCCGGGACATGGGCAACCCTGTTCATAGGCTGAGACGGGGAGGGAAGCCCACAGTCTGGGCGCCCGCACCGCTCAGAGGGAACGGGTGTCCGCTATACGGTCACCACCTTCACACAAGGTGAAGATTCAGTTCCGTTTCGTCGTGGACGGCGGCGCCTCCCGGGACCCGCGCACCTCCCTGACCCAGGCCACCAGCAGCACCGCCGCCGTCGCCCCCGCCGACCACAGCACCTGCGGCCGCGCCCCGTCGTCGGTCAGCATCAGGACCAGCACCGCGGCCATCGCGGCCAGCGCCGTCCACGTCAGCCACGGGAACGCCCACATCCGCAGCGTCAGCCTCTCCGGGGCCTCCCGCTCGATCCGCGGCCGCAGCCGCAGCTGCGACACCGCGATCAGCGCCCACACGAACAGCAGCACCGCGCCGACCGCGTTGAGCATGTAGAGGAAGACGGAGTCCGGCCACTTCAGATTGAGCAGCACGGAGACGAACCCGAAGGCCACCGAGGCGAGTACCGCGCGCCGCGGCACCCCTCCCGTGGACACCTTCAGCAGCCCCCGCGGCGCCTCGCCGCGCTCCGCCAGCGAGAAGACCATCCGGGAGGAGCCGTACAGATTGGCGTTGAGCGCCGACAGCAGCGCCACGAACACCACGACGTTCATGATCTGCCCCGCGCCCGGCACCCCGATCGCGTCCAGGACCGCGACGTACGGCGACTCGCCCGGCACCATCGACGTCCACGGCAGCAGGGTCACGATCACCAGCATCGAGCCCACGTAGAAGAGCAGGATCCGCCACACGGCGCTGCGCACCGCCCGCGCCACGTTCCGCGCCGGGTCCTCCGACTCGGCCGCCGCGATGGTCACGACCTCCAGGCCGCCGAAGGCGAACACCACCGCGAGCACCCCGGAGATCACCCCGGACCAGCCGTTGGGCAGGAAACCGCCCTGCCCGGTCAGGTTGGCGAGCCCCACCGGGTCCGTGTCGGGCAGCCAGCCGGCGATCGCCAGCGCGCCGAGCACCAGGAAGAGCACGATCGCGCCCACCTTCAGCGCGGCGAACCAGAACTCGAACTCGCCGAAGTTCTTCACCGCCGCCAGGTTCGCCGCCGTGAAGACCACCATGAAGAGCAGCACCCAGCCCCACTGCGGGACGCCCGGCACCCAGCCGTGCGCGATCCGCGCCGCGCCCGTCGCCTCCACCGCGAGGACGACCACGAGCAGGAACCAGTACAGCCAGCCCACCGAGAAGCCGGCCCAGCGGCCCAGCGCCCGCTCCGCGTGCACCGAGAACGCGCCGGAGGCCGGCATCGCCGACGACATCTCGCCGAGCATCCGCATCACCAGCATCGCGAGCGCGCCCGCGATCAGGTACGAGAGCACGATGCCGGGACCGGCGACCGCGATGCCCGCGCCCGAGCCGACGAAGAGCCCGGCGCCGATGACCCCGCCGAGCCCCAGCATCGTCAGGTGACGCTGCTTCAGGCCGTGGGAGAGGGGCTCGGGTTCGGTGAGGGGGGCGGGCGGGGCGGCGTCGCGCATGGTGGGGGACTCGCGCTCTGGGAGGAGGGGCACTTTATGGAGACCCCACAGTCTCTCCGCTGATCGCCTCTCGACGCAAAAGGGATGAGCCAGGGCCATCCCCTAGTGACAAGCGTCACGTGGCGCCGGACACCCTCAGGGTTCTTTGTCGGAACTCCATGAAGCGCCCGCCCGAGGCTTTGTCGGCGGCTGACGGTGATCGAGCGTTCACTCCTGGCATAGCGTCAACCTGTTCCGACCCCTCACCCTCGCGGAGTACCGATGAGCAGCACCGCCGCCGCCCCCGCCCGCACCCTCCGTACGGGCACCGTCCTCGCCGACCTCCTGCCTTCCAGCCGCGTCCGCGACGTGGCGCTCGTCGTCGGCGGCGCCGCCCTCACCGGCCTCGCCGCGCAGCTCTCCGTCCCCGTCCCCGGCTCCCCGGTCCCGGTCTCCGGCCAGACCTTCGCCGCCCTGCTCGTCGGCACCGCCCTCGGCGCCCGCCGCGGCTTCCTCTCGCTCGCCCTCTACGCCGCCGTCGGCATGGCCGGCGTCCCGTGGTTCGCCCAGGGCTCCTCGGGCTACGCGATGCCGTCCTTCGGCTACATCCTCGGCATGCTCCTCGCCGCCACCGTCGTCGGCGCCCTCGCCCGCCGCGGCGCCGACCGCTCGGTCCTGCGCACCGCCGGCACCATGGCCCTCGGCTCCGCCCTCGTCTACGCGGTCGGCGTCCCCTACCTGGCCCTCGCCACCGGCATGACCCTCGGCCAGGCGGTCGCCGCCGGCCTGACCCCGTTCCTCATCGGCGACGCCCTCAAGGCCGCGCTCGCCATGGGCGCCCTCCCGGCCGCCTGGAAGCTCGTCGGCCGCAAGGGCTGACGCCCCCGGAGCCGTACGCGAAGGGCCCGCCGCTCCTCCCCGGAGCGGCGGGCCCTTTCACCTGTGTCCGGTCAGACGCGGGGGGCGTTCTTCCCCAGCCGCTCGCGGACCACGGCGATCGCCAGGACCAGCGCGGCCACCAGCAGCGACAGCACGACCTGGTCGCGGTTGCTGCCGCCGTCGTAGACCATGTAGCCGAGGACGCCGACGATCATGGCGATGGTCGCCCACGTCAGGTACGGGAAGAGCCACATCCGCACGATCAGCTTCTCCGGCGACTCGCGCAGGATGATCCCGCGCATCCGCAGCTGGGTCACACAGATGACCAGCCAGACGAAGAGCGCCACCGCGCCGGAGGAGTTCAGCAGGAAGGCGAAGACCGTGTCCGGCCACTTGTAGTTGAAGAAGACCGCGACGAAGCCGAAGACGACCGAGCCGAGGATCGCGGCCACCGGCACGCCCCGCTGGTTGACCTTCGCGAACGCCTTCGGCGCGTCACCGCGCTGCCCGAGCGAGAAGGCCATCCGGGAGGCGGTGTAGAGGCCCGAGTTCAGGCAGGACAGCACGGCCGTCAGGACGATCACGTTCATGATCTGGCCGGCGTGCGGGATGCCGATGGAGTCGAGGGCGGCGACGTACGAGCCCTTCTCCACGATCGAGGCGTCGTTCCACGGCAGCAGCGTCAGGACCACGAAGATCGAGCCCAGGTAGAAGACGCCGATCCGCCAGATCACGCTGTTGGTGGCCTTGGTGACGGCCCTCTGCGGGTCCTCCGACTCGCCGGCCGCCAGGGTGACGATCTCGCTGCCCATGAAGGAGAAGACGACCATCAGCACACCGGTGAGGACCGCGCCCGCGCCCATCGGGAAGAACCCGCCGGTGTCGGTGAGGTGCGCGAAGCCGGCGCCCGGGTTGTCCGAGCCGGGCAGCACGCCGAAGACGGCCAGCATGCCGATCACGACGAAGGCGCCGATGGCGACGACCTTGATGCCGGCGAACCAGAACTCGAACTCGCCGTACGAGGCCACCGAGCCCAGGTTGGTCGCGGTCAGCACCACCATCACGATGAGCGCCCAGCCCCACTGCGGGACGGCCGGGATCCAGCCCTCCAGGATCTTGGCGCCCGCGGTCGCCTCGACGGCCAGCACGACCACCCAGAAGAACCAGTACAGCCAGCCGATGGTGAAGCCCGCCCAGCGGCCGAGCGCCTGGTCGGCGTAGGCCGAGAAGGAGCCGGAGGTGGGCCGCGCGGCGGCCATCTCGCCGAGCATCCGCATCACGAACACGACCATCGCGCCGACGAGGGCGTACGAGAGGAGGATTGCGGGCCCGGCGGCGGCGATGCCGGAGCCGGAGCCGACGAAGAGGCCGGCGCCGATGACGCCGCCGATCGCGATCATCGACAGATGGCGGTTCTTGAGCCCGGCCTTGAGGCCGTCGGACGGGGTCTGACCGGGGGTACCGGTGCTGCCGCCTTCCTTGGCGAGGGTCGGCTGCGTGTTCATGAACGCTTCCTTCGGGTGTGGGGGCAGGCTCGGATCGCGAGCCGGAGCCATGAAACCCGGCGACTCGCCAGTACGGAAGCTCTGACTCCGGAACGTGATTCAGGACATATTCGGGCCATAAGGTCCGGACCATGCGGGACGAAGGTCCGTGACCCGCCGGGACCGAGGTCCCGACCCCGCTGACGCCTGCCCCGTCCCGCCCGTGCCACACTCGAGGCCATGCGCGTCTACATCGGTTCCGACCACGCCGGCTACGAACTCAAGACCCACCTCGTGGAGTGGCTCACCGCCCACGGCCACGAGCCCGTCGACTGCGGCCCCCACATCTACGACGCCCTCGACGACTACCCGCCGTTCTGCCTGCGCGCCGCCGAGAAGACGGCCGCCGACGCGGACAGCCTCGGCATCGTCATCGGCGGCTCCGGCAACGGCGAGCAGATCGCCGCCAACAAGGTCAAGGGCGTCCGTGCCGCCCTCGCCTGGAGCGAGCAGACCGCCGCCCTCGGCCGCGAGCACAACAACGCCAACGTCGTCGCCGTCGGCGCCCGCATGCACACCGAGGAGGAGGCGACCAAGTTCGTCGAGATCTTCCTCAACACCCCGTACTCCGGCGACGAGCGCCACACCCGCCGCATCGAGATGCTGAGCGCGTACGAGACCGAGGGCGTCATGCCCCCGATCCCGGCCCACCACCCGCAGCAGGGCTGAGCCCCGCCCGCCCGTGCCGCCGCCCCCCCCGGCGGCACGGGCGGTGCCGTCCCGCGACCCAGGAGAACCGCCGTGCCCGAGGGGCATACGATCCACCGCCTCGCCCAGGACCACCGGGAGCGCTTCGGCGGCCGGCCCGTCCGCGCGAGCAGCCCGCAGGGCAAGTTCTCCGACTCCGCCGCCCTGCTCGACGGCTCCGTCCTGGAGACCACCGAGGCCCACGGCAAGCACCTCTTCCTCGGCTTCCCGCGCGACGAGTGGGTCCACATCCACCTCGGCCTCTTCGGCAAGGTGACCTTCGGCGACGCCCCCGCGCCCCCGCCCACCGACACCGTCCGGCTCCGCCTCGCGAACCCGGAGTCGTACGTCGACCTCCGCGGCCCCACCACCTGCGCGCTCGTCACCGACGCCGAGAAGCGGGCGATCCACGCCCGCCTCGGCCCGGACCCGCTGCGGGACGGCGACGACCCCGACAAGGCGTGGCGCCGCATAGTGCGGTCCCGCACGACCATCGCCGCCCTGCTCATGGACCAGAAGATCATCGCCGGCGTCGGCAACGTCTACCGCGCCGAGGTCCTCTTCCGCCACGGCATCGACCCGTACCGCGCCGGGAAG
Organism: Streptomyces sp. NRRL F-5727; assembly: GCF_000719555.1. Classification (GTDB taxonomy): domain Bacteria; phylum Actinomycetota; class Actinomycetes; order Streptomycetales; family Streptomycetaceae; genus Streptomyces. The sequence continues at coordinate 11,086 of NZ_JOGX01000042.1, forward strand.
GACCTGACGGCGGGGGAGTGGACCGCGATCTGGGAGGACCTCAGGGCCCTCATGCGCGAGGGCGTCCGCCTCAACCGCATCGACACGGTCCGCCCCGAGCACACCCCCGAGGCGATGAACCGCCCCCCGCGCGTCGACGACCACGGCGGCGAGGTCTACGTCTACCGCCGCGCGAACCAGCCCTGCCACCTCTGCGGCACACCCATCCGCACGGCGGACCTGGCAGCGAGAAACCTCTTCTGGTGCCCCACCTGCCAACCGGGGCACGCCCGCCCCTAGAACCCGTGCGGCAACCAGGGCGCGAGGTGAGACCCGAAGGCCGGCGACGCCTCCGCGAGCGCCCCGCCCCGCAGCTCCGTGACCCGCCCCGCGGAAGCCAGCGCGGCCAGGCTCGTACCGCCCAGGTACGCCGACCCCAACTCCCGTACCGACAAAGCGAGATCCGCCGCATCCGACGTCCGGGAACAGCTCGCCCCCTTCGCGTCGCCCGACAGCCGCCACCGCCCCGCGTTCCACGGGCAGAACGCGTCCGTCACCTCGAACACCACGTCCACCGGCGCCTGGTACGTCCGCGCCTCCAGCGCCGCGCCCACGTCCACGAGCCGCGCGAACAGCCCCTCCCGCACGGTCGGTTCGCACCGCCGCACGTCCGAGACCAGGTGCTGCCAGGCCGCGTCCACCGGCGCGCTGTTCACCCGCACCCGCGACGTCAGGTCCACCGAGCACAGGAACCGCCACAGCGCCGCCTCCGCCGCCGGATCGAGCCCGTACAGCTCGTGCACCGTCACCGAACCGTCCGCGCCCGCCCAGCTCCAGTCCGGCTTGATCGCGTAGTACGCGTACCCCACGACCTCCCCGTCCCGCTCCGCCAGCACGCACAGCCGCGGCGAGGCGCCCTCCCGCGACCCCGGCGGGTCGAGCAGCGGCAGCCGCTCCCAGCCGGGCCGCCGGGCCAGCATCCCGGGCCGGCGCGGCACCATCCGCGCGTACACCGCCTCCGTCGCCGCCGACGAGTCCGCGAGCGGCACCGTCCGCAGGCCCACCGCGTCCGCCCCGGCCGGCACGTCGAGCCGCACCCGGGACGTGTCGATCACCGCCCGCTGCGTCCAACTGGCCGCCCCGTAACCGAACCGCCCGTAGATGACCGCCTCCGAGGCCATCAGCACCGCCAGCGGCTCGCCCGCCTCCCGCACGTCGTCGAGCTGCCGCCGCATCATCGACGTCAGCAGCCCGCGCCGCCGATGGGTTCCGGCCACGCTCACCATGGTGACGCCGGCCGCCGGCACCGAGGACCCGCCCGGCACGGTCAGCCGGAACGAGAACGCGCCCGCCGTCGCCACCGGCCGCTCGCCGTCCCAGACCGCCAGCGAACGCCCGCACTCGGTCAGGTCCCGCCACAGCGCCCGCTCCTCCGGCTCCTCCGGCACACCCCCGAAGGCGAGTTCCAGCGTCGCGAACCAGCGATCCCACTCCGACGGGTCCAGCACCCGCAGTTCAGTCGTCATATGCCATCGATATCAGCGGTCCTCGCCCGAGGCGACCCGATTTCACGCACCTTGTCACCGGGGTACCCCTGCACGGGACCGGCCGGGGTGGATAGGGTCCAGGCCAATGGCCCACCACGGAGTGAACACGTACACGGCCCGGTTGCGCAGGCGCGCCCACCGGGCCCGCGTCGTGCTGCGCCGGACCGGCGTCGACTACTTCCGCGGCGGCACCTCCGACCGGCTCGCCCTCGTCGGGCTGCTGCTCACCATCCCCGCCATCGTCTGCGGCACCGTCCTCGACCCGGTCTGGTGCTCGCCCGCCGCCCTCGTCCTGCCCATCGTGGCCGGCGGACTGCTGCTGCGGCCCGCCAGCCTCCTCGGCCTCTACGCGGCGGCCGCCGGCGGGCTGATCGTCGAGTCCACCATCCTCGGCCCGTACGGCGAGGGACCCGCCCGCGTCACCCCCGGCACCGTCCTGGTGGTCGCCGCCTGCGGCCTCTTCGGCCTGCTCATCGCCCAGTTCCGGGCCCGGGTCGGGGTGCCCTGGCGGCGCGGCGGCACCATGCTCTTCGACCTGCGCGAACGGCTCCGGGTGCAGAGCGCGCTGCCCCGGCTGCCGCGCGGCTGGCACCGCGAGATGGCGCTCCGCCCGGCCGGCGGCCAGTCCTTCTCCGGCGACTTCGTCGTCGCCGCCCGCACCCACGGCGGCCGCACCCTGGAGGTCGTCCTCACCGACGTCTCCGGCAAGGGCATGGACGCGGCCTCCCGCTCCCTGCTGCTCTCCGGCGCCTTCGGCGGCCTCCTCGGCTCGCTCCCGCCGCACGGCTTCCTGCCCGCCGCCAACGCCTACCTGCTCCGGCAGAACTGGGACGAGGGCTTCGCCACCTCCGTCCACCTCGTCCTCGACCTGGACTCCGGCGACTACGAGCTCTACTCCGCCGGCCACCTGCCCGCGCTCCAGCTCCACTCCGGCACCGGCCGCTGGGAGGAGAAGGACGGCGACGGACCCCTCCTCGGCGTCTACGACGGCGCCGAGTTCCACCCGGTCAAGGGAACCCTGCACCCCGGCGACGTCCTGATGCTCTTCACCGACGGTCTCGTCGAGGCCGCCGACCGCGACCTCGCCGAAGGCATCGACCGGCTCACCGGCGAGGCCGACCGCTGCGTCCCCGGCGGCTTCGAGGGCGTCGCCTGGCACCTGATCGAGGCGGTCGCCAAGGACGTCAACGACGACCGCGCCCTGGTCCTCATCTCCCGCCCCGCCTGAACCTTTCGGCGCTGTGGCGCGTCCCACGATTCGTCACCCGCCGCCGAGGGCAAAGGGGTTGGTGGCACGATGGAGGCGCGGGGGTGTCCAGATGCATACCCCGGGCTGGGCAGGGACCGACCGAGGGTGTGATCAGTTGTGGCCATTTCGCTGTCTGTGGTGTTGCTGTTGGCGATCGTCCTCGTGGTGCTGATCCGCGGCGGAAGCCTCAAGGGCGGGCCGGCCGTGGTCGCCGTCCTCTTCGGCTTCTTCCTCGCCTCCACGGGCATGGCCGACGACATCCAGCGTTTCCTGGACTCGATAACCCAGACGATCGGCGCCATCAAGTTCTGACGGAGAACGGCTCCGGCCCGGCCCCTCGTCGAGGGACCGGGCCGGAGCCGTACACAGAGCGGGCGACGGGAATCGAACCCGCGTAGCTAGTTTGGAAGACTAGGGCTCTACCATTGAGCTACGCCCGCACGGAGCGCGCCACAGGCCGGAAGGCCGCGGCACGGACAGCATCGTAGCCGGTCCGGAGCCGTCCGTGCACGCCCCCGGGAACAGGGGGCGTCGCAGCGTCCCCGTACATGTACCCTACGTGTCGCACCGACGGGGTGTGGCGCAGCTTGGTAGCGCGTCCGCTTTGGGAGCGGAAGGCCGTGGGTTCAAATCCCGCCACCCCGACCAGCATGGTCCTCGCGATCCCCCTCGGGGCTCCGACCTCGCGGGTTCTTGATCACGTTGTGGGCCTCATCCCACGTGCGGTTACTATGCAAGCTGCGAGCCCGTGTGTCTTTCTGACCGGGCCCATCGGCCGGAACCGCCCCGCGCGGCCCGTCCGGAATCCAGGAATCAGCCACAAGGAGACCGAACCGTGAAGAGCGCCGTGGAGACCCTGAACCCGACCCGGGTTCGGCTCACTGTCGAGGTGCCCTTCGAGGAGCTCAAGGACAGCCTCGACGCGGCGTACAAGAAGATCAACCAGCAGGTCACGGTCAAGGGCTTCCGCAAGGGCAAGATCCCTGCTCGTGTGATCGACCAGCGGTTCGGCCGCGGCGCCGTGCTGGAGGAGGCCGTCAACGACGCGCTCCCGAAGTTCTACACCGAGGCCGTGAACGAGGCCGAGGTCAACGTGCTGGGCCAGCCCGAGGTCGACATCACGGAGCTGAAGGACGGCGAGCTGCTGGCCTTCACCGCCGAGGTCGACGTCCGCCCGGCCATCGAGATCCCGGACTACTCCGGCATCGAGGTCGAGGTCGACGCCATCGAGGTCACCGACGAGGACGTCGAGAAGTCCGTGGAGCAGCTCCGCGAGCGCTTCGCGTCCACCAGCAAGGTCGACCGCGCCGCCGCCGAGGGCGACGTCGTCACCCTGGACCTGACCGCCAAGGTCGACGGCGAGGTGCTGCCCGACGGCGTCGCCGACGGTGTCTCGTACACCATCGGCTCCGGCGAGCTGCTCGACGGCATCGACGCCGCCGTCACCGGCCTGGAGGCCGGCGGCGAGGCCACCTTCACCTCGCAGCTGAAGGGCGGCTCCGCCGCGGGCAAGGACGCCGAGGTCACCGTCAAGGTCACCGAGGTCGCCGCCCGTGAGCTCCCCGAGCTGGACGACGAGTTCGCGCAGATGGCGTCGGAGTTCGACACCCTCGACGAGCTCAAGGCCGACAGCCGCAAGCGCCTCGAGAACATGAAGCAGTTCGACCAGGCCACCCAGGCCCAGGAGCGCGTCCTGGAGAAGTTCCTGGAGCTGGCGGAGATCCCCGTTCCCGAGAAGCTCCTCGAGGACGAGGTCAACACCCGCAAGCACAACCTGGAGCACCACCAGCTCGGCCAGATGGGCCTGAGCCTGGAGAAGTACCTGGAGCTCCAGGGCAAGACGGTCGAGGAGTTCGAGGCCGAGACCAAGGAGCAGGCGGTCAAGGGCATCAAGACCCAGTTCCTCCTCGACGAGCTCGTCTCCAAGGAGCAGCTGAACGTCGAGCAGGACGAGCTCACCGAGCACCTGTTCCGCCGTGCCGCCTCCTCCGGCATGTCCCCCGACCAGTTCGCCCAGGCCGTCGTCCAGGGCGGCCAGGTGCCGATGCTGGTCGGCGAGGTCGCCCGCGGCAAGGCCCTCGCGGTCGTCGTCGAGGCCGCCAAGGTCGTCGACACCAACGGTGAGGTCGTCGACCTCTCCGACGACGAGGACGAGGTCGAGGCCGCCGCCGAGACGGTCGAGGCCGTCACCGGCGAGGCCGAGGTCGCCGAGGAGAAGTAAGGCCCCACCGGGCCGACGCCGAGGCTCCGCCTCGCGCGCGCCGTACCGTGCCACGGGCCCGGACGCACTGCTGTGCGGCCGGGCCCGTGGACGTACGCGGACCGTTTATGCGCCGCCAACTACCTTGCGCTCCCAGCGAACAGTTCGGGAACCGGGATGGCGTTGTCCTACCTGCGCGTTAGGGTCCATGGATACGGGGGCACTGCCCTCAGAACGAGACGCTGAGACGGCCCGGGGCCGTCGGAGACGAGCAGGTGGATACGTGACGAATCTGAAGCCTTACGCCGCGGGTGAGCCGTCCATCGGTGGTGGCCTCGGCGACCATGTCTACAACCGGCTGCTCGGCGAGCGCATCATCTTCCTCGGCCAGCAGGTCGACGACGAGATCGCCAACAAGATCACCGCGCAGATGCTCCTCCTGGCCGCCGACCCGGAGAAGGACATCTACCTCTACATCAACAGCCCCGGTGGCTCCGTGACGGCCGGCATGGCCGTCTACGACACCATGCAGTACATCCCGAACGACGTCGTCACCATCGGTATGGGCATGGCGGCCTCGATGGGCCAGTTCCTGCTCACCGGCGGCACCCCCGGCAAGCGCTTCGCGCTGCCGAACACCGACATCCTGATGCACCAGGGCTCCGCCGGCATCGGCGGCACCGCCTCCGACATCAAGATCCAGGCCGAGTACCTCCTGCGCACGAAGAAGCGCATGGCCGAGATCACCGCGCACCACTCCGGCCAGACCGTCGAGACGATCATCCGCGACGGCGACCGCGACCGCTGGTTCACCGCGGAGGAGGCCAAGGAGTACGGCCTCATCGACGACATCATCACGCACGCCGCGGGTGTTCCGGGCGGCGGCGGCACGGGCGCCTGAGCGCCGGCCAGCCGCAGAGCCCCCAGCCCCCTCCGAACGCCACCAGGACGGTGAACACCCAGATGCAGAACAACCTCTCCCCGAGCGGCCTCTACACCGGCGCGCCGATGGACAACCGCTACGTCGTCCCGCGCTTCGTCGAGCGCACCTCGCAGGGCGTGCGCGAGTACGACCCGTACGCGAAGCTCTTCGAGGAGCGCGTGATCTTCCTCGGCGTGCAGATCGACGACGCCTCGGCCAACGACGTCATGGCGCAGCTGCTGTGCCTGGAGTCGATGGACCCGGACCGCGACATCTCGATCTACATCAACAGCCCCGGCGGCTCGTTCACGGCCCTCACGGCCATCTACGACACGATGCAGTTCGTGAAGCCCGACATCCAGACGGTCTGCATGGGCCAGGCGGCCTCCGCCGCGGCCGTGCTGCTCGCCGCCGGCACCCCCGGCAAGCGGATGGCCCTGCCCAACGCCCGTGTGCTGATCCACCAGCCCTCCGGCGGCACCGGCCGTGAGCAGCTCTCCGACCTGGAGATCGCGGCCAAGGAGATCCTGCGGATGCGCGACCAGCTGGAGACCATGCTGGCCAAGCACTCCACCACGCCGATCGAGAAGATCCGCGACGACATCGAGCGCGACAAGATCCTGACGGCCGAGGACGCCCTCGCGTACGGCCTGATCGACCAGATCGTCTCGACCCGCAAGAGCACGGCCGCCGCGGCACACTGACGCGCCCGACCTTCCCTCGGCACGGTTCGCGGGGCTCGCGTGGCCGAATCGCGACCATGTGAACCGTGCCAAGGGGGGCCCGAACGGGGGGTCCGGCAAGGTACCGTCGAATATGAGGCACCAGGAGTCGCTGAACCAAGCGCTCCCAGGCGAAGGGGAAGCACCTCGTGGCACGCATCGGTGATGGCGGCGATCTGCTCAAGTGCTCGTTCTGCGGAAAGAGCCAGAAGCAGGTGAAGAAGCTCATCGCGGGACCCGGTGTGTACATCTGCGACGAGTGCATCGACCTCTGCAACGAGATCATCGAAGAGGAACTCGCGGAGACGAGCGAGGTGCGGTGGGAGGAACTCCCCAAGCCCCGCGAGATCTACGAGTTCCTGGAGGGGTACGTCGTCGGCCAGGAGCCGGCGAAGAAGGCCCTCTCCGTCGCCGTGTACAACCACTACAAGCGCGTCCAGGCCGGCGAGAACGGCGGCGCGCAGGGCCGTGACGACGCGATCGAACTGGCCAAGTCCAACATCCTGCTGCTGGGCCCCACGGGTTCGGGCAAGACGCTCCTCGCCCAGACCCTGGCCCGCATGCTCAACGTCCCGTTCGCCATCGCCGACGCGACGGCGCTGACGGAGGCCGGCTACGTCGGCGAGGACGTCGAGAACATCCTGCTCAAGCTGATCCAGGCCGCGGACTACGACGTCAAGAAGGCCGAGACCGGGATCATCTACATCGACGAGATCGACAAGGTCGCCCGTAAGAGCGAAAACCCGTCGATCACGCGCGACGTGAGCGGCGAGGGCGTGCAGCAGGCCCTCCTGAAGATCCTGGAGGGCACGACCGCCTCCGTCCCGCCGCAGGGCGGCCGGAAGCACCCGCACCAGGAGTTCATCCAGATCGACACGACGAACGTGCTCTTCATCGTGGGCGGCGCCTTCGCCGGCCTGGAGAAGATCATCGAGTCGCGGGCGGGCGCCAAGGGCATCGGCTTCGGGGCGACCATCCGCTCCAAGCGCGAGATCGAGGCGAGCGACCAGTTCCAGGAGGTCATGCCGGAGGACCTGGTGAAGTTCGGGATGATCCCCGAGTTCATCGGCCGCCTCCCCGTGATCACCTCGGTCCACAACCTGGACCGCGAGGCGCTCCTGAAGATCCTCGTCGAGCCGCGCAACGCGCTGGTGAAGCAGTACCAGCGCCTCTTCGAACTCGACGGCGTGGAGCTGGACTTCGACCGCCCGGCCCTGGAGGCCATCGCCGACCAGGCCATCCTCCGCGGCACCGGCGCGCGCGGCCTGCGCGCCATCATGGAGGAGGTCCTCCAGTCGGTGATGTACGAGGTCCCCTCCCGCAAGGACGTGGCCCGCGTCGTCATCACGGCGGACGTCGTCCGCAACAACGTGAACCCGACCCTGGTCCCCAGAATCGTCAAGAACGACGGCCGCCACGAGAAGTCGGCGTAACCGGAACCACAACGAAGGGGCGCCCCACCGGACTTCCGGCGGGGCGCCCCTTCAGCGTGCGGCCCCGAATGTCGGGCAGGCGCAGGCGGTTGTGCCTCGGTGGGTCATCAGCCATCGGCTGAGTGATCCCGGCCAGAATCGGCATGATCCTCTCGACTCGCCGGTCAAGCCGTGATCGTCTCGTGCGCGGGAAGTATTCGCGTGGTGACGAAAGGCTGTCCATGAGAGCGATGAAGGTGGGCCGGATGCTGGCGACCGTAGGCGTGGTGGGGGCTGCGGTCCTCGCGCCGGTTGCCGCCGCGGCGCCGGCGGCGGCATCGGCGTCCCTGTACTCGGGATGCATCGACTACGTCGAGAGCCACGGCTACGTCGTGGGGCCCAAGGTCTATGCCGCTTGTTCGTACAAGGCCCTGAAGGTCATCGGGTGGGCCCCGCACCCATCGTGCGTGACCTCACTGGTCGCCATCCGGGTGCGGCCGGAGGTCGCGAGGGAAGCCTGTACGCGCGCCCACGGGTAGCCCGCGCCGCACCCATGGGGGCGGTCGCCACGGCGCGGTGCTTCATCGCCTGGCCGGCGACGTGCGAGAGGGGGCTGCCGGAGTCACCGGCAGCCCCCTCTCGTCTTGTCCCGCATGACCGGTCCGGAGTCGGGGATCAGACCTTGGTGCGCGAGGTGTTGTAGAGCTTCGCGGCGAGGGCGGCGACGTCGGCCTGCGGGACAGCCTGGCCCGCGCCCATGAGCTGGGTCATGTCGATGACGTTCACCGCGCCGAGGGTGCTGTAGTCGGCCCAGACGCACATCGGGACCTCGAACTCCTTGGCCATGAGGGCGGACGAGTCGCCGCTGGCCGCAGGCTTGAACTTCGCGTTCTGGCACTTCATCAGGGCGCCCTCGAAGCCGCTGGGCGTCACCGCGGTGGGCTCGCCCACCAGCTCGATGGTGAACTCCTCGTCCTTGCCCTCCTTGGAGTCCTCCTTCGTCTTCTGGAAGAAGCCGTCGATCGCCTTCTCGGGATCGGGGATCTCGCCCCAGAGACCGCTCAGGCTCAGCATCTTGCCCTTGAGCGGCTCCGACTCGGAGCCGCTCCTGTAGGAGGCCCCCGCCTCCTGCGGGTTCTTCATGCCGAGGTAGGTCTCGGCTTCCTTCTTGTCCTCGTCGCTCATCGACGACGACTTGTCGCCGTCCTTGGACTTCTTGTAGTCGTCCACGGAAGCGGCGGGCGTCAGCTTGTGGCCCTTGGTGTCGTCGGCCACCGACGCGTTACCGCCACCGCCGCCGATCAGGAAGTACGCGCCGACCGCGATCGCCGCGACGACCGCGACCGCGCCGATGATCAGCGGGGTCTTGGACTTCTGCGGGGCCGGCGGGTGGGGCACGTAGCCGCCGGGGCCCTGGGGGGCGCCGTACGGGGGCTGCTGGCCGTAGGGGGCGGGCTGCTGCGGGTAGCCGTACGGCTGCTGCGGCGGGACACCCTGCGGGGCCTGCTGGGGGTAACCGTAACCGGGCTGCGGGGCCTGCGGCTGCCCGTACGGGCCGGGCTGCTGGCCGTACGGCCCGGGCTGCTGCGGCTGCTGGCCCCCGTACGGACCCGGCTGGTTGTAGCTCATCGACTGCTTCCCCTCACAGGACGTTTATGCGTAGCGAACATCCTGTCGGAAGCGGCCCGGCGATGGGGCGGCAGGGGTCACACCGTTACCGAACAATCGCGTTTCGGGACACCACCGTCGCACCCCTAAACTGGGCCCGTGACCGAGAACACTCAGCAGCAGACAGCGCCCACCACCGAACTGCCGACCCAGTACGCGCCGGCCGAGGTAGAGGGGCCGCTGTACGAGCGCTGGGTAGAGCGCGGCTACTTCGAGGCCGACGCGAAGAGCGAGAAGCCTCCGTACACCATCGTCATCCCGCCGCCGAACGTCACCGGCGCCCTCCACCTGGGCCACGCGTTCCAGGTGACCCTGATGGACGCCCTGACCCGCCGCAAGCGCATGCAGGGCTTCGAGACCCTGTGGCTGCCCGGCATGGACCACGCCGGCATCGCGACCCAGAACAAGGTCGAGCAGCAGCTCGCCGAGGAGGGCAAGTCCCGCCACGACCTGGGCCGCGAGCAGTTCGTCGAGCGCGTCTGGCAGTGGAAGGACGAGTACGGCGGCCGGATCCTCGGCCAGCTGCGCCGCCTCGGCGCCGGCCTCGACTGGTCGCGCGAGCGCTTCACCATGGACGAGGGCCTCTCCAAGGCCGTCCAGAAGATCTTCAAGGACCTCTACGAGGACGGTCTGATCTACCGCGCCGAGCGCATCATCAACTGGTGCCCGCGCTGTCTGACCGCCATCTCGGACATCGAGGTCGAGTACCAGGACGACGCCGGCGAGCTCGTCTCCATCCGGTACGGCGAGGGCGAGGACTCCCTCGTCGTCGCGACGACCCGCGCCGAGACGATGCTCGGTGACACGGCCGTCGCCGTCCACCCCGACGACGAGCGGTACAAGCACCTGGTCGGCAAGCAGATCAAGCTGCCGCTGACCGACCGCACGATCCCGGTCGTCGCCGACACGCACGTCGACCCCGAGTTCGGCACCGGCGCCGTCAAGGTGACTCCGGCGCACGACCCGAACGACTTCGAGATCGGCCGCCGCCACGACCTGCCGTCCCTGACGGTCATGGACGAGCACGGCGTCATCACCGTCCACGGCCCCTTCCTCGGCCTGGACCGCTTCGAGGCCCGCTCGGCGATCGTCGGCGCGCTGAAGGAGCAGGGCCGGATCGTCGCCGAGAAGCGCCCCTACATGCACTCCGTCGGCCACTGCTCGCGCTGCAAGACGACCGTCGAGCCGCGTCTGTCGATGCAGTGGTGGGTCAAGGTCGGCCCGCTGGCGCAGGCCGCCGGCGACGCCGTCCGCGACGGCTCCGTCGAGATCCACCCGAAGGAGCTCTCCCGGCGCTACTTCGACTGGGTCGACAACATGCACGACTGGTGCATCTCGCGCCAGCTGTGGTGGGGCCACCGCATCCCGATCTGGTACGGCCCCGAGGGCCAGGTCGTCTGCGTCGGCCCCGACGAGGAGCCGCCCGGCACCGAGGCCGAGGGCTGGAAGCAGGACCCGGACGTCCTGGACACCTGGTTCTCCTCCGGCCTGTGGCCGTTCTCCACGCTCGGCTGGCCGGAGCAGACCCCGGACCTGGCGAAGTTCTACTCGACCGACGTCCTGCTCACCGGCCACGACATCATCTTCTTCTGGGTCGCCCGGATGATGATGTTCGGCCTGTACGCGATGGACGGCGAGGTCCCGTTCAAGACGGTCGCCCTCACCGGTCTCGTCCGCGACGAGTTCGGCAAGAAGATGTCGAAGTCCAACCCGAACGCGGTCGACCCGCTGGACTGGATGAACGCGTACGGCTCCGACGCCGTCCGCTTCACCCTGGCCAAGGGCGCCAACCCGGGCGCGGACGTCCCGATCGGCGAGGACTGGGTCCAGGCGTCCCGGAACTTCGCCAACAAGATCTGGAACGCGACCCGCTTCGCGATGATGAACGGCGCCACCATCGAGGGTCCGCTGCCGGACGCCTCCGAGATGTCGGCGACCGACCGCTGGATCCTGTCCCGGCTCAACGAGACGGTCGCGCAGGTCGACGCGTACTACGACGACTTCCAGTTCGCGAAGCTGAGCGAGTCGCTCTACCACTTCGCGTGGGACGAGGTCTTCGCCTGGTACGTCGAGCTGTCGAAGACGACGTTCTTCGCGGGCGGCGAGGGCGCCAAGGTCTCCGGCCGCGTCCTCGGCGAGGTCCTGGACGTCATGCTGCGCCTGCTGCACCCGATCGTCCCCTTCGTCACCGACACCCTGTGGACCACCCTCACCGGCGGCGAGTCCCTCGTCATCGCGGACTGGCCGAAGGACTCGGGCTTCCGTGACGAGGCCGCCGAGAAGGAGATCGAGCTGGTCCAGCGGGTCGTCACCGAGGTCCGCCGGTTCCGCAAGGAGCAGGGCCTCCAGGACGCCCAGAAGGTCCCGGCCCGCCTCACCCTGGCCGGCACCCCGCTCGTCGCGCACGAGGCCGCCATCCGCCAGATCCTGCGCCTCCAGCCGGAGGGCGAGGGCTTCGCCGCCACCGCCACCCTCCCGGTCGCCGGCGCCGAGGTCGCGCTCGACCTGTCGGGCACCATCGACGTCGAGGCCGAGCGCAAGCGCCTCGCGAAGGACCTCGCGGCGGCCGAGAAGGAGAAGGCCCAGGCCGAGGCCAAGCTCGGGAACGAGGCGTTCCTCGCCAAGGCCCCCGACAACGTCGTGGACAAGATCAAGGGCCGGCTGGCCAAGGCGGACGAGGACATCGCCCGCATCCAGAACCAGCTGGAGAAGCTGCCGCAGGCGTGACGCGGACGGCGGAAGGGCCCGGGACCGACACGGTCCCGGGCCCTTCCGCGTACCGGCGACGGCCGGGAAAGCGGACGAAGTGCCTCATCTCACAGCAGACGGGACTTCAGGTCCACGGCGTCGGGACCAAGGACCCTGGATGATGAAGACATGGTCCGCCCCTCCACCCTCTCCGCGCTGCGCCGCCGCGTGGACCGGTGGGCCGGCTCGCCCCGGGCCCTCGACGTCGTCGCCGCGCTCAGCGCCTTCGCGCTCATGGTCCTCGACGTGCCCGGCCTCGCCCGCGCCGACAACTCCCTCACCGGCGTCACCGCCACCCTGGTCCTCGCCGCCGGCGCCGCGACCCTGGTGCTGCGCCGCCGGGCGCCCTGGGTGCCGTACCTGGTCGCGCTCGCCCTGATGGGCTGGCTGCACGAGGTCACCCTCGTCCAGTTCGCGCTCTACTCCGTCGGCCGCTTCCGGGGCCGCCGGGCCGCCGTCGCCGCCACCCTGCTCTACATCGGCGTGGCCTACGCCTACTTCCAGCTGCCCGGCTGGCCCGCCGAGCAGCACGGCGACACCCTGAGCGACTTCCTCAGCCTGATCGTCCCCATCGGCGTCCTCGCCGCCGGCGTCGGCATCGCCGCCCACCGCCAGGACCTCGTCCGCGCCCTGGAGAGCCAGCGCCGCGAGGCCGCCGCCCGGCAGGCCGTCCAGGAGGAGCGCATCCAGGTCGGGCGGGACGTCCACGACCTGGTCGGACGCGAGCTGACCGTGCTCGCGGTCCGGGCCGAGGTGCTCGCCGTACGGGCCCGCGGCGAGGCCCACCGGAAGGACTTCGAGGAGCTCGCCGACACCGCCCGGCGCGCCCACCTCATGCTGAACGAGACCCTCGTGCGGCGCGCCGACCGGGACGGCGCCACGCCCGGCCTGGAGGGCCTCGCGGACCTGGCCGCGGAGAGCGAGCGGATGGGCAGCCCGGTCGAGCTGGACGTGGCCGAGGAGGTCAAGGCGCTCTCGCCGCTGCGGCAGACCGCCGTCCACCGGGTGGTCAAGGAGTGCCTGACGAACGCGGCCAAGCACGCCCCGGGCCTGCCGGTCCGGGTGCGGATCGGCGTCGCCGGGCCCGACCTGTGGATCGAGGTCCGCAACCCGCTGCCGAAGGCCCCGCCGGACCGCGCGCCCGTCTCCACCGGCACCGGCCTCCTCTCGATGGACGAGCGGGTCGCCAGCATGGGCGGCACCTTCACGGCGGGGGAGGAGGACGGCGGCTACGTGGTCCGGGCGACCCTCCCGTCCGGTCTGTCGCGCTGAGGCCGTCCCGTACGACCCCGGCTCACCGCGCCGACTCCGCCTTCCCCAGCACCCGCTGGAGCCCGTCGAAGTCCTCCACGCAGCGGCCGGAGCCGAGCGCCACGCAGTCCAGCGGGTCGTCCGCCACGAAGACCGGGATGCCCGTCGCCGACGCCATCCTGAGGTCGAGGCCCGGCAGCAGCGCCCCGCCCCCGGTCAGCACGATGCCGTGCTCCATCACGTCGCCGGACAGCTCCGGCGGGCACTCCTCCAGCGTCACCCGCACCGCGGCGATGACCGCCTCCACCGGCTCGTCCAGCGCCTCCCGGACCTCCGGGACGGTCAGCTCCACCGTCCGGGGCAGCCCGCTGACCTTCTCCCGGCCGCGCACGGTGAAGGTGCGCCGCTCGAACTCCTCGCCGCCCGGCACCGGCCACGCCGAGCCGATCGCCACCTTCACGTCCTCCGCCGTCCGCTCGCCGACCAGCAGCGAGTGGGCCTTGCGGACGTGGTCGGTGATCGCCGCGTCGAACCGGTCCCCGCCGACCCGCAGCGACTGCGCCGTGACGATGCCGCCCAGCGAGATCACCGCCACCTCTGTCGTGCCGCCGCCGATGTCCACCACCATCGAGCCGCGCGGGTCCGAGACCGGCAGACCCGCCCCGATCGCCGCCGCCATCGGCTCCTCGATGAGGTGGACGGCCCGCGCGCCCGCCGAGATCGAGGCGTGCACGATCGCCCGCCGCTCCACCGGAGTGACGCCGCTCGGCACGCACACCACCATCCGGGTACGGGGCCGCCGGCGGCCCGGCACGGCCTTGCGGACGAAGTGCCGGATCATCTCCTCGGCCGCCTCGTAGTCGCTGATCACCCCGTCCCGCAGCGGCCGGATCGCGGTGATCGACCCCGGCGTGCGGCCGATCGTCTCCTTCGCCTCGGCGCCGACGGCGAGCGCGTGCCGGGAGCCCTCCTGGACCGCCACCACGGACGGCTCGTTGAGCACGATGCCCTGCCCGCGCGCGTAGAGGAGGGTGTTGGCCGTGCCGAGATCGATGCCTATGTCCATGATCGCCAAGTTTGCCGGGCGGTCCCGGCGGACGGCGGGCCGAAGGTCCCGAAAGGGGTGGGTCCATGGTCCTGTCGGTGGGTCTCCGTAGACTTGGCTCCGTGAGTGACCCGAGCGACCAGAGCGACCACGCCGACGGCTTCGACGACATCGTCGACGAAGAGACGAACCGCGACCCCGACCTGGCGGTGATCGAGGCCGGCAGCCGCACCCTGCGCGCCCTCGCCGGACCGCCGCAGGGCGACCCCGTGCCGAGCCGCCCCGAGGACCCGGAGCTGGACAAGGCGCTCCGCGAGGTCGAGACCGAGCTCTCGACCCGCTGGGGCGAGACCAAGCTGGAGCCGTCCGTCAAGCGGATCGCGGCGCTCATGGACGTGCTGGGCGAGCCGCAGCGCGCGTACCCCTCGATCCACATCACGGGCACCAACGGCAAGACGTCGACCGCCCGCATGATCGAGTCCCTGCTCAGCGCCTTCGAGCTGCGCACCGGCCGCTACACCTCGCCGCACGTGCAGACCATCACCGAGCGGATCAGCCTGGACGGCGCCCCGATCTCCGCCGAGCGGTTCATCGAGACGTACCAGGACGTGAAGCCGTACGTGGAGCTGGTCGACGCCCGGGAGGAGTACCGCCTCTCGTTCTTCGAGGTCCTCACCGGAATGGCCTACGCGGCCTTCGCGGACGCCCCGGTGGACGTGGCGATCGTCGAGGTCGGCATGGGCGGCACCTGGGACGCGACCAACGTGATCGACGGCTCCGTCGCCGTCGTCACCCCGATCGACCTGGACCACACCGACCGGCTCGGCGAGACCACCGGCGAGATCGCCGGCGAGAAGTCCGGGATCATCAAGCAGGGCGCCACCGTCATCCTGGCCCAGCAGCCGGTGGACGCCGCCCAGGTGCTCCTGAAGAAGGCCGTGGACGTCGACGCGACCGTGGCCCGCGAGGGCATGGAGTTCGGCGTCGTCTCCCGCGAGGTGGCCGTCGGCGGCCAGCTGCTGACCCTGCGCGGCCTCGGCGGCGAGTACGAAGAGGTCTTCCTGCCGCTGTACGGCGCCCACCAGGCGCACAACGCGGCCGTGGCGCTCGCCGCCGTCGAGGCGTTCTTCGGCATCGGCGCGGAGCACGCCCGCACCCTCGACATCGAGACCGTCCGGCGGGCCTTCGCCCAGACCTCGTCGCCCGGCCGCCTCGAAGTCGTCCGCTCCTCCCCGACGGTCGTCCTCGACGCCGCGCACAACCCGCACGGGGCCCGCGCCACCGCCGAGGCCGTCTCGGAGTCCTTCGGCTTCTCCCGGCTCATCGGCGTCGTCTCCACCAGCGGCGACAAGGACGCCCGGGGGCTCCTGGAGGCGTTCGAGCCGATCTTCGCCGAGATCGTCGTCACCCAGAACTCCACCCCCCGCGCCACCGACGTCGACGCGCTCGCCGCGGTCGCCGTCGAGGTCTTCGGCGAGGACCGGGTCGTCGTGGAGCCCCGGCTGCCCGACGCCCTGGAGGCGGCGATCACGCTCGCCGAGGAGGAGGCCGAGTACGGCGGCGCCGGCGTGCTGGTGACCGGTTCGATCTTCACGGTCGGCGACGCCCGGCTGCTGCTCAAGAGGGGCTGACCCGGACATGCGCACGCTCTGCTCCTCCACCCTCATCGGCGAGTTCTTCGTCATCGGCTTCGCCGGTCTCGTCGCCATGAAGGACGACTCCCTCACCACCTCCACCGTGTGGTGGGTGTGCGGCGTCGCGATGGTCCTCTCCGTGCTGCTCTGCGGGATGATCACCCGTCCCGGTGGTGTCCAGCTCGGCTGGGCGCTCCAGATCGGGCTGATCCTCAGCGGCTTCTTCGTCCCCGTCATGTACTTCCTCGGGGCCGTGTTCGCCGTGCTGTGGTGGTGCTCGGTGCACTACGGGCGCAAGGTGGACGAGATCAAGGCCCGCTGGGCCGCCTCGAACGGCGCGGCCCAGGGATCCGCAGGGCCTGACGCTGCGTGACGGTGGGCGGTGCGGGCCCTGTAGATTCAGAGGCCCGCACGTCTTTTCCCGAAGGAGTTCCCCCCGTGAGCCAGCGCACGCTCGTCCTGCTCAAGCCCGACGCGGTCCGCCGCGGCCTCGTCGGCGAGATCATCGGCCGCATCGAGCGCAAGGCCGGCTGGACCCTCGCGGCCCTGGAGCTGCGCGAGCTGGACCAGGAGACGCTGGAGCAGCACTACGGCGAGCACAAGGGCAAGCCCTTCTACGAGCCGCTGATGGGCTTCATGTCCTCCGGTCCGGTCGTCGCGCTCGTCGTCGAGGGCGAGCGGGTCATCGAGGGCGTCCGCCAGCTGGCCGGCCCGACCGACCCGATCGCCGCCGCCCCGGGTTCCATCCGCGGCGACTACGGCACCATCGTCCGCGAGAACCTCATCCACGCCTCGGACTCGGAGGAGTCCGCCACGCGCGAGCTGAAGATCTTCTTCCCCGGCCTCGCGTGACCCCCGGCTGACCCGTCGTCAGCCGAACGGCAGCCGGTTGTGGGGCGACCGAAGGAATTCGGCCGCCCCCAGGCATATGAACGCCAATCCCGGGAACGGATCGCCGCGTCCTACCGTCACCTAGTTACAGAGGTGGACCAGCGCGCGGCATCCGCGTGAGCGGCACTACGATGAAAACTCTTCGCCGCACCACCCTCAGCCATGGGAAACAAGGGGAACTTCATGTCGTTCATCGGCCGTGACATGGCTGTCGACCTCGGGACCGCCAACACGCTGGTGTACGTCAGGGGTCGAGGCATCGTCCTCAACGAGCCGTCCGTCGTCGCGATCAACACCAACACCGGCGGGATCCTCGCGGTGGGTGCCGAGGCGAAGAAGATGATCGGCAGGACCCCCGGCAACATCGTCGCCGTCCGCCCGCTGAAGGACGGCGTCATCGCCGACTTCGAGATCACCGAGCGGATGCTCCGCTACTTCATTCTCAAGATCCACAAGCGGCGCTACCTGGCCCGTCCCCGGGTCGTGGTCTGCGTCCCCTCCGGCATCACCGGCGTGGAGCGCCGCGCCGTCATCGAGGCGTCCACCCAGGCCGGCGCCCGCCAGGTGCACATCATCGAGGAGCCCATGGCCGCCGCCATCGGCTCCGGCCTCCCCGTCCACGAGGCCACCGGCAACATGGTCGTCGACATCGGCGGCGGCACCACCGAGGTCGCGGTGATCTCCCTCGGAGGAATCGTCACGGCACAGTCCATCCGGGTCGCCGGCGACGAGCTGGACAACGCGATCATCCAGCACATCAAGAAGGAGTACTCGCTCCTCCTCGGCGAGCGCACCGCCGAACAGATCAAGATCACCATCGGTTCGGCCTACGACCTGGAGCAGGACGAGCACACCGAGATCCGCGGCCGCGACCTCGTCTCGGGCCTCCCCAAGACCGTCGTCATCTCGGCCGCCGAGGTCCGGAAGGCGATCGAGGAGCCGGTCAACGCCATCGTCGACGCGGTGAAGACCACCCTCGACAAGTGCCCGCCGGAGCTCTCCGGTGACGTGATGGACCGCGGCATCGTTCTCACGGGTGGCGGCGCCCTGCTGCGCGGCCTCGACGAACGGCTGCGCCGCGAGACCGGCATGCCGATCCACATCGCCGAGGACCCGCTCGACTCCGTCGCCCTCGGCTCGGGCAAGTGCGTCGAGGAGTTCGAGGCGCTCCAGCAGGTTCTGGACGCCCAGCCGCGCCGCTGACCCGTCGGCCGGGCGGAAGCCCGTACGGTACGAACATCTGCACAACGAACCACGAGGAAGGGCACGGCCGCCGCACGTGAGGGACACACGAGAGAGCCGGCTGCTCCTGGTGCTGCTGGTCGCCGTCGCGTTCGCGCTGATCACGGTGGACATCCGCGGCGGCCAGGAGTCGCCGGTCGACGGCGCCCGGCAGGCCGCCGCCGCCGTCTTCGGCCCGGTCGAGAACGGCGTCGCGGCGGCCGTCGACCCGATCGGCAACGCCATAGGCGCCGTCCGCGACTCCGGCGAGCGCAACACCCGGATCACCGCCCTGGAGAAGGAGAACGCCGCGCTCAAGGCCGAGCTCGGCAGCGACGACCGTAACCGCAACCGGCTGCGCGAACTCGACTCCCTCCTCAAGACCGCCGGCGCCGGCCAGTACGGCATCAAGGGCGCCCAGGTCATCGCCATAGGGTCGGCCCAGGGCTTCTCCTGGACCGTCACCATCGACGTCGGCGCCCGCGACGGCATCCAGCGCGACATGACCGTCCTCAACGGCGCCGGACTCGTCGGCCGGGTCACCACCGTCGGCCCGTCCACCTCCACGGTGCTGCTCGCCAACGACCCCGACTTCACCGTCGGCACCCGGATGGAGAAGACCGACGAACTCGGCTTCGCCACCGGCCAGGGCGACCGTCCGCTCCTCGTCCAGCTCCTCAACGGCAAGGCCAAGGTGAAGCCGGGCGACCGCCTCGTCACCTTCGGCTCGGCCGGCGACCGGCCCTTCGTGCCCGGGGTGCCCGTCGGCGAGATCATCCGCGTCGACCCGATGGGCGGCGGCCTGACCCGCAACGTCTACGTCCGCCCGTACGTCGGCTTCAGCAAGCTCGACATCGTCGGCGTCGTCGTCCAGGCGCCCCGCTCCGACCCGCGCGACACGGTGCTGCCGCAGAAGCCCAAGCCCGCGCCGACCGTCACCGTCACGGTCACCGCGAAGCCGCCGGCCGACGGCGAGCAGGCCCAGGGGGAGAAGGCCGAACAGCCGCTCCGGAACGAGGCCCGGCAGGACCAGGCCCAGCAGGACCAGGCGCAGAACCAGGACCAGGCCCAGCCGCCCGCGCAGGACCCGGCACAGGATCAGAACCCGGACGACCAGGGGGACGCGACACCGTGAAGTTCAACCGCATCCTCCTCTCCGCGACCCTGATCGTCGTCGCCCTCGTCGTCCAGGTCTCCGTCCTCGCCCGGCTCCAGCTGCCCGGCGCCGTCCCCGACCTCGTCCTCCTCACCGTCGTCGCCCTCGCCCTCGTGCACGGCCCCGTCACCGGCTCGCTCGTCGGCTTCTCCGCCGGCCTCCTCGCCGACCTGGCGCCGCCCGCCGACCACGCCGCCGGCCGCTACGCGCTGGTGCTCTGCGTCGTCGGCTACCTCGTCGGCCTCACCCGCCCCGAGAACGGCCGCTTCACCTCCGCGATCGGCCCCATGGCCGCCGTCGTCGGCGCGGCCGTCGGCTCCACCCTGCTCTACGCGGGCGTGGGCGCACTCGTCGGCGACACCGCCGCCCGCCACGTCGGCCTCGGCTCGCTGCTCTTCACCGCCGTCGTCTACGACCTGCTGCTGGCGCCCTTCACGGTGCCGCTCGTGATGGCCCTGGCCCGGCGGGCCGAGAACGACCCGGTCGCCGACGCCACGGGCGCCGGCGCCGGCGACGTCGCCTCCGGCTGGCTCTCCTCCGGCACCGGCCTGAGGATCGGCACCCAGCGCGGCGGACTGCGCGTCAAGGCCGCCCGTACCCGCGCCACCCGCGCCGGACGGATCAAGGGAGTCAAGCGACTGTGACCGAGGGGGCACCGGAAGCATGAGCAACATCCCCGAGACCGGCAGGACCCCCCGGGTCCAGACCCGGCTCGTCGTCATCCAGGTCCTCGTCTTCTCGCTGCTGCTCACCCTGGGCGGCCGGCTCTGGTACCTCCAGATCCGCAACGGCAAGGAGTACGCCGACGAGGCCAAGAGCAACAACATCCAGCAGGTCGTCACGCCGGCCGTCCGCGGCTCCATCCTCGACGCCCGCGGCGTCCCGCTCGCCGACAACGAGACCCGGCTCGTGGTCTCCGCCTCGCGCACCGAGCTGATGAAGATGAAGGACGACGGCAAGGCCGTCCTCACCCGGCTCGCCGGCGTCCTGAACATGAAGCCCGAGGACGTCGCCAACAAGATCCGGCTCTGCGACTCCAAGACGCCCAAGCCCTGCTGGAACGGCTCGCCCTACCAGCCGATCCCGGTCACCGACGAGGCCACCGTCCAGCAGGCGCTCACCATCCGGGAGAGCACCGAGGACTTCCCCGGCATCACCGCCGAGCTCACCGCCGTCCGCCGCTACCC
Source organism: Streptomyces sp. NRRL F-5727 (assembly GCF_000719555.1). Taxonomy (GTDB): domain Bacteria; phylum Actinomycetota; class Actinomycetes; order Streptomycetales; family Streptomycetaceae; genus Streptomyces. The sequence goes on from NZ_JOGX01000042.1 coordinate 31,918, forward strand.
GGCCCCCGGCAAGGCCCGTACCGCCCAGGTGCTCGGCTACCTCTCGCCGGTCACCGACGAGGAGATCACCAAGGCCAAGGACACCGACTCCCCGTTCCTCCGCTCCGACCAGGTCGGCCGCTCCGGCATCGAGCGCACCTACGACAAGGAGCTGCGCGGCAAGGCCGGCGTGACCCGGTACGAGGTCGACAACCTCGGGCGCGTCATGGGCCAGACCAGGTCCGACCCGGGCGTGGCCGGCTCCACCCTCGTCACCAGCATCGACGCCCGCGTCCAGGCCGTCGCCGAGTACGAGCTCGCGCAGGCGATGAAGACGGTCCGGGGCGAGACCGACAAGATCACCGGCCGCAAGTACGAGGCGGACTCCGGCGCCGTCGTCGTCATGGAGACCAAGACCGGCCGGGTCGTCGCCATGGCCTCCCAGCCCGACTACGACCCCAACGTCTGGATCGGCGGCATCTCCGCCACCGACTACGCCGCCCTCACCAGCAAGAAGTCCAACTACCCGCTGCTCAACCGCGGCATCCAGGGCCAGGCCCCGGCCGGCTCCATCTTCAAGGTGATCTCCGCGAGCGCCGCCGTCCGGGCCGGCTACGACTTCAACGACAGGTACAACTGCAGCGCCTCCTACAGCCTCGGCAGCCGCAGCTTCGCCAACTTCGAGTCCCAGGGGCACGGCCCCATCACCCTCGGCGACGCCCTCAAGTTCTCCTGCAACACCGTCTTCTACGCCCTCGGCCACAAGGAGTGGCAGAAGGACGGCGGCATCACGGCGAACAAGGACGCCAAGGACTGGTTCTACGTGACCGCCCGCGACTTCGGCCTCGGCTCGGAGACCGGCATCGACCTGCCCAACGAGGTCAAGGGCCGCATCCCGGACCGCCAGTGGAAGCAGGCGTTCTGGGAGGCCAACAAGGACGCCTGGTGCAAGCAGGGCAAGAAGGGCGGCAGCTACGTCGAGCAGATCGCGTACGAGAACTGCCTCGAAGGCAACCAGCTGAAGGCGTACGACAGCATCAACTTCGCCATCGGGCAGGGCGACGTCCTCGTCACCCCCATCCAGATGGCCACCATCTACGCGGCCATCAGCAACGGCGGCACCCTCTACGACCCCTCCGTCGGCAAGGCGGTCATCAGCCCCGACGGCAAGCAGGTCCGCGAGATCAAGCCGAAGGCCCACGGCAGGCTGCCGGTCGGCCCGGAGACCATCCGCGACCTCGACAAGGGCCTGCGCTCGGTCGTCGAGCCCGGCGGCACCGCCGCCTGGCGCTTCGGCGGCTGGCCCCAGGACAAGATCCCGATGCGCGCCAAGACCGGCACCGCCCAGGTCTACGGCAAGCAGACCACCTCCTGGCTCGCCACCTACACCGACGACTTCACCATCGTCATGACCATCTCCCAGGGCGGCACCGGCTCCGGCGCCTCCGGTCCCGCCGTCCGCAACATCTACGACGCCCTCTACGGCCTCGACGACGCGGGCAACCAGGACCTCAAGCGCGCCCTGCTGCCCAAGCCGCAGAAGACGCTGCCGAAGGTCAACGCCGACGGCACCATCGACGCGCCGGCGATCAAGGCGTACGACCCGAAGTCCCAGCTGGTCGACCCGGCCGGACCGGACGGCGCCGCGCCGCCGCTCGCGGGCCCGCCTCCCCACAGGAGGGACTGACCCGATGACGACACGGACCACCTTCTCGGTCTCCCGGTACGCCCCCGAGCGCGGCGCCGTCGCCCGGCTGACCGCCCGCGACTCGGTGCTGCGCCGGCTCGACTGGCCGATCCTGCTGTCGGCGCTGGCGCTCTCCCTGATCGGCTCGCTGCTGGTCTGGTCGGCGACCCGGGGCCGTACCGAGCTGAACAACGGCGACCCGTACTACTTCCTCTTCCGGCACCTGCTCAACACCGGCATCGGCGTGGCGCTGATGATCGGCACGGTCTGGCTCGGCCACCGCACCCTGCGCGGGGCGGTCCCGGTCCTCTACGGCCTGTCGATCGTGCTGATCCTCGCCGTCCTCACCCCGCTCGGCGCCACCATCAACGGCGCCCACGCGTGGATCGTGATCGGCGGCGGCTTCTCGCTCCAGCCCAGCGAGTTCGTGAAGATCACCATCATCCTGGTGATGGCGATGCTGCTGGCCTCGAAGGTGGACGCCGGCGACCAGCTCCACCCGGACCACGGCACCGTCGCCAAGGCCCTGGTGCTCGCCGCCCTCCCCATGGGCATCGTCATGCTCATGCCCGACCTGGGCTCGGTCATGGTGATGATCGTGATCGTGCTCGGCGTCCTGCTCGCCTCCGGCGCCTCCAACCGCTGGGTCCTCGGCCTCATCGGCTCGGGCATCGCCGGCGCGGTCCTCGTCACCACCCTCGGCATGCTCGACGAGTACCAGATCAACCGCTTCGCCGCCTTCGCCAACCCCGACCTCGACCCCTCCGGCGTCGGCTACAACACCAACCAGGCCCGCATCGCCATCGGCTCCGGCGGCCTCTACGGCGCCGGCCTCTTCAACGGCCACCAGACCAGCGGCCAGTTCGTCCCCGAACAGCAGACCGACTTCGTCTTCACCGTCGCCGGCGAGGAGCTGGGCTTCGTCGGCTCCGGCTTCATCCTGCTGCTGCTCGGCATCGTCCTCTGGCGGGCCTGCCGGATCGCCCGCGAGACCACGGAGCTGTACGGGACCGTCGTCGCCGCCGGCATCATCGCCTGGTTCGCCTTCCAGTCCTTCGAGAACATCGGCATGAACCTCGGCATCATGCCCGTCGCCGGCCTCCCGCTGCCCTTCGTCTCCTACGGCGGCTCCTCCATGTTCGCCGTCTGGGTCGCCATCGGACTCCTCCAGTCGATCCGGGTGCAACGACCGATGACCGCCTGACGCATCGGAGGCATGCCGGACCGCCCCGGCGGTTAGATTCGACATATGGCCGAGACCAAGCGCGAGATCGAGCGGAAGTACGAAGCCACCGCGGAGACCCGGCTGCCGGACCTCACCCGCGCGGCCGGGGTCGCCGCGGTGACCACCGAGGGCGTCACCGAACTCGACGCCGTCTACTACGACACGGCCGACCTGCGACTCGCCGCCGACTCCCTCACCCTCCGGCGCCGCACCGGCGGCAGGGACGCCGGCTGGCACCTCAAGTTCCCCGTCGCCGTCGGCGTCCGCGACGAGATCAGGGCCCCGCTCACCGACACGCTCCCGCCCTCCCTGGCGGCGCTCCTGCGCTCCCGCGTCCGTCACGCCGGAGTCGTCCCCGTCGTCCGCCTCCGCTCCTCACGCGACGTCCGCCACCTCAGGGACGAGGACGGCACGATCCTCGCCGAGCTCTCCGTCGACACCGTCCACGCCGACCGCCTCCTCGCCGGCGACAGCTCGGCCGCCTGGACCGAGATCGAGGTCGAGCTCGCGGACGACGCCGACCCGGCGGTCCTCGACGCCGTCGAGAAACGCCTCAGGAAAGCCGGCATCCACCCCTCCGACGCCCCCTCCAAGCTGTCCCGCGCCCTCGACGAGACCGGCCTGGCACCCGAGCGGCCGGCGGAGGCGGACGCCGACGGCACGGCGGGCGCCGCCGTCCTCGCGTACGTCCGCGAACAGGCCGAGGCCCTCGTCCGCCTCGACCCCGCCGTCCGCCGCGACCTGCCCGACGCCGTCCACCAGCTCCGGGTCGCCTGCCGACGGCTCCGCAGCGCCTTCAAGACCTACCGCAAGGTCCTCGACCGGGACGTCACCGACCCGATCGGCGCCGAGCTGAAATGGCTCGCCGGCGAGCTCGGCCACGCCCGCGACCAGGAGGTCCTCGCCGCCCGCCTCGCCGAGGCCCTCGACGGACTCGACCGCGAACAGCTCCACGGCCCGGTCCGCGGCCGGCTGCGCGCCTGGGACCGGACCCGCTCCGCCGGCTCCCGCCGACGCGCCCTCGACGCCCTCGACTCGCCCCGCCACCTGGCCCTCCTCGACGCCCTCGACCGCCTCCTCGCCGACCCGCCGCTGAAGCCGGGCGCCCGGAAGAAGGCCGTCAAGGCGCTGCCGAAGGCGATCCGGCGCGACTACCGGCGGCTCGCCGACCGGATCGGCCCCGCCCTCGACCTCGACCCCGGCCACGACCGCGACCTCGCCCTCCACGAGGCCCGCAAGGCCGCCAAGCGGGCCCGGTACGCCGCCGACGCCGCCGTACCGACCCTCGGCAAGCCCGCGAAACGGTTCTCCAAGAGGGTGAAGAAGGTCCAGAGCCTCCTCGGCGACCACCAGGACGCCGTCGTCGCCCGGACCGCCCTGCGCGACCTCGCCACCGAGGCGGAGGAGGCCGCCGAACCCTCCTTCACCTGGGGCGTCCTCCACGCGAGGCAGGAAGAGGCCGCGGCGGCCCAGGAGCGGGAGCTGCCGGGCGTCTGGGAGCGGGCCTCGGCCCCGGATCTCCGCGCGGCGCTGAGCCGCTGAGCACCGGGGTACGCTTGAGAGTCGCCCCCCTGCCAGCTCACGAAGGTTCGAGATGTCTGCTGCCGAGTCTGTCTTCCCGCAGCTCGAAGCTCTGCTCCCGCACGTGCAGAAGCCGATCCAGTACGTCGGTGGAGAGCTGAACTCCACGGTCAAGCCGTGGGAGAGCGCCGACGTCCGCTGGGCTCTGATGTACCCGGACGCGTACGAGGTCGGTCTGCCCAACCAGGGCGTCATGATCCTCTACGAGGTACTGAACGAGCGCGAGGGCGTCCTCGCCGAGCGCACCTACAGCGTGTGGCCGGACCTCGAGGAGCTGATGCGCGAGCACAAGGTGCCGCAGTTCACGGTCGACAGCCACCGCCCGGTCGGTGCCTTCGACGTGTTCGGCCTGTCCTTCTCCACCGAGCTGGGCTACACCAACATGCTCACCGCCCTCGACCTGGCGGGCATCCCGCTGGAGTCGAAGGACCGCACCGTCGACCACCCCATCGTGCTCGCCGGCGGCCACGCTGCCTTCAACCCCGAGCCGATCGCGGACTTCATCGACGCGGCGATCATCGGCGACGGCGAGCAGGCCGTCCTGGACATGACCGAGATCATCCGCCGGTGGAAGGCCGAGGGGCGTCCGGGCGGCCGCGAGGAGGTCCTCCTCCGCCTCGCCAAGACCGGCTCGGTCTACATCCCGGCGTTCTACGACGTCGAGTACCTGCCGGACGGCCGCATCGGCCGCGTCGTCCCCAACCGCTCGGGCGTGCCGTGGCGCGTGTCCAAGCACACCGTCATGGACCTCGACGAGTGGCCGTACCCCAAGCAGCCCCTCGTCCCGCTCGCGGAGACCGTCCACGAGCGCATGTCCGTCGAGATCTTCCGCGGCTGCACCCGCGGCTGCCGCTTCTGCCAGGCCGGCATGATCACGCGCCCCGTGCGGGAGCGAAGCATCACCGGCATCGGCGAGATGGTGGACCGCGGTCTGAAGGCGACGGGCTTCGAGGAGGTCGGCCTCCTCTCGCTCTCCTCCGCGGACCACTCGGAGATCGGCGACATCGCCAAGGGCCTCGCCGACCGCTACACCGAGGACAAGGTGGGTCTGTCCCTCCCCTCGACCCGCGTGGACGCCTTCAACGTCGACCTCGCCAACGAGCTGACCCGCAACGGGCGCCGCTCGGGCCTCACCTTCGCCCCCGAGGGCGGCTCCGAGCGCATGCGCAAGGTCATCAACAAGATGGTCTCGGAAGAGGACCTCATCCGTACCGTCTCGACGGCCTACGGCAACGGCTGGCGCCAGGTGAAGCTGTACTTCATGTGCGGCCTGCCGACGGAGACCGACGAGGACGTCCTCCAGATCGCCGACATGGCGATGAACGTGATCGCCGAGGGCCGCAAGGTCTCCGGCCAGAACGACATCCGCTGCACCGTCTCCATCGGCGGCTTCGTGCCCAAGCCGCACACCCCCTTCCAGTGGGCGCCGCAGCTGTCGGCCGAGGAGACGGACGCGCGCCTGCTGAAGCTCCGCGACAAGATCCGCGGCGACAAGAAGTACGGCCGCTCGATCGGCTTCCGCTACCACGACGGCAAGCCCGGCATCGTCGAGGGCCTGCTCTCCCGCGGCGACCGCCGCATCGGCGCGGTCATCCGCGCGGTCTACGAGGACGGCGGCCGCTTCGACGGCTGGCGCGAGCACTTCTCGTACGACCGCTGGATGGAGTGCGCGGAGAAGACCCTCCCCGAGTACGGCGTGGACGTCGCCTGGTACACCACCCGCGAGCGCTCCTACGAGGAGGTCCTGCCCTGGGACCACCTGGACTCCGGCCTCGACAAGGACTGGCTCTGGGAGGACTGGCAGGACGCCCTCGACGAGACCGAGGTCGAGGACTGCCGCTGGACCCCGTGCTTCGACTGCGGCGTCTGCCCGCAGATGGACACCCACATCCAGATCGGCCCCACCGGGAAGAAGCTGCTCCCGCTGACCGTGGTCAAGTAGTCCCGTACGCGAAAGGGGCGCCCGGACGGATCTCCGTCCGGGCGCCCCTTTCGCGTGTGGGTCAGCTGGTGACGGTTTCCTGGCGGGTGGTGGCGGCTTCGGCGGCCTGCGGGGTCGGGGCCGGGGTGCGGTCGGCCACCGGGGTCACGGGCGGGGTGGGGGTCTGCTCGTTCAGGAAGACCGCGCGGACCACGCGCTCGGCGGCGTGGCCGTCGTCCCACATGCAGAAGCGCTCGCGGAAGGCGCGGCGGAGGGCGGCGGCGGGCTCGTCGGCCCAGGCGCCGCTGCGGAACGCCTCGATCAGCTCGTCCTCGGTGGTGGCGATCACACCGGGGGTGTCGCCGGGTTCGCCGGAGAGCAGGTCGAAGGTCACACCGCGGCAGGTGCGGTACATCTCCCAGTCGTCGGCGTAGGTGACGATCGGCCGGTCGAGGTTGGCGTAGTCGAACATGATCGACGAGTAGTCCGTGATCAGGGCGTCCGACGCCAGGCACAGCTCCTCCACCGAGGGGTGGCGGGAGACGTCCACGAGGGCGCCGCGCTCGGCGAGCGCGTTCAGCTCGCGGTCGGCGCCGTAGAAGTAGTGGGCGCGGACCAGGAGGACGTAGTCGGGGCCGAGCTCGCGGGCGAAGCGGGCCAGGTCCAGGCGGGAGACGAAGGCGTCCTTCTGGTGGTCGCGGACGGTCGGCGCGTACAGGATCGCCTTCTTGCCGGGGGCGATGCCGAGCGCGCCGCGGATCCGGCGGACGTCCTCGGCCGTGGCCCGGTAGTAGACGTCGTTGCGCGGGTAGCCGGTGTTGAGGGTGCGGAAGGGGGCCGGGTAGACCCGCTCCCACTGCTCGGTGGAGTGCTGGTTGGAGGAGACGCTCCAGTCCCAGCGGTCGACCCGCTCCATGAGCTTGTCGAAGTCCATGCTCTTGGCGACGGCCGGGTAGTACTGCTGGTCCAGGCCCATCCGCTTCAGCGGGGTGCCGTGGTGGGTCTGGAGGTGGACCTGGCCGGGGCGCTTCACCACGGAGTCCGGGAAGTTCACGTTGTTGACCAGGTACTTCGCCCGGGCCATGGCCTTCCAGTAGCCGAAGGTGGCGGGGGCGACCCGGCTGATCCCGGCGGGCAGCTTGCCGGCGTGCGCCTGGTTGACCACCCAGACGCCGCGCAGGTTCGGCGCCAGCTTCTTGGCGGCGTCGTGGACGGCGAGCGGGTTGCAGCCCGGGGTGCGGCCCCAGTAGGCGGAGTAGACGGCGAGGTTGTCGTCGAGGGGGAGTCGGCGCTGTACCGCGTAGTACGTCTTCAGGGCCTTGCGGCCGCCCCACCGCTTCGACCGGCCCAGCGCGCGGAAGGCGGTCTCGCGGGTGCCGTTGGCCGCCTTGAGCGACTCGAAGGCGGCGTACGAGCCGGTCCGCAGCACCTTGAACTTGAGGCCGGCGATGCCGGGCGGCGGGGTGAAGCCCTTGGGCTCGTTCCTGCGGTACGCCTTGCCGGCCTGCTGGACGTAGGCGCGGCGGTGGCTGCGCGGTATGCGGAAGCCGCGGGCGAGGGTGTAGAGGAAGTGGCTGACCATCCGCTCGAAGACGATCGTGCGGTAGGCGTCGAGGCCGGGCCGGCCCTCGAGGTAGTCGAAGACCCGCTGGTACTGCTCGAAGATCACGAAGTGCTTGCGCGGGGAGCTGCTCCGCATGGAGCTGCCCTGGCGGCGCTGGCGGTACTCGACGACGACGTACTCCAGGCCGGCGACCCGCTGGGCGGCGGCCATGGTCGTGTAGACCATCAGCGCGTCCTCGTAGAGGCCGTCGGTGAACTGGAAGCCCTGGCCGTCGAAGCCGCCGGTGGTGAAGAAGTCGCGGCGGTAGACGCGGTTCCAGACGACGGCGAAGATCCGCAGCAGTTCCAGGTGGTCGGCGGGGCGGACCACCTGGTCGCCGATGGAGGCGATGTGCTTGCCGGACTTGCTGGCCTCGACGGTGCCGTCCACGTGGGTGCGGACGTAGTCGAAGAGGAGGATCTCCGGGTCGGCGGTCTCGGCGAGCCGCTCGGCTATGGCCTGGAGCGAGCCGGGGCGTATGGAGTCGTCGCCGTCGAGGAAGAGCAGGTAGTCGCCGCGGGCGTGGGCTATGCCGGTGTTGCGGGCGGCGCCGATGCCGCCGTTCTGCTCGCGGTGCACGGCGCGGACCCGCGGGTCGCGGGCGGCGAACTCGTCGATGATGGCGCCGCTGCTGTCCTGGGAGCAGTCGTCGACGGCGATGATCTCGAAGTCCGGGTAGCTCTGCGCGGTGATCGATTCGAGGCATTCGCGTATGTAGCCCTCGACCCCGTAGACAGGGATGATCACGCTGAAACGGGGGGTAGCTGCAGACGGCATGCCGTGTGTCTCTCCTCTGTCGGACCGCTCAAGCGCAGTATGACAGGAGTACTCGAACGTCTCTCCGGGCGCGGGCGGCCCTCCGGGCCCCGGGGGCGGGGTGAACGGCGTGTTCCCGGCGGGTGAGGCGGCGGCCAACTGGGTTCGAACGGCCGAGGAGCCCATCGTCTATTCTGAAGAGCTGCGGCGGTGCTGCGCTCCGGCGCCGGGGCGGACGGGCCGGCAGGCGGGTCTCTCTCGGTCGGGGGAGACCTCCCATCGGTCCGCTGGAAAAACCGATAGCACGCCCCGTCACCCACTCAGACGCTCGAGCCTGTCGAGCGGGTCTGAACCGGAAAGGAACGCAGAACTACATGGCTCCCAGGCTCAGCGTCATCGTCCCGATATACAACGTGGCGTACTACCTGCCCGCCTGCCTGAACTCGCTCGCCGTGCAGACCTTCCAGGACCTGGAAGTGATCATGGTGGACGACGGGTCGACCGACGAGTCCCACGAGATCGCGGCGGAGTTCGCGGCGAAGGACGACCGCTTCCGGCTCATCCGGAAGGAGAACGCCGGCCTGGGCGCCGCCCGTAACACCGGTCTGGACAGCCTGGCGCCGGAGGCCGAGTTCATCGCCTTCGTCGACAGCGACGACCTGATCCCGCCGGACGCCTACCGGCTGATGATCGAGACCCTCGACGAGACGGGCTCCTCCTTCGCCACGGGCAACGTGGAGCACATCAACTCCACCCGGATCTGGCAGTCCCCGATGCACCGCTTCCTCTCCCGGGGCGCGGTCAAGAAGACGCACGTCAGCCGGAAGCGCGCGCTGCTCACCGACCGGATCGCCTGCAACAAGGTCTTCCGCCGCGACTTCTGGGAGCAGCACGGGCTGCGCTTCCCCGAGGGCGTGCTGTACGAGGACACCCCGGTGATCGTCCCGGCGCAGTACCTCGCCGAGTCCGTCGACATCATCAGCGAGACCACGTACTACTGGCGTCTGCGCGAGGGCGAGGCCGCCCCGTCGATCACCCAGCGCCGCACCGAGCCGAAGGCCGCCCGCGACCGCGCCTCCGCGGTGGAGAGCGTCAGCCGCTTCCTCGCCGCGCGCACCGAGCCGGGTGCCGAGGAGCTGAAGCGCGAGTACGACCGGACCGTGCTCACCGGTGACCTGCGCATCTTCCTCAACGTGCTGCCCGACGGCGACGAGGAGTACCGCGCGGAGTTCATGACCGCGGCCAACAAGTTCCTCGACCAGATCGACCTGAAGACGGTCAAGACGCTGCCCACCGCGCTGCGCGTCAAGTGGCTGCTGGTCCGCAAGCACGCCCTGGCCGAGCTCCTGGCCTTCATCGAGGCCGAGCGGATCGGTGAGCCGGTCGAGCTCGACGGCTCCTTCCGCCGGTACGCGAAGTACCCGTTCCTGGAGTCCACGCAGCTGCCGAAGAAGGTCCTCCGGATGGACCAGGACCTGCAGCTGCGCTCGCCGCTGCGGGAGCTGGAGTGGCTGCCCGGCGGCAAGCTGCGGCTGGCCGGCCACGCCTGGATCGACCGGGTCGACCAGAGCGGCAAGCGGTCCGTGGTGAAGCTGCTCCAGCTGAAGAAGGACGGCACCCAGCGGCGGATGCTGATCCCGCTGAAGAACCTCCAGACCGAGGACGCCACCACGGCCGCCGGCTGGAAGAACCGCGGTCACAGCTTCGACTGGGCCGGCTGGGAGACCGAGATCGACCTGTCCCGCTTCCGCAAGGGCGGGCAGTGGCAGGAGGGTCTCTGGCACGTCGGCATGCGCGTGCTCTCCGGTGGTCTGGTGCGGTCCCGCTCGGTCCACTCGTACGGCTCCGACCACACCGCCTACCCGCAGCCGCACTGGCTCGACGAGACCCACCGGATCGTGCCGGAGCTGCGCCGCGCCGCGCTGAAGCTGCGCGTCGAGAAGGTGCCGTTCACGGTCACCGGCTTCGCGCCGGACGGGGACGCGATCGTCGTCGACGGTCTGCTGCGCGAGGCGGTCGCCCCGGGCGTCGAGGTCTCGCTGCGGATCATCAACCAGAGCAGCGGCGAGGCGTTCCTCGTCCCCGCCGAGATCGTGTCCGCCGCCGGTGACCGCACCGAGCTGCGGATCCGCGTCCCGCTGAAGGACGTGGCGCTGCTGCCGGAGCACCTGGAGACCGCCGACACGGCGGGCGCCGACCCGGCCAAGACCATGCGCCGCAACTGGAGCACCCAGCTCCAGCTCCAGCAGGGCGAGGAGAAGCCGCGCCGTCACCGGGTCGTGGTCCGGGACGGTCTGGCCGACCTCCAGGTGCGGCTCACCGACGCCTTCGGCGAGGACGCCCCGCTGAACGAGGTGGCGGTGCTCTCCGGCACCAACGGCTACCTGAAGTTCGCCGGCCGCCCGCTGCGCGCCAAGATCACCGGGATCGCGACCACCGACGGCACCTTCCTGATCCGCGGCACCGCGCCGGTGGACCTGGCCGACTACCAGCTGGTCGTCAGCGCCAAGAACCGCTTCGACGAGCGGACCGTGCCGCTGAGCCTCGCCGCGGACGGCACCTTCGAGGCGACCTTCCGCCCGTCGACGATGTCCGGCACCGGCGGCGGTCTGCCGCTGAAGGCCGGCCGCTGGGTCTTCCGCCTGGAGGCGGGGGAGGACGCGCCGGCGCTGCCGCTCGTCGTCGACCGGCTGGCCGTCACCCAGTTCCCGCTGGAGAGCACGTACAACGGGCGGGAGAACCGCCTGGAGGTCCACTGGCAGGACCACCCGCAGCTCAACTGCCTGCCGGACCTGTCCCCGCTGGAGCGCGGCGACAACCGTCAGTACCAGCTGCGCCAGGAGGTGTACGAGAAGGGCCGCGAGCTGCCGCTGCGCGACTCGGTGCTGTACATCAGCTACAACGGCAAGCAGTACTCGGACAGCCCGCGCGCCATCCACGAGGAGCTGCTGCGCCGGGGCGCGGACGTCGAGCACCTGTGGCTGGTCCGCGACGGCCAGGTCGAGCTGCCCGACACGGTGCAGGCGGTCCGTTTCCAGGGCCGTGAGTGGTACGAGGCGCTGGCCCGTTCGCGGTACATCATCACCAACGCCCACCTGCCGCACTGGATCCGCCGTCGCGCGGGCCAGGTGATCGTGCAGACCTGGCACGGCACGATGCTGAAGAAGATCGGCCTGGACATCGACGCGCCGAAGTTCGACCCGAACTACCACGAGCGTCTGGTCAAGGAAGCCGAGAGCTGGAACGTCCTGGTCTCGTCGAACCGCTTCTCCACCCCGATCCTCAAGCGGGCCATGGGCTACAACGGCCTGATCGCGGAGACGGGCTACCCGCGCAACGACTACCTGTACGCCGAGGACCGCGACGAGCGCGCGGCCGAGGTGAAGGCGAAGCTGGGCCTGCCCGCGGACAAGAAGGTCGTGCTGTACGCGCCGACCTGGCGCGACGACCTGTCGCACGCCCGCGGCCAGTTCAAGTTCGACCTGCGGGTGGACCTGGAGGACGCCCGCCGTCGCCTCGGTGACGACCACGTCTTCCTGATCCGTCGTCACTCGAACATCGTGGACAGCATCCCGGGCGCCGGGAACGGCTTCGTCTACGACGTCTCCGAGTACCCGGACATCGCGGACCTGTACCTGGCGGCCGACATCATGATCACGGACTACTCGTCGGTCATGTTCGACTACGCGCACCTGCGCCGCCCGATGCTGTTCTTCACGTACGACCTGGAGCACTACCGCGACCGTCTGCGGGGCTTCTACTTCGACTTCGAGAACGACGCGCCGGGCCCGCTGGTGGAGACCTCGGACGACCTGCTCACGGCGATCCGGGAGATCGACGAGGTGCAGGCCGCGTACCAGGAGAAGTACGACGAGTTCCACCACCAGTTCTGCGACCTGGACGACGGCCACGCGGCCGGCCGTGTCGCCGACCTGATGTTCAAGATCGCCGAGGAGGGCGCGCCGCTGTAGCGGTCGCCCCCCCCGGGGGTGGAAGTGGAGGAGCCCCGGTCCGCAGTGGCGGACCGGGGCTCCTTCGTGTGTGCCGCGCGGGCTACGTCCCGTCGGTCACTTCTTGTCGATGATCTTCAGGGAGAGCTGTCCGTTGCTGGAGAAGTACGGGCGCAGCTCGTGCCGGGCGCCGGCGACGGCGGTCGGCACCGACGCGAGGCGGTTGCGCCAGCCGCTCTTCGGCTTGGTGTCGACGGAGGCCGGGACGGGGGCGCCGGACGTCTTCACCACCGGGTACGGGAAGGTGAAGACGTCCATCGGGACGAGCACGTCGGTGGCGAGCTTGCAGACGCGGATCCGGGGCGAGTTCTGGTCGGGCAGCAGCCACAGGTCCCAGACGTCCTCGGCGCCGGGCTGGTGCAGGCGGGCCGCGGCGGCGTTGTCCAGGGAGGCGGTGAAGCGCCCGTCGGCGCCGGCCTTCACCGGGAAGGTGAAGTTCTTGTCGGCCTCCTTGCGGTGGACGGCCTCGATCACGCTGCCCTTGCCGGGCTGGACGCCCCAGGCCGCCGCCTCGACGACGATCGAGCTGGCGCCGGCCTTGATGGCCGCGACCTCGACGTGCTGGGCGCGGACCCGGCTCTGCACCCGGAGGGTGCCGTCGGTGTGGGTGTGCGGCAGCAGCAGGGAGAGCGCGGGGCCCTCGGTGCGGGGCAGCTTCAGCGAGAGGATCTGGAGGGTGTCGCAGCCGGCCGAGCGGAGCGGCAGGTCGTAGCCGGCGGCGCGGATCTGGAGCTCCCAGTCGCCCTCGACGAGCTTGCCGAGCGCGGGGACCAGCGCCTCGTCGCCGACGAAGGGGACGACGACCTCGTCGGCCTTCTTGCGGATGTCCTTGCAGACCAGCCGGGCGTCGCTGTCGGCGGGCAGCCCCTCGACCCGGACCCGGACGTCGCCCTGCGGGCTCACCACGGCGGCGGCCGTCCGGGGGATGGCCCGGCGGGCGCGCATGGTCTCGACGAGCTGCTCGAAGCGGGCGGCGGTCTCGGCCTCCTGGAAGCGGACCACGTTGGCCACCGCGGCGGCGGCCATCTTCCGGCGCAGGTCCTCGTCGGCGATCAGCTTCTCGATGTGCTCGGCGAGCGCTTCCTTGTCGCCGAGCGGGACGACGTAGCCGTCCTCGCCCTGCCTGATGATGTTGCGCGGGCCGTGCGGGGCGTCGTAGCAGACCGCCGGGAGGCCGGCCGCCATCGCCTCGACGGTGACGTTGCCGAACGCCTCCAGGTGGGACGGGAGGACGAAGATGGACGCCTTGGCGAACTCCGGGGTGACCGGGGTGGCCGGGCCCATCAGGAAGATCTGGTTGTTGCTGTCGGTCTCGTCGATCTTCTTGCGCAGGTTGGCGCGCTCGGGGCCGGAGCCGTAGATCCGCAGGCTCCAGTCCGGGTGGCGGGGCGCCACGGTGGAGAACGCCTCGATGAGGTCGCCGAAGCCCTTGTGCGGCTTGAGCAGGCCGGCCGTGACGACGATCTTGTTGTCGCCGGTGGACATCTGGCCCTGGTGGGCCGGGATGCAGTTCGGCATGGGGGAGAGCAGGTGGCTCACGGCGGGGACGACCCCGGCGATGGTCCGGCACTCGTCCGGCGTCGGCGCGGTGATCGCGTCCATCTTCGGGTACGCGTCCCGGAAGAGGGCGTCGCGGATGTGGCTGCCGTACCGCGCGGGCCGCGAGTGCTCCATCGCGACCTTGAGGAAGTCGCGGTCCGAGTAGGCCAGCATGATGGTGATCTTGGGGTTGTTGCTGACCACGACGTCGGCGTCGGTGGTGGCCAGGTACTCCATCAGCCGCTTCTCGGCCAGCCGGCCGATCCACGGCTTCTTGTCCGTGGGCTCGTTCGGGTAGATGTGCGGGAAGACCTCGAGCTGCGGGTCGTCGCCGTCGTACGTGTGGGAGTGCTTCCGGTAGTCGGAGAGCGCGATGGTCTTCACCCGGGGGTCCAGCGGGAAGAACGCCTGGTCGCGGTTGCGGCGGAGGGCGACCAGCTCGACCTCGTGGTGTTCCACGAGCGCCCCGGCCAGGTTGTGGATCGCGCTCACCACACCGCCGATGTGGCAGCGGTCCACCAGGAGGAAGGATATTTTCACGCCGAGCCTCGATGTCTGCGAAGAGGGGGGACCCCCGGGCGGGGGCTTGCGGCACGTGCGTCGAGCACGAGGTTGACGCACCTTAGGTTACGGGTCCTCGGCCCGGAAGCGGGGTGGGTCCGTCCGCACCCTACGGCGAACGGGCGGTATCCGCCCCGTAACGCCTTGGTCTCGTCCGGGCGAACGGGAAACCCGCCGACCGCCCCGCCACGTCGTTCTGGGCATGAACACGGAAAACCCGGGCTGCCTCACGGGAGTGGCGCGCGCCGTCGCCCTCGTCGTCGTCCTGCCCGTGCGGCTGGTCTGGGACGCGCTCGCCTGGTGCCTCCGGCAGCTCTGGCGCTGGATCCTCGCCCCGGTCTGCCGAGGTCTCGCCTGGCTGCTCCACCACCTCGTCGTCATTCCCCTCCGATGGCTGTGGGAGTGGGTCCTCGCCCCGATCGGCCGAGCCCTCGCCTGGCTGCTCCACCACCTCCTCGTCGTCCCCCTCCGATGGCTGTGGGAGTGGATCCTCGTCCCCGTCGCCAAGGCCCTCTGGTGGGTCGTCGACCTGCTCGTCGTCACCCCGCTCCGCTGGCTCTGGCGGTACGCGCTCGGCCCCGTCTGCCGCTTCGTCGGCGCGATCCTCGCCTGGGCCTGGCGGATCGCCGGCGAGATCTCCCGGGCTGTCGGCCGGGCGGTCCGCTGGGTGCTGTGGAACGCGGTCGGCCGGCCCCTCGCCTGGGTGTACCGGGCGATCCTCACCCCCGTCGGCCACTGGCTGCGCACCTGGGTGTGGGGACCCGTCGCCGCCGCCGGCCGCGCCGTCCGCGCCGCCGCCCGCGAGGTGCGCGCCGCCCTCTTCGGCGGCCCCCGCTGACCTGCCCGTCCGCGAACCCGGCGGGCCGCCGGGGAACCCGAGGTGGGCCGGGCGCGTACTCTGGGTAGTAAAGGAGACGTCCCCGGTGCGGCGCCCGCCCCCGAGATCTCCCCGCCC
Organism: Streptomyces sp. NRRL F-5727; assembly: GCF_000719555.1. Taxonomy (GTDB): domain Bacteria; phylum Actinomycetota; class Actinomycetes; order Streptomycetales; family Streptomycetaceae; genus Streptomyces. Next base: position 47,735 of record NZ_JOGX01000042.1, read on the forward strand.
CCGGCGGGGGTGATCCGGGCAGGAGCCCACGGGACGCCCAAGAGCTTCCGGGCGGAGCGCCACCCGCGCCCGCCCCGCACCGAGGAGAAGAACCACTGGGCAAGCGACAGCCCGAAGGCCCGCCGCCCGCACCGGCGGTGCAGCGCATCCGTCTGCGCTACACCAAGCGCGGCCGCCTCCGGTTCACCAGCCACCGCGACTTCCAGCGCGCCTTCGAGCGCGCCCTGCGCCGCGCCGAGGTGCCCATGGCGTACTCGGCCGGCTTCACCCCGCACCCCAAGGTGTCGTACGCCAACGCCGCCCCCACGGGTACGGGCTCCGAGGCCGAGTTTCTGGAGATCGCCCTCACCGAGCGCCGCGACCCGGAGACCCTGCGGGCCCTGCTCGACGAGTCCCTCCCGGCCGGCCTCGACATCACCGACGCCGTCGAGGCCCGCACCTCCGGCCTCGCCGACCGGCTCACCGCCTCCGTCTGGGAGCTCCGGCTCGACGGCGTCGCCGTCGACGACGCCCGCAAGGCCGCCGAAGCCTTCCTTGCCGCGGAGACGGTGGAGGTGCAGCGCAAGACCAAGAACGGCATCCGAACCTTCGACACCCGCTCCGCCGTCGTCGAGCTCGTCGCGGACCGTCCCCAGGGTGATAGGCCCGCCGACGATGCCTGTGCGATACTGCGGCTGGTCGTTCGGCACGTGACACCCGCCGTGCGACCCGACGACGTCCTGTCCGGTCTCCGAGCTGTGGCCGACCTGGCGCCGCCGGTCCCCGCAGCGGTGACCAGGCTGGCGCAGGGGCTCTTCGACGAGGAGTCCGGCACGGTGACCGACCCGCTCGCGCCCGACCGCGAGGCAGTCACGGCCGCAGCACCCACGGCCGCCGCGACCGCCCCGGCGACGGCGCCGGAGGCAGGCCCCGCGTAGGGGACGGAGTCGAGCGCAGCCCTGGCACTCGGGAGCCACCTGGGTCGGGCAGCGCACTGACCAGGAGACTTTCGCCAGGCCGTACGCATCGGGCGTACGGAACCGGCGAGCCAGACATTCAGCTCCCGTGCGGCGCCCGCGCCCCGGACGGCGGCACCGCGCACGAAGCGCGTCCGTGCCGCCCACCGGAATCCGACGCGGCGCCCGGGAGCGTGACGGGAGAACCGCCCGCATGCTCGAAGACACCAACGAGACCAACGAGACCAACAACGGCAACGCCCCCGGCGACAAGCTGCCGCCGCGCCGCCGGCGCCGCGCCGCCTCCCGGCCCGCCGGCCCGCCGGTGACCGCCGGCGAGACCGCCGAGGCCGCCGCGGAGATCGTGGAGCCCACCGTGGCCCCCGCCGCCGAGGCCCCGGCCGCCGAGCCGGAGGCCGCCCCGGCCCGCACCCGCCGCCGCGCGACCCGCAAGACGGCCGCCCCGGCCGCCGCGGACACCGCCGCGGCTCCGGCTGCGGCTCCGGTCGAGGAGCCCGCCGCCGAGGCCCCGGCCGCCGAGGCCGAGGCCGCTCCGGCCCGCACCCGTCGCCGCGCCACCCGCAAGGCCACCGCGCCCGTGACCTCCCCGGCCGCTGCCGAGGAGCCCGCCGCGACCGCCGAGCCCGAGGCCGCCGCCGAGATCCCGGCCGCCGAGCCGGAGGCCGCTCCGGCCCGCACCCGCCGCCGCGCGACCCGTCGCGCCAGCGCACCGGTCACCTCCCCGGCCCCGGCCGAGGAGCCCGCCGCCGAGGCCGCCGTGGAGGCCCCCGCCGCCGAGACCCCGGCCGCCGAGCCCGAGGCCGCCCCGGCCCGCACCCGCCGCCGCGCCACCCGCCGCACCGCCACCCCCGAGGTCACCCCGGACGTCGCGGCCGAGCTCGCCGCGCCGACCTCCGGCGAGTCGCTGCCCGAGGACACCGTCGAGGAGATCGCCTCCCACGGTGCCGACGTCGCCGCCGCCGAGGCCGCCGCCACCCGTGGCCGTGGCCGCCGCCGGGTCGTCAGCACGCCGCAGTTCACCTCCGAGCCGCCCACCGCCGAGGAGGCCCCGCGCCGCCGCCGCGTCGAGCGCCCGGCCGTCGCCGTCTTCCAGGCACCGGTCTTCGCCGAGCCGATGTTCCAGACGCCGGAGACCGCCGCCTTCGCCGCCGCCGCTGCCGCCGAGGTCGACGAGGAGGAGCCGGAGGAGGAGACCGTCGTCGAGACGGTCGAGGCCGTCGAGCCCGCCGAGCGCGCCGAGACCGGTTCGCGCCGCCGCCGTCGCCGCCGCGGCGAGCCCGTCGCCGTCGAGCCCGTCCCGACCACCGTCGCCGACGAGCCCGAGGTCGAGCACGTCGCCGACGAGGCCGAGGCGGAGGAGGCCGAGGAGGCGGAGGAGACCGACGAGTACGGCGACCGCCCGTCCCGCCGCCGCCGTCGCGGTGGCCGGCGCCGCCGTCGCGGCGAGTCCGCCGAGACGGAGGAGTCCGAGGAGACCGACGAGTCCGACGAGCTCCACGCCGAGGACGACACGGAGGCCGAGGAGGCGGAGGAGTCCGAGGACGAGTCCGGCTTCGCCGGCTCCAGCAGCTCCCGCCGCCGCCGTCGCCGTCGCCGCCGCAGCGGTGACGCCGCCGGCGAGGCCGAGGCCGCCGACGAGGACGGCGTCCGCACGGTCGTCAAGGTCCGCGAGCCCCGCCCGGCCCGCGAGAAGGCCGAGCCGTCCGACGAGGTCCAGTCCATCAAGGGCTCCACCCGCCTGGAGGCCAAGAAGCAGCGCCGCCGCGAGGGCCGCGAGCAGGGCCGCCGCCGCGTCCCGATCATCACCGAGGCCGAGTTCCTCGCCCGCCGCGAGGCCGTCGAGCGCGTCATGGTCGTCCGCCAGAACGGCGAGCGCACCCAGATCGGCGTCCTGGAAGACAACGTGCTCGTCGAGCACTACGTCAACAAGGAGCAGGCCACCTCGTACGTCGGCAACGTCTACCTGGGCAAGGTCCAGAACGTGCTGCCGTCCATGGAGGCCGCCTTCGTCGACATCGGCAAGGGCCGCAACGCCGTCCTGTACGCCGGCGAGGTCAACTTCGAGGCGCTCGGCATGGGCAACGGCCCGCGCCGCATCGAGTCCGCCCTCAAGTCCGGCCAGTCGGTCCTGGTGCAGGTCACCAAGGACCCGATCGGCCACAAGGGCGCCCGCCTCACCAGCCAGGTCTCCCTCCCGGGCCGCTACCTCGTGTACGTCCCCGAGGGCTCGATGACCGGCATCAGCCGCAAGCTCCCGGACACCGAGCGCGCCCGGCTGAAGACCATCCTCAAGAAGATCGTCCCCGAGGACGCGGGCGTCATCGTGCGCACCGCCGCCGAGGGCGCGAGCGAGGACGAGCTGCGCCGCGACGTCGAGCGCCTCCAGGCGCAGTGGGCCGACATCCAGAAGAAGGCGAGCCAGATCTCGACCTCCGCGCCGAGCCTGCTCTACGGCGAGCCGGACATGACCGTCCGCGTCGTCCGCGACATCTTCAACGAGGACTTCTCCAAGGTCATCGTGAGCGGCGACGACGCCTGGGAGACCATCCACGGCTACGTCTCGCACGTCGCCCCCGACCTGGCCGACCGCCTCCAGCGGTGGACCAGCGAGGTCGACGTCTTCGCCACCTACCGGATCGACGAGCAGCTGATGAAGGCGCTCGACCGGAAGGTCTGGCTGCCGTCCGGCGGCTCGCTGGTGATCGACAAGACCGAGGCGATGATCGTCGTCGACGTCAACACCGGCAAGTTCACCGGCCAGGGCGGCAACCTGGAGGAGACCGTCACCAGGAACAACCTGGAGGCGGCCGAGGAGATCGTCCGCCAGCTGCGGCTGCGCGACCTCGGCGGCATCGTCGTCATCGACTTCATCGACATGGTCCTGGAGTCCAACCGCGACCTGGTGCTCCGCCGCCTCCTGGAGTGCCTGGGCCGCGACCGGACCAAGCACCAGGTGGCCGAGGTCACCTCGCTCGGCCTGGTGCAGATGACCCGCAAGCGGGTCGGCCAGGGCCTCCTGGAGTCCTTCTCCGAGACCTGCGTCCACTGCAACGGCCGCGGTGTCATCGTCCACATGGAGCAGCCGGCCACGCACGGCGGCGGCGGTGGCGGCAAGCGCTCGAAGAAGCGCGGCCGCGGCGGCGACGAGCACGTGCACGAGCACGCCCACGAGACCGTCGAGGCCGAGGCCCCGGCGGAGACCGAGGCCGAGGTCGCGGCCGAGCTCGCCGCCCCGGTGGCCGTGCCGGTCCCGATCGCCCCGGACGAGGAGCTGTACGGCTCCGTCGCCGAGGCCGAGGCCGCCGCGACCCGCGGCCGTGGCCGCCGCCGCGTCACCCGCAAGGTGACCGCGCCGGTGGTCCCGACGCCGATCGCCGAGCCCGTCGTGGAGCCGGTCGCCGAGGCCGAGCCGGTCCCGGCCGCCGAGGCCCCGGTGGCCGAGCCGGTCGCAGAGGAGACGGTGGAGGCGGCGCCCGCGCCGCGTACCCGCCGCCGCGCCACCCGCCGGGCGACCTCGCCGGTCGTCTCGACGTCCGAGCCGGCCGCCGAGGCCGAGACGGTCGTCGCGGTCGCGGAGCCGGAGGCCGTACCGGCGCCGGAGCCGGTCGTGGAGGCCGCGCCCGAGCCGGTCGCCGAGCCGGCCGCCGAGCCCGCCGCCGAGGAGGCCCCCGTGGCCGCCGCGCCGCGCGCCCGCCGCCGGGTGGTCCGCAAGGCCACCGCCCCGGCTGGTGCCCCCGCCGGTGCCGAGGCCGCCGAGATCGTGGTGGCCACGGCCGCCCCGGCCGAGGCGCCCGAGCCGGCCGCGGAGGAGACCGAGGCCGCCCCGGCGGCCAAGAAGACCGCCCGGAAGACGGCGAAGAAGGCCACCGCCAAGAAGGCCGCCACCAAGAAGACGGCGGCCAAGAAGACGGCGGCGAAGAAGACCGCGGCCAAGAAGGCCCCGGCCAAGAAGACCGCGGCCCCGGCCCAGGACTGAGCCGGTTCCCGCCCCGGCGGACCCCTCCCGGGGGGTCCGCCGGGGCGGTCCGCACCCGCACGGGCGAATTTGACCCTCTGTGGCAGCCGCCCGTAACCTAGACCGTCGGCGTGTCTATGACGTGCCGCGCCTCTGAGCACCCCCCTCCCGCTCGCCGGGAGAGGCCGCTCGTCCGATCCGGATCGCCGTGGGCCCCAGGCCCGCGCGTGGGCGGCTGGCGTCAGAGGTCCCCATTACCGAGTGAGAGAGAGATCCGCGTGTACGCCATCGTGCGCAGCGGTGGTCGCCAGCACAAGGTTGCTGTCGGCGACATCGTTGAGGTTGACAAGATTTCCACCGCCAAGCCGGGCGACACGGTCGAGCTCTCGACCCTGCTCGTCGTCGACGGCGACGCCGTGACCAGCGACCCGTGGGTCCTGGCCGGCATCAAGGTCCAGGCCGAGGTCGTGGACCACACCAAGGGCGCCAAGATCGACATCCTGCGCTACAAGAACAAGACCGGCTACCGCCGTCGCCAGGGTCACCGTCAGCAGTACACGGCGATCAAGGTCACGTCCATCCCGACGGCCGCGAAGTAAAGAGGGACTGAGCAATGGCACACAAGAAGGGCGCATCGTCCACCCGGAACGGTCGCGATTCCAACGCCCAGCGGCTCGGCGTGAAGCGCTTCGGCGGTCAGGTCGTCAACGCGGGTGAGATCCTGGTCCGCCAGCGCGGCACCCACTTCCACCCGGGCTCGGGTGTCGGTCGCGGTGGCGACGACACGCTGTTCGCCCTGCAGGCCGGTTCGGTGCAGTTCGGCACCTTCCGTGGCCGCAAGGTCGTGAACATCGTCCCGGTCGCCTGATCGGACGCTTTGCGGAGGCGGACCTCACTTCCCGGCAGGGAAGAGGGTCCGCCTTTCGCGTGTTACTAGATAGACATTCCCGCACATAGCTTTCCCGTACTTCGCTCTTCTGGAGGCACAGAACCATGACCACCTTCGTGGACCGCGTCGAGCTGCACGTCGCCGCGGGTAACGGGGGCCACGGCTGCGCCTCCGTCCATCGCGAGAAGTTCAAGCCGCTCGGCGGCCCGGACGGCGGCAACGGCGGCCGCGGCGGTGACGTGAGCCTGGTCGTCGACCAGTCCGTCACCACGCTCCTCGAGTACCACCACTCGCCGCACCGCAAGGCCACCAACGGCAAGCCCGGCGAGGGCGGCAACCGCGCCGGCAAGGACGGCCAGGACCTCGTCCTGTACGTGCCCGACGGCACCGTCGTCCTGGACAAGAAGGGCAACGTCCTCGCGGACCTCGTCGGCCACGGCACGACGTACGTCGCCGCACAGGGCGGCCGCGGCGGCCTCGGCAACGCGGCGCTCTCCTCCGCCCGCCGCAAGGCCCCCGGCTTCGCGCTGCTCGGCGAGCCCGGCGACCTGCAGGACATCGTCCTGGAGCTCAAGACCGTCGCCGACGTGGCGCTCGTCGGCTACCCCAGCGCCGGCAAGTCCTCGCTGATCTCCGTCCTCTCGGCCGCCAAGCCGAAGATCGCGGACTACCCCTTCACGACCCTGGTCCCGAACCTCGGCGTGGTGACGGCCGGCTCGACCGTCTACACCATCGCCGACGTCCCCGGCCTCATCCCCGGCGCCAGCCAGGGCCGCGGCCTGGGCCTGGAGTTCCTGCGCCACGTCGAGCGCTGCTCGGTCCTCGTCCACGTCCTCGACACGGCGACGCTGGAGTCCGACCGCGACCCGGTGACCGACCTCGACGTCATCGAGGAGGAGCTGAAGCAGTACGGCGGCCTCGACGACCGTCCGCGCATCGTCGTCCTCAACAAGATCGACATCCCGGACGGCCAGGACCTCGCGGACATGATCCGCCCGGACCTGGAGGAGCGCGGCTACCGCGTCTTCGAGGTCTCCGCGGTCGCCCGCACCGGCCTGAAGGAGCTCTCCTTCGCCCTCGCCGAGATCGTCGCGCAGGCCCGCGCCGCGAAGCCGAAGGAGGAGGCGACCCGCATCGTCATCCGCCCGAAGGCCGTCGACGACGCCGGCTTCACCGTCACGTACGACGAGCAGGAGGACGTGTACCGGGTGCGCGGCGAGAAGCCGGAGCGCTGGGTCCGCCAGACCGACTTCAACAACGACGAGGCCGTCGGCTACCTCGCCGACCGGCTCAACCGCCTCGGCGTCGAGGACGAGCTGATGAAGGCCGGCGCCCGCGCCGGCGACGGCGTCGCCATCGGCTCCGAGGAGAACGCGGTCGTCTTCGACTGGGAGCCCACCCTCGTGGCCGGCGCGGAGATGCTCGGCCGCCGAGGCGAGGACCACCGTCTCGAAGCCCCGCGCCCGGCCGCCCAGCGCCGCCGCGACCGCGACGCGGCGCGCGACGACGCGGACCGCGAGTACGACGAGTTCAACCCGTTCTAGCGGGCGCCGCTCGCCCCGGTCGGCGGACGGAGTCCGGCGCAGCCGCCCGAAGCCTGTGAGGCCCGCAGGGGCCGAGCGATGACCGCGAGTACGACGAGTTCAACCCGTTCTGACGGGGGAGCGGGTCGCCCGTTCTGACGAGCTCGGGAACCCCCGGTGGCTTCGGCCGCCGGGGGTTTCGCCGTGTTCGGGACGGCGGGGCGGTCCCACTATCGGGTGAGATTCGCGCGGAGGGGCGCGTCGGCGCATCCGCCCGCGTGCGCTCCGGCTCACGCCTGGGCGGACCGCCTGCCGTCGGCGGCGGTCGTCCGCGTGGCGCGGTCGGCGGGACCGGCTCGGGCGGGGGCCCGGCCTTTATAACTCCGTCCCCGCCCCCAGGGGGGTTGGGCCGGCGGGGGGGGAGACCAAAGGCCCCGCCGTCCCGAACACGGCGAAACCCCCGGCGGCCGAAGCCACCGGGGGTTCCCGA
>NZ_JOGX01000043.1 GCF_000719555.1 Streptomyces sp. NRRL F-5727
GAGCGGGCGCGGGGGCCTGGGCGGGGGCGGGGGTGGTCTGCGGCTCCGCGCCGGCGACGTGGACGCCGTGGTCGGTGGCCAGGCCCTCCAGGCCGTTGGCCCAGCCCTGCCCGACGGCCCGGAGCTTCCAGCCGCCGGCCCGCCGGTAGAGCTCGGCGAGCACCATCGCGGTCTCCCCCGCGGCGTCCGTCACGTCGTAGCGGGCGACCGGGGTGCCGTCGGGGGCGAACGCCTCCACCGAGAGCCCGGGCACGTCCCGGAGGGCGCCCCGGTCCGTGGAGCCGACGACGAGCACGCGGTCCACGTCCGGTTCCAGCGCCGGCAGCCCGACCTCCAGCCAGTCGCCGCCGTCCTCGGCCCGGGCGAACCTCACGGCGCCGTTCGGGTGCGCCGGCTGGCCGTGGAAGACCACGTCGGCGTCGCCCCGGACGAGCCCCCGCTCGGTGAGCAGGAGCGCCATCGCGTCCAGGCCCCGACCGCGTACGGCGATCCGCAGCGGCACCGAGGGCACGAAGCCGTTGCCCCCCTTGATCAGCGTCGTCATCGCGCTTCGACCCTTCCCCTCGTGTCCCCACCTGGTCGATCAAGGAAGATCCTCCGCGACGCGCGGTCCCGGGACAAGAGCCGAGGACCGAGGTCCGCGCTCGCGCGAGTGCTCGGCCCGCCGCGGGGCAGTCGCGGGGTGAGGCACCGGTTCCGTCCGGCCGTGCGAGGAGGTGACGACGTGGTCCGCGACACCATCCTGGTCCAGGCGCCGCTGAAGCGGGTGTACGACCAGTGGACGCAGTTCGAGGAGTTCCCGCGCTTCATGCACGGCGTGGTGGCGGTCAGGCAGACCGACGAGCGGCATCTGCACTGGCGGACGAGCATCGCCGGGGTGCGCCGGGAGTTCGACGCCGAGATCGTCGACCAGGCGCCGGACGAGCGGATCGCCTGGCGCACCGTGGGCGGCGACGTACGCCAGCGGGGCGTCGTGACCTTCGAGCCGGTCGGCGCCACGCACACGCGCGTGCGGCTGGTGCTGGAGCTGGAGCCCGAGGGGCCGGCGGAGAAGGCGGCCGCGGCGCTGGGCGTGGTGTCCAGCCGGGTCTCGGGCGACCTGCGGCGCTTCAAGGACTTCGTGGAGGACCGGCACGGGGCGACCGGCGGCTGGCGCGGCCGGCTCCGGCCCGCCGGCGCGGCGCGCTCGCCGGGCGCGGAGCCCGGTCCCGTACCGCCTGCCCCACCCTCTCCACCCCCTCCTCCCCGCCCTCCCCCTTCTTCCGGTTCTCCCGGCTTCCCGGACGGGCGGCAGCCGATGCCGCCCCGCTGACCCCCGGCGCCCGGCATCGGTCCGCCCGCCCGTTCCCCGACACTCGAAAGGCCCTGTCATGGTCCCGCTCCTGCTCGTTCTCCTGTTGATCCTGGTGCTCTTCGGCACCGGCTTCGCCGTCGAGGCCCTCTGGTACATCGCCCTGGCCGTGCTGGTCCTGTGGGTGCTCGGCTTCCTGTTCCACGGCTCGGGTTCACGGTGGTACCGCTGGTGATCCGCACCTCTCCCTCCCGGAGCTCGTCGCCCTCAGCGGGCGGCGGGCTCCCCGGCCGTCCCGGTGCCGTCCTCGCCCCGCCCTCCCCAAGTTAGTTTGATTTTCAACCATCAGTCGGGGGATGATGTCCCCGCCACCCGCGGCACTCGCGGGACGAGGCAAGGCGAAGGAGCGGACAGTGAGCGACGCCGTGGCGGCACCGGCCGGGCAGCGGATCTTCCTCGACAAGCAGACCCCCGACGTCTTCAAGGCGTACGTCAGGACCGCCCAGACGGTCCGGGACGCCGCCGACGCCGCCGGGCTCGACCGCGTCCTGGTCGAGCTGGTGAACCTGCGCGTGTCCCAGCTCAACGGCTGCGCCTACTGCCTCGACACCCACACCCGCGCCGCCCTCGCCGCCGGCGAGACCCCCCGCCGCCTCGGCGTGCTCGCGGCCTGGCGGGACACCCGGCTCTTCACCCCGAAGGAGCGGGCCGCCCTCGCCCTCGCCGAGGCCACCACCCACCCGGCCGAGGCCGACGCGCAGGACCGGGCCTACGCCGAGGCCCGCGAGGTCCTGGACGACGCCGCGCTCGCCGCCGTGATCTGGGTGGCCATCACCATCAACGCCTTCAACCGGGTGTCGATCCTCAGCAAGCACCCGGTGCGCGAGAGCTGACACCCGCTCCGGCCCGGCGCCTCACCACCCCCGTCGAACAGACGGCCGGTCCCGGGCGGCGCGGACCGGTAAAGTCTTCGGGTCGCCCCGGCCGCCGCGCCGCCGAACCGCCGCCCGGGGCTCGCCCCCCTCCCCCGTACGACAGGTCCCTCTCCTTTGCCTTCCGCCGTCGCTCCCGCCTCCGCCTCCGCCTCCGCCCCGGCCGTCTCCCGGTTCCGGGGCCCCCTGCCCGACTGGATGCGCGATCCGCGGGTGTGGCGGACCGAGGTGCTGGCGGGGCTCGTCGTCGCCCTGGCGCTGATCCCGGAGGCCATCGCCTTCTCCGTGATCGCCGGGGTCGATCCGGCGATGGGGCTCTTCGCCTCGTTCACGATGGCCGTCACGACGGCGATCGTCGGCGGACGGCGGGCGATGGTCTCGGCCGCCACCGGGGCCGTGGCGCTCGTCATCGCGCCGGTCAACCGGGAGCACGGCGTCCAGTTCCTGATCGCCACGGTCATCCTCGCCGGCCTCTTCCAGATCGTGCTGGGGCTCGTCGGGGTGGCGAAGCTGATGCGGTTCGTGCCGCGTCCGGTGCTGGTCGGCTCGGTGAACTCGCTGGCCGCCCTGGTCTTCCTCGCCCAGCTCCCCGAGACCCGGAACGTGCCCGTGGCGGTGTACGGGCTCATCGCGGGCGGCATCGTCCTGCTCGTCCTCTTCCCGAAGGTGACGACGCTGATACCCGCCCCGCTCGTCACCATCACCGTCCTCACCCTGGTGACGGTGGCCGCCGGAATCGCGGTGCCGACCGTCGGCGACCGGGGCGAGCTGCCGTCGGCACTCCCCGTCCCCGGCCTGCCGGACGTGCCGTTCACCGCCGGCACGCTGGCGACGATCGCCCCGTACGCCCTCGCCGTCGCCCTCGTCGGGCTGGTGGAGTCGCTGCTGACGGCGAAGCTCGTCGACGACCTCACGGACACCCCGTCGAACAAGACCCGGGAGTCGGTCGGGCAGGGCGTCGCGAACGTCGTCACCGGTCTCTTCGGCGGCATGGGCGGCTGCGCCGTCATCGGCCAGACGATGATGAACGTCAAGGTGGCCGGCGCCAGGACCCGGGTCTCCACCTTCCTCGCCGGCGTGTTCCTGATGGTGCTGTGCGTGGTCCTCGGGCCGGTGGTCTCGCGGATCCCGATGGCCGCGCTGGTGGCGGTCATGGTGATCGTGTCCGTCGCCGCCTTCGACTGGGAGTCGGTCGCCCCGCGCACCCTGCGGCGCACCCCCGTCGGGGAGACCGTCGTCATGCTGGTCACGCTGGCCTGCGTCCTGGTCTCCCACAACCTCGCGCTCGGCGTCGTCGTCGGCTCGGTCGCCGCCACCCTCGTCTTCGCCCGGCGGGTCGCCCGCCGCACCACCGTCACGTCGGTCGCCGACCCCGACGGGACGACCGTCGTGTACCGGGTCTCGGGCGAGCTGTTCTTCGCCTCCGCGGAGGCGTTCGCCGACCGCTTCGACCACGCCGGCGACCCGGACCGGGTGGTGATCGACCTGTCCGCCGCACGGGTCTCGGACGCGTCGGCCGTCGCCGCGCTGGACGCCGTCGAGGCGGCGTACGCCCGGCGCGGCAAGACCGTCGAGATCACCGGCCTCGACCCGGCCGGCGCGACCCTCCGCGACCGCCTCGCCCCCACCACGTCCTGACGGCTCCGGATACGGGCGGTTCGGTTTTCCGAACCCCCGGTTCGGGGGCGGGCACCATCGCCCGGCCGGGGCCCGTCCGCCGAGGATGAGGGCATGATCGAGACGGCGAAGGACATCGGGACGGAAGCAGCAGCGCGGGCGGAGGACCTGCGCCGCGTGTACGGGCGGGGCGGTGCGGCCGTACGGGCGCTGAACGGGGTGTCGGTGACCCTCGCGCCCGGCACGTTCACGGCGGTGATGGGGCCGTCGGGCTCCGGCAAGACCACGCTGCTGCACTGCCTCGCCGGCATGGACCGGCCCACCGGCGGCTCCGTCTGGTGGGGCGGTACGGAGATCTCCCGGCTGCCCGAGCGGCGGCTGGCGGTCCTGCGGCGCAGCCGGGTCGGTTTCGTCTTCCAGGCGTTCAACCTGATGCCGGCGATGACCGTCGCCCAGAACGTCGAGCTGCCCGGCCGGCTGGCCGGCGCACGCCCCGACCGGGGCCGCGTCCTGGACGCCCTCGCCCGGGTCGGGCTCGCCGGGCGCGAGCGGCACCGCCCCGGGCAGCTGTCGGGCGGGCAGCAGCAGCGGGTGGCCATCGCCCGCGCGCTGGTCTCCCGCCCGCGGGTGCTCTTCGCCGACGAACCGACCGGCGCGCTCGACCGGGCCACCGGCCACGAGATCCTCGCCCTGCTGCGCGCCGGGGTGGACCGGGAGGGGCAGACCTGCGTCATGGTGACCCACGACCCGGTCGCCGCCGGGTACGCGGACCGGGTGCTGCTGCTCGCCGACGGGGTCCTGGTGGACGCGCTCGACCGGCCGTCCGCCGCGCGGGTCGCCGAACGCCTGAGCCGGCTGGGCGGGTGAGCCCGGTGGTCACGCTCGCCCTGGCGCCGCTCCGCCGGCGTCCGGCCGCCTTCGCCGGCCTTGCCGTCGCCCTCTTCCTGGCCATCGCCACCCTGACGCTGTTCGGCCTGCTGTTCGCCGCCGGTCTCACCGCCCGCGAGGAGGACCCGCGCGCGGTCGCCGGGCCCGGTCCGATGGTCATCGCGGGCGCGTTCGGGGAGATCGCCGTCCTGGTGGCCTTCTTCGTCGTGGTCAACGCGCTCGGCTTCGCCCTCCGGCAGCAGCACCGCGAACTCGCCCTGCTCCGCACCGTCGCGGCCACCCCCCGCCAGACGCGCCGTCTGGTCCGCGGCCAGGTCGTCGCGACGACGCTGCTGGTCACCGCGCCGGCGTGGGTCGCCGGCGCCGCCGCGGCCCGTCGCTTCCTCGGCGAGCTCCAGCGGCGCGGCATGGCCGCCCCCGGCCTGCGGGTGCCGGACACCCTCCTGCCCCCGGTGCTCGCCCTGGCGGCCGCCCTCGCCGTCGGCCTGGCCGGCACGGCCGTCGCCGCCCGGCGGATCTCCCGGATCGCGCCGGCCGCCGCCCTCGCCGCCAGTACGACCGAGCACGCGCGGACCGGCGCGCCGCGACTGCTCGCCGGCGTCGGCGCGCTGGCCGGAGGCGCTCTGCTGCTGCGGCTGGCGGCGACGCGGCCGGTGGCGGAGGCGGACAAGGCGGGGCAGGCGGCGCTGCTCGGTTCGCTGGTGCTGCTGGTCGCGGTCGCCCTGCTCGGCCCGCTCGCGGCGCGTCTTCTGGCGGCGGCGTCGGGCGCGCCGGTCCGGCTGCTGGCGCCCCGGTCGGGATGGCTGGCCGACGCCCACCTGCGCGGGTACGCGCGGCGCCTCTCGTCCGCCGTGGTGCCCGTCGCGCTCCTGGTGGGCCTGTCGGGCACCATGTCGATCATGACGAGCACCGCGGGGAACGCACCGGGCACGACGGCGTCCGGCGTCACCTCGGCGACGGACGTGTGGCTGCGCCAGTGCGAGCTGGCGCTGCTGGTCTGCTTCGCGGCCGTCTCCACGGTCAACACCCTGGTCGCCGTGACCGCGGGGAGGCGCCGGGAGTTCGCGCTGCTGCGGCTGGTGGGCGCGACCTCGTCGCAGCTGCTGCGCATGCTGACCGTGGAGGCCGTGCTGACCACGGTGGTGGGCGTGCTGCTCGGCGCCGCCGTCGCGGGTGCCGCGGGCGCCGCTTTCAGCACGGCCGTGACCGGCTCGGCCGTACCGACCGTCCCCCTGGCCGCCTGCGGGTGGATCGTGGCGGGCGCGGCGGCGCTGACGGTCCCGGTCATCCTGGTGACGGGGGTTCGGGCGGTCCGTGGCCCGGCGGTGGAACGGGTGGGTGGTGACGGTGACTGAGCCGCGAGGCCGGGGCGGGGGCGGCGCTCCTGGGGGCAGGTCGGGTTCTGGGGGCGGGTCGGGTTCTGGGGGCGGTGCCGGGGGCGGTTCCGGACCCGGGGGCAGGGGATGGTTCTCCCTCGGCGGCGGTGAATGGCTCTTCGCCGCCGCCGGGCTGCCGCTCGCCCTCCTCTGCGGCGGTTACGCGATCGCCGTCCTGTACGCGGGGGTGCTGCTGTCGCTCACGGTGCTGGGCCTGCCGTTCGTGGTCGCCGCGCTGCTGGGCGCGCGGGCGCTCGGCGCCCCGCACCGGAGGCTCGTCGGCCGGCTGCTCGGGGAACCGGTCGAGGCGCCGGCGCCGCTCCCCCGCGCCACGGGCCCGGTCGCGCGCGGCCGCGCCGTGCTGACCGACCCGGTCGGCTGGCGGACGCTGCTCTACCTGGTGCTGCGGCTGCCGCTCGGCGTCCTGGGGTTCGCCGCCGCGGTGGCGCTCCCGCTCGGCTGCGGCTGGCTGATCGGCTTCCCGCTCTGGGTGCGGCTCCTGGAGACGGAGCCGCGGGCGTTCGGCTGGGCCGACGCCGTCTCCGTGCCGCTGGGTCTGCTGCTGCTCGCCGCGGTGCCCGGCGCGATCAGGGCGCTGAGCGGAGCCAACCGGCGGCTGGCGGCCCTGCTGCTCGGCCCGGCACCGGCGCAGCGGCGGGTCAGGCGGCTGGAGGCGGCCCGGGCCGTGCTGCTCGCGGAGAACACCGACCGGCTGCACCGCCTGGAGCGCGACCTGCACGACGGGACCCAGGCCCGGCTCGTCGCCCTGGCCATCACCCTCTCGCTCGCCGACGACGCCCTCGCGCCCGCCGCGGGCCCGGACCTGGAGCGGACGCGCGGCCTGGTGGAGCGCGCCCGCGGCCAGACCGACGACACCATCGCCGAACTGCGGCTGCTCACCCGGGGGATCCGGCCGGTGGCGCTCGACGGCGGCCTCGCCGAGGCGCTGCCCGGACTGACCGCCACCTCGCCCGTACCCGTCGCCCTCCGCCTCGATCTGCGGGAACGGCCGGACCCGGCGGTCGAGCGGGCGGTCTACTTCTGCGCCGCCGAACTCCTCACCAACGTCACCCGGCACAGTGGCGCGCGCGGGGCCGAGGTCGCGGCGAGCGCCGCCGGCGGCCGGGTCCGGCTGACCGTCCGCGACGACGGGCGCGGCGGTGCGGCGCCCGGCGGCGGCACGGGTCTGGCGGGGCTGGCCGAGCGGCTGGCGGCGGTGGACGGCGTCCTGACCGTCGACAGTCCGCCCGGCGGGCCCACCACGGTCACGGCGGAACTCCCGTCGCACCTGTGAGCGGTGCCCGCTCAGCCGGCGCTCTCCGCGAGGTACGTGAGGACGGCCTTCACGCGCCGGTTGTCGGTGTCGGTCGCGCGCAGGCCGAACTTCACGAAGACGGCGGCGACGTGCTTCTCCACCGCCCGCTCCGACACCACCAGCGACGCGGCGATGGAGCGGTTGGAACGGCCCTGGGCCATCAGCTCCAGCACCTCGCGCTCGCGCGCCGTCAGCGTGTCCACGGGACCGCGCCGCCCGCCGCGCATCAGCCCGGTGACGACCTCGGGGTCGAGCGCCGTGCCCCCGCCCGCGACCCGGTGCAGCGCCGCCACGAACTCGTCGGTGCGGGCGACGCGTTCCTTCAGCAGGTAGCCGACGCCCGCCGCTCCGTCGGCCAGCAGCCGGGCGGCCCAGACGGTCTCGATGTGCTGGGAGAAGACCAGGATGCCGACGTCGGGGGTGCGGGCCCGGATCTCGACGGCGGCACGGATGCCCTCGTCGGTGTGGGTGGGCGGCATCCGGATGTCCACCACGGCCACGTCGGGCCGGTGTTCGTCGACCGCTGCGACGAGCCCGGGCGCCGTACCGGCGGTGGCGACCACCCGGCAGCCGCGGGCGCCGAGCAGTTCGACCATGCCGTCGCGCAGGACGACGGAGTCCTCGGCCAGGACCACGCGGAGCTGTCTGTCGATCACCGTGCCCATTATCCGGTCATCCGGGAAGCGAACGGTCGGCCACCCGCCGCAGGTGCCCGGCGAAGACCTCGGCGGCGTCCGGGGTGAGGGTGCGCAGGGCGACCATGGCGGTGATGACGACGTCGCAGAGCTCCGCCTCGACGTCACCCCAGCTGTGGCTGGTCCCCTTCCGCGGGTTCTGTCCGGTGGCCCCGATCACCGCCTGCGCCGCCTCCCCGACCTCCTCGGACAGCTTGAGGACGCGGAGCAGGATCTCCTGGCCGGGCGGCAGCTCCTGATGGGCCGTGAGCCAGTCGTGGAGGCGGGCGATGGTGGTCCAGGTGTCGTCGGTCATGGCGGCAGCCTGCCAGGCCGGACGACTCCGGGGAGCGCGGTTCTACGCCTGGACGTCCTGCGGGTACCAGCGGAGTTCGACCGTGTTGCCGTCCGGGTCCTTCACGTAGACGGACTGGGCCGAGCCGCGGGCGCCCCAGCGGGGGACGGGGCCCTCCAGGACGTCGAACGTGCCGGAGTCGATGACCTCCTGCCAGTCGAGCGGGTCGACGACGAGGCAGATGTGGTCGACGTTGGACTCGCCTCGCGGCCGGGAGAAGAGGTCGATGACGGTGCCCTCGTCGATCCGGACGGACGGGAACGGCACCTTGCCGGCCCGCCACTCCTCGACCCGCTCCGGCGCGAGGCCCAGCCGGTCGGTGTAGAAGGCGAGGGCGCGCTCGACGTCGGTGACGTTGAGGACGAGGTGGTCGAAGGCTTTGACGCGCATGCGGTGTCTCCCGTGTTTCCGTTCGGTGGTGCCGGTCCGACGGGGTCGATGACCGCGGCGGCGCTCGACCGCGCCCCCCGCCGCCCCCTCCGCGCCTCCGCGCGGCCTGACCGGCCCGCACCTCCCCCGTGCAGGTAGTGCCTATCACGGCGGACCGCCCGCGCCCCACCCCGTATCCGTCGCGCCGTCAGGCCGGCGGCGTCCGCCGGGCGATGCCGGCGGCGGGTATCCCGTGACGGTCGGCGTGCGGCAGGGGCGAGCGCGGGGGCCCGGAACGGGCGCACCGCGCCGTACCGGCTCGGGAAGCCGGTCCGCAGGGGCCTCCGTCGCACCCCCGCCCTCCGGAACCGGCGAGACCGGCGGCGCCGCCCCGCCGCCGCCGCGGGGCCGGATTCGGGTCCGTCGTGTCCGAAGCCTTGTCAGGTACCGCGCGGCGCCCCTATCGTCACGCGCCGAAAGCGCTTTCTGGAGAGCGCTTTCTATGTTGCGTTACCCAGGGACGGGGCTGACGACGACATACGTCCGTGACCCCACGGACGTCTACGAAAGGGCAGGCATGGGACGACGATCCCCCTCCACCCGGCTCCGCGCGGCGCTGGCCGCCATGGCGGTCGCAGCGGCCACCGGCGCGGTCCTGACCATCCCGGAAGCCTCGGCCGCCACCGCCGGCGCCACCGGCTACGCGAGCCAGAACGGCGGGACCACCGGCGGCGCGGGCGGCCAGACCGTCCGCGCGACCACCGGCACCCAGATCCACGCGGCCCTCTGCGGCCGCGCCTCCAGCAGCACCCCGATCGTCATCCAGGTCGAGGGCACCATCAACCACGCCAACACCGCCAAGGTCTCCGGCACCAGCTGCAACACCGCCGACGGCGTCATCGAGCTCAAGCAGATCAGCAACGTCACGCTCGTCGGCGTCGGCTCCGGCGCCGTCTTCGACCAGCTCGGCATCCACATCCGCGAGTCGAGCAACATCATCATCCAGAACGTGACGGTCAGGAACGTCAAGAAGTCCGGCTCCCCCGTCTCCAACGGCGGCGACGCCATCGGCATGGAGAGCGACGTCCGCAACGTCTGGGTCGACCACGTCACCCTGGAGGCGTCCGGCGGCGAGTCCGAGGGCTACGACGGGCTGTTCGACATGAAGGACAACACGCAGTACGTGACGCTCTCCTACAGCGTGCTGCGCAACTCCGGCCGCGGCGGCCTGGTCGGCTCCAGCGAGACCGAGCTGAGCAACGGCTTCATCACGTACCACCACAACCTGTACGAGAACATCGACTCGCGCGCGCCCCTGCTGCGCGGCGGCATCGCGCACATGTACGACAACCACTACCGGCAGCTCAACGAGTCCGGCATCAACTCCCGGGCCGGCGCCCGCGCCAAGGTGGAGAACAACTACTTCGAGGACTCCAAGGACGTCCTCGGCACGTTCTACACGGACGCGGCCGGCTACTGGCAGGTCGCCGGGAACGTCTTCGACAACGTGACCTGGTCCCCCGCCGGCACCGACTACCGCCCGGCGGGCCCGAACCCGGTCTCCAACACCTCGGTGTCGGTCCCGTACGCCTACACCCTCGACAACGCGTCCTGCGTCCCCGACGTGGTGGCGCGCACGGCCGGCGCCGGCAAGGGCCTGCTGGTCTCGGACGGCTCCTGCACCCCGCAGACCCCGAGCCCGACGCCCACCCCGACCGCCACCGCGACGCCCACGCCCACCCCGACCCCCACGCCCACCCCGACGGCCACCGCCACCACCGCCCCGCCGTCCGGGACCAACCTGAGCATCGGCGCCGGCTCGGACGGTTCCAGCAAGGCCGACGGCACCAGCTACGGCAACGTCCGGGACGGCAGCCTGAGCACGTACTGGTCGCCCGTCGGCACGACCGGCTCCGTCTCGGTCAAGTGGAGCGCCCCGACGACGATCTCGTCGGTCCGCGTCCGCGAGGCGTCCGGGGCGGGCACGGTCACCGGCTGGCGGCTGCTGAACGCCGACACCGGCGCCGTCCTCGCCACCGGCGGCGCGGCCGGCACGATCTCCTTCCCGGCGACCTCGCTGAGCAAGGTCACCTTCGAGATCACCGGCGCCACCGGCACCCCGCGGGTCGCCGAGTTCGAGACGTACGCGTAGCGGTCGCGGCGTCAGAAGTCGATCGGGTCGCGGACGAGGGGGCAGGTCATGCAGTGGCCGCCGCCGCGTCCGCGGCCCAGCTCAGCGCCCACGATGGTGATGACCTCGATGCCCGCCTTCCGCAGCAGCGTGTTGGTCTGGGTGTTGCGGTCGTAGGTGAAGACCACGCCGGGCTCCAGGGCGACGGCGTTGTTCCCGCTGTCCCACTGCTGCCGTTCGGAGGCGTAGACGTCGCCGCCGGTCTCGATCACCCGCAGCCCGGGCAGGCCGAGGGCCTTGGCGACGACGTCCGTGAAGGGCGTGTCGCCCTCGTCGGTGATCTCGACGCCGGGGGCGCGGTCCGAGGGGCGCAGCGAGAAGGTGTGGACCGCGTCCATGATCTTCGGGTAGAGCGTGACGACGTCGCGGTCGGCGAAGGTGAAGACGGTGTCGAGGTGCATGGCGGAGCGCAGCTTGGGCATGCCCGCGACCACGACCTGCCGGGCGGCGCCGTGCTCGAACAGGGCGCGGGCGACCTGGGTGATGGCCTGCCGCGAGGTGCGCTCGCTCATGCCCATGAGGACGACGCCGTCGCCGACCGGCATGATGTCGCCGCCCTCGAAGGTGGCCTGGCCCCAGTCCTGCTCGGGGTCGCCCCACCAGACGGTGGCGTCCCTGAAGTCCGGGTGGTGGGTGTAGACCGCCTTCATGAGCAGGGTCTCGCCGTGCCGGGCGGGCCAGTACAGCGGGTTGAGGGTGACGCCGCCGTACAGCCAGCAGGTGGTGTCCCGGGTGTAGAGGGTGTTCGGCAGCGGCGGCATCAGGTACTCGCGGGCCCCGACGCCCTCGCGGGCCAGGGCCGCGTGGCCGGAGCGCACGTCCAGCGGCAGGTCGGCGGTGGAGAGGCCGCCGATCAGGTAGTCGGTGAGTTCGCGCGGGGCGAGCGAGTCGAGGAAGGCGCGGGTGTCGTCGATGAGCCCGAGGCCGACCTCGTTGGCGGTGATCTTGCGGTCGAGGAGCCATGCCCTCGCCTCGGGCAGGGCCATGGTCTCGGTGAGCAGGTTGTGCAGCTCGACGACCTCGACACCGCGCTGGACGAGCTTGTTGACGAAGTCGGCGTGGTCGCGCTGGGCGTTCTCCACCCACATGACGTCGTCGAAGAGGAGGTCGTCGGAGTTGGTCGGGGTCAGCCGGCGGTGGGCCAGGCCCGGCGAGCAGACGAGGACCTTGCGGAGCCAGCCGACCTCGGAGTGGACGCCGAGGGGGCGGGTGGCCTCGGGGGTGGCGGGATTCATCGCTGGCCGTTCCTTTCCGGAAGGGTCGTTTCTCGGGTCTGCTGCACTGGGGTCTGCCGCTCGCGGGGCTGCCGCACCCGGGACTGTCGCTCGCGGGGCTGCTGCCTGCGGGGTCGCCGCTCCCGGGGGCGCTCGCGGGCGCTCACAGTTCGATCCAGCCGACGGCGAGGGCGACGACGCCGACGGCGGCACCGGCCACGGAGAGGGCGCAGACGACCGCCTCGCGGGGGCTGAAGAGGCGCCGGCCCTGCTCCCGGCGGGCCTTGACGAAGAGCAGGGTGGCGGGGGCGTAGAGGATCAGGGAGACCAGGACGAACTTCAGCCCGGCCGCGTACAGCAGGAAGGTGGTGTAGAGGGTGGCGACGGCGGCGACGACGAGTTCGCGCCGGGTGCTGTCGCCGGTCACCCGGTTCTGCCGGGGCCGCAGGGCGATCTTGACGGCGAAGGCGGCGGCGAGGAGGAAGGGGATGAGGCTGAGGGCGCTGGTGAGGTCGAGGGCGAAGTTGAAGGCGTCGTCGGAGAAGGCGGTGACGACGAGCACGGCCTGGCTCAGCGCGGTGGTCATGAGCAGGGCGGGGGCGGGGACGTCGTTCTTGGTGGCGCGGCCGAGGAAGCGGGGCATGTCGTCGTCCTTGGCGGCGACGAAGAGGACCTCGGCGGCCATCAGGGTCCAGGCGAGGTAGGCGCCGAGGACGGAGACGACGAGGCCGACGCTGACGAAGACCTTGCCCCAGGTGCCGACGGCGGCCTCCAGGACGCCCGCCATGGAGGGCTGGCGCAGTTCGGCGATCTCGCTCATGGGCAGGATGCCGTACGACACGATGGTGACCGAGGCGAAGACGGCGAAGACGCTGAGGAAGCCCAGGACGGTGGCGCGGCCGACGTCCTCGCGGCGCCGGGCGTGCCGGGAGTAGACGCTGGCGCCCTCGACGCCGAGGAAGACGAAGACGGTGGCGAGCATGGTGCCGCGGACCTGGTCGAAGAGGGAGCCCGCGTAGTCGGCGCCGGCGAAGTTGTCGGCGAAGACGGCGGGCTCGAGACAGAAGGCCGCGAGGAGGACGAAGACCAGGATGGGCACGATCTTGGCGACCGTGACGATCCGGTTGATCGCCGCCGCCTCCTTGACCCCGCGCCGGATGAGCAGGAAGAAGCCCCAGAGGCCGACCGAGGAGAGCACGATCGCGAGGGCGGTGTCCCCGTCGCCGAGGGAGGGTGCCACGGCGCCGATGGTCGACATGATGAGCACCCAGTAGGTGACGTTGCCGACGCAGGCGCTGGCCCAGTAGCCGAAGGCGGAGAAGAAGCCCAGGTACTCGCCGAAGCCCGCCTTGGCGTACGCGTACACGCCGGCGTCCAGGTCGGGCCGGCGCACGGCGAGCGTCTGGAAGACGAAGGCGAGCATGAGCATGCCGGTGCCGGCGACGGCCCAGGCGATGAGCGCGCCCGCGACACCGGTCTCCTGGGCGAAGCGGCGGGGCAGTGAGAACACGCCGGCGCCGACCATGGAGCCGACGACCATGGCGGTGAGCGTCAGGAGGGTGAGCTTGACCGCCGGTGGGGGGCCGCCGGAGGCGGTCTCGGCGCTGGGTTCCGCTGTGGTCATGGGGCGTACCTCGCCGGTGCGCTCGCGCCGCGGTTCGGCGCGAAGTGAAGAGCGTCGGGCCGCTCAGACTCTAGTGGCGAATGACCACTTATGCCCGTTTTGTTAGATCTTGTACGTGCTCCGCCGGCCGGATCGCGCATGCGGTCGGGGGGACGGGGCAGCCGCCGTGTGTACGGGAGTCCACGACGTCACGAGGAGCGGCAGGGTTCGCCATGACCAAGGCACGCGAGATCATGACTCCGGACGTGACCTGCGTCCGGAGCGACGAGAGCGTGGTCGAAGCCGCGCGGAAGATGGTCGAGCTCGATGTCGGCGCGCTGCCGATCTGCGGGCCGGACGAACGCCTGAAGGGCATGCTCACCGACCGCGACATCGTGGTGCGGGTGGTCGCCGAGGGCCGTGACCCGTCCGCGTGCACCGCGGGCGAGCTGGCCCGGGGCGAGCTGGTGTGGGTCGGCGCCGACGACTCCCTGGAGCGGGTCCTGGAGCTGATGGCCGACCGGAGGATCCGCCGGATCCCGGTGATCGACGGACATGTGCTGGTCGGGATCATCGCCCAGGCCGACGTGGCCCGCCGGCTCCCCGACAGCACGGTCGGCGACCTGGTGGCGGACGTCTCCCGCCCGCCCGCCTGAGGACCCGGCCCCGGACGGTCAGAGGCGGCGGAGCGCGCCCTCCGCGCGCAGGTCGGCGAGGGAGGGGTAGCCGTCGACGGCCATGATCAGGTCGGTCTCGGCCAGCAGCGAGCGCAGGACGTGCACGACGCCGTCCTCGCCGCCGGCCGCCAGTCCGTACGCGTAGGGGCGGCCGACGCCGACGGCGGTCGCGCCGAGGGCGAGCGCCTTGACGGCGTCCGCGCCGGTGCGGACGCCCGAGTCGAAGAGGACGGGCAGTCCGTCGGCGGCCTCGACGACGCCAGGGAGGGCGTCGAGGGCGGGCAGTCCGCCGTTGGCCTGCCGGCCGCCGTGGTTGGAGCAGTACACCGCGTCCACCCCGCCGTCCCGGGCACGGCGCACGTCCTCGGGGTGGCAGAGCCCCTTGAGGATCAGCGGCAGGTCCGTGAGGGAGCGCAGCCAGGGCAGGTCGGCCCAGGTGAGGGGGTTGCCGAAGACGCCGACCCATTCGAGGATCGCGGCCCCGGGGTCCTCCTCGGGCGCCTTGGCGAGGCGGGCGCGGAAGACCGGGTCGGAGGTGTAGTTGGCGAGGCAGTGGCCGCGCAGCTGCGGGAAGTTGCTTCCGGCGAGGTCCCGGGGCCGCCAGCCGGTGACCCAGGTGTCGAGGGTGACGACGATCCCCCGGAACCCGGCGGCCTCGGCGCGCCGCACCAGGCTCTCCGCGAGGTCCCGGTCGGTGGGCGTGTAGAGCTGGAAGAAGCCGGGGGTGTCGCCGAACTCCGCGGCGACCTCCTCCATCGGGTCCGCGCTCAGGGTGGACGCGACCATGGGGACGCCGGTCCGGCGGGCCGCGCGGGCGGTGGCGAGGTCGCCGTGGCCGTCCTGGGCGCAGAGCCCGATGACGCCGACCGGGGCCATGAACAGCGGCGAGGGGAGCCGGAGCCCGAACAGGTCGACGCCCAGGTCCCGCTGGGTCGCCCCGACCATCATCCGGGGGACCAGGCCCCAGCGTTCGAAGGCCGCGACGTTCGCCCGCTGGGTGAACTCGTCGCCGGCCCCGCCCGCCACGTACGACAGCACCGACGGCGGCAGCGCCGCGCTCGCCCGGGCCTCCAGGTCGGCGTAGGTCATGGGGTGGGCGGGGAGGACGCCGCCGAGCCCGGCGAGGTAGATCTCGTTCTGGTAGTCGCCGTACCGCCCGCCGAACGCCCCGCTCATCGTGGCCCCGCCCTTCCCTCGCCCTCCCGGCCCGGGCCCGCCCCGGCCGCCGGTGGCGCCCACGGTGCCAGGCCGCGGGCCGGAGCGCCATGGGCGGGGCGGCACGGGCGGGGCGCCGGGCCTCGCATATTCCGGTGCGTCAGGGAGCGGGCCGGTGGTGGAATCGCCGGATGCGCATGAACGACGAGCGGACGACGGTGGTGGACCGGGGGCGGTTCCCGGACGCCGTGACCCCCTGGGACGACGAGGAGTGGCGGCGGGACGTGCTCGGCTGGGCCGAGCACGTCCTGGCCGGACGCGGTCTGGAGGAGACCGGAGCGCGCGAGGTGCGGGTCCGCCCGTGGTCGGTGCTCGTGCGGTTCCGCACCGGCGAGGGCGAGCGGGACGCGGTGTGGCTGAAGGCGGGCGCCCCGTCGAACGCCTTCGAGGCCGGGCTGTCCCGCGCGCTCGCCGACTGGGTGCCGGGGCATGTGATGACCCCGCTGGCGGTGGACGCCGACCGCGGGGTGTCGCTGCTGCCCGACGGCGGGCCGCTGTTCCGCGGGCTCGTCGACGCAGGCGAGGCCGGCCCGGAGGCGTGGACGTTGGCGCTGGGGCAGTACGGCGGCATGCAGCGGCGGCTCGTCCCGTACGCGGACCGGCTGGCCGGGCTCGGGGTGCCGCGGGCACGGACGCGGGACCTGCCGGACGCCTTCGACGCGCTCGTCGCCGACAACCCCTTCTTCGACGCGGACGAACGCGCCGCGCTGCTGCGCCGGCGGCCGCGGCTGGTCGAACTGTGCGCCGAGCTCGACGCGTACGGCCTGCCCGACTCGCTCGACCACTGCGACCTGCACGACGGGCAGCTCCTGGCCCCGGCCCCCGGCCGCTTCACCTTCTTCGACTGGGGCGACGCGTCCGTCGCGCACCCCTTCGGCAGCCTCCTGGTCCCGGTGCGCGCGGTGCGGGAGGCGTACGGCCCCGAGCACGTGGCCCCTATGGTGGACGCGTACCTGGAACACTGGACCGGCCTGGGCCCGTCACCGGCGGAGCTGCGACGGGCCGCGCGCCTCGCGGTCCGGCTGGCGGCACTGGGCCGCGCGGGCACCTGGTTCCGGCTCTTCCCCGGGACGCCGCTCGGCAGCAGCCACGACGCGAGCGCGTACTGGGTGCGGGAACTCTTCGCCGCCGAGGACCTGCTGGAGCCGTGACGGCCCCGGGGCCCTGACGCCCTACAGACCGACGTCGCGGGCGCGGAGGTCCGCCAGGGTCTCCCGCCGGACGAGCAGCCGGGCGGCGCCGTCGCGGACGGCGACGACCGGCGGCCGGCCGACGAGGTTGTACGAGGAGGCCATCGACAGGTGGTACGCGCCGGCCACCGGCACCGCGAGCAGGTCGCCCGGGCGGAGGTCGGCCGGCAGGGCGACGTCCTCGGCGAGGAGGTCGCCCGCCTCGCAGTGGCGGCCGGCGACGGTGGTGCGGACGGCGGGGGCGGTGGAGCGGCGGCCGATCAGGCGGGGCGCGTACCGGACGCCGTACAGGGCGGGGCGCGGGTTGTCGCTCATGCCGCCGTCGACGGCGGCGAAGGTCCGGCCGCCGGCGGTCGTCTTGACCGCGAGGACCCGGTAGAGGGCGACCCCGGCCGGTCCGACGACGGCCCGGCCCGGTTCGACGAGCAGCCGGGGCACGGGCAGTCCGGCGGCGGCGCAGCTCTCGGTGAGGGCGGCGCGGAGCCGGCGGGCGAGGGCGGTCGGGTCGAGGACCGGATCGCCGGGCCGGTAGGCGATGCCGTGGCCGCCGCCGAGGTCGAGCTCCGGCAGGGCGACGCCGTGCGCGTCCCGGACCCGGGCCATGAGTCCGACGAGCCGGCGCAGGGCGGTGAGGTAGGGCTTGACCTCGGTGATCTGGGAGCCGAGGTGGCAGTGCAGGCCGGTGAGTTCGAGCCGCGGCTGGTCGAGGACGCGGGCGACGGCGTGCTGCGCGTGACCGTCGCGCAGGGAGAGGCCGAACTTCTGGTCGTCCGTGCCGGTGCGGACCTTCGCGTGGCCCCCGGCGCCGATCCCGGGGGTCACCCGGAGCATGACCTTCTGGCGGCCGCGCGGCCCGACGGCGGCGGCGATCCGGGCGATCTCGGCCGGGCCGTCGATGACGATCCGGCCGACGCCGAGGCGCAGCGCGGTGTCGAGGTCGGCCGGGGACTTGGCGTTGCCGTGGAGGAGGATCCGCTCGGGCGGGAAGCCCGCGGTGACGGCGAGTTCGAGCTCGCCGGCGGAGCAGACGTCGAGGCCCAGTCCCTCCTCGTCGAGGAGGCGGACGAGGCCGCGGCAGAGGAACGCCTTGGCCGCGTAGTGCACCTCGGCCCCGGGTGCGGGGAAGGCGGCCCGGTAGGTGCGGGCGCGGTCGCGGATCTCGGCCTCGTCGAGGACGTAGACGGGGGTGCCGTGGGCGTCCGCGATGTCGGCCAGCGGCACACCGGCGAGGAGGACCCGGCCGCCGGGTTCCTCGGTGGCGGTGGCGGGCCAGACGGAGAACGCCCGGAGGGCGTCGACGGCTTCGTCGCCGAGCAGGTCGGTCACGGTCATGCGTCGTTCCCCCTCACGAACGCGTCGACGCGACGGGCGCAGGGCGTCGCCGGAAGGGCCCCGGGCAGGTCCGCGACGGTCTCCCGGGTGGGGGCGGGGGTGTAGGGGGCCGTGAGGACGGGGTCGACGGTCAGCGTGTGCACCCCGAGCGGGCGGGCGAGCGCGCGCAGCGCGGCCTCGGAGAGCGGGATCCAGGGCTGCGCGGCGCCGAGGGTGGCGCGGAGCCGCCCGGGGCTGGTGAAGGCGACGACCGTACGGGCGCCGACGGGCGTGCGGAAGAGGCGCGTCGAGACGCCGTGGGCTCCCGGCCGGACGGGCACGCAGAGCCGTCCGGCCGGGGCCGGTTCCCGCGGGTCGGCGTCGGCGTTTTCCGGGGCGGCGGATCCGGGGCGGGCGGATTCCGGGGCGGAGGGCGCCGGATCGACGGGCTCCGCGTCGGCGGGTGCCCTGTCGGCGGCTGCCCTGTCGACAGGCCGACGGCCGACCGGACTTCGATCGGCACGGTCTCGGTCCGCCGCGCCTCGGCCGGCGCTGAGCGGGGTGTGGGGCATGGGTGCCTCCTGCGTGCTCGGTCCCGCCGGGGGTGCGGCGGGGGCGTCCTCGCAGCTTTGCCCGGCAGGGGGCGGTCCGTCCCGGTCCCTGACGCGGTTCTGACGCCGGATCGGCCGACTCTTGACGCGTTCGTCACGCCGGGGCGTCCCCGGCCCGGGCGGCGTCGGCGTGCGCGGGGTGGGGGCGGCGGGGCCCGCGCGCGCACGAGGACGAGGCCGGGGAGGCTTCGCGCCGGGCCGGGCGGCGTGCGTGACGGACCTCCGGGGGCGCGTCGGGGGTGCGTGTCGCGCTGCGTGTCCCGCCGGGCGCGTGCTGGCACTTGGTGTCTCCCTGCGGTCGCGCGCCCTGCCCCGCCCCCACCTTCCGCTATACCGCCTGGGGGTATGTGATCCCCATGGGGTCGGGGCCATCGCCGCCCTCGGCGGCCGGACGGCCGGGATGGCACCGCGTGCCTGGTCGGAGGGGACCGGGACGTCGGCTGGACGGAGGGGCCGGGAAGCTGGAAACCTCGGCGTTCGAGGACCCGATCACCGGTCCCGTACGTGCGCCGCCGCGAGGGGAGCGTGGCGCGGGCCCGTGATCGCCGCGTCCTCGAAGGCGCGTCCGCCGCACCCGTACGCGCCGGAACCGCGAGGAGGAGGACCACCGATGACCGCCGCCCGGGAAGAACGGCTCCAGCTCGACGCCGCGAGCGTCGACAACGCGAGGACGACGCTGCTCCAGCTCCTCGCGCGGGCGGGGGTGTACTCCGGCGACGCGGAGGAGCTGATCGGCCTCGTCGAGGCGGGCGCGCTCGCCGTCGCGCACGAGACGCTGGCCGGCGCCGGACGGCAGGCGCCCCCGGGGAGCGGCGAGCCGTACAGCGCGGGCTGGCGCGACGGCTCACGGGCCGTCACCGAGGGGCTCGCGGGCCTCGCCGACCGGGCCCTGGGCGCGGCCGTCGCGGCGGAGGCCGGGGAGGACCCGGACGCCCGGCCGCGGGTGGGCCGGATGGAGGTCGAGCGGGCCAAGGTGGCGGTCGTCCCCCTGTACCTCACCTTCTCCGAGGAGTCCGACCTCGACCCAGAGGTCACCGAGCAGGTCCTCGCGGCCTCGCTCGCGACGATGGGGGTCCGCCAGCGGGCCTCGTACCCGGGACGGCTGACGGCGTTCGCGGCCGAGCACCGGCCCCATCTGGAGCGGCTGTACGCCACGTACGGGCCGGGCAGCGCGATCGCCATCCACGGGCGGTACACCCTCGTCCACTCCCCCACGAGCCTCGCCGTCCTGGAACGGCTCACCGCCCGCCCGGCGGAGCTGCGGGAGGAGTGGGACGCGGCCGAACTGCCGCCGGCCTGGCTGGACGGACTGACCCGCGCGTGGGACGCGACGGCCTGACGCCCCCCGCTCCAGGGACCGGCAGGGGTGCGCTCCGTCACAAGGGGCCCGGCGGGGGCGACCCGGTATAGCACGGACCCGGTCGCCCGCATAGGGTGGCGGCATGCCCAGAACTTCTCCGGCCCTTGCTCTCGACGCGCTCCTCGAAGGCAACCGTCGCTTCGTCTCGGGCACGCCCGAGCACCCGAACCAGGACGCCGCCCGCCGCACCGAGCTGGCCCCCGGCCAGGACCCGTTCGCCGTCATCCTCGGCTGTTCCGACTCGCGGCTCGCGGCCGAGATCATCTTCGACCGGGGGCTCGGCGACCTGTTCGTGGTCCGCACCGCCGGTCACGTCATCGGCCCCGAGGTCCTCGGCAGCGTCGAGTACGCGACGAGCATCCTCGGCGCGCGGCTCGTCGTCGTCCTCGGCCACGACTCCTGCGGCGCGGTCGCCGCGGCCCGCGCGGCCGTCGAGGAGGGCTTCACGGCCGGCGGCTTCGTCCGGGACGTGGTGGAGCGCGTGACGCCGAGCATCCTGGCGGCCAGGACCGCCGGCCTGACGGCGGACAGCGACATCATCGACGAGCACATCCGGCACACCGTGGACCTGCTCCTGGACCGCTCCCGGCTGCTGTCCGACCAGGTCGCGGCGGGCGAGACGGCCGTCGTCGGACTCGGCTACCGGCTGGACGAGGGCAGCGCCCGCCTGGTCACCACGCGGGGCGTCGTCGCACCGGAGGGCACCCCGGTATGACGACCCGCTTCGACTGCGCCGACCCGGCGGCCCGCGCGGCGGGCCTCGCCGAGGCAGCGGGCGCGGTGCGCCGCGGCGAGCTGGTGGTCCTGCCGACGGACACCGTGTACGGCGTCGGGGCGGACGCCTTCGACCCGAAGGCGGTCGCCTCGCTGCTGGCCGCGAAGGGCCGCGGCCGCCACAAGCCCTCCCCCGTCCTGGTCGACTCGGCCGCCGCCCTCGGTGAACTGACCGACGAACTCCCCGACGCGGCCCGGGCGTTGGTCGACGCCTTCTGGCCGGGCGGGCTGACCCTGGTGGTCCGTCACCGCGCCTCCCTGGACTGGGACCTGGGCGAGACCGGCGGCACGGTGGCCGTCCGGATGCCCGACCACCCGCTGACCCTGGAGCTCCTCGCGACCACGGGCCCGCTGGCGGTCTCCAGCGCCAACCTCACGGACCACCCGTCACCGCAGGACTGCGACGCCGCCCAGGCGATGCTCGGCGACACGGTGGCGGTCTACCTCGACGGCGGCCGCACCGCCGGCGCGGTGTCGTCGTCCATCGTGGACCTCAGCGGCGAGACGCCGCGCCTGGTCCGCGACGGCGTCCTCCCGGTCTCCGAACTCCGCGCGCTCGTTCCGGACCTGATCGTCCCCTGACGCACGGCTCGCATGCCTGGATCGAACGACCGCGCCCCGGGGCCCCTGAGGGGCCGCCGGGGCGCGGTCGTCGTGGTGTGGCGGGTTACGGGACCAGGCGGAGGAGGCGGTTCGGGGAGCCGTTGCCGGGGGTGGTGACCTTGTCGGGGGTGGCGCCGTTCACGAGGGCGGTGGCGACCTGGGCGGGGGTGGCGGAGGTGTGGCCGGCGAGGTAGACGGCGGCGGCGCCGGCGACGTGCGGGGTGGCCATGGAGGTGCCGGAGATGGTGTTGGTCGCCGTGTCGCTGGTGTGCCAGCCGGCGGTGATGGAGACGCCGGGGGCGAACAGGTCGAGGACGGCGCCGTAGTTGGACCAGCTCGCCTTGGCGTCGGTGTTGCTCGTGGCGCCGACGGTGATGGCCTCGGTGACCCGGGCGGGCGAGGTGTTGCGGGCGTTGACGCCGGAGTTGCCGGCGGCGACCGCGTAGGTGACGCCGTCCGCGATGGAGCGCTTGACCGCGTTGTCGAGGGTGGTGGAGGCGCCGCCGCCGAGCGAGAGGTTGGCGACGGCGGGGGCTCCGGCGGCGTGGTGGGAGGTCACCCAGTCGATGCCGGCGACGACACCGGCGGTGGTGCCGGAGCCGTTGGCGTCGAGGACGCGGACCGCGACGACCTTGGCGGCCTTGGCCACGCCGTAGGTGGAGCCGGCGATGGTGGTGGCGACGTGGGTGCCGTGGCCGTTGCCGTCCTGCGCGACGGTGTCGCCCTCGACGGCGTCGTAGCCGTTGACGGCCCGGCCCGCGAGCTCGCCGTGGCTGATCCGTACGCCGGTGTCGATGACGTACGCGGTGACGCCGGCGCCGGCGCTGTCCGGGTACGTGTACGTGCCCGAGAGCGGCAGGGCGGCCTGGTCGATGCGGTCGAGGCCCCAGGGTGCGTTGGTCTGGGTGGCGTCCGCGCGGACGATCTGGTTCTGCTCGACGGTCGCCACCGCCGGGTCGGCGGCGAGGCGGCGGGCGGCCGCGGCGTCGAGGGTGACCGTGTAGCCGTTGAGGGCCGCGCCGAAGGTCTTGCCGACCTTGCCGCCGTAACCGGCTATCAGACCGCGGCCCTTGGCGGAGCCGGCGGCGAAGCCGGCGTCCGGCTTGAGCGTGACGAGGTAGCTGCCGGCCACCGCGTCGGGCGAGCCCGCGGCGAGGACGACGCCCTCGGCGGGGGCGGGGGCGGCCTGCGCCGGGGCCACGGTGAGGCCGGTGGCGAGCGCGGCGACGGTGGCGGCCGAGGCGATGAGCGCCCGGCGGGCGGTGCGGTTCGCGGGGAGTGCCATGGTGAGGGATTCCTCCTCTTGGCGTGGCGCCCGGGGTCGGGCGTCGCGGCGTGGGGGTCGCGTGCGGTCGCACGCACCGCCGGGGCGGGGGCCCCGCTCGGCGTGAGCAGCAGCCTGCGCCGCAACGGCCGGACGGATCAAGAAAGTTGACCCCTTGTCATGCATCCGACACATGATGGACATGGAGACTCCGTCGATCCCCTGCCGAACCCCCATGAACCACCCCGCCCGCACCGCCGTCACGATCCGGCCGCGACCCTCCGGGACCGGCCACCGGACGGCACCGCACGAAAGCCGGACGGCCGGGGGAGGGATCGCGGGGGGGCCGCCGGGGGAACGCGGGGGAGGGATCACGGGAGGACCGCCGGGGGAACGCGGGGGGGCCGCCCGGGGGACCGCGGGTCCGCGAGGGGGCCGCGGGGGACCCCGGGAGCGCCCCTCCCCCGCGGGGCCCGTCGTGATCCCCGCGTGCGCGATGATCGGGGCATGCACGAGAAGAGCCCGTCGGACACCGGCGCCCCCGCCCTCCCCCCGTATCAGGAGGGGCTGCGCCGGCGCCTCCTCGACGCCCCGGTCGTCCCGGCGCCGGCGCCGTGGCGGAGCGTGTTCGGCGGATACGCCGCCGTCGGCGGGCTCACCGGCGTCGGCTTCGGCGTGGACCCCGTCGGCGGGCACGACCTGGTGATGGTCGTCTCCTCCCAGGGGTACGGGGTCTTCGACTGCGTGACGGGCGAGCGGATCGCGCGGGACCGGGACCCCGAGGACGACGGGCCCGACGGCACGCCCGACCTGTCGTGCCCCTGGATCGGGCCGCTCACCGGCCGACGGGCGCGTATCGCCGGACTGTTCGGGGGCGGGCTGCACAGCACCAGCGGCGACGGCTGGACCGTGGACGTCGAGGCCCCCGACTGGCCGAACCACCGGATCCTGCTGTCGGACAACGGCGGGAACTGGCACCGGCCGCCGCACACCGAGGGCTGGTGGCACGTCCACCACTCCACCTGGTCGACGCTGCGCGCCGCCGGCTTCTCCCCTACGGGGCAGACGCTCGCGGTCGCCACCTCCAGCGACCTGACGCTGTGGACGCGCCGGCCCGCGTGAGGAGCCGTCAGGCGTCGAGGACGGCGGCGACGGCCTCGATCTCGACCAGCTGGTCGTGGTACCCGAGCACCGTGACGCCCATCAGCGTGCTCGGCACGTCGTGGGCGCCGAAGGCGTCCCGTACCACCTCCCAGGCGGCGACCAGGTCGGCCTGACGGGTCGTCGCGACGAGCACGCGGGTGCTGATGACGTCCTCGATGCCGGCGCCCGCGTCCTTCAGCGCCGTCCGCAGGTTCTCGACGCAGGCGGCGGCCTGCCCGGCGACGTCGCCGACGGCGACGGTCGCGCCCTCGGCGTCGAGCGGGCAGGCGCCCGCCAGGAAGATCAGCCGGGCGTCGGCCGGCGCGGTCGCCGCGTACGCGTACTCGGCGACGTCGGAGAGGGAGGAGGAACGGATCAGGGTGACGGCGCGGGGCACGGGGATCCTCTCGGCTGCGGGTGGCGGTGACAGGGGCCGCACCCGGCCCCCGTCACGGGAACGTCCCACCCTGTCAGGCTTCCGTCGCCGCCTCGACCTCGTTTTCCGCGCCCCGGCGGGCATCGCCGTACCGCACCGGCCCCAGCGCCTCCGGCAGCAGCCGCACCGCCTCCGCGACCGCCTCCCGGGCGGTGGCGAACGACCGCCCCGGATCCGACATGAGGCGGCGCAGCCGGTAGCCCCCCTCCCCGGTGCAGTACAGGCTCGGACCCACGACGTCCAGGGCCGGACGGGTCGCGGTGGAGAAGCGCAGAGCCCAGTGGCTCGTGAAGGGGTACAGCGCCCTCAACCGCGGTTCGGCGTACGCCGCTTCGACCAGGTCCCGGTGGGCGTACGCCCAGGGGGTGTCGAGTTCGGCCGCCTCCGTGCGCAGGTACCGCCACTCGGACTCCACCATGCGTGCGGGGTCGGGCTCGACCAGCTCCAGGTGGCCGGTGGGGCGGACGGAAGGGGCCGCCGCGTGGATCTCGTCCGGCGTCCGGCCGTCGTACCAGGCGCGGAGCGCCCGCGCGACCTGGTCCAGGTCGTCCGTCACGCCGTGGACGAGGGGCAGGTCGAGGAGCGGTACCCCTGCCCCGACCGACCACTTCCGCTCATGGGCCCGGGCGGAGACGCGCATCGCGTCCCGGTGCGGCAGCACGCTCCCACACGTGGCGCTGGTGAGCGGCCCGTCGTCGGGCGAGGTCAGGGGTACGTCGTCGAGGGCGCCGTCCGCGACCGCGCGGAGCGCGGCGGCGAGGCTGCCGGCGGCGGCGATGTCGGGGTACAGGACGGCGGGTTCGGGAGGCGTCGGCATGGCGCCGATTCTCCCTGGTCCGCGCGTCAGCCGGTGGGGGTCGGCCAGTGGCGGTGGAGGGCGTCGATGCGGAAGGTGTGGACGTGCCGGTGGTCCGGGCCGGTCGCGGTGGCCATGTGGGGGTGACCGGCGGGGAGTTCGGGGTGCGTGTGCTCCAGTTGCTCCGGGTCGCCGCGCGGCCAGAGCCGGGCGGCGGCGAC
Source organism: Streptomyces sp. NRRL F-5727 (assembly GCF_000719555.1). Taxonomy (GTDB): domain Bacteria; phylum Actinomycetota; class Actinomycetes; order Streptomycetales; family Streptomycetaceae; genus Streptomyces. The sequence continues at coordinate 25,427 of NZ_JOGX01000043.1, forward strand.
GGCGGCGGCCAGGGCGACGGCGGTGAGGGCGGCGGCGGAGACGGCGGTCCCCGCGCGGGCGGCGAGCCAGCCGGCCAGCGGGTACGTCAGCAGCCAGCATCCGTGCGAGAGGGAGAACCGGGCGGCGAAGACGGCGGGCAGGTCGGCGTCGGCCGCGGACCGGCGCAGCAGCCGGCCGCCGGGGGTGAGGACCGCCGAGGTGGCGGCGCCGAGGCAGAGCCAGACGGCGAGCAGTGCCGGCCAGGCGGCCGCCCGGTGCGCGTCGGCCCAGCCGGAGGCGAGTCCGGCGGTCAGCAGGCCGAGCGCGGCGGCGAGGACGGCGGCGGCGGGCAGCATGAGGGCCCGGTCGCCCGTCCGGTCGAGCAGGCGCGGCAGGAGCAGGGCCACGGCCATCGAGCCCGCCCCGTACGCGGCGAGGGCGAGGGACACGTCGCCGGGCGGCCGGGCCAGCCCGTCCTGGACGAGGACGACCGTGTCGACGAGGACCGCCGCGCCGGCCGCGGCGACGGCGAGGTCGAGGGCGAGCAGGGCGCGCAGCCGGGGCGTGGCGAGGAGGAGCCGGACGCCGAGGATCCGCTCGGCCGCCGGCCCCGGCCGGTCCTCCGGCGGGAGGCGCAGGGGGAGGACGAGGAGCGCGGAGAGGAGGAACCCGGCCGCGGTGCCGGTGAACAGCCATCCGTACGGCACGAGGGCGAGGAGGGCGGCGGCCAGGACGGGGCTGGCGAGGCTCTCCAGGTCGTAGGCGAGCCGGGAGAGGGCGAGCGCCCGGGTGTAGTCGCGCTCCTCGGGCAGGACGCGCGGGATGGTCGCCTGGAAGGCGGGGGTGAAGACGGCGGAGGCGGCCTGGAGCAGCAGGACCAGCGCGTACACCTGCCAGACCTGGTCCACGAACGGCAGGACCAGCGCGGCGAGCAGCCGTACGAGGTCGGCGCCGACGAGCAGCGCCCGGCGCGGCACCCGGCGGGCCAGCGCCCCGGCGAGCGGGGCCAGACCGACGTACGCGGCCATCTTGAGCGCGAGCGCGGTGCCCAGCACGGCGGGCGCGTGCCCGCCGGCGAGGTCGTACGCGAGGAGGGCGAGGGCCACGGTCGCCAGGCCCGTGCCCGTGAGGGCGACGACCTGGGCCAGGAAGAGGTGCCGGTACGTGCGGTCGCGCAGGACGGACAGCATGGGGACGCCCTCGGTCGGCTCGGGTGCGGTCCCCTTCACCGTAGCCGACATGTGCATGTGTGCGCACATGACGATTACGAAACGGCGGGAAGCCGCGCCTGGACCCCGTGCGGTGCCCGTCGCCTCAGACGTGTCCGTCGTGTTCATACGTGTCCGTCGTGTCAGACGTGTCCGTCGCGTCCGTCGCGTCAGTCGTGCCAGGGCTCCCCCGTCACCACATGGTCGGCCCGGTTCAGGGCCTCGACCACCAGCCGCTTGAGATGCCCGTCCGGCAGCGCGTACACCACCCGCCGCCCGTCCTTCCGGGCCTGGACGAGCCCGCCCAGCCGGAGTTTGGCGAGGTGCTGGCTGACCGCCGGCCGCGCCGCCCCGCACGCCTCCGTCAGCGCGCCGACGTCGGCCTCGCCCCGCGTGAGCAGCCAGAGCAGCTGCAGCCGGGTCGGGTCGCTGAGCAGCCCGAACACCTCGGCCGCCGCCGCGAGCTCGGGCGCCCCCGGCGTCCGCGGATGGACGGGGGACACGACCTGTTCACGTACGGGATCCGCCATGGAGCCATCGTAGGGAGACGGGCGGGGCTGTTCAGGCCGTGGGGGCGCGGGCGCGGTGAGGCGCGGGCGCGGGCGCGGTGGGGCGCGACCGTGGGCGCGGGGAGGGCGTGGCCTTCGGTGCGGTGGGGGCGTGGCCTTCGGTGCGGATGCCGCACGCCGCCTGTCCGGGTGCCGGGACGGGTGACCGATCCGTGGACCGGTCGTGCGCGGGGGCGGGCTCTCGGGTGAGGATGCTGCGGACGGCCGGGACGTGGCCGGGAGCGAGGAGAGACGACGATGACCATCGAGTGGCGCTACACCATCCACCCCGGCCTCGGTGTGCTCTCCTTGGCCGGCTTCCTCGGCCAGGAGGCCGTGGGGCGGTTCCAGGGGGCCGTCGGCTGGGCGCTCGCCCGCGGCACCGGCCCCGTGGTCCTCGACCTGACCGGACTGCGCGGCTGGTCCGACGGCGGCCGGCTCGCCGTGTCCGAGGCCGCATCGCGGCTGGCCGCCGAGGGGCGCGGGCTCGAACTGGCCGCCGTGCCGGGGAGCGGGGCGGGTGGCGCGCCGGACGGCGGCTTCGCCGACGGGCCGGTGGCCATCGCGGTGCACGGCGACCTCGCCGCCGCCCTCGCCGCCCACCGGGACCGGGGTGTCGAGGAACGCGCGTGGCGCAGCGACGCCTGGCCCGAGGGCGGCTGAGAGGGCCGACTGCCTGGCCGGGGGCAGCTGGGACAGAGGGCGGCCGAGGCCGAGGCGGCCGAGGGCGCCCCGGTCAGAACCAGTGCAGGCAGTGCGGCGGGCGCTCCGTGCGGAAGAGGGCGTCGGCGAGACCGGCCGCCTCCGGGTGATGGGCGCGGACGTGGCCCGCGCCCACGAGGGTGCTGGGGGCCGTACCGCCGAGGTAGACCGAGCCCAGGTCGCTCACGTCCAGGGACAGGTCGGGGCCCCGGTCCGTCGGGACGCAGTCGGCCTTGCCGTCCCGGACGGTCAGCAGGTGGCGGCCGCGCTCACCGAGGAACGGGTCGTGGACGTCGAGGACGAGCTCGCCGTCCGTGAGCCAGCCGCGCGCGGTCAGCGCGCGCGGGACGTCGAGGATGCGCACCCACAGCCAGTCGGTGTCGTTTCCCACCTCGGCGGCCCGGTAGTCCGCGAAGCGGTGGCGCAGTGGATGGGCGGGCGGGACGTGCTTGAAGACGACCTTCTCGACCAGGTCGTGGTCGAGCGCGAAGCGGGCCAGCTCGGCGAAGACCGCGTCGTCGGCGGTGATGATCTCGTCGACCGTCAGCGTCCCTCCGTCGAGGGAGTACGAGGCGTACCCGTCCGGGTTCCCTTCGGCGTCCCGGTGGACGGCGACGTGCCGCGGCGCCTTCGCGACCGGCGGCTGCCCCGCCCCGAGGGCCCACCAGCGGGGCGGCCGGGAGAGCGCACCGGGCCGGGCGCGGCGGTAGCGGTCGTAGACCTCTTCGAGGACGGCGCCGCCGTCGGCCCGCCGGACCAGCTCGACCGAGCCCGCCGGGGCGGGCGCCGTCGCGCGCGGGGCCGCGAACGCGCTCTGGTGGCGCTGTACGGTCATCCGCTGCGTGGAGGTCGCCGGTCCGTAGCCGAACCTGCGGTAGATGAGGGCCTCGGAGGCCAGCAGCACCGAGAGGATCTCGCCCCGCGCCCTCAGCTCGGTGAGCTGGTGCCGCATCATCGTGCTGAGCACGCCCTGGCGCCGGTGCGAGGGCAGGACGCCCACGGCGGTCACACCGGACACCGGGACGACGGTCTCGCCGGGCAGGGTGAGTTCGAAGGAGTACGCGCCGGCGGTGCCGACGGGGCGCCCGTCCGGGGCGACCGCGAGGAGGTTGCGCTCCATCTCCAGGGCCGACCACCAGACACCACCGCCGTCTGCGCCCGGGGTCTCCGGGAAGCGCCCGAACGCGGCGTGCAAGGTGTCGACGAAGACACCGAGGTCCTCGTCGGTCGTGGGACGGATCTCTACCACTACGGCTGCCTCCTCGTGCCGGCCCCACGGCTCCGTGGCGCCCGCATCAGTGCACCGCCGCCCTGCGACCCGGTCAAACGAATTAGGAGGTGGGGGCGCTGACGGGGCGACACGCGGAGGCGCGGTGCGTGCGCCCGGCCAGGCTCAGTCGAGGCAGAACTCGTTGCCCTCGACGTCCCGCATGTTGATGCAGGACTCGTTGACACCGTCGGCGTACAGCGTCAGGTCGTGGACGGCGCCGAGCGCGACCAGGCGCGCGCACTCCGCCTCCAGGGCGGCCAGCCGCTCCGCGCCCACGAGCCCGGTGCCGGCCCGCACGTCGAGGTGCACCCGGTTCTTGACGACCTTGCCCTCGGGAACGCGCTGGAAGTAGAGCCGCGGCTCGTCGCCCACCGGGTTGATCGAGGCCCAGTCCGCACCCCGGCGCCCGGGCTCGGCGTCGTCGAACTCCTCCCAGGAGGCGAACCCCTCCGGCGCCGGCGGCGCGTCGTGACCGAGTACGGCGCACCAGAAGCGCGCGACCCGCTCCGGTTCGGCGCAGTCGAAAGTGATTTGAAGCTTCTTGATCGACGACATCGGGCCATCATAGGTCGGCGCTTCCGAGGGCTCCGGGCATTTTTCGCCCAGGCCGGGCCGGCCCACGGCGGTCCGGAGGCGGTCCGGAGGCGGTCCGGAGGCGGACCGGTGGCGCGTAGCAGACGCTCAACTACCGCTACGGGAAACACGCTTGAGTCGCGCTCCCGGCGCTGCCCCCACCACCCGTCCCCGCGACCGGAGTCGGCCCGGTCCCCCCTCGCCAGGGCGACGACCCCGAGGGCACGCCCCCGACGCCGCACCCTCGCACCCCCCGCGGCGCCGGACAGCAACCCCCACCCCTCGTTCATATTCCTGAACACCCATCACGTACCCGCATATTGACGCGTCTCCGACACTCCCCCTAGCGTCGGCGCCAGCACGCCAGAAAGCGCTTTCTCGCCTGTGTCCGAGCCGCTTCCCCCACCAGGAGACACCGATGCGCACCCCTTCCCTCGCCGTGAGCGTGGGCCTCGTCGCCGGCACTCTCGTCGCACTGTCGACCGCCGGCGGCGCCCAGGCCGCGACCGTCCGGTACGAGGCCGAGAGCTCGCCCGCCGTCTGTACCGGGACGATCGACTCCGACTGGACCGGGTTCTCCGGCAGCGGGTTCTGCAACGGCACCAACGCCACCGGCGCGCAGGCCCAGTTCAGCGTGTCGGCGCCCGCCGCCGGGAGCGCGACGCTCACCGTGCGGTTCGCCAACGGGTCGACCACCGCACGCCCCGCCGACGTCGTGGTCAACGGGACGACCGTCGCCGCCGCCTCCTCGTTCGAGTCCACGGGTACGTGGACGGGCTGGACGTCCCGGACGTTCACCGTGCCGGTCGCGGCCGGCGCCAACACCGTCCGGCTCGTCCCGACGACCGCCGCCGGTCTGCCCAACATCGACTACGTCGAGCTGGCCACGGCCGACTCCCCCGCCCCCTCCGGCCCCGCCCTCTACGTGTCGCCCGCCGGGACCGCGGGCGCCTCCGGCACCCAGGCCGACCCGACGACGCTCGCCTCCGCGATCACCCGGATCGGCGCCGGTGGCACGATCTACCTGCGCGGCGGTACGTACGCGCACTCCACGACCGTCACCGTCGCCGCGGGCAACAACGGCACCTCCGCCGCCCGCAAGACGATCGCCGCCTACCCGGGTGAGACGCCGGTCCTCGACTTCTCCGCGATGGCGGAGTCCTCGTCCAACCGGGGGCTCGCCCTCAACGGCAACTTCTGGCACGTGAAGGGCCTGATCGTGCAGCGCGCCGGCGACAACGGCATCTACGTCGGCGGCAGCGACAACGTCATCGAGCGCACGGTCACCCGCTTCAACCGGGACACCGGCCTCCAGCTCGGGCGGATCGGCTCCACCACCCCGCGCGACCAGTGGCCGGCCCGTAACCTCATGGTGAGCGTCGAGTCGCACGACAACGCCGACGCGGCCGGCGAGAACGCGGACGGCTTCGCCGCGAAGCTGACCACGGGGCCGGGCAACGTCTTCCGGTACGCGGTCGCCCACCACAACATCGACGACGGCTGGGACCTCTACACCAAGCCCGACACCGGCCCGATCGACCCGGTGACGATCGAGTACTCCCTCGCCTACACCAACGGCACCCTCTCCGACGGCACGGTGAACGCCAACGGCGACCGCAACGGCTACAAGCTCGGCGGGGAGTCGATCGCCGTCGACCACGTCGTGCGGCGCAGCATCGCCTACCGCAACGGCAAGCACGGCTTCACCTACAACAGCAACCCGGGCTCGCTGAAGGTCTCCGAGAACATCTCGGTCGACAACGCGCAGCGCAACTTCACCTTCGAGGCGGGTACGTCGGTGTTCCGGGGCAACACGTCCTGCCGCAGCACGAGTTCGGGCACCAACGACAAGCTCGTGGGCGACGTGGACGGCACGAACCAGTTCTGGTCCGGTACGAACGGCTCGCGGTGCGCGAACCACAGCGGCGCCCTCGGCTGGTCGTTCGCCTCGAACGGTTCGCTCGTCGCCACCTTCGGGGGCCGGCCCGTCACCTGGTAGGCCGCGAACCGCCCGCCCGTGCCCGCCCGTTCAGGAGCGGGCGCGGGCGCGCAGTTCCCTGCCGAGGGCGTACGCGGCCCACAGGTCGTCGCCCTCGTACCCGGCGCCGGCCAGTGCGCGCAGCGCCGGGGAGGCGTTGACGGCGACCGTGTGCCGCAGGACGAAGAACAGCGGCACGTCGGAGCCGGAGTCGCCGTAGGCGACGCAGGAGTCCCGGTCGATGCCGAGGGCGGTGCGGAGGCGGTCGACGGCGGTGACCTTGTCCTGGGGGACGAGGATCCTGGCGGGGTCGGGCGCCGCGCGGAACGGGGGCGGCGGGAAGCCGGAGGCCACCACCTCGTCGACGCCGAGGCCGCGGAGCCGGTCGGCGAAGAAGTCCGGCGACATCGTGACGACGACGGCCCGGTCCCCCCTCTCCCGGATGTCCGCGAGGACGTCCGGGAGCCCGCCGATCCACGGGGCCCCGTCGAACGCCTCCGCGACGACGCCCGGGGTCAGCTCCCGCCACAGCCCGTGCAGGGCGGCGGCGAAGCCCCGGGTGTCGATGCTCCCGGCGGCGAACTCGCCCTCCAGTGCGCGGAGTTCGTCCAGACAGCCGAGCCGGGCGGCGATCTCCAGGCTGGCCGAGGTGTCCCTCAGCAGCGTGCCGTCCATGTCGAAGACGTGCAGCAGCCGTCCGTCCTCCACCGTGCCTCCCCGGGTCCGGGGATCAGCGTACGTCGCGGGCCGGGGCGGGGTGCTCGGGGTCAGCTGCCGAAGCCGAGGCCGAGGCGGTCGAGGGTGCGGAGCCACAGGTCGCGGCGGCCCTCGTTGCGGTCGGAGCGGGTGAGCGAGCGCTGGGTGAGACCGATGCCGATCGCGCGGGCCGGCTCGGGCGGGAAGGGCAGCGGCTTGCGGCGGACGAGTGCGAGGGAGGTGCGCTCGGTGCGGGCGCCGGCCAGCAGGTCGAGCATGACCTCGGCCCCGAAGCGGGTGGCGCCGACGCCGAGGCCGGTGAAGCCGGCGGCGTACGCCACCTTGCCGTGGTGGCTGGTGTCGAAGAAGACGCAGAAGCGGGTGCTGGTGTCGATGGCCCCGCCCCAGGCGTGGCTGAAGCGGACGCCCTCCAGCTGCGGGAAGGTCCGGAAGAAGGTGCGGGCCAGGGTCGCGAAGGTCTCCGGGCGCCGTTCGTTCTCGGCGCTGACGCGTCCGGCGTAGCGGTAGACGACGTCGTAGCCGCCCCACAGGATGCGGTTGTCGGCGGAGATCCGCACGTAGTGGAAGTGGTTCGCGGGGTCGGACCAGCCCTGGCGGTTCTTCCAGCCGACGGCGGCGAGCTGGTCCGCGGTGAGCGGTTCCGTCATCAGCGCGTAGTCGTAGACGGGCACCGTGTAGAGCCGGTGGCGGCGGAGCAGCGACGGGTAGGCGTTGGTGGCGAGGGCGACGCGAGGGGCGGTGACGCGGCCGTAGGGGGTGCGGACGGCGACGACGGCGCCGTGTTCGTCGAGGGAGAGGCCGGGAGTGTGCTCGTGGATGCGGACGCCGAGGTCGAGGCAGGCCCGCTTGAGGCCCCAGGCGAGGCGGGCCGGGTTGACCATGGCCGTGTCGCTCTTGTTCCACAGGCCGCCGAGGAAGGTCGGCGAGTCGATCTCGGCTCGGACGGCGTCGGCGTCGAGGAGGGTGGTGGTGGCGCCGTACCGTGCGGCGGTCTCGGCCTCCTCGGCCAGCCAGGGCAGCTGGTGGGGCTCGGTGGCGACGGTGAGGGAGCCGGTGCGCTCCCAGTCGCAGTCGATGCCGTACCGCTCGACGGCGTCCTCCATGGCCTGCAGGTTCTCGCGGCCGAGGCGTTCGAGGGTGGCGATCTCGTCGGGCCAGCGGTCGAGGCCGTTGCCGAGGCCGTGGGTGAGGCTGGACTCGCAGAAGCCGCCGTTGCGGCCGGAGGCGGCGTGGCCGATCTCCGTGCCCTCGATGAGGACGACGTCGGTGGCGGGGTCGCGTTCCTTGGCGACGAGCGCGGTCCACAGGCCGGCGTAGCCGCCGCCGACGACCAGGAGGTCGCAGGTGGTGCCGCCGACGAGGGCGGGGGTGGCCCGGGGGCGGCGGGGGTCGTCGAGCCAGAACGGCTTCGGTTCGGCGTCCCGCAGGGAGGTCAGGTGGTCCATGGGGGTGTCCTTCGGATCGCGGAGGAGCCCGGTCGCGGGGCTCCTTCCGAGGTGCCGCCCATGAGACCGGGCCGCGCCCGGCAAGGTCAATGGTGTTGACGTAAGGCGGCCGCCGAGGGCCCGGGAGGGGCCGCCGGCGGTTCAGCCCCGCGGGTCCCAGCGGTCGAGGAGCCCCTCCGCGATGCGGCGGGCGCCGGGGTCGTACCGCTGCGCGAGGGTGCGGAAGGTGCGCTCGGCGGCCTCGGCGGGCCACTCCTCGGGGAGGTGTTCGGCGGGCAGGTACGGGTCGCGGCGGACGAGTTCCAGCCAGTCGGTGTGGAGCAGCAGTTGGCGGCCGAGGTCGTCGCGGGCGTCGGCGGAGGCCGGTGCTTCGCCGTCCCAGCGGGCGAGGAAGGCGCGGTATCCGGCGGCGACGGCGTCGAGGTCGAAGGCGGTACGGAGCAGGGCGCCCGCCTCGGTCGGCGCGGCGGCCTGCCCGTGGAAGGCCCTGATACGGTCCCCGAGCCCGAGCTCCGCCGCGAGGGGCGCGACGTCGACGCGGCCGGGGGCGGCCCACAGGCCGCTCTGGAGCGGGCCGAAGCCGGCCCAGACGAGCCGGGAGCGCAGGTCGTGACGCTCCCGGCGCCAGGATTCGGGGAGCGAGAAGCCGACGAGGGTCCAGGTGCCGTCCCAGGTCCGGTTGACGGCGCCGGTGCGCCGGACGCGCTCCTCGCCGTCGGCGAGCACGGCGGCGGCGCGGTCGGTGAGCGAGAAGTACATGCGGCGGCCGCGGCGGTGCCGGTCCAGGAGTCCCCGCCCGACCATGCGGGTCAGCGTGGAGCGGACGGCGTCCTCGCCGACGTCGGCGCGGGCGAGGGCGTCGATGACACCGGCCGAGGAGAGCGCGGTGCCGGTGCCGAGCACATGGATGCCGAAGAAGCTCAGCATCAGGGACTGGGGGCGGGGCGCGGAGCCGCGGCCGCCGGTGTCGGGCTCGGCGTCCGGGGTGCGCCGAGGGGCGGGTGGGATCACGGGGGACAGCGTAGGGGGGCGGGTTCCGGGCGCGGAGGCCCCGGCAGAAATATTCGGCACTTTATTGACCGCAGACGGGAAGTTGCCTAACTTTGGCGCCGCCGGTGCGTGTGCGAGGCGGCGATCCCGCGCCCCGCCCCCGGCGACCCTCGACTCACGGGAAGGACCCCGTCCATGACCTCTCCTCAGGTGAATCCGGTGCATCCGGTGCGCCCGGCGGACCCGACAGACCCGGTGAATCCGGTGGATCTCACCGGCAAGGTGGCCGTCGTCACCGGCAGCGGCCGCGGCCTCGGCCTCGCCTACGCCCGTTCGCTGGCCGCCGCCGGCGCAGCCGTCGTCGTCAACGACGTGGACGCCGAGGCCGCCGGCGCGGCGGTCAAGGAGATCACCGAGGCGGGCGGCCGGGCCGTCGCCGAGGTGGTGCCGGTCGGCTCGACCGAGGCCGCCGAGGCGCTCGTCGCCCGGGCCGTCGACAGCTTCGGCCGGATCGACACGATGGTCACCAACGCGGGCGTGCTCCGCGACCGGGTGCTGTGGAAGATGACCGACGACGACTTCGACACCGTCGTCCAGGTCCACCTGCGCGGCACCTTCACCTGCGTCCGCGCCGCCGTCGAGCGCATGCGCGAGCAGGGCGACGGCGGCCGGATCGTCGTCGCCGGCTCCCCCGCCGGACAGCGCGGCAACTTCGGCCAGACCAACTACGCCGCCGCCAAGGCCGGCATCGCCGCCATGGTCCGCACCTGGGCGATGGAGCTGGGCCGCGCGGGCATCACCGCCAACGCGGTCATCCCGGTCGCCGCGACCGCCATGACCAAGACCGTCCCGGTCTTCGCCCCGCACATCGAGGCCCTGGAGCGGGACGGCACGCCGTTCCCGGACAGCCTGCGCAAGGGCGAGGGCTTCGGCACCCCCGAGGACGTCGCCGGCCTGGTCGCCTTCCTCGCCTCGGACGCCTCCGCCGGCGTCACCGGCCAGTGCATCGGCATCGGCGGCGACAAGCTCGCCCTCTGGTCGCACCCGCAGGAGATCGCGGTGGCGTACGCGGACGGCGGCTGGAGCGCGGACGCGATCGCCGCCGCCTGGCCGGTCTCCGTCGGCCGCGCCCCGGAGACCTACGGCATCCCCGCCCCGGTCCTGTGAGCGGCGCCGTGATGGACCTCGACGCGCTCGTCGCCATCGACATGCACGCCCACGCGGAGGTGTCCGCGAAGGGCGCGGCGTCGCTCTCGGCCGAACTGGACGCCGCCGCCGGCGCGTACTTCAAGGCGGAGCACCGGCACCCGACGCTCCCGGAGATCGCCGCGTACTACCGCGAGCGGTCGATGGCCTGCGTGGTCTTCACCGTGGACGCGGAGTCGACCACCGGCACCGAGCCGGTGCCGAACGAGGAGATCGCCGAGGCGGCCGCCGAGAACCCGGACGTCATCATCCCGTTCGCCGGCGTCGACCCGTACAAGGGCAAGGCGGCGGTTCGTCAGATCCGGCGGCTCGTCAACGAGTTCGGGGTCAAGGGCGTCAAGTTCCACCCGAACCTGCAGGCGTTCCACCCCAACGACCGGATGGCCTACCCCCTCTACGAGGCCATCGAGGACGCGGGCGCGATCGCGGTCTTCCACACCGGCCAGACCGGCATCGGCGCGGGCGCGCCGGGCGGCGGCGGGATCCGGCTGAAGTACTCGAACCCGATGGACGTGGACGACGTCGCCGCCGACTTCCCGGGCATGCGGATCGTCCTCGCCCACCCGTCCTTCCCCTGGCAGGACGAGGCGCTGGCGGTGGCGACGCACAAGCCGAACGTGTACATCGACCTGTCCGGCTGGTCGCCGAAGTACTTCCCGCCGCAGCTGGTCCGCTACGCGAACAGCCTCCTGCAGGACAAGGTCCTGTTCGGCTCGGACTATCCGCTGCTCACGCCGGACCGCTGGCTCGCCGACTTCGCCGGGCTGCCGCTCAAGGACGAGGTGCGACCGAAGATCCTGAAGGACAACGCGGCCCGTCTGCTCGGCCTCACCACCACCTGAGGGAGGACGCCATGCGCAACCAGGGCATCGGCTCCTGGCCGGCCCGCCGGAACCGCAGGAGCCCCCGCCGGACCGCCCTCGTGCACGAGGGCCGTTCGCTCGACTACGCGACGCTGCACGACCGCTCCACCCGCCTCGCCCACGCCCTGCGGGGCGCGGGCGTGGAGCGCGGGGACCGGGTCGCCTTCCTGGGCCCGAACCATCCGGCGTACCTGGAGACGCTGTTCGCCGCCGGGCTCCTCGGGGCGGTCTTCGTGCCGCTCAACACCCGCCTCGCCGCAGCGGAGTTGGCGTACCAGCTGACGGACTCCGGCAGCCGGGTGCTGGTGCACGCCCGGCAGCCGGAGGAGAAGGTGGCCGGACCGGCCTCGGCCGCCGGGACCGCCACCCTGCTCTCCGTCGAGGGCGAGGGGCCGGGCCTGGTGTACGAGGAGCTGCTCGCCGCCGCGCCGGCGGAGCCGCTCGACGAGGAGGTGGGGCACGACGACGTCTGCCTGATCATGTACACCTCGGGCACCACGGGCCGGGCGAAGGGCGCCGTCCTCACCCACGGCAACATCGTCTGGAACAGCCTCAACGTCGTCGTCGACACCGACGTCGCCGCCGATGAGGTGGCCCTCGTCGGCGCCCCGCTCTTCCACACCGGCGCGCTCGGCATGAGCTGCCTGCCGACCCTCCTCAAGGGCGGCACGGTGGTGCTGGAGTCGGCCTTCGACCCGGAGCGGGCCCTGCGCCTCATCGGGCGCCACGGCGTCACGGCGCTCTTCGGGGTGCCGACGATGTACGACGCGATGGCGGCCGCCCCCGGCTGGCGGGAGGCGGACCTGACCAGTCTGCGGCTCCTGCTGTGCGGCGGGGCGCCCGTCCCGAGCCGGACCGCCCGCGCCTACCTGGAGCGGGGGCTCGCCTTCGTCCAGGGGTACGGCATGACCGAGGCGGCGCCCGGCGCGCTGATCCTGGACCGTGCCGACTCGGCGCGCCGTGCCGGCACGGCGGGCGTCCCGCACTTCTTCACCGACGTGCGGGTGCTGCGCGAGGACGGCTCGGAGGCGGCGCCCGGCGAGAAGGGCGAGGTCGTGGTGGCGGGGCCGAACGTGACCCCCGGCTACTGGAACCTGCCGGAAGCGACCGCCGCGGCCTTCCGCGACGGGGGGCGTTTCCGTTCGGGCGACGTCGCCACCGTCGACGCCGACGGCTACGTCACGCTCGTCGACCGCCTCAAGGACATGATCATCTCGGGCGGGGAGAACATCTACCCGGCCGAGGTCGAGGAGGCCCTGCTCCGGCACCCGGACGTCGCCGAGGCGGCCGTCATCGGCGTCCCCGACACCCGCTGGGGCGAAGTCGGCCGCGCGGTCGTCGTCCCGCGCGCCGGGACCTCCCCGACCGCCGAGGAGCTGCTCGCCCACCTCGGGGGCCTGCTGGCCCGCTACAAGATCCCGCGGAGCGTCGTGCTCGCGCCCGAACTGCCCCGCAACGCCACCGGAAAGCTGCTGAAGGGCCCCATCCGGGACCACTACGGCAGCTCCCCCGCCCACTGACCTTCTGGAGAACCCCCATGGCCCTCACCGTCCACGGCATCGACGGGATCCGCGCCCAGGCCGGCGCCGACCTCGGCCACAGCTCCTGGGTGGAGATCGCCCAGTCCCGCGTCGACACCTTCGCCGACGCCACCGACGACCACCAGTGGATCCACGTCGACCAGGAGCGGGCCGCCGCCGGCCCCTTCGGCGGCACCATCGCCCACGGCTACCTCACCCTCTCCCTCCTCATCCCCATGTGGAGCGAGCTGCTCCAGGTCGAGGACGTCTCGATGGCCGTCAACTACGGCCTGAACAAGGTGCGTTTCCCCTCCCCCGTGCGCGTCGGCTCCAAGATCCGCACCCACGGTCGGATCGCCGCGGTCGAGGACGTGCGCGGCGGCGTCGAGGTCGTCGTCGACCTCACGGTGGAGATCGACGGCTCCGAGAAGCCCGCCTGCGTGGCCCAGGCGGTCTACCGCTTCCACGCCTGACCTCCCGCCCCGAAGAGGCGGCCGCCGCCCCGGCGACCGCCCCTTCGGCATGCCCCCGGCCGGACAGCGGGACGGTCACGCGCCGGGTACGGTTCTCCCCGCGCGCGGGACGAGGGAGGCGGACATGGCGGTGGAGCGGCCCGACGGGGTGGTGGGGCCTCTGGAGCGGGGGCTCGCCGTGGTGCGGGCCGTGGTCGACGGCGGCGGGCGGCGGGGGCTCGGGGAGGTGGCGCGGGCGACCGGGCTCGCCCGGGCCACGGTGGACCGGGTCGCCACCACGCTCACCGTCCTCGGGGTGCTGCGCGCCGAGGGGCGCGACCTGCTGCTCGCGCCGGGCGCGGCCGCGCTCGGCAACGCCTATCTGGACTTCTGCGGGCTGCCCGGGCTCCTCGGGCCGCATGCCGCCGCGCTCGCCGACGAGCTCGACGCGCCCGTGTCGCTCGCCGTCCCCGACGGGGACGGGGTCCGGTTCCTCACCCAGGCGACCCGGCGCCGGGCCATGGCCATCTCGTTCCGGCCCGGCGACCTGCTGCCGGCCGAACGCTGCGCGCCCGGCGCCCTGTTCGCCGCCGGCTGGGACGCGGAGCGGTTCGCCGCGTGGCGGGAGTCGCACGGCGACGACGGCGGGTTCCCGGCGCGGGTGCGGGCGGCCCGCGAGCGGGGCGCGGCCGTCGACGACCAGCTGATCGAGCCGGGCCTGGTGGCCGTCGCCCTGCCGGTACGGGACCCGGCGGGGGCCGTCGTGTGCGCGGTCAGCGCCGTCAGCCACACCAGCCGGCACGACGCCGCCGCCCTGGAGGCGCTGGCCCTCGCCCCGCTCGCCCGGACCGTCGCCGCGATGGAGGCCGCGCTCGCCGCCGGACCACCGGCCGCCGCCGGGCCCGCCGCCCTGGCCGCCGGGCCCGCGCTCAAGGAGGAGCTGGGGTCGGGCTACCTCCAGTCGCTGGCCCGGGGGCTCGACGTGCTGCGCGCCTTCGGAGCCGTACGCGGGCCCGCCCGGCTCACCGATCTCGCCCGGCTCGCCGGGCTTCCCCGGGCGACCGCCCGGCGCTCGCTGATCACGCTGCGGCACCTGGGGTACGTACGGGAGGAGGCCGGGGGTTTCGTGCTCCTCCCCCGCGTCCTCGAACTCGGCCACGCCCTGCTGTCCGCGCTCACCCTCCCCGAGATCGCCACCCCGCACCTGGTCCGACTGGTGCGCGCCGTCCGGGAGTCGGCGTCGGTGGCGGTGCTCGACGGCGACGACATCCGGTACGTGGCGCGGGTGGCGGGCAGCCGCCTCCTGCACATCGACATCGTGGTGGGCACCCGCCTGCCCGCGTACGCCACCTCGATGGGGCGGGTGCTGCTCGGCGCCCTGCCGGAGGCGGAGCGGGACGCGCGGCTCGGGCGGATCACCCCGGAGGCCCTGACCCCCCGGACCCTGACCGGGCCCGAGGAGCTGCGGGAGGCCGTGGCGGCGACCGCCGGGCGCGGGTTCGGGTGGGTGGAGGAGGAGCTGGAGGAGGGGCTGCGGTCGATCGCGGTGCCCGTCCGGGACGGCGCGGGGCGGGTGGTGGCGGCGCTCAACGTCGCGCTGCACGCGGGCCGTTGCTCCCCGGAGGAGAGCCTGGACGCGCTCCTGCCACGGCTTCGGGAGACCGCCGGAGCCATCTCCGCGGACCTGGCGGCGGTGGGCCGTCACGCCCCCGTGGGGCGGTTCTGACGCGGCACCGGAGAGGTGTTCCTACGCCTCGGCCTTCGCCGGGTCCGGGCGCAGGCCCGCCAGTGCCGTCAGCATGAGCTCCAGGGCGAAGGGGTAGCCGCTCTCCCGCATGTCGGCGGCGAGGAGCGGGAACGTGGCCGCGATGTGCGGGTGGGTCTCCGCCGGGAGGCGGCCGTAGACCTCTCCCCAGACCTCGGCGTCCGCCTCGCGCGCGGCCGGCGGCATCGCCCCGGCGGCGGCGTCCTGGGCGGCGAAGGCCAGCGCCTGGTCGACGAAGGCGTGGTAGGCGCGGACGGCCAGGGGGTCGGGGAAGCCGCCGTCCCGCAGGATGCCGAGGATCCTCTCGACCGCCCGCGTCTCGTGGCAGCGGCCGGTCGTGCGGTGCGCGGCGAGGAGGGCGGCCTGGGGCTGGGCGACGTAGGAGGCGTGGATGCGCAGGCCCAGCGCGCGCAGGTCCGCGCGCCAGTCGCCGGTCGCCTCCCAGCCCTCCTGCGCCCGGCCGATGACCTCGTCGGCGAGCGCGAGGAGCAGGGCGTCGGTGTTGCGGAAGTACCGGTAGAGGGCGCTGGGGTCGGCGCCGAGGGCCGCGCCCAGCCGGCGTACGGAGAGGGCTTCGGCGCCGTGCTGGGCCACCAGGCGCAGCGCGGTGTCGACGATGAGCCGTTCGGAGAGGACGGCGCCCTGCTTGGTGGGGCGGCGGCGCTGCCGGCTTCCTTCGGGTACGACGCGTGCGGACATGGCCGGGACCTTACGTCAACACCATTGACGTGTAAACGGCTCGCGGGCTTCCATGGCGCCCGTCACCTGAACGGCGACGCCGGCCCGTTCCGGCCGCCGACGGGTCCGACCCGTCCGACGGCCGACCCCGCGGCGCTCCGCGCTCCGACCGGCCGTCGTCCGCCCCGCGCCCCCCGGGCGCGCCGCACGCAAGGGAGCCGCCGTATGCCCCAGGCCGATCTGGTCTTCACCCGAGGCCCCGTCCTCACCCTGGATCCGGCGCGGAGCCGGGCCACCTCGCTCGCGGTGACCGGTGACCGGATCACCGCCGTCGGCCACGACGAGGTGCGCGAGCTGATCGGGCCCGGCACCGAGGTGGTGGACCTGACCGGCAAGCTGCTGCTGCCCGGTTTCCAGGACTCCCACATCCACGCGGTGGGCGGCGGCACCGAGCTCGCCGAGTGCGACCTCACCGGCAGCGTCGACGTCGCGCAGTACCTGGAGCGGATCCGGGAGTACGCCGAGGCGCATCCGGACCGGGAGTGGATCACCGGCGGCGGCTGGTCGATGGAGAGCTTCGAGGGCGGCATGCCGACCCGCGCGCTCCTCGACTCGGTCGTCCCGGACCGGCCGGTGCTGCTGTCGAACCGCGACCACCACGGCGCCTGGGCGAACACCCGGGCGCTGGAGCTGGCCGGTCTCACCGCCGCCACCCCGGACCCGGCGGACGGCCGGATCGAGCGGGAGGCCGACGGCTTCCCGAACGGCATGCTCCAGGAGGGCGCGACCGGTCTGGTCTCCCGCCTGGTGCCGGACAAGACCGCGGAGGACCGGCTGGCGGGCCTGCTGCGCGCGCAGCGGCTGCTGCACTCGCTGGGCATCACCGGCTGGCAGGACGCGCTCCTCGGCGCCTTCAACGGCATGTCCGACCCGTCGGACGCCTATCTGACGGCGGCGAAGGACGGTTCGCTCACCGCCCGGGTGACCGGGGCGCTGTGGTGGGACCGCGAGCGCGGGGCCGAGCAGATCCCGGAACTGGTCGACCGGCGCGAGCAGTTGACCTCGGGGCGGTTCCGCGCCACCTCGGTCAAGATCATGCAGGACGGGATCGCGGAGAACTTCACGGCCGCGATGCTCACCCCGTACCTGGACGGCTGCGGCTGCGCGACCGGCAACTCCGGGCTGAGCTTCGTCGATCCGGTGGCGCTGCGCGGGCATGTGACCGAGCTCGACGCCCTCGGCTTCCAGGTGCACTTCCACGCGCTCGGCGACCGTGCCGTGCGGGAGGCGCTGGACGCGATCGAGGCGGCGGTCGGGGCCAACGGGCGGCGCGGCAACCGCCACCACCTCGCCCACCTGCAGGTCGTCCACCCCGAGGACCTGCCCCGCTTCGCCGCGCTCGGCGCGATCGCCAACATCCAGCCGCTGTGGGCGGCGCACGAGCCGCAGATGGACGAGCTCACCATCCCGTTCCTGGGTCCGGAGCGGGCGGCCTGGCAGTACCCGTTCGGCTCGCTGTTGCGGGCCGGGGCGACCCTGGCGGCGGGCAGCGACTGGCCGGTCTCCAGCCCGAACCCGATCGAGGGCATCCACGTCGCCGTGAACCGGCGGGACCCGGAGGCCGAGGACGACCGGGTGTTCTACCCGGAGGAGCGCCTCGACCTGCTCTCCGCGCTGACCGCGTACACGGCCGGCGCGGCCCATGTGAACGGCCTCGACGACGCGGGCAGTCTGCTGCCGGGCCACCTCGCCGACCTCGTCGTGCTCGACCGGGACATCCTGGCCGCGCCGGCCGACGAGATCGCCGAGGCCCGGGTGGAGCGCACGTACGTCGGCGGCCGGCTGGTGTACGAGGCGTGACCCGGCGGATCCGTGCGTCCGCTAGCCGGGCCGTACGGAGGACTCCCGTACGTCGAGCCTGACCGGCACGAGCGATCCGCCGGTCTCCTGGAGGCCCTGTTCGAGTACGGCGACGAGGTGGGCGATCCCCGCCTCGGCGACCGCGTCGGGGCGCAGGCTCAGCGTCGTCACCGGCGGGTCGGTGTGCACGGCGGTCTCGTCCTCGCTGACACAGACGAGGAGCAGGTCGCCGGGGACGTCGTAGCCGTGCCGGCGGGCCGCGTCCAGCACGAGCGGCGGACTGGCCTCGGCGACCACGAGGAGGGCGTCGGGGCGTTCGGGACCGGCACCCAGGGCGGTCTCCACGGCCTGGATCACCGGCCCGTTGCCGGGCTCGGCGGCCCGCACGGTCAGCTGCGGCAGTCCGTGCGCGGCGCACCACGCGCGGTGCGCCGCGTCCACCTCGCGGTGGAAGCGGGTGGTGCTGTCGGGGACGACGAGCACCGGCCGGCGGGCCCCCTGGGCGTGGACGTGGTCCAGGACCTGCCCGACGGCGTCGGCCGCGT
The DNA here is from genome assembly GCF_000719555.1 of Streptomyces sp. NRRL F-5727. Taxonomy (GTDB): domain Bacteria; phylum Actinomycetota; class Actinomycetes; order Streptomycetales; family Streptomycetaceae; genus Streptomyces. Next base: position 43,727 of record NZ_JOGX01000043.1, read on the forward strand.
CGACGTCCACCCAGTGGGCGCCCTCCCGGCCCTCCACGGACCGGTCGCTGAAGACCGGGATGCGGGCGGCCAGCAGGTCCTCGACGATCCGGTCGTCGGCGACGGGGTCGGCGACGACCACGGCGTCGAGGGGCAGCGCCGCCCACTCGCTCTGCAGCGAGCCGGCGGGCAGCAGCACCACCGCGTAGCCGCGCGCGAGCGCGGTGGCGGCGGTGGCGCCGGTGAGCCGGGCGAAGTACGGCGACTCCAGGAAGGTCCACGGGGTGTCGGCCAGCTCGCCGACGACGTAGCCGATCAGCCGGGCCCGTCCCGCGCGCAGCTGGCGCGCGGTGGCGTTGGGCCGGTAGCCCATGCGGCGGGCGGTCTCGCGGGCCTTCTCCCGGATCTGGGGGGAGAGCCGGCCGGTGCCGTTCAGGGCCGCCGACACGGTGGTCTTGGACAGTCCGGCCTCGCGCGCCACGTCGACGAGACGGACGCGCGGGGCGGGCTGTGCGGTCCCCCGGGTCCCGCCGCGCGCCTCGTTCCGCCGTCCGCCGGGCGCGTCCCGCCCCGGGGTGGTCGCGTGCCGCTCCGGGGCCGCTCCGCCGTGCTCTGAAGCTTCGGTCATGGGGCTGATGCTGCCATCCCCGTGACCATTGCAAAACCGTTCCCGCAAACTGGCCGGAACTCTTGTGCGGGAACGTTCCCGCATCAATACTCGCTCCATCCCCCCAGCGCCCGTCACTACACCCGTAAAGGGGTGGGTCTGCATGCGCACGCCCAGTTTCACCGCCCTCGCCTGTACCGCCGCCCTCGCGGCCTCCCTCACCGCCTGCTCCGGCGCCACCCAGCCCCAGCCGGGCACCTCGGGCACGGGAGCCGACTTCAAGGTCTCCCCCACCTCGCCGGCCGCGAAGGGCCCGCTCGACTCCTTCACCTGGTCGCTCTACGCGGAGCCGTACACCCTCGACTACGCCCTCGCGTACGACTACCCGCCCAACACCGTGCTCGCCAACGTCTGCGAGCAGCTGCTGCGGGTCACCCCCGACCTGAAGATCGAGCCCGGTCTCGCGGTCAAGTGGGACCGGCCCGACCCGCGCACCCTCGTCTACACCCTGCGGCCCGGCGTGAAGTTCCACGACGGCACCACCCTGACCGCCGACGACGTCGTCGCCTCCCTGAAGCGGCAGATGGATCCGGCCACCGGCTCCCCCTGGGGCTCCGCGTTCAAGACCGTCGACGCGATCGAGAAGACCGGCCCGCTGGAGGTGACGATCCGCCTCGGCAAGGCCGACGCCCTCTTCCACGAACTCCTCGCCGCCTCCCCCGGCACCGTCGTCAGCGCCGCCTCCCTCACGAAGGAGGGCAAGGACTACGGCACCCCCGAGGGCGAGCTGAACTGCACCGGCCCGTACGCGCTGGAGAAGTGGGCGCAGGGCGACAGCATCACGCTGAAGAAGCACCCGGACTACTGGGACACGAAGCTCGCCCCGAAGTCGGAGAAGGTGCGGTTCACCTTCATCGAGGACGCCGCCGCCCGCGCCAACGCCTTCCTCTCCGGCACCTCCGACGGCGGCTACATGGTCCCGTCGGCCTCCTTCGCCCAGCTCCGCGGCAGCGGCAAGGGCTCCCTCCTCTTCGGCCCCAACACCGCCGCCGCCAACCTGGCGGTCACCGACTTCAAGGGCACGCTCGGCGACGTGCGGGTCCGCAGGGCGCTGTCGATGGCGCTCGACCGGAAGAACATCGTCAAGGCGGCCGCCGGCGGCGTCGGCGTCCCCGCCAAGGCCCCCGCCGCCCGCGGCGCGTGGGCGCTCGTCCCCGAGAAGACCGCCACCCTGTACGACACGCTGCCCGAGCCCGCGTACGACCTGGCCGCCGCGAAGAAGCTGGTCGAGGAGGCCAAGGCCACCGGACGGAAGGTCACCCTCGCGACCAGCTCGATGGCCCCCGAGATCAGCGTCGTCGCCAACGCCGTACAGGCGGCCGGGCGGCAGATCGGCCTGGACGTGACGCTCAAGCCGGTCTCGCCGGACGCGTACAGCAACATCTTCGTCGACCCCGCCGCCCGCGAGGGCCTCGACCTGGTCATCACCAACGGCTACGACAACACCCCGGACCCGCTGGAGTTCTACCAGTACCTGCGCACCGGCGACTTCGGGAACTACGGCAACTGGTCCGACGCCGAGTACGACGTGGCCTTCGACCGCGCCAACACCGAGTACGACCCCGCCAAGCGCGCCGAACTCACCGCGAAGCTGCAGGAGATCGCGCTCGACCGGCTGCCGGTCATCCCGGTCTACGAGGCGCCCTACTCCGTCTTCCTCGGCAAGCGGATCACCGGCGCGCCGACCGGCATCGCCCAGCTCTACTACCCGTGGGCCGCGACGATCGGGGCCGCGCAGTCATGACCCGCTTCCTCCTCGGCCGGCTCGCCGGCCTGGTGGCGGTGCTGTTCGTGACCTCGGTCGTCGTCTTCGGCACCATCCACCTCGCCCCCGGCGACCCGGTCACCTTCCTCCTGCACGGCCGCCCCGCGACCCCCGAGACCGTGGCGGCCCTGCGGGCCGAGCACCACCTGGACGACCCGCTCGTCGTCCAGTACGGCAAGTGGCTCGGCGGCGTCCTCGGCGGCGACCTCGGCCGCTCCGCCCAGTACCACCAGGACGTCACCGCGCTCCTCGGCTCGCGGCTGCCCGGCACCGCCCTCCTCGTCGGTTACGCGGCGCTGCTCGTCACCGTCCTCGGCGTCGGCGCCGGCATCCTCGCCGCGCTCCGCCCCGGCCTCCTCGACAAGACCGTGCTCATCGGCACCGGCGTGGCCACCGCCACCCCCGCCTTCGTCACCGCGATCGCGCTGGTCTCGCTCTTCTCCGTACAGCTCGGCTGGTTCCCCGGTCCGGGCGGCGGCGCGGCCGAGGGGCTCGGCCCCCGGCTCCACCAGCTGACCCTGCCGGCCTTCGCGCTCGCCCTCACGTTCGCGGGCCTGCTCGCCCGGGTCACCCGCTCCGCGATGCTCGACGAACTGGGCCGCGAGCACGTCGAGGTGGCCCGCGCCCGGGGCGTCGCCGGCCGGACCGTGGTCCGCCGGCACGTGCTGCGGAACGCCCTCGGGCCGGTCGTCACCGTCGGCGGCACCATGCTCGCGGGCCTGCTCGTCAGCACCGCCATCGTGGAGACCGCCTTCGACGTCCCCGGCCTCGGCTCGCTGCTCGTCCAGTCGGTCACCGCCCAGGACTTCGCGGTCGTCCAGGCGGTCACGCTGCTCAGCGTGGCGGCGTTCGTCGTCGTCAACCTCGCGGTCGACCTGCTCGCGTCGCTCATCGACCCCCGTCTCTCCCCCGGGGAAGGCTCCTCATGACCACCACCCTCACCACGGTGCCGTACCGCAGGCCGGGCCTGCGCGGGCTGCGCCTGCTCGGGCAGGGTCCGCTCTTCACGGTCTCGGTCGCGGTGCTCGCCGTGCTCGTCCTCGTCGCCGTGTGCGCGCCGCTGCTCGCCCCGTACGACCCCGAGGCGCTCGACCTGGGCGCGAGCCTGGTCGGCACCACGGGCGACCACCTCCTCGGCACCGACCAGTCCGGCCGCGACATCCTGTCCCGGCTGCTGCACGGCGCCCGCACCGGCCTCCTCGGCCCGCTCCTGGTCGTCGGCGTCTCCACCCTGCTCGGCACCCTGCTCGGCGTGGTGGCGGCCTGGCGCGGCGGCTGGGCCGACACCCTGCTCTCCCGCGCGATGGACCTGGTCTTCTCGATCCCCGGGCTGATGCTGGCGATCCTGCTGGTCGCGGTCACCGGCCCGGGCATGACGGCCCCGGTGATCGCGATGGCGGTCGCGTACACCCCGTACGTGGGACGCCTGGTGCGCGGCATCGCCCGGCAGGAGAAGGCACGGCCGTACATCGAGGCGTACGTGGTGCAGGGCTGGTCCGGCTGGACGGTCTGCGTCCGGCACCTGCTGCCCAACATCGCGCCGACGGTCTTCGCGCAGTCCGCGATGAACTTCGGCTACGCGCTGATGGACCTGGCGGCGCTCTCCTTCCTCGGCTTCGGCGTCCAGCCGCCGACCGCCGACTGGGGCGCCATGATCAACGAGGGCCAGGGCGCCGTCCTGCAGGGCGCGATGCTGCCGGCGCTCGCGCCGTCCGTGTGCATCGTGCTCGCGGTGGTGGCCTTCGGCATCGTCGGCGAGGGCCTCGCCGACCGCATCGCCCGTCGGGAGAAGTAGACGACATGAACCACTCCACACCCCCTCCCGTCCTGGAGATCGACGGCCTGGAGCTGCGGCTCCCCGGCGACCGTGCCGCCCGGCCGATCCTCGACGGCGTCAGCCTGACCGTACGGCCCGGGGAGACCGTCGGCCTGGTCGGCGAGTCCGGCTCCGGCAAGTCCGTCGCCTGCCGCAGCGTCCTCGGCCTCCTCCCCAAGGGCGCCCGCACCGCCGGCGAGGTCCGGGTCGGCGGCGCGGACGTCCTCACCATGGACCGGGCGCGGCTCGCCGCGCTGCGGGCCCGAGAGGTCGCCATGGTCTTCCAGGACCCGCGCGCCTCCGTCAACCCGCTGCGCCGGGTCGGCGACTTCCTCACCGAGGGCCTCCGGGCCTCCGGCACCCCGGCCGCCCGGGCCACCGCGCGCGCCGAGGAACTCCTCGCCGCGGTCGGCATCCGCGACCCGCGCGGGGCGCTGCGCCGCCACCCGCACCAGTTCTCCGGCGGCATGCTCCAGCGGGTCGTCATCGCCGCCGCACTCGCCGCCGAACCGGCGCTGCTCGTCGCCGACGAGCCGACCACCGCCCTCGACGTCACCACCCAGGCCGAGGTCCTCTCGATCCTGGCCGGGCTGCGGGCCGAGCGCGGCACCGGCATGCTCTTCGTCACCCACGACCTGGAGCTGGCCGCCGCGATCTGCGACCGGGTGTACGTGATGTACGCGGGCCGGATCGTGGAGCACCGGTCCACCGACGAGCTGTTCGACCGGCCCCGGCACCCGTACACCGCCGGCCTGCTCCGCTGCACCCCGCGGATCGAGTCCGGCGCGCCCGCGCCCCGCCCGATCCCGGGCCGCCCGGTCTCGCTCGCCGAGGCGCCGCCGGGCTGCGCCTTCGCCGCGCGGTGCGCGCACGCGGTGGCGCGCTGCACGGAGGAGAAGCCCGAACCGGCACGGCACGGCGAGGGTTTCGCCGCGTGCCACCGCGCCGACGAAGGGATCGCGCTGTGACGACCGTGGTGGAGAAGGGCCTCGTCGTCGACGGGCTGCGGAAGCGGTACGGCGACCATCTCGCGGTCGACGGGGTGTCGTTCACCCTGCCGGCCGGGGGCTCGCTGGCGATCGTCGGCGAGTCCGGCAGCGGCAAGACGACCACGGTCCGGATGCTGGTGGGTCTGGAGCGCCCGGACGGCGGCACGGTCCGGCTCGACGGCCGGGACCGCTCCGCCCGCCCCCGGGGTCGCGCGGAACGGCTGGCGCGGGCCCGGCAGATCCAGATGGTCTTCCAGGACCCGTATCTGTCGCTGGACCCGCGGATCCCGGTGAGCGGCTGCCTGGACGAGGTGCTGCGGCTGCACACGGCACTGGACGCGGCCGGGCGGCAGGCCCGGGTGGCCGACCTCCTCGACCGGGTCGGGCTCGGCGCCCGCGAGGCCGCCGCCCTGCCGCGCGGGCTCTCCGGCGGGCAGCGGCAGCGGGTGGCGATCGCCCGGGCGCTGGCGGCCGAGCCCCGGGTGCTGGTCCTCGACGAGGCGGTCGCCGCGCTCGACGTGTCGATCCAGGCGCAGATCCTCGACCTGCTCCGGGAGATCCGCCGCGAGGCCGGCATCGGCTACCTCTTCGTCACCCACGACCTGGCGGTGGTCCGGCACGTCGCGGACGACGTGCTCGTCCTCAGGTCGGGGCAGGTGGTGGAGTACGGCCCGGTGGACCGGGTCCTCGGCTCCCCCGAACACCCCTACACACGGCTGCTGTTGGACTCGGTGCCGCGAAGGGGCTGGGACCCGGCCCGGGTGACGGGCCGGGCCTGAGAGCCTCCGTCCGGTCATCCCCTCCCCGTCACCCGGTCGAGCACGGCCCGGACCGCCCGGACCACGGCGTCCCGCGACGCGTCCGTGCGGTCCAACGCCTCGAAGCCGTGCCGCCCCTCCGGCACGTCGACGATCTCGACGTCCGCCCCGTGCTTCCCGGCCGCGGCGAGGAACTCCTCCACCGTCGCCGCGAACGCGGGGTGCTCGCGTCCGGCGCGGACGAGGACCACCGGCAGCGGGCCGGCGCCCGCGAGCGCCGCCACCGGGCGGAAGCGGGTCTCGACCGTCTCCCAGCCGGGCGGCGCGGCGAGGACGGGGTAGGAGAGGGCGAGGCAGCGCAGCCACGGCGGCGGCGCCGCCAGCCAGTCCGCGGCGAGGAGGCCGCCGCCGGAGAAGATCCAGAGCGCGATCCGGTCCGGGTCGGTCCGGGGGTGGGCGCGGAGCCGTTCGACCGCCTCGGCCAGGTCGTCGGCGGCGCGGGCGTAGTCGGTCAGGGCGTACAGCCGGTGGTCGACGGTGGCGCCGACGACGCCGAGTCCGGCCAGGTGGCGGGCGTAGCCGCGGTAGAAGGGCATGTCGCGCGGGGTGGGGGTGCGGTCGGCGTCGACGGGGCCGCCGTGCACGAGCAGAACGGCGGGCCTGCGGTCCTCCCCGTCGGGCGGGTAGACGTCGAGGCGGCCGTGCCGCTCGTACGGGAACTCCCGCGTCTCCAGCAGGAACTCCACCTGCTCGTAAGAGGGTTGATCGTCGTCCAGGGTCAGCCGCCGCCCCTCCCCGACGGCCGCCCGCACCAGCAGGTCGGCGAGTTCGGCAGGGTGCGTGAGCATCGGCCAGTGTCCGGCGGGGAGTTCGAAGAAGGCGTAGCAGGGACCGGCCAGTTTCCTCAGGTGCGGCGGTCCCGTCCGGACGAGCATCTCGACGACGTCGACGCCCGGCCCGTCGGCCGTGCACATCACCGCGGCGGCGGGCACCCGGTCCACGGCGCCGCCGAGCCGCAGGGGTTCGGTGAGGGTGCCGGCGGGCTGCGGCACCGCCCGCCGGTCGAGGAGGGCGAGGTCGTCGCCGGAGAGCCCGTCGAGGCTGCCCCAGCGCGCCCACTCCTCCCCCCGGGGCGCCGGGAGCGGCGCGGTGTCGTGGCCGAGCCGGGCCCGGACGGTCTCGTCGCGGACGAGGAGCAGCGCCGGGTCGCCGTCCGAGGGCAGCCCGGCGGCGACGTACACCACCCGGGCGACCCGGTCCGGCCGCCGGTCGGCGGCGGCGAGCACGGGGTGGATGCCGTAGTCGTGCCCGACGAGGACGAGCTCCGGGTCGTCGAGCCGGTCGACGAGCTCCGTCAACTCCCGCACGTGCGTGCCGAGTCCGGCGTCGGGTGCGCCGTCCAGGGTCACCGGGCGGGCCGCGGCCCCGGCTGCCCGCAGCCGCTCCGCGACCCGTTCCCACAGCCACCCGCCGGTGAACGCGCCTCCCACCAGAACGAACGTCGTCATCGCCGCCTCCTCGTACTCGTCTCCCGCTGCGGTCCCCGGCAGGCTAGGAACTCCCCCTGGGGGAGATTCCACCCCGCGCGGGGGCGGCTAGGGTCGGCCGCGGGAGGTGCGGGGTGGCGGACGCGGACGGGACGTGGAGCATCGGCGAGCTGGCCGGGCGGGCCGGGGTGACGGTGAAGACCGTGCGGTACTACTCGGACCGGGGACTGCTTCCGGAGGCCGGGCGCAGCGGCGGCGGGCACCGGCGGTACGGCCCCGGGGCGCTGGCCCGGCTGCGGGAGATCCGGTCGCTGCGGGCCCTGGGTCTCGGCGTGCCCGAGGTGGCGCGGGCGCTGGAGGACGAGGGCCGGCTGGCGGACGTGGTCGCCGGGGAGCTGCGGGGCGTGGCGCGGGAGCGGGCGGCGCTGGCGTGGCGGGAGGCGTCGCTGCGGCTGCTCGCGGAGTGCGACGGCGCGGAGCGGGCCGAGCTGCTGCCGCTGTTGGGTGCGGCGGCACTGCCGCCGGACACGGACGCGGTGGTCCGGTTCTGGCGGCGGTCGCTGCCGGTGCGGCTGCCGGCCCCGCTGGTGGCGCGGGTTCTGGAGGAGGTCGTCCCGGTGCCGCCGGACGAGCCGTCGCCGGGTGAGGTGCGGGCCTTCGCCCTGCTGCGCGCGCTGGTGTCGGACCCCCGGCCGGAGCGGGCGCCGGCGCCGCCGCTGCGGGGGGAGCGGTACCGGCCGGCGGTGCTGTACGAGGGGCTGGCGGAGGCGTACGGCCTGGCGGCGGCGGAGGTGCGGGCGGGGCGGGCGCCCGGCGGCGCGGAGGCCGTGGACTGTTTCGCCGGGGCGTACGCGCTGGCGCTCGGGGAGGCGGACTCGGCGGTCTTCCGGCGGCGCCTGGTGGAGCTGCTGGGCCGCGAGGACACGGGGGTGATGGCCCGGTACTGGAAGCTGGTCGCCCCGCTCCAGCCGGCGGACCGGCCCGCTCTCGGCCTGCTGCACCACCACCTCACGGTGGCCCTGTCCGCGCCCCCGGCGGCCTGACGTCCCGCCCGGGTCCGGTGCGCCGCCGGCCGGGTGAAGGGGGGTGTGCGGGGCGGTCCGCCGGGGAAGGCGCGCGGGGTGGCGTCCGGCCGGCGGGCGCTGGGTCAAGGAGGTGGTCCGGTGGCGGAGCCGACGACGGCACAGGCGCTGGGCGCGCCGTGCTGGCTGAGTCTGGCGGCGCGGGATCTGGACGCGGCGCAGCGGTTCTACGGCGCGGTGCTGGGCTGGACGTTCCGCAAGGGCGATCTCGAGGCGGGTTCGGCGTACGCGGTGGGCGAGCGGGACGGGGTACCGGTCGCGGGGATCGCCGCGCTGGCGGCGGAGCTGGCGGTGCCGGTGGCCTGGACGGTGTTCTTCGCGGTGGAGGACGCGGACGCGGCGGTGGCGCGGATCAGGGAGCGGGGCGGCACGGTGGGCGTGGGCCCGGTGGCGTACCCGCCGCAGGGGCGGGCGGCGCTGGCCACGGACCGGGACGGGGCCGCGTTCGCGGTGTGGGAGGGGCGGCTGGTGTCGCGCTGGCAGGTGGGCGAGCGGGGCGCCCCGGCGTGGGTGGAGCTGCACACCCGGGACGCGTTCGACGCGGCGGTGTTCTACGCCGGGGTGCTGCGCTGGGCGGAGGACCTACCGGGCTGCTGCGACACCTCGTACGAGGAGGACCGGGTGGTGCTGCGCCGCGACGGGGTGGCGGTGGCCCGGCTCGACAGCGGTCCGGTGGAGGCGGCCTCGTCCCGTCCGCAGCTGCGGCCGCGGTGGCTGGTGCGGTTCCGGGTGCCGGATCTGGCGGCCTCGGTGGCGGCGGTGGGGGAGCACGGCGGGGCGGTGGTGCCGGGCGGCGAGTGGGGCGGGGCGAGGGAGCCGGAGACCGGGGGCGACGAGCGCCGGGTGGTGGTGCGGGATCCGGACGGGGCGCTGTTCACGCTGGAGGCGGACGGGACGGGGTGAGCGGTACGGGTACGGGGCCGGCGGCCGCGTACCCGTACCGCCGCCGGGTCGGCGTGCCGGGGCTCAGGCGGTGCGGGGGGCGAGGACGCCGACGACGCCCCCGGGGCGTGTCTCGTCGGTCTGGGCGCGGTCCACGGGTCTCTCCTGGTGCCACGGAGGCGAGGCTTGTGCATCATGCACATTAATTGCATGACGCACAAGCCGTGCATGATGCACATCCCTCGCGGCAGGAGAGAATGACGCCCATGGACAAGCCCGTGGACCACCCCGTGGAGACGCCCCCGGACGGGCCGGTGGAGAAGGCCACCGACCGCGTCGAGTTCGAGACGATGCTGCTCAGCCGGCACTCGCACCTCCACGCGCCGCGCGCCCGGGTCGGCGGCGGCGGACTCGACCGCAGCGCGTACGTGCTCCTCACCCGGATCCGGATGCACGGGCCGATGTCCATCGGGCAGCTCACCGACGCCTTCGGGCTCGACACCTCCACCCTCAACCGGCAGACCGCGGCCATGCTGAGGGCCGGGGTCGTGGAGCGCATCCCGGATCCGGACGGCGGCATCGCCCGCAAGTTCCGCATCACGGAGGAGGGCGAGCGCCGCCTGGCGGCCGACCGCTCGTACAACATCGGCGGCCTCCAGCGGATCATGGAGCACTGGTCGCCCGAGGACGTGACCCGTTTCGCGGACTTCCTGGAGCGCTTCAACCGGGACATCGAGCGCCTGGAGGGCCGCCCCTGGCCCCGGAGCTGACGGCCCGGGACCGGGGCCGGGCCCCCGCCTCACCCGTCCGGCGCGGCGGGCTCGCACCGGGCGCCCGGTGCGGTCAGGCTCGTCGGGAGGGAAGCCCAGGAGACGAGGTGCCGCGATGCCCACCGCCGCCCGCACCCGCCTCCCCGCGGTCCCCCGTCGCCTCGCGCTCCCCCGCCTGCCCGGCCGCCTCGCCCGCCGCC